>NZ_JBHVIN010000008.1:330905-386376 GCF_042799575.1 Streptomyces sp. NPDC057682 | reverse complement strand
CGGTCGGAGAGCACCTTGCCGGTGGTCGGCCACCCCTTGGGCAGGGGACGGAGTTCGTCGCCGCTGTAGAGGCGGCTGAGGTGGTGCAGCCACTCCGTGGACGTCATCCGCTGCTCACCGCCCGGGGCGATGTCCTCGGCGTGCCTGAGGACCGTCTGCGCGAGCAGGTCGCCTTCGATGACGTCGTCGTTGAGGTCGTCCAGGCTGGCCCGGTATGCGGCGAGCGCTCCGAGGCCGGTGGCGGTGTCGAGCTGGGCGCAGAGGTGCGCGAAGTCGGCCATCCGCAGATCGGTCGGCGTCTCGGCCTCGGCGGCCCGGACGTTGACCGTGAGGTCGAGGAGCGAGCCGAGGATGACCGGCAGGGCCTCTTCGAACTCGCTCCACAGCTCCGCCTCGGTCCGCCGCACGGTCGGGCGTTCCAGCCGCAGGGGCAGGAGGCGTTCGGCGAGGTCGGGGCGGATGACGCCGACGTCGATGCCGGTCAGGAGCAGGGGGCGGCGGTAGCGGGCCCGGTGCACGTCCCCGTCGGTGAACAGCGCGCGCTTCACGGACTCGGCTCCGGTGACGATGCAGCACATCGCGTCGGAGAGGTCCGGCGTCATGTGGGAGAGGTTGTCCAGCGCGGTCACCCAGCCCGCCGCGACGGCGGCGATCAGGTTCTCCTCGTCCTTCGGGGCCCGGCGCAGGTCCCCGCTCATGCCCTCCACGATGCGTACGAGCATCCGCCCGCCGGTCGACTTCCCCGCCCCCTGCGGCCCGGTCAGGAACGGTGCCGGGACGGGCACGGAGGGGCCGAGGCAGCCGACGAGCCAGGCGATGGCCAGGCACTCGGTCTCGGCGGTGGCGAAGTTGCACAACCTGAGCAGGAGGTCGATGCCCTTGCCCTGCGTGTCCTTGGCCGGTAGCGGGAGTTCGCCGGTGAGCTGGGTGCGCCGCCAGCACACCTCCCGGGGGTCGGGGACGGTGATGTCCCAGCCGGTGGGGTGGATGCGGACGGACTTCCCGTCGGCCCGTCCGAGGTCCAGCCACGTGGCGCCGTCGAAGCCGGGGGCGACGCGGATGTGCACGGGCTGGGTGGTCTCGGTGAGGGCGAGTGCTTCGATCAAGTCGAGTGCCTCCTTGAGGGCGGTGCCGTTGAAGACGCCGGTTCCGTCCTTGAACATGCCGACCATGAGTTCCTGGCGGTGGCTGCCGGTGGTGCCCTGGGAGCGGATGGGGCGGGCGACGGGATGGCCGTTGCGCTGGGCGTAGACGGTGCCGTCGGCGGTCCGGAAGTACCGGAAGTGGGACTGCGCGTAGTCGGTGATGACCTCGCGGGCGGGGTTCTTCTCGTCGTCGGACACGGTCACATCCCCAGTCGGGCGAGGGCGTTGCCCCAGGCGTCAGCGCAGTGCCGGGCGGACTCACCCTTGGTCTGGGCGGCGGTGAACAGGCGCTGCATGTGGGAGTCGGTCAGGCAGCCGCACCCGCCGTGCGTGGAGAGCACGGCGAGGAAGGTGCGGTAGACGGTGGCATGCACGGCGGTGGTGGCGGCAGTGATGCGCTGCTCGGCCATGGCGATGCCGCGGTCCAGGTACGCGGGGGAGCGGTGACGGCACTCGCCGCCCCTGGCTGGCACGGGTGCGGTGACGGGCCGAACCGGCGACGGCTTGCTTGCGACCAGGGCACGGACGGTCTCGGGGAGCGGGACCGCGGTGCCGATGCCGGGACCCAGCCACCGGGCATAGGACATCGTGGACTTGATGTCGACGCCGGGCCGCACACCGTTCGCGGACTGCATAGCGCCCCGGTAGATCCAGTGTTCGCCCCGCGTGGTGGACACGGTGTGGGTGGCGGGGAGCGTCGCACGGGCCCACGCGATGGCGCTGGTGTCGTCCAGGTCGACCACAGTCAGTTCGACGCCACCAGGGTGGTAGGCCACGGCACCGGCCTGCCGCCAAGCCGACGCCCATCCGGCCCCGGTCAAGGTGGTGCGGTCGGTCGTGGCGGCGGCCCAGGCGTGGCACGGGCGCGAGCACTCGCAGGGGCCGGGGGTCTTCATGCTCGGCCGGCCGCCGCAGGCGTTGTTCCGGCAGGCTCGGCAGTTCCCGAATGGGACCTTTCCTGCTCGCAGCGGCAGTACCGGAACGCCGCGTGCGGCCAGGCCGAGGGCTGCGGTCAGGTGGGTGTTCATGCGGCCTCCACCAGGGGGATGGTGGTGTTCCACGGGGCCGGTGCGGCTCCGAGAAGTTGGGCGTAGGCGTAGTGGGCCTGGCGGGGGATGACACCGTTGCCGAGGATGCGGAGCTGTTCCTTGCGAGGAATGCCGGGGACAGCGGTGACCCAGCCGGCCGGCAAGCCCATGAGCCATTCCGTGAACAGCGGCGACAGGCGCCGGTTGCCCCGGGTGCCGGGTTCGGTGGGGCAGGGCGCCGCCCGGCCGGTGATCTGCTCCCAGCGGCGGATGGCAGGCCCGTAGTCGATGCCGTCCGTGGAGACCCAGTGCTCGCTGTAGGGGAGCCGGTTGACGACGAACTCGTTGAGCGGGCGTGCGTTGCGGTCGAGCAGGTTGGAGGCGCCCGATCGCCAGTCCCGAGCAGCCGGTGTCGGGACCAGGCTCAGGACTCGGGCGGGGGCGCCGGCAGCCGGGTCACGGCGGTGCGCAGGTTCAGCCCGCCCCGTCGTTTCGGGCTGGTGCCAGGTCCGCCAGTGCCGTCGGAGGTGGTGGGGGTCGGCATCAGCGGGATGGGCGACGGCGAACCAGCGGTCGCGTTCGTGCGGGGCGCCGGTTTCGGGGTCACCAGCTCGTAGACATGTCCACCGGATGTCATACTCGATCGCGGCCAGGTCCTGGGCGACGACGTCCAGCCCCCGCGAGCGGAGCGCCGCCACGTTTTCCAGGAAGACGTAGCGGGGTCGAACGACGCCCACAGCTTCAGCCACGTTCTTCCAGACCTTCGACCACTGGCCACTGATCCCGTCCTTCCGTCCGGCGTTGCTGATGTTGCGGCAGGGAAAACCGGCACCGATCACGTCCGGCGCGTACAGGTCCCGCACCTGCTCCCAGTCGGTGCGGGTGATGTCACCGAGGTTCGGCACCCCGGGGTGATGCGCGGCGAACACGGTCGCCGCGTAGGGGTCGTTCTCGGCGTAGGCGACCGGCACCGCGCCGATGCCGGCACCGAGCGCGGTCTCCAGACCGCCGTACCCGGCGCACAGGGCAACAGCCCGCACGGCTTGGCCCGGCACTCGCCGGATGGGGATGGGTTGGGTCATGCTGGATGCCTCCAGTTCTGCGTTGAGTGCTGGCAGACGAAGGCGGCCCCAGACTTTGGCGAGCGGGGCCGCTTTCGGCGTGTCTGCGTGGGATCGCGATAAGACGTCGACCGGCTGGTGTGACGGCCGAGGGCGAGTGGCCGTGAGCGGTCGAAGCGATGTCAGAGCTTCCGGCTACCGTCGTGGGATGAGCAGTTACGGGATCCCCATATCGCGCGAAACGCTGTGCGCGTGTGCAGGGTGCGGTGTCACCGTCACGTACCGAGAAGAAGGTGGACGCAAAGGGGGGCACTGCCCTAGCTGTAGCCGGATAGCTCGCCAAGGCCGCCGGTACAACCTCACAGCGAGCGACGTGATAGCCATCCTGGATTTCCAAGGAGGCGTTTGCGCCCTATGCGGGAGCGGTCCCCAGGGACAATCAACCGTCTCCTACTGGCACATCGATCATGATCACAAATGCTGTTGGCCTTCTGACGCAGCATGGGCCATTGGTGGCGGGTGCGTCCGGGGCCTGCTGTGCAACGGATGCAATTCCCGGGGCGTTGCTTGGTACGAAGACCTTCCCGAGGACCGCATGGACTGGCAGCGCATGAACGACTACTTGAGCGATCCACCGGCCCGTCGCCTGAACGCTGCCGGACGGCTGAAGTTCCTCATATCTGACTTCGCACTTGACTGTGAGGAGCGCAGGCGTCTCGAACTCTCGTGAGTACTGGTAGACGACGGCGGCCCCGGTTCTTGGTCGGATGGGGGCCGCCGTCGGCGTGCTGGCGGGGTGTTCTCCCGCGCGCTACTGGGTGTGGGTGGTGGTGCGGATGATGTCGGCGTGGTCGAAGGCGAGCGGGGGCAGGGAGTTCAGGGGCCACCACTGGGCCTGGCGGGCGTCGGTGCCGGCTTTGATGGGCGTTCCGGGGAGGACGGTGAGGTGGTAGGCGACGGTGACGTACCGGCCGCGGGGGTCGCGGCCGGGCTGGTCGAACGTGCCGACCTGTACCAGTTCCTGCGGCGAGGCGTGAACGCCGGCCTCTTCCGCGAGTTCGCGGGCGGCGGCGGTGCGGCTGGTCTCGCCGGGGTCGACGTGTCCGCCGGGCAGGGCCCAGTGGCCCTCGTAGGGGTCCCAGCCCCGCTGGATGAGGAGGACGTGCCCGTCGGTGGTGGTGACGACGGTGTCGGCGGTGTAGCGGATGGTCTCGAACACCTCGGTGGTCATGGCTTCCTCAGCCGGACACGATGTCGTAGTCGACCACGGCTTCTGGACTCCCGAGGACCGCGCCAAGTGGCAAACCATTGCCACCGACGCTGGCGCGGCCCCCGTGCTCGTCTACCTCGCAGCCACCCATGAAGAACTCTGGGAGAGGGTCAGCAAGCGAAACGAGTTCCACGCGAATGACCCGAACGCGATCTACTTCGCGGAAAGCGACCTCCAGCGCTACCGCACCAGGTTCGAGCCGCCCACGCCTGAAGAGCCGCACTTGCTCTACGAGGGCGACCCGGTCACCGTCCTCGCAATCTTGCAAGCGTCTCACCGCGCATAAATGAATGCCCTGCGGCGAGGCGACTCTACTAGCCATTATGCGATGGCTAGTCGTCATCCTCGGCGAGGGGGGCGAACGGGACCAAGGCCGTCCAGTTCTGTCGTGTTGGGGCATCGTTCGAGTGATGCGATATGGTGCGACCCTCAGTTGCGAAAACCTGGCAGCCTCGCCGACTGAGAGCATTTACCACCTTAGGTGATGGGTGCTTCTCTGAAATCTTCGCCGAACTAATGAACGAAGTGACTTCAGAGTGGGGCGCCCCGCGCTCCCCGAGGATTCTGTCTAGCGCCGATGGGCTAAGGTTCCTGCGACTTCCGTGGTGTGGTGCTTGAAAAAAGTTGAGCGGCATGGCGGAGAAGGCCCCCACGAGACGTTCGTACTCCGTGCATGCCGCACCGAGGGCCGAGATGCCGGCATCTCCTGTGAACATCAGCCTGTCGCCCCCTGCGCGTAGAAGGCTGATTACGGAAGTGTTGTTCCGTGGGCTTGTCTCCCCGTCTTCACCCAGCGTCTCAATCGGCAGGTAAGACAGCGTCTTCGAGAGTAGGCCCCGGACCGCTGAGCTGAAACTCGTCTTTGAGGAGTGAGATAGGCCGCCTTGTGCCTCGGCCAAGTGCTGCTCTAGTAGCTCCTCGTAGTAGTGAAGCGTAGGGCCGAGTACTGAAAACTGCCCGTCGAATCGACTTAGACCAGTGAACGGCTCAGTGATTTTAACACCGCGAGATTTGGCCAGCGAAATCAAGGAGTCCAGGGCCTCCAAATTGCTGAAATCGCTCACATCGCGCGTATGCACCCTGGGTTGATGGATCAAAAGCTCTTTTGCCTGCACTTTTTCAATCAGTGTTGAGAGCCCGTTTAGGTGGTCAGCGTCCGGGTGGGTTGAGATCACGAGGTCGACAACGTCTGTTTCGTAGTACTTGTTAATGTGGTTGGCCAAGTTTTCGCCAATATGAGAGAAGCCGCCGTCGATCACTACCACGGCGTTTCTCTGCTCGGATTCTACGGTGAATCGTGTGGCGATGGCGTCGCCACTCTTTGATCCGGGCCCCGATTCACTTTCTACTGGCAGGAAATCAACTTCGTACATACTGAATGCCCCTTTCTCGTTTCAGCTAGGTGACCTGATTTAATTGCTGCCCGGTGGGTCCTCTTGTATGGAAAGTGGGAGTACGTCTAGGGCGTCAAGAAGGCGTTCGGCGTAATCATCGGCCGCCGACCTGACCCACTTAGTGCTTACGATCTTCCACCAGAACAAGGTAAGCACCAGACTGGCGCAAGACACCAGGGCAAAACCGGGTTGCCAAATCAGTAGTCCGTAACGCGAGGCCGCGACTCCGGCTGATCCTGCGACGCAGACGGCCAATGAGATCGACAATCCGATTGTGCGCATGCCAAGCATGTTGCGTCTGAATCCGTAGTGACAGTTTTCGAGAAATATGAGCCGAAACTTGGTGGTGTCTCGGGTCTGGGATATCAGGTACCTGATGGCGGCCTCGTATACCTCATCCGCCTTGGCTGGATTGCGGACTTCCTGCCTCTTGGAGGGCATTTGTTGGTCTAGAAGGGTGCTGAGTTTCTGGTGTCGGCGGATCAGCAGAGTATTATTCTTCGCCCCGTTATGCCGCAAGGCCAGGGTTGTTGGAGGGCCGCCCCAAGAGGACCAAAGGGTGGGCTGGATGGCGCGTCCGCGATCCCTCACCAACTGGTCCACGAGAATCACTACACCGCTGGCCACCACGATGAGCCATAGCCTTTTCCAATTCACCAAATTCGGGGTTAGTGCAAGGCATACGAGTATCAGTGGAAAGGAGCCTATGAGTGCCGGGGTGAGGCGCGCTTTGCGGCTGTACCCGTCAAAAATATGTCCTATGTTAGAACCCAATCCGGACAAGGGACCCCACATTTCGAAGATAGCGCCTATCATCTGGGGGAACTGGTGTTCCCGCGTCAGAGAGTCACCGGTGGGGCGGCAGCTTTCCGGACTCACATGCTGAAGCATCGGACCAGCAATTGGTAGTCGTTTGCGTGACTTCGATCGCGGGGACTGCCAGTCCGCGGCCAAGATCAGAGGAAGTGCGCAGTACCGGTCCGCGCACCCAGCAGGATGCCTAGCTGTCCCGGCGCGCGGACTGAGGTCGGAGTGGGCGCTCCAGCGAGGTAGTTCTGGCCAGGCTGGGGCGCTGGGGCTTCCGGCGGAACAAGGGGCTGCCGATGCTCTGTTGACGGTCTAGGTGCGCCCTGATGTCCGCCAGCACTACGGGGGTATACCTTGGCGGCGCTGATGGTCGCGTCCCGCCCGGCGGCTGGGCTAGGAGCGGAAGCGTTGGGCCTGGAGACAGGGCTGAGGGCCTGCCTCAGACTGACGCAGGTGAAGGATGAACCGCTGGAAGATGCGTACCACAGTTGGAGGACATCGCTGGCAAGGCTGCTAGCCGATGCCTCGCTTCTGGCTCGTTGGCAGGAGCGCCGGTTTCAGTTCGCGCACCGAGTCGGAGGTCTCCTGACCGAGGCTCATGCCGGGGAGCCTCCGATAGCTGGGCCCGTGCTATACGGGGTGTTCGCCTCTGGCGTGGGGCTTTGCTACGTCGGGCAGACGCAGGAGGCTGAGCGTCGTTTGAGGGATCTCCCTGTAGGCGAAAGCCATCACTTGGCCAACACAGTGCCGCCCGAACTCTGGGAGCGAGTGGTCGTGCTTCGCTGGCCCCTGTTGCTCCCCGCGGCTCCCGAGGAGGAGCAGTCGCTGGCCGCGGCAAGGGGCTCGGGAGTCTGCGGACTCGCCTTGGAACATGCATTGCAGATCGAGACCGCCCCGCCCCTGAACAGCCGCCGGCGACACGCTACGGGCGACTGGCGGCCGCGGAACCTCGCGCAAAGCCGCTCACGTGGCGCGGTTCACTCACGATCCATGCCTGGCCTGAGCCAGCTGGCCCTTGCGACTTGGAAGGAACTCTCAGAGGTGCCTTCGCCGGAAGACTCGGCAACCGTTGATACCGGAATCGGCAGGGTGGTGTTCCCGTCGACGCTGCATGAGTCGCCCGCCAGCTGAGGAGATCACTTCAGAGACTTCCCCCGGGTGTGCCCCAACGCCGCCCATGTGCGGGAAAACACCAGGTGAGACGGGGCAGACGCGGCCCGCTGTAAATCTGCCGGCTTCGCCTACCCAGGTTCGAACCCTGGCGCCGCCACTGGAAGTGAAACCCCTTCCGATCTGCTGTAACAGCAGATCGGAAGGGGTTTCACTTTTGTCCGGGTCAGCAGTCGAACCAGACGACCAGACGGACTCCCTCGTCGCCGTGCAGGTCCGCCAGCGTGCGCATGACCGACCAGACGGCGCGCCATTCGCTGTCGGGTACGGCGTCCTTCCGGCGCAGGCGGCCAACGCGGAAGAGGCGGTCGCCGTCCGGCCACTCGGTGTTCTCCGGGTAGGCCGTGCCCGCCCAGTGGAGCCGCTGGGCATCGGTGAAGCCCGAGAGTTCGACAAAGCGGGTGAGGTCGGTGTTCCGCCCGTGCATCTTCCAGCTGCCGTCAGTGTTCCGGCGGTACTCGTGAATGCAGCTGTCGACCTCGTTCGCGACCTCGTCCCAGTCGGCGGCCGTCAGCTCCGCCCAGGTGATCCAGGACTCGCTGTGCAGCTCATCACTCCACGGCTCGAAGTCGGCGCGGACTTCCTTCGACACGTCAGGGGGGAGACCGCGGTGATCGGCGAGTGGGCGGAACGAGGTGGTGTCCCGAACGCCGAACAGGGATCCGAAGGCGGTGTAGTCGCGCCCGTTGTAGAGGTGCGTGAGGTCGATGGCCGGAAACCACACGCGATCGTCCTCGTCCAGCCAGCGGTCCCAGCGGCACTCGATGAAGCCGTGAATGTCTGTCCCCATGCCCGGCATTGTTCGCCGCCGGCGCGAGTGGAGGCGAAGGATTTTCAGGCCTCGTGTCCGGCTCCCGGCGCCGCCACAATAGAAGGCCCCCTTCCTTCGGAAGGGGGCCTTCTCTGTTTCCGTACGACGAGGAACACGCCATGGAATCCGTACTGGTCAGCGCCTGTCTGCGCGGTGTGCCCTGCCGTTTCGACAGGCGGGGCAAGGCCTCGGCGGGGGTGGCGGAGGCGCTGGAGGGACGGCGGGTGGTGGCGTTCTGTCCGGAGGTCGCCGCCGGGCTGGCGACGCCGCGGCGGCCCGCCGAGATCGTCGGGGGCGACGGGCACGACGTGCTGGACGGGCGGGCCCGGGTCGTGGACGACACCGGGCGGGACGTGACCGACGCGTTCCTGGACGGGGCCCGCAGGGCGCTGGCGGCGGCACGGGCGGGCGGGTGCGCGGAGGCGGTGCTGATGGCGCGCAGCCCCTCGTGCGGGCGCGGCGCGGTCTACGACGGGACGTTCGGCGGGGTGCTGCGGGAGGGCGACGGGGTCACCGCGGCGCTGCTGGAACGCCACGGGATCACCGTCCGGCCGGCCACGGGGGACTGACCGGACGCCCTCCCGGGACTCCGCCGACGCGGAGTCAGTTCCCGGCCACGTCCTTCACCGCGACGGTCACCGGCACGTTGCCCGCGATGAGTTCGAGTGTCAGACCGGCCGTCGCCGGGGTGTCCAGCAGCTCCACCAGGGCGGCCGCCACGTCGTCGCGCGGGACCGGACCGCGGCCGGTGGACGCCGCCAGCAGGACCTGTCCGGTGCCCGCGTCGTTCGTCAGCATGCCGGGGCGCAGGATCGTCCAGTCGAGCGCGGGCCGGGAGCGTACGTACGCGTCCGCCGCACCCTTGGCCCGCAGATAGACGTCGAACACCTCGTCGCCCGGGTGGTCCGGGTCGGCACCCATGGACGAGACGACGACGTAGCGTCGCACCCCCGCCCGCTCGGCCGCGTCCGCGAACAGCACCGCGGCGCCCTTGTCCACGGTGTCCTTGCGGCCCGCACCGCTGTCGGGGCCCGCGCCGGCCGCGAACACCGCCGCGTCCGCGCCGCGCAGCACCTCGGCGGCCTCCTCCACGGTGGCCGATTCGAGGTCCAGGACCACGGCCTCGGCGCCCGCCTCCCGTAGGTCCTCACGCTGTGCCGGATTCCGGATGACGCCCACGGCTTCGTCCCCGCGCGCGGCGAGCAACCGCTCCAGCCGCAGCGCGATCTGACCATGTCCACCTGCGATGACAATGCGCATACCGCCGACGGTACGCCGGACGGAGCCCGGACGCTCACGGCCCGCCGGGGGAGTCCGGTCTTCCCTGGCGCGGCAGCCCGAACGGGCCGCCGGTCCCCGGTGCGTCGTGGTCGCGGTACTCGCGCACGGCGCTGGTCCTGGCCACCACCCGGCCCCGGTGCACGACGACCCGGCTGTACCCGAGCGACAGCACCCCGGCGAGCGTCTCGCCGCGGACCGCGAGCAGTTCGGCGGGGAAGCCCGCCTCCACCCGCACCTCGGGCAGCCCCATCGCCCGTCTGGCCTCCGCGGCGACGGCCTCGTAGGCCTGCCCCGGGGACAGCCCTACCTGCGAGGCGAGCAGGTAGGCGGCCTCCAGGGGGTCGCCGCGGCCCACCGGGTTGCCGGGATCGCGCAGCGCCCCGCTGCCCGCCGCGACCCGTACCCCGGACGCGCGCAGCAGCCGTACGGGGGCGGTGCCCCGCAGCCCGGACCCGCAGCAGCCCCCCTGCGGCAGGCAGACGACCGTCACACCGGCCTCCGCGAGCCGGTCGGCGGTGCGGGCCACGACGTCCTCCGGAAGCCGCGAGAGGCCCGCACAGGGGCCCATGGCGACCTCCTGGCGCAGCCCGCCGGCCATCGCGGCGAACCGCGCGAGCCGGCCGGGGTCGTCGCCGTCGGTGTGCAGGTCGACGGGGCAGCCGTGCTCGGCCGCGACCTCCAGGACGGCCTCCGTGTAGCCGGTGGGGTCCGGATCGAGGTCCGGGCGGCCGCCGACGGCGTCGGCACCCATCTTCAGCGCGTCCCGGAGCATCGCCAGGTTCTCGGCGCCGGCGACCCCGGTGAGCAGCCGGGGGACGGCCACGGCGGTCAGATCGGCGAGTCCGCGCAGCGAGCGGCGGGCCTGGAGGACCGCTTCGAGGGCGGTGAGGCCCTGTATGTCGCCGATCCGGATGTGCGAGCGCAGGGCGGTGGCGCCGTGGCCGAGCTGGAGCAGCGCCGCCTCCGTGGCGCGGCGCCGGATGTCCTCGGGGCGCTGCGAGGCGGGTCCGGCGCCGTCGGCGGTGAGCGCGGTGTCGCCGTGGGCGTGCGGTTCGGCGGGGGCGGGGAGCAGCAGATGGCCGCGCAGGTCCACGCGGGAGCCGGGGGCGACCAGGCTGCCGGCGGTACCGACGGCCTCGATGCGTCCGGCGCCGAGCCGTACGTCCACGAGGCGGCCGTCGGTGAGACGGGCGCCGCAGAGGGTCAGCGCGGCCTGCTCGGGGCCGCCCGCCGTACCCGCCGGGCGGTCGTCCGGCGGCCGCGGCTGGCTGTCGGGCATCGCGGCTCCTGGGAGGGGAGGAGGACCGTGCGGAGATCACGCGGAGTGGGTCGAGCCTAGGGGCGTGCCCGGCCGCCTTCGAGGAGGAGCGCAATAGTCGTACCGGCGTGGCCGTACGGGGTCCCGGGGTGCGGTGGCCGGGGCGGACGCGTCGCTGATCAAGGGGTGTGCGGCGGTCCGGGACGCGGGCCCGGGGCCGTGCCGGACAGGGGCCGGCGAGGGGGTGCCGAAACGGATTTGGGCGATCGGCGACAGACCGTGTAATGTCTTCATCGCTCGCCCCAATAGCTCAGTCGGTAGAGCGTCTCCATGGTAAGGAGAAGGTCTGCGGTTCGATTCCGCATTGGGGCTCTGGTGATCGGGAAACCCCGCTTCGGCGGGGGGACTCGTCATCAAAGCGGTGTAGCTCAGTCGGTAGAGCAAGCGGCTCATAATCGCTGTGTCACCGGTTCAAGTCCGGTCACCGCTACTAACAGTAGCCGATTGTGGGGTCGGTCCTTCGATCGGCTACTCTTTTTTGCGTTCATCCGTCCATCGTCCGTCCAAGGAGCACTCACGTGGCTGCCACCGACGTCCGCCCGAAGATCACGCTGGCCTGCGTGGAGTGCAAGGAGCGGAACTACATCACCAAGAAGAACCGGCGTAACAACCCGGACCGTCTTGAGATGAAGAAGCACTGCCCGCGCTGCAACTCGCACACTGCGCACCGCGAAACGCGCTGAATCAGGCTCGTACACGAGGCCGCCCCCGTTGGGGGCGGCCTCGTGTCGTTGTACAGGTCGGTATGTCGTACCGGGCCGCGCCGGCCCATTCGTCTTTCCATAGGAGGTTGCGAGCTCATGGCGCTCGACCAGTCCTTCGTGGGGCGGACCTATCCGCCCACCGCGCCGTACGAGGTCGGCCGGGAGAAGATCCGCGAGTTCGCCGAGGCGGTGAACGACGCGAATCCCGCGTACGTCGACCCCGAGGCGGCCAAGGCGCTCGGGCACACCGATGTGATCGCTCCGCCGACCTTCGTGTTCTCGATCACCTTCAAGGCGGCCGGGCAGGTCATCGAGGACCCGCAGCTGGGCCTGGACTACAGCCGGGTGGTGCACGGCGACCAGAAGTTCGCGTACGTGCGTCCGGTGCGGGCGGGCGACCGGCTCACGGTCACCTCGACCATCGAGACCGTCAAGACCATGGCGGGCAACGACATCCTGGACATCCGCGGCGAGGTCCACGACGAGTCCGGTGAGCTCGTCGTGACGGCGTGGACGAAGCTCGTGGCGCGCGGCGCCGAGGAGGCGTGATGGCGGCGAAGGTGAGCTACGACGCGGTCGAGGTCGGCACGGAGCTTCCGGCGCAGTCCTTTCCGGTGACCCGAGAGACCCTCGTGCGGTACGCGGGCGCCTCCGGCGACTTCAATCCGATCCACTGGAACGAGAAGTTCGCCCGTGAGGTCGGTCTGGAGGACGTGATCGCCCACGGCATGTTCACCATGGCCGAGGCGGTCCGGGTCGTCACGGACTGGGCCGGTGACCCGGGCGCGGTCGTCGAGTACGGCGTGCGGTTCACGCGTCCCGTCGTGGTGCCCAACGACGACAAGGGCGCGCTGATCGAGGTCACCGGCAAGGTGGCCGCCCTGCTGGACGACCGGCAGGTGCGGGTCGACCTGACGGCGACGAGCGACGGCAAGAAGGTGCTGGGCATGTCCCGCGCCGTGGTGCGGCTCGGCTGAGACGCCGACGGCACGGAGTGCGCGTAAGGGGCACGGTCCATGGGGCCGTGCCCCTTACGCATGCGCCCTGCGAAGGCGGTCGCGCGGACCGCTTGCGCAAGTTAGTGATTGAGTACTAACTTATGGGCATGGCAAGGATGAGTGCGGACGAGCGGCGCGGTTGCGTCATCCGCGAGGCGGTCACGAAGTTCGCCCGCGGTGGGTACAGCGCGACGTCCACCGAGGCGATCGCGAAGGCCGTCGGTGTCTCGCAGCCCTATCTGTTCCGCCTCTTCCCCAACAAGAAGGCGATCTTCCTCGCCGCCTCCGAACGGTGTCTGCGTGACATCCGGCAGGTGTTCGAGGAGGCCACCGAGGGGCTGGAGGGCCAGGAGGCGCTGCACGCCATGGCCACCGCCTACCAGAAGATGCTCGTCTCGGACCCCGACAAGCTGCTCATGCAGATGCAGATGTACGCGGCCGTCGCCGCCGCGGAGGCGGCCGGGGACCACGAGTTCGGCGCCACGCTCCGGGCCGGGTGGATGGAGTGGTTCGACTCGGTCCACCTCGCCCTCGGCGCCGACGTCAGCGAGACCACCCAGGTCCTCGCGTACGGCATGCTCGTCAACACGCTCACCTCGATGGGCTTCCCGGCCGACCACCGCATCTGGACCGGCCTCTACGACTCGGCCAGGCCGACGACCTGAACGGCACCACCCGGGCCCGGCCCGGTTTTCTGCGCACGAAAGTTAGTCATCAATTACTAACCCGCAGGGGGAGCAGTGGACCAGCACACCACAGGCCGCCGGGGGGCGGCCTGGGCCCTCGTCATCACCAGCGTCGCCGGCTTCATGGCGGCCCTCGACAACCTCGTCGTCACCACCGCCCTGCCGTCCATCCGCACCAGCCTCGGCGGCGGACTCGAAGAGCTCGAATGGACGGTCAACGCCTACACGCTCACCTTCGCCGTCCTGCTGATGCTCGGCGCCTCGCTCGGCGACCGGTTCGGCCGCCGCCGGCTCTTCCTCGGCGGGCTCGCCGTCTTCACCGGCGCCTCCGCCGCGGCCGCCCTCTCCTCCGGCATCGGCGAGCTGATCGCCTTCCGCGCGCTCCAGGGGGTCGGCGCGGCCGTCATGATGCCCCTGACCCTCACCCTGCTCACCGCCGCCGTACCGCCGGCCCGGCGCGGCGCCGCCCTCGGCATCTTCAGCGCCGCCACCGGGATCGCGGTCGCCAGCGGCCCGCTCATCGGCGGCAGCCTCACCGAGCACATCTCCTGGCAGTGGATCTTCTGGCTGAACGTCCCGATCGGACTCGCCCTCCTGCCGCTCGCCCGGACACGCCTGGCCGAGTCGTACGCCCCCGACGCCCGGCTCGACATCCCCGGCACCCTCCTGGTCAGCGGCGGACTGTTCGGCATCGTCTACGGACTCGTCAACGCCAACGCCAAGGGCTGGACCAGCGCCACCGTCCTCACCGCGCTCACCGTCGGCGCGCTGCTCATCGCCGCGTTCGTCCGCCACGGCTTCCGCGCCTCCCACCCGATCCTGCCGATGCGCCTCTTCAAGGACCGGGCCTTCTTCGGCATCAACATGGCCAGCCTGCTGATGTTCCTCGGCATGTTCGGCTCGATCTTCCTGCTCAGCCAGTACCTCCAGGGCGCCCTGGGCTACTCGCCCACCGAGGCCGGACTGCGGATGCTGCCGTGGACCGGGATGCCGATGCTCGTCGCCCCCGTCGCCGGGGTGCTCGCCGACCGGTTCGGCGGTCGGCCCGTCGTCGTCACGGGGTTGGCGCTCCAGGCCGCCGGACTCGCCCTGTTCGCCCTGGCCCTCGACCCCGGCGCAAGCTACGCCGCCCAGCTGCCCGGACTGATCGTCAGCGGCACCGGCATGGCCCTGTACTTCGCACCCGCCGCCGGACTGGTGATGTCGTCCGTCCGCCCGGCCGAACAGGGCATCGCCTCCGGCGCGAACAACGCCCTGCGGGAGGTCGGCGGCGCCCTCGGGGTCGCCGTGCTCGCCACCGTCTTCTCGGCGCAGGGCGGCATCGGCAGCCCGGACGCCTTCACCGACGGAACCGTGCCCGCCGTGTGGATCGGCGCCGGCGTGGTCGGCGTGGCCGCACTCGTCGCCCTGATGATCCCGGGCCGGCGCACCGTCCCGGCCGCCCCGGAGAGCGCGGCGGCCGCCGGACCGGCGGAGGCCCGCGTGGCCGTGCCCGCCTGAGGCCCGTACGACCCGCGCGCGACCACGGTCCGCGGCCCCGCCCGGGAGGCGGGGGCGCGGACCGTAGTCTTGTTCCCGTGCAGGAACTCCACGACGCGCCCCTCGCCCCCCTGACCACCTTCCGGCTGGGCGGCCCCGCCACCCGTCTGATCACCGCGACGGCCGACGCCGAGGTGATCGACGCCGTCCGCGAGGCCGACGACAGCGGCACCCCGCTCCTCGTCATCGGCGGCGGAAGCAACCTGGTCATCGGCGACAAGGGCTTCGAAGGCACCGCCCTGCGCATCGCCACCCGCGGTTTCGCGCTCGACGGCACCCGCCTCGAACTGGCCGCCGGCGAGGTCTGGACGGACGCCGTCGCCCGCACCGTCGAGGCCGGGCTCGCCGGACTCGAATGCCTGGCGGGCATCCCCGGCTCCGCCGGCGCGACCCCCATCCAGAACGTCGGCGCGTACGGGCAGGAGGTCTCCGCCACCCTCACGGAGGTCGTCGCCTACGACCGGCGCACCCGCGAGACGGTCACCGTCCCGAACGAGGACTGCGCCTTCTCCTACCGCCACAGCCGCTTCAAGGCCGAACCCGACCGCTACGTGGTGCTGCGCGTCCGCTTCGCCCTGGAGGACGCGGGCGGGCTGTCCGCCCCGCTCAAGTACCCCGAGACCGCCCGCGCCATGGGGGTGGGGGAGGGGGAACGCGTTCCCCTCGCGGAGGCCCGCGAAACCGTGCTCCGGCTCCGGGCGGGCAAGGGCATGGTGCTCGACCCCGAGGACCACGACACCTGGTCCGCCGGCTCCTTCTTCACCAACCCGATCCTGGACCCGGAGCAGTTCGAGGCGTTCACCGCCCGGGTCGCCGACCGGCTCGGCCCGGACGTCGCGCCCCCCGCCTTCCCCGCGGGCGGGGGACGCACCAAGACCTCGGCGGCCTGGCTCATCGACCGGGCCGGATTCACCAAGGGATACGGCTCGGGCCCGGCCCGCATCTCCACCAAGCACACCCTCGCCCTCACCAACCGGGGCGAGGCCACCACCGAGGACCTCCTCGCCCTGGCCCGCGAGGTCGTCGCCGGCGTCCACGAGGCCTTCGGCGTCACCCTCGTCAACGAACCGGTGACCGTCGGCGTGAGCCTGTAGGACTGCCGGCCCCGGTTCAGTACGCCACGCCCACGCCCTGCTTCACCGACGCCGGATCGTCGATCAGCGCCAGCATCGCGTGGGCCACGTCCGCGCGGGAGATCGAACGGCCCGCGCGCGGGCTGCCGCCCACCACCGTGCGGTAGCGGCCCGTCAGCGGGCCGTTGGTGAGCTTGGGCGGCCGTACGGACGTCCAGTCCGTCGCGGAGGCCGCCAGAGCCGCCTCCATCGCCGTGAGGTCCGCGTAGACCTCCTTGAGGACCGCACCGATCAGCGAGAGCATCATCCGGTCGAGCGCCCCCGGGTTCTCCGGCGGCGGTCCCACCGGGGCCGCGCTCACCACGAGCAGGCGCCGCGTGCCCTCCGCCTCCATGGCCGACAGCACGCCCCGGGTCAGCCGCTCCGCGATCCCGTCCGCCTTCCGGCCGCGCGAACCGAGACCGGAGAGCACCGCGTCACGGCCCGCCACCGCCTCGCGCAGCGATTCGGGCTCGTCGATCCGCGGCGCCGTGTACACCGTGACGTCCTTGAGCGGGACCGACAGCCGCGCGGGATCGCGCACCACCGCCGTCACCTCGTGCCCCGCCTTCACCGCCTGGGCGACGATCTCCTGCCCGATGCCACCCGTCGCGCCGAACACCGTGAGTTTCATGGCACACCCCTTCTAGAGTGGGTAAGTATTCACTCACCTCTAGGGTGAGTGGGCACTCACTCACCCGTCAAGCTTTGTTGGAGAGCACATGGAACAGAAGCCGGCCCGCGCCCGCATCATCGACGCCGCCCACCGGCTGATGCTCACCATCGGCCTGGCCCGCGCCACCACCAAGGAGATCGCACGGGAGGCCGGCTGCTCGGAAGCCGCGCTCTACAAGCACTTCCCCAGCAAGGAAGAACTCTTCGTCGTCGTGCTCAGGGAACGGCTGCCCAAGGTGGAGAGCATCCTGGAACGGCTGATGACCGCCCCCGGGAACGGCGAGCGCACGGTGGAGGAGAACCTCACCGAGATCGCCCGCCAGGCCGCCCTCTTCTACGAACAGAGCTTCCCGATCGCCGCCTCCCTGTACGCCGAACCGAAGCTCAGGGAGCGCCACAACGACGCCATGCGCGAACTGGGCGCCGGCCCCCACATGCCCATCAGGGGCGTCGCCGCCTATCTGCGCGCCGAACAGTCGGCCGGCCGCGTCCGCCCCGACGCCGACCCCTACGCGGCCGCCTCCCTGCTCGTGGGGGCCTGCGCCCAGCGCGCCTTCGCCTACGCCGCCACACCCACCGGCGCCCCGCCGCAGTCCCTCGACGACTTCGCCGCCTCCGTCGCCCGGACGCTGCTCGGGGGACTCACCGGATAGCCCCCGCCCCGCCGGGGCCGGGTCAGGCCACCGGAGAGGCCAGCCAGGCGTCCACGCCCGCCAGCAGCTCCGTCCTGACCGCCTCGGGCGCCGCCGAGCCCCGCACCGACTGACGCGCCAGCTCCGCCAGCTCCTCGTCGGTGAACGCGTGATGGCGCCGCACCAGGTCGTACTGCGCCGCCAGCCGCGACCCGAAGAGCAGCGGATCGTCCGCACCCAGCGCCATCGGCACACCCGCGTCGAACAGAGTGCGCAGGGGGACGTCCGAGGGCTTCTCGTAGACGCCCAGCGCCACGTTCGACGCCGGGCACACCTCGCACGTCACCCCGCGCTCCGCCAGCCGGCGCAGCAGCCGCGGATCCTCCGCGGCCCGCACCCCGTGCCCGACCCGGGCCGCGTCGAGATCGTCCAGGCAGTCGCGCACGCTCGCCGGACCGGACAGCTCCCGCCGTGCGGCGCCGCCAGCAGACCGCCCTCCCGGGCGATCGCGAAGGCCCGGTCGAAGTCGCGGGCCATGCCGCGCCGCTCGTCGTTGGAGAGCCCGAAGCCGACGACGCCCCGGTCCGCGTACCGCACCGCGAGCCGGGCCAGCGTGCGGGCGTCCAGCGGGTGCTTCATCCGGTTCGCCGCGATCACCACCCGGATCGGCAGCCCGGTCGACTCCGACGCGCTGTCCACCGCGTCCAGGATGATCTCGATCGCCGGGATCAGGCCGCCCAGCAGCGGCGCGTACGAGGTCGGGTCGACCTGGATCTCCAGCCAGCCCGAACCGTCCGCCACGTCCTCCTGCGCCGCCTCGCGCACCAGCCGCTGGATGTCCTCGGGCTCCCGCAGACAGGACCGGGCGATGTCGTAGAGGCGCTGGAAACGGAACCAGCCGCGCTCGTCCGTCGCGCGCAGCCGGGGCGGCTCGCCGCCGGTCAGGGCCTCGGGCAGCCGCACGCCGTACTTGTCGGCGAGTTCGAGCAGCGTCGTGGGCCGCATCGAACCCGTGAAGTGCAGGTGCAGGTGGGCCTTGGGCAACAGACGTACATCACGCTCCATTCCAAGATCCTGCCGCACGGACGGGGCCTCGCGGTAGCCGCTTTCCCCATCGGGTTGTCCGTCGAACGCGTACGCGAACAAAAAGCGACCCCCGGCCGGGCCGGGGGTCGCTTCTCGGGATCGGTGGCGCTTACGCCTTGGCCTCGCCCAGCAGCTTCTGGAGCCGCGAGACGCCCTCGACCAGGTCGTCGTCGCCCAGCGCGTAGGACAGCCGCAGATAGCCCGGCGTACCGAAGGCCTCGCCCGGCACGACCGCGACCTCGGCCTCGTCCAGGATGAGCGCCGCCAGCTCGACCGAGGTGGCCGGGCGCTTGCCGCGGATCTCCTTGCCGAGCAGCTCCTTCACCGAGGGGTACGCGTAGAACGCGCCCTCGGGCTCCGGGCAGAGCACGCCGTCGATCTCGTTGAGCATCCGCACGATCGTCTTGCGGCGCCGGTCGAAGGCGGCGCGCATCTCCGCGACCGCGTCCAGGCTGCCCGAGACGGCGGCCAGCGCGGCCACCTGTGCGACGTTGGAGACGTTCGAGGTGGCGTGCGACTGGAGGTTGGTCGCCGCCTTCACCACGTCCTTGGGACCGATGATCCAGCCCACGCGCCAGCCGGTCATCGCGTACGTCTTGGCGACCCCGTTGACCACGATGCACTTGTCACGCAGCTCGGGCACGATCGCCGGCAGCGAGGTGAACGTCGCGTCGCCGTAGACGAGGTGCTCGTAGATCTCGTCGGTCAGCACCCACAGGCCGTGCTCGACGGCCCAGCGGCCGATCGCCTCGGCGTCGGCCTCGCTGTAGACCGCGCCGGTCGGGTTCGACGGGGAGACGAACAGGACGACCTTCGTACGCTCCGTACGGGCCGCCTCCAGCTGCTCCACGGAGACCCGGTACCCGGTGGTCTCGTCGGCGACGACCTCCACCGGGACACCGCCTGCCAGCCGGATCGACTCCGGGTAGGTGGTCCAGTACGGCGCCGGGACGATGACCTCGTCGCCCGGGTCGAGGATCGCGGCGAAGGCCTCGTAGATGGCCTGCTTGCCGCCGTTGGTCACCAGGACCTGGGAGGCGTCGACCTCGTAGCCGGAGTCGCGCAGCGTCTTCTCGGCGATCGCGGCCTTGAGCTCGGGGAGCCCGCCCGCGGGGGTGTAGCGGTGGTACTTCGGGTTGCGGCAGGCCTCGACCGCGGCGTCGACGATGTAGCCGGGGGTCGGGAAGTCGGGCTCGCCGGCGCCGAAGCCGATCACCGGACGGCCGGCGGCCTTGAGGGCCTTGGCCTTGGCGTCGACGGCGAGGGTGGCGGACTCGGAGATGGCACCGATGCGGGCGGATACCCGGCGCTCGGACGGAGAAGTGGCAGCGCTCATGACCCCCATGCTCCCAGACCGGAATCCCCGTCGGCACACGGGTTTCAGGGACCGGACAGCACCTGGACACCATCCGGACAGGCAAGCGGACGCCATCGGTCAGGAGCGGTCGGGAGCTATCTGTTCGACGCCGGGCCGCTGAGCACGTACACTCACCTGTCGTTGGCCTTCACCAGCCGCACCGTTCCTGCACTCGGGACTTCCGGGAACATGCGGTAGGTTGGTGGAAACCACAAAGGGTCGTAGCTCAATTGGTAGAGCACTGGTCTCCAAAACCAGCGGTTGGGGGTTCAAGTCCCTCCGGCCCTGCTACACACTCCTTCGCCAGGATGTGTGCGCATGTACGTACTTCAATGCACTGCCGTGCGGCTCCACCGGGCGCGGCACGGCCATGACCCGGAATCAGGTGAGAAGCGTGACGGACGCCGTGGGCTCCATCGACATGCCTGATGCCGAGGATGAAGTCCCCGAGTCGAAGAAGAAGGCCCGGAAGGGCGGCAAGCGCGGCAAGAAGGGCCCCCTGGGCCGTCTCGCGCTCTTCTACCGCCAGGTCGTGGCGGAGCTTCGCAAGGTCGTCTGGCCGACACGCAGCCAGCTGACGACGTACACCTCCGTGGTGATCGTGTTCGTCGTCGTCATGATCGGCCTTGTGACCGTGCTCGACTTCGGATTCCAGCGGGTCATCAAGTACGTCTTCGGCTGATCCCCGCGGAGGGCGCCTCATGGGCGCCCCTTTCGCATGTTCCACCCATTTGTACATCCAGGAAGAAGCAGCCACCGTGTCTGACCCGAACCTGAACGACGCCGTCGAGCCGACGGCGGGCGCCTTCGAGTCCGCCGAGGACGAGCTCGACATCGTCGAGGCGGCGGACGCCGAGGAGCCGGACCAGGCCGAAGCTGCCGACGCCGCCGCGGGCGAGCCCGCCGAGCAGGCCGCTGTGCACACCGAGGACGGCGAGGACGCCGAGGACGCCTCCGACGAGGAGGCTGCCGAGGCCGAGGCCGAGGCCGAGGCGGAGGAGGCCGAGCCGGCCGAGCCCGTCGACCCCGTCACCGCCCTCCGCGAGGAGCTGCGCGGTCTCCCCGGCGACTGGTACGTCATTCACACCTACGCCGGTTACGAGAAGCGTGTGAAGGCCAACCTGGAGCAGCGCGCCGTCTCGCTGAACGTGGAGGAGTTCATCTATCAGGCCGAGGTGCCTGAGGAGGAAATCGTCCAGATCAAGAACGGCGAGCGCAAGAACGTCCGTCAGAACAAGCTCCCGGGCTACGTCCTGGTGCGCATGGACCTGACGAACGAGTCCTGGGGCGTCGTCCGCAACACCCCCGGTGTCACCGGCTTCGTGGGCAACGCCTACGACCCGTACCCGCTGACGCTGGACGAGATCGTCAAGATGCTCGCCCCGGAGGCCGAGGAGAAGGCCGCCCGCGAGGCCGCCGAGGCCGAGGGCAAGCCGGCTCCGGCCCGCAAGGTCACCGTCGAGGTCCTCGACTTCGAGGTCGGCGACTCGGTCACCGTCACCGACGGCCCGTTCGCGACGCTGCAGGCGACGATCAACGAGATCAACGCCGACTCGAAGAAGGTCAAGGGCCTCGTCGAGATCTTCGGCCGCGAGACCCCGGTCGAGCTCAGCTTCGACCAGATCCAGAAGAACTAGCTCTTTCGGCTCGTTCCTGGACACATGCCCAACGAGCAGGTCAGACCGGCTGTCGCAGCTGGTCTGACCTGCTCGGTTTTTGGTCGCGCAGCTATACCCGTTATCGTTGTGCGGTATGCCTGCATCCGGATGACCGGATGAAGGCGAAACACTCTCACTAGGACCCGGAGAGAGCACATGCCTCCCAAGAAGAAGAAGGTCACGGGGCTTATCAAGCTCCAGATCAACGCCGGTGCGGCCAACCCGGCCCCGCCGGTCGGCCCCGCGCTCGGTCAGCACGGCGTCAACATCATGGAGTTCTGCAAGGCCTACAACGCCGCGACCGAGTCGCAGCGCGGCATGGTCGTGCCGGTGGAGATCACGGTCTACGAGGACCGCTCCTTCACCTTCGTGACGAAGACCCCGCCGGCCGCCAAGCTGATCCTCAAGGCCGCGGGTGTGGAGAAGGGCTCCGGCGAGCCGCACAAGACCAAGGTTGCCAAGCTGACGGCCGCCCAGGTCCGCGAGATCGCCACGACGAAGCTCCCCGACCTGAACGCCAACGACCTCGACGCCGCGTCGAAGATCATCGAAGGCACCGCCCGCTCCATGGGCATCACGGTCGAAGGCTGATTCAGCCCCCACCCCTCTCAGTGGTAGGGCCAAGCGCTGGTCCGCACCACGACTCCACACTCTGAAACCATCAGGAGTAGAAGTGAAGCGCAGCAAGAACCTCCGCGCTGCGGACGCCAAGGTCGACCGGACGCGTGTGTACGCGCCGCTCGAGGCCGTCCGTCTCGCCAAGGAGACCGCCTCCACGAAGTTCGACGGCACCGTCGAGGTCGCCTTCCGCCTGGGTGTCGACCCGCGCAAGGCCGACCAGATGGTCCGCGGCACCGTGAACCTCCCGCACGGCACCGGCAAGACCGCCCGGGTCCTGGTCTTCGCGACCGGTGACCGTGCTGCGGCCGCGGAAGCCGCCGGAGCCGACATCGTCGGCGCCGACGAGCTCATCGACGAGGTGGCGAAGGGCCGTCTGGACTTCGACGCCGTCGTCGCGACCCCGGACCTCATGGGCAAGGTCGGCCGCCTCGGCCGCGTGCTCGGTCCGCGTGGTCTGATGCCGAACCCGAAGACCGGTACGGTCACCCCGGATGTCGTGAAGGCTGTCAACGACATCAAGGGCGGCAAGATCGAGTTCCGCGTCGACAAGCACTCGAACCTGCACTTCATCATCGGCAAGACCTCGTTCGACGAGACCAAGCTGGTGGAGAACTACGCGGCGGCGCTGGAGGAGATCCTCCGTCTGAAGCCGTCCGCCGCCAAGGGCCGCTACATCAAGAAGGCCGCGCTGGCCACCACGATGGGCCCCGGCATCCCGCTGGACGCCAACCGCACCCGTAACCTCCTCGTCGAGGAGGACCCGGCCGCCGTCTGAGCCCCCGTGCTCGTACGACCGCCGTGTCACGTGTGACATGGGACGGGCCCCGCAACCTTTCGAGGTGCGGGGCCCGTCCTCGTACACAGACAACCCGGCTGTCGGAGTGGTGCGTTAGCGTGCGCATGACGAGAGAGCCGAACGAGGGGTGGAAGCGGACATGAGGACCAGTACCGTACGACGCGTGGGTCTGGCCGTGGCTGTGGCAGCGGCGCTGACGTCGGTCGGGGCCTGCGGCGGGGCGGACGAGGACGGCGGGAGCGGCAAGCCGGCCGCCGAGGAGAAGAGCGGCGGCACCTCGGTGCTGAAGGCCGACACGATCGCCGCGCTGCTCGACGTACAGAAGAAGACCGGCTCGGCGAGCTCCGCCAAGGTCGAGGGCACCACGGTCATGGGCAGCACGATGTCCCTGAAGCAGACCGGGTCCCTGGACTGGAGCGACGGGATCACCGGCACCATGAGCATCACCTACACCGGTGGCGCCATGGCCGACACCCTGAAGCAGGCGGGCGGCAGCGGCACCATGGAGGCCCGCTACTTCAAGGACGGCTACGCGGCCGACATGGGCCCGGTGCTCGCCCGGCAGACCGGCGGGAAGCGCTGGATCAGCTACTCCTACGACGATCTGGCCCAGGTCGGCGGCGCCTCCGGCGCGGCGATGAAGGAGCAGATGCAGAACACCACCCCCGAGCAGGGCGTGAAGTCGCTGCTGGCCTCCGGGGACGTGAAGGAGGTCGGCAAGGAGCAGGTCCGCGGGGTCGCCACCACGCACTACTCCGGCACGGTCGACGTCGCCGAACTGACCGCCAAGACCTCGAAGCTCGACGCGGACCAGCTCGAAGCGCTGAAGAAGCAGCTCAACGACGCCGGGATCACCACCGAGAAGGTCGACATCTGGGTCGACGAGAACGATCTGCTGGTGAAGAAGACCGAACGCGGCCGGATGAAGACCGGCGAGCTGAACTCGACGGTGTTCTACAGCGACTACGGCGTCAAGGTCACGGTCGAGCAGCCGCCGGCCTCCCAGACCATCGGCTTCGCCGACCTGCTCAAGCAGCAGCAGTCGGCCGCCGGCACCGGCGCCTGACCGGCCCGGACCGTACGGAACCGGACGGATTTGCCCCGCGCGACCCCGGTCGCGTACTCTTCTGCAGAAGCCAAAGACCGCTGGTCGTTGCCCGGATCCCGCAAGGGGGAGGGCAACCGAAGGATCCGTTGAGACGGGCGACCTGCGCAGGTGACTGTGGAAAGCTCCCGACTCGTTTCGGTCGAGCTACGCCCTGGCGCCTGCGCCGGGGCGTTTCGTCTTTCCCGGCCCCTTGTGAGCGGTCCTCATCACCCGGAAGGAGGCCGACGCTCATGGCAAGGCCCGACAAGGCTGCAGCGGTAGCCGAGCTCGCGGACCAGTTCCGCAGCTCGAACGCCGCCGTGCTGACCGAGTACCGGGGTCTCACCGTGGCACAGCTCAAGCAGCTGCGCCGTTCGCTCGGTGAGAACGCCCAGTACGCCGTGGTGAAGAACACGCTGACCAAGATTGCGGCCAACGAGGCCGGGATCGACGCGCTGGACGACCTGTTCGCAGGTCCGACGGCGGTTGCCTTCGTCACCGGTGACCCGGTGGAGTCGGCGAAGGGTCTTCGTGACTTCGCCAAGGACAACCCCAACCTCATCATCAAGGGCGGTGTCCTTGACGGTAAGGCGCTGTCCGCCGATGAGATCAAGAAGCTCGCGGACCTCGAGTCCCGCGAGGTTCTGCTCGCCAAGCTGGCCGGCGCCATGAAGGGCAAGCAGACTCAGGCTGCACAGCTCTTCCAGGCTCTGCCGACGAAGTTCGTCCGTACCGCGGAAGCGCTTCGTGCCAAGAAGGCCGAGCAGGGCGGTGCCGAGTAATTCGGCTCGCGCACTGATCGCCGCCCCCTAGGGCGACGGTCACAGCGGGCCGAATGTACGCCCGCCTTCATATACACCCGGCACCTGCCGATTTAGTGGAAGGACGCCATCATGGCGAAGCTCAGCCAGGAAGACCTGCTCGCCCAGTTCGAGGAGCTCACGCTCATCGAGCTCGCCGAGTTCGTGAAGGCCTTCGAGGAGAAGTTCGACGTCACCGCCGCCGCGGCCGTCGCCGTCGCCGGCCCCGCGGGCCCGGGCGCCGTGGCCGAGGCCGTCGAGGAGAAGGACGAGTTCGACGTCATCCTCACCGGTGCCGGCGACAAGAAGATCCAGGTCATCAAGGTCGTGCGCGAGCTGACCTCCCTGGGTCTGAAGGAGGCCAAGGACCTCGTGGACGGCGCTCCGAAGCCGGTCCTCGAGAAGGTCGCCAAGGACGCCGCCGAGAAGGCCGCCGAGTCCCTCAAGGGCGCCGGCGCCTCCGTCGAGGTCAAGTGACCTCGCGAGTCGTCTGACTCGACTGCCGCGCCCTGAGGGCGTGGACGTCACATCGCGAAAGGCGATCACCCGTACGGGTGGTCGCCTTTCGGCGTACTCGCGGCGGGTGCCTTGCTCTTCCCGGCGCGACGAGTATGGTGATCATCGCCGTGCGCCTCTCCGGGGGCGCGGGCCGGTGGCCGGGTGACGGCGGGACAGGGGTCCCGGGGACCCGCACCGGCTGGGGGGCCTTGACGAACCGCAGCAGGCGCGCAATTCTCAAGGCGCGTCGTCACATCGATCCGAATCCGAGGCATGGATCGGCGGCGAAGAGGGCAGTAAAGAAGAGCGCAGCTCACGCAGGGCCAGACAAAGGTGTTGAGAACAGCTGTTGACAGCGACGCGGGTCTCTGAGAACCCCGACTGGACATCAGTGTGCCACTTGGCTACACTGACCCTTTGCGCTGCCTGTTAGCTGCCTCCTGCCCGTCACCAGGGGCATACCCATTTTGTGCACCGTGGATCGCAACGTCTCTCACCAGGGATTTTCTGTCCACCTGTCCAGTTTGGGACCGGTACGCGCGTAGTGAGTCCGAGCCCTCGGAAGGACCCCCTCTTGGCCGCCTCGCGCAACGCCTCGACCGCGAATACGAACAACGGCGCCAGCACCGCCCCGCTGCGCATCTCTTTTGCAAAGATCAAGGAGCCCCTCGAGGTTCCGAACCTCCTCGCGCTGCAGACCGAGAGCTTTGACTGGCTCCTCGGCAATGCCGCCTGGAAGGCTCGCGTCGAGGCTGCTCTGGACAGTGGACAAGACGTCCCCAGGAAGTCGGGTCTGGAGGAGATCTTCGAGGAGATCTCCCCGATCGAGGACTTCTCCGGGTCGATGTCGCTCACGTTCCGCGACCACCGCTTCGAGCCCCCGAAGAACTCGATCGACGAGTGCAAGGAGCGCGACTTCACGTACGGCGCCCCGCTCTTCGTCACGGCCGAGTTCACCAACAACGAGACCGGCGAGATCAAGTCCCAGACGGTCTTCATGGGCGACTTCCCGCTCATGACCAACAAGGGCACCTTCGTCATCAACGGCACCGAGCGTGTCGTGGTGTCGCAGCTGGTCCGCTCGCCGGGTGTCTACTTCGACTCGTCGATCGACAAGACGTCCGACAAGGACATCTTCTCCGCCAAGATCATCCCCTCCCGGGGTGCCTGGCTGGAGATGGAGATCGACAAGCGCGACATGGTCGGTGTCCGCATCGACCGCAAGCGCAAGCAGTCGGTCACCGTCCTCCTGAAGGCGCTCGGCTGGAGCACCGAGCAGATCCTTGAGGAGTTCGGCGAGTACGAGTCCATGCGCGCCACCCTGGAGAAGGACCACACCCAGGGCCAGGACGACGCGCTGCTCGACATCTACCGCAAGCTCCGTCCGGGCGAGCCGCCCACCCGCGAGGCCGCTCAGACGCTGCTGGAGAACCTCTACTTCAACCCGAAGCGCTACGACCTCGCGAAGGTCGGCCGCTACAAGGTGAACAAGAAGCTCGGCGCCGACGAGCCGCTGGACGCCGGGGTGCTCACCACCGACGACGTCATCGCGACCATCAAGTACCTGGTCAAGCTGCACGCCGGTGAGACCGAGACGATCGGCGAGTCCGGCCGGGAGATCGTCGTCGAGACCGACGACATCGACCACTTCGGCAACCGTCGTCTGCGCAACGTCGGCGAGCTCATCCAGAACCAGGTCCGCACGGGTCTGGCGCGTATGGAGCGCGTCGTGCGCGAGCGCATGACCACCCAGGACGTCGAGGCGATCACGCCCCAGACCCTGATCAACATCCGGCCGGTCGTCGCCTCCATCAAGGAGTTCTTCGGCACCAGCCAGCTGTCGCAGTTCATGGACCAGAACAACCCGCTGTCGGGTCTGACCCACAAGCGCCGTCTGTCGGCGCTCGGCCCGGGTGGTCTCTCCCGTGAGCGCGCCGGCTTCGAGGTCCGTGACGTGCACCCGTCCCACTACGGACGCATGTGCCCGATCGAGACCCCCGAAGGCCCGAACATCGGTCTGATCGGTTCGCTCGCCTCGTACGGCCGCGTCAACGCGTTCGGCTTCATCGAGACGCCGTACCGCAAGGTCGTCGACGGCCAGGTCACCGACGAGGTCGACTACATCACCGCCGACGAGGAGGACCGCTTCGTCATCGCCCAGGCGAACGCGACCCTCTCCGACGAGCTGCGCTTCACCGAGCCGCGCGTCCTGGTCCGCCGCCGCGGGGGAGAGGTCGACTACGTCCCCCCGTCCGAGGTCGACTACATGGACGTCTCGCCGCGCCAGATGGTGTCCGTCGCCACCGCGATGATCCCCTTCCTGGAGCACGACGACGCCAACCGTGCCCTCATGGGCGCGAACATGATGCGCCAGGCGGTTCCGCTCATCAAGAGCGAGGCCCCGCTGGTCGGCACCGGCATGGAGTACCGCTGCGCCACCGACGCCGGTGACGTGCTGAAGGCCGAGAAGGACGGTGTGGTCCAGGAGGTCTCCGCGGACTACATCACCGTGACGAACGACGACGGCACGTACACCACGTACCGCATCGCCAAGTTCATGCGCTCCAACCAGGGCACCTCGGTCAACCAGAAGGTCGTCGTCTCCGAGGGCGACCGGGTCATCGAGGGCCAGGTCCTCGCCGACGGTCCGGCCACCGAGTTCGGTGAGATGGCGCTCGGCAAGAACCTCCTCGTGGCGTTCATGCCGTGGGAGGGCCACAACTACGAGGACGCGATCATCCTGTCGCAGCGCCTCGTGCAGGACGACGTCCTCTCCTCGATCCACATCGAGGAGCACGAGGTCGACGCCCGTGACACCAAGCTCGGCCCCGAGGAGATCACCCGGGACATCCCGAACGTCTCCGAGGAGGTCCTCGCGGACCTCGACGAGCGCGGCATCATCCGCATCGGTGCCGAGGTCGTCGCCGGCGACATCCTCGTCGGCAAGGTCACGCCCAAGGGCGAGACCGAGCTGACTCCCGAGGAGCGTCTGCTCCGCGCGATCTTCGGTGAGAAGGCGCGCGAGGTCCGCGACACCTCGCTGAAGGTGCCGCACGGCGAGATCGGCAAGGTCATCGGCGTCCGCGTCTTCGACCGCGAAGAGGGCGACGAGCTGCCGCCGGGCGTGAACCAGCTGGTCCGCGTCTACGTCGCGCAGAAGCGCAAGATCACCGACGGTGACAAGCTCGCCGGCCGTCACGGCAACAAGGGCGTCATCTCGAAGATCCTCCCGATCGAGGACATGCCGTTCCTGGAGGACGGCACCCCGGTCGACATCATCCTCAACCCGCTGGGTGTCCCGTCCCGAATGAACCCGGGACAGGTCCTGGAGATCCACCTCGGCTGGCTCGCCAGCCGCGGCTGGGACGTCTCCGGCCTCGGTGACGAGTGGGCCAAGCGCCTGCAGGCCATCGGCGCCGACCAGGTCGCCCCCGGCACCAACGTCGCCACCCCCGTCTTCGACGGTGCGCGCGAGGACGAGATCTCCGGTCTCTTCGAGGCCACGATCCCCAACCGCGACGGCGACCGCCTGGTGCAGCCCTCCGGCAAGGCCAAGCTGTTCGACGGCCGCTCCGGCGAGCCGTTCCCGGACCCGGTCTCGGTCGGCTACATGTACATCCTCAAGCTGCACCACCTGGTCGACGACAAGCTCCACGCCCGTTCGACCGGCCCGTACTCGATGATCACGCAGCAGCCGCTGGGTGGTAAGGCGCAGTTCGGTGGTCAGCGATTCGGTGAGATGGAGGTGTGGGCCCTTGAGGCATACGGCGCCGCATACGCCCTCCAGGAGCTCCTGACGATCAAGTCCGACGACGTCACCGGCCGAGTGAAGGTCTACGAGGCGATCGTCAAGGGCGAGAACATCCCCGAGCCGGGCATTCCCGAGTCCTTCAAGGTGCTCATCAAGGAAATGCAGTCGCTCTGCCTCAACGTGGAGGTGCTGTCCTCGGACGGCATGTCCATCGAGATGCGCGACACGGACGAGGACGTCTTCCGCGCGGCGGAGGAGCTCGGTATCGACCTGTCCCGGCGCGAGCCGAGCAGCGTCGAAGAGGTCTGACGGGTTGGCCGGCCGGATCCCCGTGATCCGGCCGGCTCTCCCCGGACCCGTTCAGACCATTGCTGAAGTGCCCCGATTTCTCGCATGAGCGAGGGGGCTCGAACCCCCGAAAGAGGGATTGACGACAAGTGCTCGACGTCAACTTCTTCGACGAGCTGCGGATCGGCCTTGCCACCGCGGACGACATCCGGACCTGGTCCCACGGCGAGGTCAAGAAGCCGGAGACCATCAACTACCGCACCCTCAAGCCCGAAAAGGACGGACTCTTCTGCGAGAAGATCTTCGGTCCGACCCGGGACTGGGAGTGCTACTGCGGCAAGTACAAGCGTGTCCGCTTCAAGGGCATCATCTGTGAGCGCTGTGGCGTCGAGGTCACGCGCGCCAAGGTGCGCCGCGAGCGCATGGGTCACATCGAGCTCGCCGCTCCCGTCACCCACATCTGGTACTTCAAGGGCGTCCCGTCGCGCCTGGGCTACCTGTTGGACCTCGCGCCGAAGGACCTCGAGAAGGTCATCTACTTCGCCGCGTACATGATCACGTTCGTCGACGAGGAGCGCCGCACCCGCGACCTCCCGTCGCTGGAGGCGCACGTCTCCGTCGAGCGCCAGCAGATCGAGAACCGCCGCGACTCCGACCTGGAGAACCGGGCCAAGAAGCTGGAGTCCGACCTCGGCGAGCTGGAGGCCGAGGGCGCCAAGGCCGATGTGCGCCGCAAGGTGCGCGAGGGCGCCGAGCGCGAGATGAAGCAGCTGCGCGACCGCGCCCAGCGCGAGATCGACCGCCTCGACGAGGTGTGGAGCCGCTTCAAGAACCTCAAGGTCCAGGACCTGGAGGGCGACGAGCTGCTCTACCGCGAGCTGCGCGACCGCTTCGGCACGTACTTCGACGGCTGCATGGGCGCCGCCGCGCTGCAGAAGCGCCTGGAGTCCTTCGACCTCGACGAGGAGGCCGAGCGCCTCCGAGAGATCATCCGTACCGGCAAGGGCCAGAAGAAGACCCGTGCGCTCAAGCGCCTCAAGGTCGTCTCCGCGTTCCTGCAGACCAGCAACAAGCCCAAGGGCATGGTGCTCGACTGCGTGCCGGTCATCCCGCCGGACCTGCGTCCGATGGTGCAGCTGGACGGTGGCCGCTTCGCGACCTCCGACCTGAACGACCTGTACCGCCGCGTGATCAACCGCAACAACCGCCTGAAGCGGCTTCTCGACCTCGGCGCGCCCGAGATCATCGTGAACAACGAGAAGCGCATGCTCCAGGAGGCCGTGGACGCCCTCTTCGACAACGGTCGTCGCGGTCGCCCGGTCACCGGCCCCGGCAACCGTCCCCTGAAGTCCCTCAGCGACATGCTGAAGGGCAAGCAGGGCCGTTTCCGCCAGAACCTCCTCGGCAAGCGCGTGGACTACTCCGCGCGTTCCGTGATCGTCGTCGGTCCGCAGCTCAAGCTGCACCAGTGCGGTCTGCCGAAGGCGATGGCGCTGGAGCTCTTCAAGCCGTTCGTGATGAAGCGCCTGGTCGACCTGAACCACGCGCAGAACATCAAGTCGGCCAAGCGCATGGTCGAGCGCGGCCGCACCGTGGTGTACGACGTCCTCGAAGAGGTCATCGCCGAGCACCCGGTGCTGCTGAACCGTGCGCCCACGCTGCACCGCCTCGGCATCCAGGCCTTCGAGCCGCAGCTGGTCGAGGGCAAGGCCATCCAGATCCACCCGCTCGTCTGCACCGCGTTCAATGCGGACTTCGACGGTGACCAGATGGCCGTGCACCTGCCGCTCTCCGCGGAGGCGCAGGCCGAGGCCCGCATCCTGATGCTGTCCTCGAACAACATCCTGAAGCCGGCCGACGGCCGTCCCGTCACCATGCCGACGCAGGACATGGTGCTGGGTCTGTTCTTCCTCACCACGGACGGCGACCTCCGTGACACCAAGGGCGAGGGCCGCGCGTTCGGCTCCACGGCCGAGGCGATCATGGCGTTCGACGCCGGTGAGCTGGCGCTCCAGTCGCCGATCGACATCCGCTTCCCGGTGGGCACCATCCCGCCGCGCGGCTGGGTGCCGCCGGTCGCCGAGGAGGGCGAGCCCGAGTACCAGCCGGGTGACACCTTCCGGCTGCGCACCAGCCTGGGCCGCGCGCTCTTCAACGAGCTGCTGCCCGAGGACTACCCGTTCGTCGACTACTCCGTCGGCAAGAAGCAGCTCTCCGAGATCGTCAACGACCTCGCCGAGCGCTACCCCAAGGTCATCGTGGCGGCGACGCTCGACAACCTGAAGGCGGCCGGCTTCCACTGGGCGACGCGCTCCGGCGTCACCGTGGCCATCTCCGACGTCGTCGTGCCCGAGGCCAAGAAGGCCATCGTCAAGGGCTACGAGGAGCAGGACGAGAAGGTCCAGAAGCAGTACGAGCGCGGTCTGATCACCAAGGACGAGCGCACGCAGGAGCTCATCGCGATCTGGACCAAGGCGACCAACGAGGTCGCCGAGGCGATGAACGCGAACTTCCCCAAGACGAACCCCATCTTCATGATGGTTGACTCGGGTGCCCGAGGAAACATGATGCAGATGCGTCAGATCGCCGGTATGCGTGGTCTGGTGTCCAACGCCAAGAACGAGACGATCCCGCGTCCCATCAAGGCGTCCTTCCGCGAGGGCCTCACCGTTCTGGAGTACTTCATCTCCACGCACGGTGCCCGTAAGGGTCTGGCGGACACCGCCCTGCGTACCGCCGACTCGGGTTACCTGACCCGTCGTCTGGTGGACGTCTCGCAGGACGTGATCATCCGCGAGGAGGACTGCGGCACCGACCGCGGCCTCAAGCTGAAGATCGCGGTCAAGGGCGCCGACGGTGTCCTGCGCAAGACGGAGGACGTCGAGACCTCGGTCTACGCCCGCATGCTGGCCGAGGACGTCGTCGTCGACGGCAAGGTCATCGCGCCGGCCAACGTCGACCTCGGTGACGTCCTGATCGACGCCCTGGTGGGCGCCGGCGTCGAAGAGGTCAAGACCCGCTCGGTCCTGACCTGTGAGTCCGCGGTCGGCACCTGTGCCTTCTGCTACGGACGCTCGCTCGCCACCGGCAAGCTGGTCGACATCGGTGAGGCGGTCGGCATCATCGCCGCCCAGTCCATCGGTGAGCCCGGTACCCAGCTGACGATGCGTACCTTCCACACCGGTGGTGTGGCCGGTGACGACATCACCCAGGGTCTGCCCCGTGTCGTCGAGCTCTTCGAGGCCCGTACGCCCAAGGGTGTCGCCCCGATCTCCGAGTCCGCGGGCCGGGTCCGCATCGAGGAGACCGAGAAGACCAAGAAGATCGTCGTCACCCCGGACGACGGCAGTGACGAGATCCCCTTCCCGATCTCCAAGCGCGCCCGTCTCCTGGTCGGCGAGGGCGACCACGTCGAGGTGGGCCAGAAGCTCACCGTGGGTGCCACCAACCCGCACGACGTGCTCCGGATCCTCGGTCAGCGCGCGGTCCAGGTCCACCTGGTCGGCGAGGTCCAGAAGGTCTACAACTCGCAGGGCGTGTCGATCCACGACAAGCACATCGAGATCATCATCCGGCAGATGCTCCGCCGCGTGACGATCATCGAGTCCGGCGACGCGGAGCTGCTGCCGGGCGAGCTCGTCGAGCGCTCGAAGTTCGAGACCGAGAACCGTCGTGTGGTCACCGAGGGCGGTCACCCCGCCTCCGGCCGTCCGCAGCTGATGGGTATCACCAAGGCCTCGCTGGCGACGGAGTCGTGGCTGTCCGCGGCCTCCTTCCAGGAGACGACCAGGGTCCTGACGGACGCGGCGATCAACGCCAAGTCCGACTCCCTGATCGGCCTCAAGGAGAACGTCATCATCGGTAAGCTCATCCCGGCCGGTACGGGCCTGTCCCGCTACCGCAACATCCGGGTCGAGCCGACCGAGGAGGCCAAGGCCGCCATGTACTCGGCCGTCGGCTACGAGGACATCGACTACTCGCCGTTCGGCACGGGCTCCGGCCAGGCCGTTCCGCTGGAGGACTACGACTACGGTCCGTACAACCAGTAGGCGAGTCGCTTGACGTGATCTGAGGGCGGTCATCCCGGGGACGGGGTGGCCGCCCTCAGGCGTGTGATACGTCACGTCGACGCACGGAGGGGGGGACGGTTCCCCGGAGGCGCGACGGCGGGACGGGGCCGGTGGGGCCTTGTACGGGCCTCTGGAGCGGCCTCAGGGCGGCCTGCGGCATGCGCACGGGGCGGGACGGACCGGGCGGCGGGCGGCAGGGGCCGGGCTGGACACCATTTGTTTTGACCCAGCTCGGTGAGGTAGGTACGCTCAGACCTTGTGCCTGGGGTGTGCCTGGGCTCGTGTGCGTGTCCTCAACCGCACGGCGAGTCCGTTACTGGCCACCGCGATCTGTGCTTCCACTGCTCCCGGGGAGTGGCCCGCAGTATCCGACACACCCGACCGCGTGGGTCGGTGGCGTTCCAGGTTAGTTTCACCGACGGCACACAGAAACCGGAGAAGTAGTGCCTACGATTCAGCAGCTGGTCCGGAAGGGCCGGCAGGACAAGGTCGAGAAGAACAAGACGCCCGCACTCGAGGGTTCGCCCCAGCGCCGCGGCGTCTGCACGCGTGTGTTCACGACCACCCCGAAGAAGCCGAACTCGGCGCTCCGGAAGGTCGCGCGTGTGCGTCTGACCTCCGGTATCGAGGTCACGGCCTACATCCCGGGTGAGGGACACAACCTGCAGGAGCACTCCATCGTGCTCGTGCGTGGTGGCCGTGTGAAGGACCTGCCGGGTGTTCGTTACAAGATCATCCGCGGCTCGCTCGACACCCAGGGTGTCAAGAACCGCAAGCAGGCCCGCAGCCGCTACGGCGCCAAGAAGGAGAAGTAAGAATGCCTCGTAAGGGCCCCGCCCCGAAGCGCCCGGTCATCATCGACCCGGTCTACAGCTCTCCTCTTGTCACCTCGCTGATCAACAAGATCCTCCTGGACGGCAAGCGTTCCACCGCCGAGCGGATCGTGTACGGCGCCATGGAGGGTCTTCGTGAGAAGACCGGCGCCGACCCGGTCATCACGCTGAAGCGCGCGCTGGAGAACGTCAAGCCCTCGCTCGAGGTCAAGTCCCGCCGTGTCGGTGGCGCCACCTACCAGGTGCCGATCGAGGTCAAGCCCGGTCGTGCCGCCACCCTCTCGCTGCGCTGGATCGTGGGTTACTCCCGCGCCCGTCGTGAGAAGACGATGACCGAGCGCCTCATGAACGAGCTGCTCGACGCCTCCAACGGTCTTGGCGCTGCCGTCAAGAAGCGCGAGGACACCCACAAGATGGCCGAGTCCAACAAGGCCTTCGCGCACTACCGCTGGTAGTCGCTCACCCCATCGAGACCGAGAGAAGATTGAGCCTTATGGCCACCACTTCGCTTGACCTGGCCAAGGTCCGCAACATTGGGATCATGGCCCACATCGACGCGGGCAAGACGACCACCACTGAGCGGATCCTCTTCTACACCGGCGTTTCGTACAAGATCGGTGAAGTCCACGACGGCGCTGCCACGATGGACTGGATGGAGCAGGAGCAGGAGCGCGGCATCACGATCACGTCGGCCGCGACGACCTGCCACTGGCCGCTCAACGATGTTGACCACACCATCAACATCATCGACACCCCGGGTCACGTCGACTTCACCGTCGAGGTGGAGCGTTCGCTCCGCGTCCTCGACGGCGCCGTCACCGTGTTCGACGGTGTGGCGGGCGTCGAGCCGCAGTCCGAGACCGTGTGGCGTCAGGCGGACCGCTACGGCGTTCCGCGTATCTGCTTCGTCAACAAGCTCGACCGCACCGGTGCCGACTTCCTGCGCTGCGTCAACATGATCGTGGACCGCCTCGGCGCCACCCCGATCGTGATGCAGCTGCCGATCGGTGCCGAGGCCGACTTCACGGGCGTCGTCGACCTCGTGTCGATGAAGGCCTTCGTGTACCCGGAAGAGGCCGCCAAGGGCGAGATGTACAACATCGTCGACATCCCGGAGAACCTCCAGGAAGCGGCCGACGAGTGGCGCGGCAAGCTCCTTGAGGCCGTCGCCGAGAACGACGACGCCATGATGGAGCTGTACCTGGAGGGCACCGAGCCCACCCAGGAGCAGCTGCACGAGGCGATCCGTCGCATCACCCTGGCCTCCAAGGGCGGCGCCGACTCCGTCACCGTCACCCCGGTGTTCTGTGGCACCGCGTTCAAGAACAAGGGCGTCCAGCCCCTGCTCGACGCGGTCGTGCGCTACCTGCCCTCCCCCCTGGACGTCGAGGCCATCGAGGGCCACGACCCCAAGGACCCCGAGAGCGTCATCAAGCGCAAGCCCTCGGACGACGAGCCGCTGTCGGCTCTGGCGTTCAAGATCGCGAGCGACCCGCACCTCGGCAAGCTCACCTTCGTCCGGATCTACTCCGGTCGCCTGGACGCCGGCACCGCGGTGCTGAACTCCGTCAAGGGCAAGAAGGAGCGCATCGGCAAGATCTACCGCATGCACGCGAACAAGCGTGAGGAGATCGACTCGGTGGGCGCCGGCGACATCATCGCCGTCATGGGCCTGAAGCAGACCACCACCGGTGAGACGCTGTGCGACGACAAGAACCCGGTCATCCTGGAGTCCATGGACTTCCCGGCGCCGGTCATCCAGGTCGCCATCGAGCCCAAGTCCAAGGGTGACCAGGAGAAGCTGGGTGTCGCCATCCAGCGCCTCTCCGAGGAGGACCCGTCCTTCCAGGTGCACTCCGACGAGGAGACCGGCCAGACCATCATCGGTGGTATGGGCGAGCTTCACCTCGAGGTGCTCGTCGACCGCATGAAGCGCGAGTTCCGCGTCGAGGCGAACGTCGGCAAGCCGCAGGTCGCGTACCGCGAGACGATCCGCAAGGCCGTCGAGCGCATCGACTACACGCACAAGAAGCAGACTGGTGGTACCGGCCAGTTCGCGAAGGTGCAGATCGCCATCGAGCCCATCGAGGGTGGCGACGCGTCCTACGAGTTCGTCAACAAGGTCACCGGTGGCCGCATCCCCCGGGAGTACATCCCCTCGGTGGACGCGGGTGCGCAGGAAGCCATGCAGTTCGGCATCCTGGCCGGCTACGAGATGGTGGGCGTCCGCGTCACCCTTCTCGACGGTGGCTACCACGAGGTCGACTCCTCGGAGCTCGCCTTCAAGATCGCCGGTTCGCAGGCGTTCAAGGAGGGTGCCCGCAAGGCGTCCCCCGTGCTCCTGGAGCCGATGATGGCCGTCGAGGTCACCACGCCCGAGGACTACATGGGCGATGTCATCGGCGACCTCAACTCCCGCCGTGGCCAGATCCAGGCCATGGAGGAGCGCAGCGGCGCTCGCGTCGTGAAGGGCCTCGTGCCCCTCTCGGAGATGTTCGGCTACGTCGGAGACCTCCGCAGCAAGACCTCGGGTCGCGCAAGCTACTCGATGCAGTTCGACTCCTACGCCGAGGTTCCGCGGAACGTCGCCGAGGAGATCATCGCGAAGGCCAAGGGCGAGTAACTCTCCCGAGCTCACGCTTTAGGCTTGTCACCGGAGCCCCGTGGGGCATTCGTCGCAGAGCGGAAGCTTTGCGGAGAATGCCCCCGGGCCCCGGCATCCCAGCAAAGATCACCCTGGCGCCGATGAAGCAAGGCGTACAGAACCACTCCACAGGAGGACCCAGTGGCGAAGGCGAAGTTCGAGCGGACTAAGCCGCACGTCAACATCGGCACCATCGGTCACATCGACCACGGTAAGACGACCCTCACGGCCGCCATTACCAAGGTGCTGCACGACGCGTACCCGGACCTGAACGAGGCCTCGGCCTTCGACCAGATCGACAAGGCTCCCGAGGAGCGCCAGCGCGGTATCACCATCTCGATCGCGCACGTCGAGTACCAGACGGAGTCGCGTCACTACGCGCACGTCGACTGCCCGGGTCACGCGGACTACATCAAGAACATGATCACCGGTGCCGCGCAGATGGACGGCGCCATCCTCGTGGTCGCCGCCACCGACGGCCCGATGCCGCAGACCAAGGAGCACGTGCTCCTGGCCCGCCAGGTCGGCGTTCCGTACATCGTCGTCGCCCTGAACAAGGCCGACATGGTGGACGACGAGGAGATCCTGGAGCTCGTCGAGCTCGAGGTCCGCGAGCTGCTCTCCGAGTACGAGTTCCCGGGCGACGACCTGCCGGTCGTCAAGGTCTCGGCGCTCAAGGCCCTTGAGGGCGACAAGGAGTGGGGCAACACCGTCCTCGAGCTGATGAAGGCCGTGGACGAGTCCATCCCGCAGCCCGAGCGCGACGTCGACAAGCCGTTCCTGATGCCGATCGAGGACGTCTTCACGATCACCGGTCGTGGCACCGTCGTCACCGGTCGTATCGAGCGTGGTGTCCTCAAGGTCAACGAGACCGTCGACATCGTCGGTATCAAGAACGAGAAGACCACCACCACGGTCACCGGCATCGAGATGTTCCGCAAGCTGCTCGACGAGGGCCAGGCCGGTGAGAACGTCGGTCTGCTCCTCCGTGGCATCAAGCGCGAGGACGTCGAGCGCGGCCAGGTCATCATCAAGCCCGGTTCGGTCACGCCGCACACCGAGTTCGAGGCCCAGGCCTACATCCTGTCGAAGGACGAGGGTGGCCGTCACACCCCGTTCTTCAACAACTACCGCCCGCAGTTCTACTTCCGTACCACGGACGTGACCGGCGTCGTGACCCTCCCCGAGGGCACCGAGATGGTCATGCCGGGCGACAACACCGTCATGTCGGTCGCGCTGATCCAGCCGGTCGCCATGGAGGAGGGCCTGAAGTTCGCCATCCGTGAGGGTGGCCGGACCGTGGGCGCCGGCCAGGTCACCAAGATCAACAAGTAATCACTTGTTCGTCTGACCTGGTTGCTCCGCACAGAGCACCGAGAAGGGCCCCGTCCCACCGTTCACGCGGTGGGGCGGGGCCCTTCGCCTTTCGCTCAGACCGCCGTCGGCCGCGGGTGGCGGACCATGAACACGTCCACCGGGTCCTCCCGCTCGGTCAGGAAGCCGTGCCGTTCGTACAGCCGCCGGGCCGCGCTGCCCCGGAGGACGTTGAGCCGGACGGTCAGCCCGTCCGCGTCGGTACGGGCCAGCAGGGTGTCCAGCACGCCCGAGCCGATGCCCCGCCCGTGCAGGCCCGCGTCGAGGAAGAAGCTCTCCAGACACCGGCCGTCCCCGTCCGGCCGCAGCGTCACACAGCCTGCGAAGCGCCCGTCGACGACGATCACCGAGGTGTGCTCGGGGACGTACGAGTCGCGCATCCTCCGGCGCACCCGGTCCTCGTCGAAACGGCCGAGGCGGACGAGATCGGGCCGCATCACGACGGCCCGCAGCTCGACTATGGCGTCCAGGTCGTCCGGGGTGGCCGGGCGCAGCGCCCAGTCCTGAGTGGTACGTACACGCATGGGCGGGAGTCTGTCACTCCCACCCGGCCCCGGGCGACGCGGCCGGGGCCTCGGCCGGTGCCAGCGACGCGTCCCGGATCCCGCGCAGCACCTGGGCCCCGATCTCCGCCAGCCGTACGGCGTCCGGCGGGGTCGCGCCCAGCCCGATCGCGTACCCCGTGCGGCCGCCGGCCCGGACCGGGCGCGGCCAGACGCGGACGTCGGGCGCACCCGCCTCGCCGAGCGCGGCGGTCAGCGCCAGCAGCCGGCCCCGCAGCCGGCCCTCGTCCGGACCGCCGGAGGGTACGGAGGCGAGGGCCCAGGACGGATGCGCGGCGGCGAGGTGCGGGGGCGCGCACAGGGCCGTACGGGGACCGGCGCCCTCCTCGGCGGCCTCCAGGAGCTCCCAGGCGCGGAACAGCTCCGCCGTGAGCAGGTCCCGCCCGGCCGGGGAGACCTGGGTGGTGCAGGAGCGGACGGGGTGGGTCGGGGTGTACACCGTGACGGGGTCGCCGGTCGCCGGGCCCTCGCCCACCGGGTCGCGCCAGTCCCAGGCGGCCCAGGTCGCGAAGAAGTCGCGCAGGCCGCCCCCCTCGTGCGCGGTGCGGGCGGCCAGGACCGTCCAGGCGAGGCCCGGCAGACCGCCGCAGGGTGCGGCGTCGAGCCCCCGCGCGGCCGCCCAGGCCTTGACGTCCCGGGCGAGCCCGGCGAACGCGGCCCGGTGCGGGTCCGCCGCCGCGAGGACCGCCTCGGCGTCGCTCACCGCGCTCAGCGCCACGGCCGCCGCCCCGCCCAGAGCGGCGCGGCGGTCCACCGCGTCGGCCGGGCCGAGGGAACCGGTCGCCACGGTGACGAGATCGATCCGGAGCCCGTCCACCGACCAGCGCAGACCGGGGACGCGGGCGCCCGTCACCTCGGCCAGGTCCCGCGCCTCCGGGAAGGCCGCCGCCAGCCGGGCGCGCACCCCCGCCGGATCGGGGGCGCCGGGCAGCGCGGCCACCAGGTCCAGATCGGCGCCGGGCGCGGCGCAGGCCATGCGGCGGGAGCCGACGACGTGGACGCGGGCCCCGGGGAGCGCGGCGGTCACGCGGGCGGTCGCCTCCTCGGCCGCGCGGTCCGTCTCCGTGCGCTCCCCGGCCCCGGGGAGCACCGCCGCGACCCCGTCCGCGATCTCGTCGGCCCGCGCGGAGGGCGGGGCCAGCCCGACCCGTACTCCGTAGTGGTCGGAGACGTACAGCCCGCCGGGGCCGGGGGTGTCGCCGGTGAGCGTGGCGGACCGGGGGCGCAGCCGGCGGGTGCGGAGCAGAACGCGGTCCAGCCGGGACACGCGCCCGGAGAGGGAGGAGACCGCCGCCAGGGGGTTCACGGACGGGTCGAAGGTGGGGGTGGTGTCGGCGGGGCCGCGCACCTCGCTCCACGCGTCCGTCATCGCCAGCCGGGTCTGCGGATGGTCGCCGCCGTCGTTGAAGTCGCCCACCAGCACCAGTTCGCCCTCCACCCCGCTCAGGCCCGACGCCAGATCGGCGAGTTCGCCGTCGCGGCGGGCGGCGCCGTCGGGGGAGTGGTCGCTGCTGAGGTGGGTGACGGCCACGGTGACGGGGCCGTCCGCCGTCTCGACGACGGCGGCGCTCACGGCCTTGTGCGGACCGAGCGCGTGCAGTCCCGCCTCGCGCACGGGGAGCCGGCTGAGCAGCAGCAGCCCGTGGTCGGCCACGTCACGACGAGACGGTTCCGTCGCGACGCTGTAGTTCTTTCGCACCCAGTCGCAGGCCAGGACAAGCGAAAGCAGCGCAGGCTCCGTCTCCTGGAGAGCGATCACGTCCGCGTCCGCCGCGCGCAGGGCGTCCAGCAGCAGCGGGCGGCGCCGGGCCGTGTCGATGCGGTCGGCGTCGTAGCGGTCCCACAGGGTGTTCCAGGTCAGGACCGTCAGCCCGGGGGCGGAGGGAGCGGGAGCGGCGGAGGGGGCCGGGGCGCCCGGCCGCACCGGCTCCCAGGTGCCCGAGGCCGGGGAGAAGGAGTGCGGCGTACGGGAGACGAAGTACGGGGCGGGGAGCGCGCGCGGGGTGCGGATGCGGCCGGCGTCGGTCGTGTCGATCCGGTCGGTGCCCGTGGCCCGGTCCCAGACCAGTTCGCCGTCCGCCTCGACGAACAGCACCCGGTGCCACGGGATGTCGCCGCCCGGGGTGAAGTGGTCGAGCCGGACCCGTTTCGGCTCCCGGCCGCGCTGCGCCACCCCCAGCACGAAGCGCGCCGGATCGAAGCGGGCGTCCCAGCGGACCTGGTGGTAGAGCTGCTCACTTGTACGCATCAGGCCCGGTCCTCCACGGTTCCGCTGCTGCCGATGTACCAGGTGCGGTGCGCCTGGCCGGGGTACGGGGGGACGAAGCGGTGCAGCTGGGAGGCGAGGACCTCCGGGGGCACCGGATGCGCGCGCCGGCGGTTGCGCGCGGTCAGCTCCTCCTCGCCGATCCACGCCACCGCGTGGGTGAGCAGCGCGTCCCTGCGGTGGGCGACGCCGTGGACCAGGGAGCGCTGGTGCGCGTTGAGCGAGGTGGCGTCCCAGACCACGGTGGCGCCCGGCACCAGCGCGTCGTCGAGCCGGCGCAGCCCCTCGCGCAGCACCTCCCCGTTGGCCCCCTGATCGGCGCGCGAGCCCCGGGCCTCACGCAGATCGTCCAGCGAGACGTACGTCGCGACCCCCGGCAGCCCCCGCCCGAACGTGCTCTTGCCGCTGCCCGAGGGACCGGCCAGCTGGACCAGGCGCGGGAAGTCCCCGGACCGCCACCGCCAGGTCGCGGCGACCGCCTCCTCGGCGGTGGCAATGCGTCCGGCCGCGTACGCCTCCCGGGCCTGCGCCAGGCAGCGCGCGGCGGCCTCCGCGTCCAGCCCGGCGAACGCCCCGGCCAGCCCGTCCGGCTCCCGCACCTCCTCCGTGTGCAGGGCCGACCACTCGACCTGCTCCCGCGCCTCGGGGGAGTCCGCCAGCGCCCCGGCCACCGCGTGCAGCACGGGCAGGTCGGCGGCGAGCGCCATCCGGGCGAGCCCGGCGCGCCGCTCCTCGTCCGGGTGGGGGCGGTGCAGTGCGGGGGCCAGCCCGACGAGGTCGGCGACGCGACGGGCCTGCGGCATGCCGAGGGCGGGGGCCAGCAGCGGGGCGAGGGCGGAGCGGCGGGTGCCGTGGTGGAGGGCGGCGAGGACGCCGGTGAGCCGGTCGTCGCCCGTCCGGCCCAGCGCGTCGAGCGCGTCGGCGGCGGCCAGGGCGGCCCGGCCGTCGCCCTGCCCGGGACCGGTGGCGGCCGCCAGCGCCGCGGGGTCGACGGGGGCACCGGAGCGGACGGCCCAGAGCGCGGCGGACGGGCCGAGTCCGTTCTCCACGACCTCGGCGTGCATCCAGTGGGTGCCCGTCGTCACGTGGTCCGGCCGCACCCACTTGCCGACGACCCGCCCGAACAGGGCCGCCGGGAACGCCGCCGCAGGCCGCACGACGTACCCCTCCTGACGCCCGGTGTCCGGTCGCAGCGCGCGCAGCGCCTTTGCGTCGAACACGCCGCGCCACAGCACCGGCGGCACCGGGACGCCGAGCCCGCGCAGGAAGTCCGCGGTCCGGTCCCATCCCAGGCACCGGTCGCCGTCCCAGACGGAGAAGCCGTAGAAGTGGGCCGCCAGGTCCTCGTACGCGATCGAGTGGCGGGCGAACACGTTCTCGCCGCAGATCCGCCACCCCTCGGGGATACGGGGGCCGATGCCGCTCTGGAGCGCCTTGACCCGGGCCCGGGAGGGATGGTGCGCGGAGTCGAGGGAACGGGCGTGCAGCCCGTCCGCGTACAGCGTGGTGTTCTCGCCGTCCATCTTCTCGGTCACGACGACCTCGGTACCGGCGAGCAGCGCCAGGTCCGTCATGCGCACGTCGTCCGAGGTGGCCCCGGGCGACCAGGGCAGATGGGGTGTCCGCGGATAGTGCGTACGCATGATTCGTGCCCCCGTGAGTCGCCGTTCCGGCGGGTCACTGTAGGGGCGTTCGTACGTCCCGTTCGACCGGTTTTCCCAGGTGCGGTGGGGGCGGGAAGCGCCGTGGGGGCGTGGCCGCGTTTGACGCGGCGGGCGGCCGGGGTAAGATCCTCGGCCCGATTGGCCAGGCTCAGTGCCCGTATGGCACACTAGCCAGGTTGCTCGGTTGAGTGTCAATGCTGCGCGCCTCCCGCCGGGAGGACCGGAAGCGAGTCCCACAGTACTCGTCGGCCCCTGGGGCCGGACGTACGGGAATCTTTCGGGAAGCGTATGTGTGGCACCGGCCAGGCGCCCGGTGGGTTTCACCCCCGGCACCGCGGACCTGGGCCCGCACCCCCTTGGTTGGGAAATCCTTCGGGAGTTCTTCGTAGAGGGGATGCGACACGCCCGACCGCGTGGGTCGGAGGCGGAGTTGTCAGAACACCGGGTCCCAGAGCGTTAAACGAGAGACAGGACTACTAGTAGCCATGGCGGGACAGAAGATCCGCATCCGGCTCAAGGCCTACGACCACGAGGTCATCGACTCCTCGGCGAAGAAGATCGTCGAGACGGTGACCCGCACTGGTGCGTCGGTCGCGGGCCCGGTGCCGCTGCCCACTGAGAAGAACGTGTACTGCGTCATCAAGTCGCCGCACAAGTACAAGGACTCGCGCGAGCACTTCGAGATGCGCACGCACAAGCGCCTCATCGACATCCTCGACCCCACGCCGAAGACGGTTGACTCGCTGATGCGTCTCGACCTGCCGGCGGGCGTCGACATCGAGATCAAGCTCTGAGGTGACGCGCGAGATGGCTAAGAACATTAAGGGCGTCCTGGGCGAGAAGCTCGGCATGACCCAGGTCTGGGACGAGAACAACCGGGTCGTCCCGGTGACCGTCGTCAAGGCCGGGCCCTGCGTCGTCACCCAGGTCCGCACCAACGACAGCGACGGCTACGAGTCGGTCCAGATCGCCTTCGGCGAGATCGACCCGCGCAAGGTGAACAAGCCCCTCAAGGGCCACTTCGCCAAGGCCGACGTCACCCCGCGCCGCCACCTGGTGGAGATCCGCACCCCGGACGCGTCCGAGTACACGCTCGGCCAGGAGATCACCGCCCAGGTGTTCGAGTCCGGTGTGAAGGTCGACGTCACCGGCAAGAGCAAGGGCAAGGGCTTCGCCGGTGTCATGAAGCGTCACAACTTCAGGGGCCTCGGCGCCGGCCACGGCGTCCAGCGCAAGCACCGTTCCCCCGGTTCGATCGGTGGCTGCGCCACCCCTGGGCGTGTCTTCAAGGGCATGCGCATGGCCGGTCGGATGGGTAACGAGCGCGTCACCACCCAGAACCTGACCATCCACGCGGTTGACGCGGAGAAGGGTCTGCTGCTCATCAAGGGCGCGGTCCCCGGTCCGAACGGCGGCCTCGTCCTGGTCCGTACCGCGGCCAAGGGGGCTTGAGGTAATGAGCACCATTGACATCCTTTCGCCGGCAGGCGACAAGGCCGGTACCGTCGAGCTCCCCGCGGAGATCTTCGACGCGAAGACCAGCGTTCCGCTGATCCACCAGGTCGTCGTCGCCCAGCTGGCAGCTGCCCGTCAGGGCACGCACAAGACCAAGACCCGCGGCGAGGTCCGTGGTGGTGGGCGCAAGCCGTACCGCCAGAAGGGCACCGGCCGCGCGCGTCAGGGCTCGACCCGCGCTCCGCAGTTCGTCGGCGGTGGCGTCGTCCACGGCCCGCAGCCGCGTGACTACTCGCAGCGCACCCCGAAGAAGATGAAGGCCGCCGCCCTGCGCGGTGCCCTCTCCGACCGGGCGCGTCACTCCCGCATCCACGTCGTCACCGGCGTGGTCGAGGGTGGGATCTCCACGAAGGCCGCCAAGACGCTGCTCGGCAAGATCTCGGAGCGCAAGAACCTGCTCCTGGTCGTCGACCGCGCCGACGAGGCCGCGTGGCTCTCCGCACGCAACCTGCCCCAGGTGCACATCCTGGAGCCGGGCCAGCTGAACACGTACGACGTGATCGTCTCTGACGACGTGGTCTTCACCCAGGCCGCCTTCGAGTCCTTCGTGTCTGGCCCCCAGACCGCTGAGACCGAAGGGAGCGACGCCTGATGAGCGAGGCGACCGTTACCAGCAAGACCTACTCCGACCCGCGCGACGTTCTCGTCAAGCCGGTTGTCTCGGAGAAGAGCTACGCGCTGCTCGACGAGAACAAGTACACGTTCATCGTCGCGCCCGGCTCCAACAAGACCCAGATCAAGCAGGCCGTGGAAGCGGTCTTCTCGGTCAAGGTCACCGGGGTCAACACGATCAACCGTCAGGGCAAGCGCAAGCGCACCCGGACCGGTTTCGGCAAGCGCGCTGACACCAAGCGCGCCATCGTGACCCTCGCTGAGGGCGACCGTATCGACATCTTCGGCGGCCCGACCTCCTAGTGAGGCCGAGTCGTCCGGAATCGGACGAGGACTGAGAAATGGGTATCCGCAAGTACAAGCCGACGACCCCGGGCCGTCGTGGCTCCAGCGTCGCCGACTTTGTCGAGATCACGCGGTCCACGCCGGAGAAGTCGCTGGTCCGCCCCCTGCACAGCAAGGGCGGCCGTAACAACACCGGTCGTGTGACCGTTCGCCACCAGGGTGGTGGCCACAAGCGCGCCTACCGCGTGATCGACTTCCGTCGTCACGACAAGGACGGCGTGCCGGCCAAGGTCGCGCACATCGAGTACGACCCCAACCGCACCGCGCGCATCGCGCTCCTGCACTACGCGGACGGCGAGAAGCGCTACATCATCGCCCCGCGTGGTCTGGTGCAGGGCGACCGTGTCGAGAACGGCCCGGCCGCCGACATCAAGCCCGGCAACAACCTGGCTCTGCGCAACATCCCGGTCGGTACGACCATCCACGCCATCGAGCTGCGGCCCGGCGGCGGCGCGAAGTTCGCCCGCTCCGCGGGTGCCTCCGTGCAGCTGCTGGCGAAGGAGGGCACCATGGCCCACCTTCGTATGCCGTCGGGTGAGATCCGCCTGGTCGACGCCCGCTGCCGCGCCACCATCGGCGAGGTCGGCAACGCCGAGCAGTCGAACATCAACTGGGGCAAGGCCGGCCGCATGCGCTGGAAGGGCGTCCGCCCGACCGTCCGTGGTGTCGTCATGAACCCGGTCGACCACCCGCACGGTGGTGGTGAGGGCAAGACCTCCGGTGGCCGTCACCCGGTTTCGCCGTGGGGTAAGAAGGAAGGTCGTACTCGTTCGCCCAAGAAGGCGTCGAACAAGTACATCGTCCGCCGCCGCAAGACGAACAAGAAGCGCTAGGAGCGGGTTTAGATGCCGCGCAGTCTCAAGAAGGGGCCCTTCGTCGACGGCCACCTCATCAAGAAGGTGGAAGTTCAGAACGAGGCAGGCACCAAGAACGTCATCAAGACCTGGTCCCGTCGCTCGATGATCGTCCCGGCCATGCTGGGTCACACCATCGCGGTGCACAACGGCAAGATCCACGTCCCGGTGTTCGTCACCGAGTCGATGGTCGGCCACAAGCTCGGCGAGTTCTCGCCGACTCGCACCTTCCGCGGCCACGTCAAGGACGACCGGAAGTCGAAGCGCCGCTAACCGCGGAGTGGAACGACTATGACTTACACCGAAGGGACAACCATGGAAGCCAGGGCCCAGGCGCGGTACATCCGCGTCACGCCCATGAAGGCCCGCCGCGTGGTGGACCTCATCCGTGGCATGGATGCCACGGAGGCTCAGGCGGTCCTGCGTTTCGCCCCGCAGGCCGCGAGCGTGCCGGTTGGCAAGGTGCTGGACAGCGCCATCGCCAACGCTGCACACAACTACGACCACACCGACGCCTCTTCGCTGGTCATCAGCGAGGCGTACGTGGACGAGGGCCCGACCCTGAAGCGGTTCCGTCCGCGTGCCCAGGGCCGTGCCTACCGGATCCGTAAGCGGACCAGCCACATCACCGTGGTCGTCAGCAGCAAGGAAGGAACCCGGTAATGGGCCAGAAGGTAAACCCGCACGGGTTCCGACTCGGCATTACCACGGACTTCAAGTCCCGTTGGTACGCCGACAAGCTGTACAAGGACTACGTCAAGGAAGACGTCGCCATTCGTCGCATGATGACGAAGGGCATGGAGCGGGCCGGCATCTCCAAGGTGGAGATCGAGCGCACCCGCGACCGCGTCCGCGTTGACATCCACACCGCGCGTCCGGGCATCGTCATCGGCCGCCGCGGCGCCGAGGCCGACCGCATCCGCGGCGAGCTGGAGAAGCTGACCGGCAAGCAGGTCCAGCTGAACATCCTCGAGGTCAAGAACCCCGAGGTGGACGCTCAGCTGGTGGCCCAGGCCGTCGCCGAGCAGCTCTCCTCCCGCGTCTCCTTCCGTCGGGCCATGCGCAAGAGCATGCAGAGCTCGATGAAGGCCGGCGCCAAGGGCATCAAGATCCAGTGCGGTGGCCGCCTCGGCGGCGCCGAGATGTCCCGCTCGGAGTTCTACCGCGAGGGCCGTGTGCCCCTGCACACCCTCCGCGCGAACGTGGACTACGGCTTCTTCGAGGCCAAGACGACCTTCGGCCGCATCGGTGTGAAGGTCTGGATCTACAAGGGCGACGTCAAGAACATCGCCGAGGTCCGCGCCGAGAACGCTGCTGCCCGCGCGGGCAACCGCCCGGCCCGTGGCGGCGCTGACCGTCCGGCCGGCCGCGGTGGCCGCGGTGGCGAGCGTGGCGGTCGCGGCCGCAAGCCGCAGCAGTCGGCTCCGGCCGCCGAGGCCCCCAAGGCCGAGGCGTCCGCCGCTGCTCCGGCTGCTGAGAGCACCGGAACGGAGGCCTGACCGAAATGCTGATCCCCCGTAGGGTCAAGCACCGCAAGCAGCACCACCCGAAGCGCAGCGGTATGTCCAAGGGTGGCACGCAGGTTGCGTTCGGCGAGTACGGCATCCAGGCGCTGACCCCGGCGTACGTGACGAACCGTCAGATCGAGTCCGCTCGTATCGCGATGACCCGTCACATCAAGCGTGGCGGCAAGGTCTGGATCAACATCTACCCGGACCGTCCCCTCACCAAGAAGCCCGCCGAGACCCGCATGGGTTCCGGTAAGGGTTCCCCGGAGTGGTGGATCGCCAACGTCAAGCCCGGACGCGTCATGTTCGAGCTGTCGTACCCCAACGAGAAGATCGCCCGTGAGGCGCTGACCCGTGCGGCCCACAAGCTGCCGATGAAGTGCCGGATCGTCAAGCGCGAGGCAGGTGAAGCGTGATGTCGGCCGGTACCAAGGCGTCCGAGCTGCGCGAGCTGGGCAACGAGGAGCTCCTCAACAAGCTCCGCGAGGCCAAGGAAGAGCTGTTCAACCTCCGCTTCCAGGCGGCGACCGGGCAGCTCGAGAACCACGGTCGGCTCAAGTCCGTCCGTAAGGACATCGCCCGGATCTACACCCTGATGCGCGAGCGCGAGCTCGGCATCGAGACGGTGGAGAGCGTCTGATGAGCGAGAACACTGTGACTGAGACCAAGACCGAGCGCGGCTTCCGCAAGACCCGCGAGGGCCTCGTCGTCAGCGACAAGATGGACAAGACCGTCGTCGTCGCCGTCGAGGACCGCGTCAAGCACGCGCTGTACGGCAAGGTCATCCGCCGTACGAACAAGCTCAAGGCCCACGACGAGCAGAACGCCGCCGGCGTCGGCGACCGCGTCCTCCTGATGGAGACCCGGCCGCTGTCCGCCACGAAGCGGTGGCGCATCGTCGAGATCCTCGAGAAGGCCAAGTAATTTCCTGAGGGGTTTCCCTCAGGTCAGTTCCGCCAGGCTCGGCGCGGGAGCCTCGTAACACGCTTACGGGGCTCCCCGCCGGGAACCGGCAGACGATCAGGAGATAGACGTGATCCAGCAGGAGTCGCGACTGCGCGTCGCCGACAACACGGGTGCGAAGGAAATTCTCACCATCCGTGTTCTCGGTGGCTCGGGTCGCCGCTACGCGGGCATCGGTGACGTCATCGTCGCCACCGTCAAGGACGCGATCCCCGGTGGCAACGTGAAGAAGGGTGACGTCGTCAAGGCCGTCATCGTTCGCACCGTCAAGGAGCGTCGTCGTCAGGATGGCTCGTACATCCGCTTCGACGAGAACGCCGCCGTCATTCTGAAGAACGACGGCGACCCCCGCGGCACCCGTATCTTCGGCCCGGTCGGCCGTGAGCTGCGCGAGAAGAAGTTCATGAAGATCATCTCGCTCGCGCCGGAGGTGCTGTAAGCATGAAGATCAAGAAGGGCGACCTGGTTCAGGTCATCACCGGCAAGGACAAGGGCAAGCAGGGCAAGGTCATCGTGGCCTACCCCGCTCAGGACCGCGTCCTCGTCGAGGGTGTCAACCGGGTCAAGAAGCACACCAAGGCCGGTCAGACCGCTCGCGGTTCGCAGACCGGTGGCATTGTGACGACCGAGGCGCCCGTCCACGTCAGCAACGTGCAGCTGGTTGTCGAGAAGGACGGCAAGAAGGTCGTCACTCGCGTCGGCTACCGCTTTGACGACGAGGGCAACAAGATCCGCGTTGCCAAGCGCACCGGTGAGGACATCTGATGACTACCACCACTGCGCCGCGTCTCAAGACGCGCTACCGCGAGGAAATCGCCGGCAAGCTGCGTGAGGAGTTCTCCTACGAGAACGTCATGCAGATCCCCGGTCTGGTCAAGATCGTGGTCAACATGGGTGTGGGCGACGCCGCCCGCGACTCCAAGCTGATCGACGGCGCCGTGCGCGACCTCACCACGATCACCGGTCAGAAGCCGGCCGTCACCAAGGCCCGCAAGTCGATCGCGCAGTTCAAGCTGCGCGAGGGGCAGCCGATCGGCTGCCACGTCACCCTCCGCGGTGACCGCATGTGGGAGTTCCTGGACCGTACGCTGTCGCTCGCGCTTCCGCGTATCCGTGACTTCCGCGGCCTGTCGCCGAAGCAGTTCGACGGCCGTGGCAACTACACCTTCGGTCTCACGGAGCAGGTCATGTTCCACGAGATCGACCAGGACAAGATCGACCGGGTCCGGGGCATGGACATCACCGTGGTCACCACGGCGACCAACGACGACGAGGGTCGTGCCCTTCTTCGTCACCTCGGCTTCCCGTTCAAGGAGAACTGACCGTGGCGAAGAAGGCTCTGATCGCTAAGGCCGCCCGCAAGCCGAAGTTCGGCGTCCGCGGGTACACCCGCTGCCAGCGCTGCGGCCGGCCCCACTCCGTCTACCGCAAGTTCGGCCTGTGCCGTGTGTGCCTTCGTGAGATGGCTCACCGCGGCGAGCTGCCGGGCGTGACCAAGAGCTCCTGGTAATTCTCCTTCGCCCTTTGGGCGTTGGGAATCACCGGAGACTCTCGGTAAGCATCTGGTCGGCAGGAGCCCGGCCCCGCATGCCGTAGGCTTGCAGGGTTGGGCGCCTGCCGCCCAAGACCGACTTACTACGCCGTAGGTCCCCGCGCCGCACCCGTCCCGCCTCTGAGTGGGGAGAGGGATGGCGCATACAGGAAACCCCGGCGAGAGAGGCCGAAGGCCAATTCATGACCATGACTGATCCGATCGCAGACATGCTCACGCGTCTGCGTAACGCGAACTCGGCGTACCACGACTCCGTCGTGATGCCGCACAGCAAGATCAAGTCGCACATCGCGGAGATCCTCCAGCAGGAGGGCTTCATCACCGGCTGGAAGGTCGAGGACGCCGAGGTCGGCAAGAACCTCGTCCTGGAGCTGAAGTTCGGCCCGAACCGCGAGCGCTCGATCGCCGGCATCAAGCGCATCTCGAAGCCGGGTCTGCGTGTGTACGCAAAGTCCACCAACCTGCCGAAGGTCCTCGGCGGCCTGGGCGTGGCGATCATCTCCACGTCCCACGGTCTCCTGACCGGCCAGCAGGCTCAGAAGAAGGGCGTAGGTGGGGAAGTCCTCGCCTACGTCTGGTAGTCGGGAACGGAGGAATAGCTCATGTCGCGTATCGGCAAGCTCCCCATCCAGGTTCCCGCCGGTGTGGACGTCACCATCGAGGGCCGCACGGTCGCGGTGAAGGGTCCCAAGGGCACCCTCACGCACACCGTGGCCGCGCCCATCGAGGTCACCAAGGGTGAGGACGGCGTCCTGAACGTCGTCCGCCCGAACGACGAGCGTCAGAACAAGGCCCTTCACGGCCTGTCCCGCACGCTGGTGGCGAACATGATCACCGGTGTGACCCAGGGATACATCAAGGCGCTCGAGATCAGCGGTGTCGGTTACCGCGTCCAGGCGAAGGGCTCCAACCTGGAGTTCGCCCTGGGCTACAGCCACCCGATCCTGATCGAGGCCCCGGAGGGCATCACCTTCAAGGTGGAGTCCCCCACGAAGTTCACCGTCGAGGGCATCGACAAGCAGAAGGTCGGCGAGACCGCGGCCAAGATCCGCAAGCTGCGGAAGCCTGACCCGTACAAGGCCAAGGGCGTCAAGTACGCCGGCGAGGTCATCCGCCGCAAGGTCGGAAAGGCTGGTAAGTAGCCATGGCATACGGCGTGAAGATCGCCAAGGGCGACGCCTACAAGCGTGCCGCCCGCAAGCGTCGCCACATCCGTGTCCGCAAGCACATCTCCGGTTCGCCGGAGCGTCCGCGCTTGGTCGTGACGCGGTCCAACCGCCACATGGTGGCTCAGGTCATCGACGACATCGCGGGCCACACGCTCGCGTCGGCGTCGACCCTGGACGTCTCCATCCGTGGTGGCGAGGGCGACAAGAGCAGCCAGGCCAAGCAGGTCGGCGCCCTGGTCGCCGAGCGTGCCAAGGCCGCAGGCGTCGAGGCCGTCGTGTTTGACCGCGGTGGTAACCAGTACGCCGGGCGGATTGCCGCTCTGGCTGACGCCGCCCGTGAAGCCGGGCTGAAGTTCTAGCCCCGGTTCCTACGCACAGCGGACGTAACAGAGAGAGGTAAATCCAATGGCTGGACCCCAGCGCCGCGGAAGCGGTGCCGGTGGCGGCGAGCGGCGGGACCGGAAGGGCCGTGACGGCGGCGCTGCTGCCGCCGAGAAGACCGCGTACGTCGAGCGCGTCGTCGCGATCAACCGTGTCGCCAAGGTTGTGAAGGGTGGTCGTCGCTTCAGCTTCACCGCGCTGGTCGTGGTGGGCGATGGTGACGGCACCGTCGGTGTCGGTTACGGCAAGGCCAAGGAAGTTCCCGCGGCCATCGCCAAGGGCGTGGAAGAGGCCAAGAAGAACTTCTTCAAGGTCCCGCGCATCCAGGGCACCATCCCTCACCCGATCCAGGGTGAGAAGGCCGCGGGCGTCGTCCTGCTCAAGCCGGCTTCCCCCGGTACCGGTGTGATCGCCGGTGGCCCGGTGCGCGCCGTCCTGGAGTGCGCCGGCGTCCACGACATCCTGTCGAAGTCGCTCGGGTCCTCGAACCCGATCAACATCGTGCACGCGACCGTGGCGGCCCTCCAGGGCCTGCAGCGTCCCGAGGAGATCGCGGCCCGCCGCGGTCTGCCCCTCGAGGACGTCGCCCCCGCGGCCCTGCTTCGTGCGCGTGCGGGAGCGGGTGCGTAATGGCTCGCCTCAAGATCACGCAGACGAAGTCGTACATCGGCAGCAAGCAGAACCACCGCGACACCCTGCGTTCGCTCGGGCTCAAGCGCCTGAACGACTCGGTTGTCAAGGAGGACCGCCCCGAGTTCCGCGGCATGGTGCACACCGTCCGCCACCTCGTGACGGTTGAGGAGGTCGACTGACATGGCGGAGAACAAGCCGCTGAAGGCCCATGACCTCCGGCCTGCCCCGGGTGCCAAGACCGCCAAGACCCGTGTGGGCCGTGGTGAGGCGTCCAAGGGTAAGACCGCTGGTCGTGGTACCAAGGGCACCAAGGCCCGTTACCAGGTTCCGGAGCGCTTCGAGGGTGGCCAGATGCCCCTCCACATGCGTCTCCCGAAGCTCAAGGGCTTCAAGAACCCGTTCCGCACCGAGTACCAGGTCGTGAACCTGGACAAGCTCGCGACGCTCTACCCCGAGGGTGGAGAGGTCACGGTGGCCGACCTGGTCGCCAAGGGCGCGGTGCGCAACAACCACCTCGTCAAGGTCCTCGGACAGGGCGAGATCTCCGTGGCGCTGACGGTGACGGTCGATGCCGTCTCCGGCTCCGCCAAGGAGAAGATTGCCGCCGCCGGCGGCACCGTCACCGAGCTCGTCTGAGACAACTCGGACCATTCGGTGGCCTGAACATCCGACCGGGGATGCCCTCTCATATGGGGCATCCCCGGTTGGTCGTTCCTAGGGGGGCATGTACGCCGGTAAGGTGGCGTCCGTTGCTGTGGTAACCCCTGGGCGCGTGCGTTCAGGGGCCTTTGGCTGTCACTTATTCGTCGATCCTCAAGACCGTCACCTCTACGCATTGCGCGGGGGTCGCAGGAGGCACCGTGCTCACCGCGTTCGCCCGGGCGTTCAAGACGCCCGACCTGCGCAAGAAGCTGCTCTTCACGCTCGGCATCATCGTGCTCTACCGGCTCGGGGCGCACATCCCCGTACCGGGCGTGAGCTACGAAAACGTTCAGACCTGTGTTGACCAGGCAAGCAAGGGCAACAACAGCCTGTTCGGCCTGGTGAACATGTTCAGCGGTGGTGCACTGCTGCAGATCACGATCTTCGCGCTCGGCATCATGCCGTACATCACCGCCAGCATCATCCTTCAGCTGCTCACCGTGGTCATTCCGCGACTTGAGGCGCTCAAGAAGGAGGGCCAGTCCGGCCAGGCCAAGATCACGCAGTACACGCGTTATCTGACGGTCGCGCTCGCCATCCTCCAGGGCACCGGCCTGGTGGCCACCGCCCGCAGCGGTGCGCTCTTCAGCGGCTGCCCGGTCGCCGACCAGATCGTTCCGAACCAGTCGCTGTTCACGACCATCGTGATGGTCGTCACGATGACCGCCGGCACCGCCGCCGTCATGTGGCTCGGTGAGCTCATCACCGACCGCGGCATCGGCAACGGCATGTCGATCCTGATGTTCATCTCGATCGCCGCCAGCTTCCCCGGCGCCCTGTGGGCCATCAAGACGAGCGGCAAGCTCGCGGACGGCTGGATCGAGTTCGGCACGGTCATCCTCATCGGATTCGTGATGGTGGGCCTCGTCGTCTTCGTCGAGCAGGCCCAGCGCCGCATCCCGGTGCAGTACGCGAAGCGCATGATCGGCCGCAGGTCGTACGGTGGCACGTCCACCTACATCCCGCTGAAGGTGAACCAGGCGGGTGTGATCCCCGTCATCTTCGCTTCTTCGCTGCTCTACATCCCGGCCCTGATCGTTCAGTTCTCCAACTCCAACGCGGGCTGGGCGACCTGGATCAAGGACAACTTCGTCAAGGGCGACCACCCCTACTACATCGCCACGTACTTCCTGTTGATCGTGTTCTTCGCCTTCTTCTATGTGGCGATCTCGTTCAACCCCGAGGAAGTCGCCGACAACATGAAGAAGTATGGTGGGTTCATCCCGGGTATCCGGGCAGGTCGACCTACTGCCGAGTACCTGAGCTACGTGCTCAACAGGATCACTTGGCCGGGCTCGCTGTATCTGGGTCTGATCGCTCTTGTGCCGACGATGGCGTTGGCAGGCTTCGGTGGAGCCAACCAGAACTTCCCGTTCGGCGGGACGAGCATCCTCATCATCGTGGGTGTGGGTCTGGAAACCGTGAAGCAGATCGAGAGTCAGCTCCAGCAGCGCAATTACGAAGGGTTCCTCCGCTGATGCGAATCGTCCTCGTCGGCCCGCCGGGTGCCGGCAAGGGAACGCAGGCCGCGTACCTTGCCAAGAACCTGTCGATTCCGCACATCTCCACGGGCGACCTCTTCCGCGCCAACATCAGCCAGGGCACTGACCTTGGCAAGCAGGCCCGCGCCTACATGGACGCGGGACAGCTGGTGCCGGACGAGGTCACGATCGGGATGGCCAAGGACCGCATGTCCCAGCCGGACGCGGTCAACGGCTTCCTGCTCGACGGCTTCCCGCGCAACGTGGGCCAGGCCGAAGCCCTTGATGTGATGCTCAAGGACGAGGGCGTCAAGCTGGACGCGGTCCTCGACCTCGAAGTTCCCGAGGACGAGGTCGTGAAGCGGATCGCGGGCCGCCGCATCTGCCGCAACGAGAGCGCGCACGTGTTCCACGTGACGTACAACCCGCCGAAGACCGAGGGCGTCTGCGACGTCTGCGGCGGCGAGCTGTACCAGCGCGACGACGACAGCGAAGAGACGGTCCGCACCCGGCTGGAGGTCTACCACACGCAGACCGAGCCGATCATCGACTACTACCGGTCCCAGGACCTGGTGGTCACCATCTCCGCGCTCGGCAAGGTCACCGATGTGACCGAGCGGGCCATGGAGGCGCTCAAGGCCGACCAGGGCTGAGCGCACCCGTAGAACCGTGCAGTGCAGTCGGCCGCGGGGGGGGCCGGCCCCCCGCCCCCCGGCGGGGGGCCGCCTGGTTGTAAAGGCCCCCCCCCCCCCCCCCTGACCAAAAGAGC
>NZ_JBHVIN010000008.1:0-330895 GCF_042799575.1 Streptomyces sp. NPDC057682 | reverse complement strand
CGCGGGCGGGGCCGCGGCCCGCCCCCCCCCCCCCCCGGGCGGCCGCCCCCCGCTCCCCCGGCCTGGCCCGGGGGGGGGGCGGCCCCCGCCCCCCGCCCCCCGACTGCGTGCGGCCGTATCGTTGAACAGGCCGCCCCCGTCACCGTATGCAGAAAGGCGCCGCGCAATGGTGCAGATCAAGACCCCCGAGCAGATCGCGAAGATGCGTGAGGCGGGGCTGGTGGTCGCTGCCATTCACGCGGCCACCCGTGAGGCGGCGGTGCCCGGCGCCTCCACCAGGGACCTGGACGAGGTCGCGCGCAAGGTGATCGCCGAGCACGGGGCGAAGTCGAACTTCCTGGGGTACGGCGGATTCCCCGCGACGATCTGCACCTCGGTCAACGAGGTCGTCGTCCACGGCATCCCGGACGACAAGACCGTCCTCAAGGACGGCGACATCATCTCCATCGACGCCGGCGCCATCGTGGACGGCTGGCACGGCGACGCGGCGTACACGGCCTTCGTCGGCACCGGTCACGCTCCGGAGCTCGTCGAGCTGTCCCGGGTGACCGAGGAGTCGATGTGGGCCGGTATCGCCGCGATGAAGGTGAACAGCCGGCTGGTCGACATCTCCCGGGCGATCGAGACCTACATCCGCCGCCAGCCCCGTCCGGCCACCGGCAAGTACGGGATCATCGAGGACTACGGCGGGCACGGCATCGGCACCGAGATGCACATGGACCCGCATCTGCTGAACTACGTCGCGCGCAAGCGCGGCAAGGGCATCAAGCTCGTCCCGGGCGTCTGCCTGGCCATCGAGCCGATGGTCTCGCTGGGCACCCCGCACACCGAGGTGCTGGAGGACGAGTGGACCGTCATCACCACCGACGGCACCTGGTCCTCGCACTGGGAGCACTCGATCGCCCTCACCGAGCAGGGCCCGCTGGTGCTGACCGCTCCCGACTGCGGCCGTGAGCGGCTGGCCCGGTACGGCGTGGAGGCCGCGCCGGACCCGCTGGGCTGATTCGGTGGCCCGCCGGAGGTCTAAGGATCTCCGGCGCTGGGCAAACTTGACGGATTCGTCTTTTGGAGTCCGCTGACGTAGACTGACTCGTCGGCTCTCGTGCATCCGTGTGTCCGCATGCGGCGGTGGAGAGTCGATCAAGGTAGCCGATTCGAAAGGCGAAGCGTGGCCAAGAAGCAAGGTGCCATCGAAATTGAGGGCACCGTGATCGAGTCCCTCCCGAACGCCATGTTCAAGGTGGAGCTCCAGAACGGTCACAAGGTCCTCGCGCACATCTCCGGCAAGATGCGGATGCACTACATCCGAATCCTCCCGGACGACCGGGTCGTGGTGGAGCTCTCTCCGTACGACCTGACGCGTGGCCGGATCGTCTACCGCTACAAGTAGATCTTGTCTTCATCCCGCTCGTGCGGGGTGGCGGCACTGACCCGGAGAACCTGACATCCCATGAAGGTCAAGCCGAGCGTCAAGAAGATCTGCGACAAGTGCAAGGTGATCCGCCGTCACGGTCGGGTCATGGTCATCTGCGACAACCTGCGCCACAAGCAGCGCCAGGGCTGACGCACGACCCCCTGCATCTCGCAGTACTTCGCGCGACGCACGCAATACGTACATACGCAGAGCCCGTCCAAGCCACGGCTGACGACACCTCCGGCGGGGGCCGGGGACCCGGGCGTACCACCTCTCCCAGCGAGAGGTCGGCGGTCGGGAGTGGTTCTGCGGAAGACCCCCGAAATAACAACTGGAGCCATTGAATGGCACGCGTTTCAGGTGTTGACATCCCGCGCGACAAGCGCGTGGAGGTTGCCCTCACCTACGTCTTCGGCATCGGGCGCACCCGGTCCAAGGAGATCCTCGCCACCACCGGCGTGAACCCGAACACCCGCGTTCGCGACCTGGCCGAAGAGGACCTGGTCAAGATCCGCGAGTACGTGGACGCCAACCTCCGCACCGAGGGTGACCTCCGCCGCGAGATCCAGGCCGACATCCGCCGCAAGGTCGAGATCGGCTGCTACCAGGGTCTCCGCCACCGTCGCGGTCTGCCCGTCCACGGTCAGCGCACCAGCACGAACGCCCGTACCCGCAAGGGTCCGCGTCGCGCGATCGCCGGCAAGAAGAAGCCCGGCAAGAAGTAGTCCTCAGCGGACGCACTGCGCACGTCCGGACCTCCGGACAGACGCAGCAACCAGCGGTCTTCGCTGTAGGACCGATCACCTCCCCTCTCCATCTGGAGTCAAGACATGCCCCCCAAGGGTCGTCAGGGCGCAGCCAAGAAGGTGCGTCGCAAGGAAAAGAAGAACGTCGCTCACGGCCACGCGCACATCAAGAGCACGTTCAACAACACGATCGTCTCGATCACGGACCCCTCGGGCAACGTGATCTCCTGGGCCTCCGCCGGCCACGTCGGCTTCAAGGGCTCGCGCAAGTCCACCCCCTTCGCCGCGCAGATGGCCGCCGAGTCGGCCGCCCGCCGCGCGCAGGAGCACGGCATGCGCAAGGTCGACGTCTTCGTCAAGGGTCCCGGCTCCGGCCGTGAGACCGCGATCCGCTCCCTGCAGGCCACGGGCCTGGAGGTCGGTTCGATCCAGGACGTCACCCCGACGCCGCACAACGGCTGCCGTCCGCCGAAGCGTCGCCGCGTCTGATCCGTGACGGCCGGTGACGGCCGTACGGCAGAAGCGTGGGTACGGGCGGTATGCCCCCTGCGGGGGTGTGCCGCCCGTATCCTTGTTTCATCTGTCGGGCGTCAAATAGTGGGCGCCCACGACTGAAGGATTCACACATGCTTATCGCTCAGCGTCCGTCGCTGACCGAAGAGGTCGTTGACGAGTTCCGTTCGCGGTTCGTCATCGAGCCGCTGGAGCCGGGCTTCGGCTACACGCTCGGCAACTCCCTGCGCCGCACGCTCCTCTCCTCGATCCCGGGTGCCGCTGTCACCAGCATCCGCATCGACGGTGTCCTGCACGAGTTCACCACCGTGCCGGGCGTCAAGGAGGACGTGACCGACCTCATCCTCAACATCAAGCAGCTGGTCGTCTCCTCGGAGCACGACGAGCCGGTCGTGATGTACCTGCGCAAGCAGGGTCCCGGCCTGGTCACCGCTGCCGACATCGCCCCGCCGGCCGGTGTCGAGGTCCACAACCCGGACCTCGTCCTGGCCACGCTGAACGGCAAGGGCAAGCTGGAGATGGAGCTGACCGTCGAGCGCGGTCGCGGCTACGTCTCCGCCGTCCAGAACAAGCAGGTGGGCCAGGAGATCGGCCGGATCCCGGTCGACTCCATCTACTCGCCGGTGCTCAAGGTCACGTACAAGGTCGAGGCGACCCGTGTCGAGCAGCGCACCGACTTCGACAAGCTGATCGTCGACGTCGAGACCAAGCAGGCCATGCGTCCCCGTGACGCCATGGCGTCGGCCGGCAAGACCCTGGTCGAGCTGTTCGGCCTGGCGCGCGAGCTCAACATCGACGCCGAGGGCATCGACATGGGCCCCTCGCCGACGGACGCCGCGCTCGCGGCCGACCTGGCGCTGCCGATCGAGGAGCTGGAGCTCACGGTCCGCTCGTACAACTGCCTCAAGCGCGAGGGCATCCACTCGGTGGGCGAGCTCGTCGCCCGCTCCGAGGCGGACCTGCTCGACATCCGCAACTTCGGTGCGAAGTCGATCGACGAGGTCAAGGCGAAGCTGGCCGGTATGGGCCTGGCGCTGAAGGACTCGCCTCCCGGCTTCGACCCGACCGCCGCCGCCGACGCCTTCGGCGCCGACGACGACGCGGACGCCGGTTTCGTGGAGACCGAGCAGTACTAGTACGCCTCCGGCTGGGGTGCCCGGGTTTCCTGGGTGCCCCGGACCGGGCGAGGGCTTTGTCCTCAATCGCCGGACGGGCTTGATTCTCGGGCTGAGGCTTGATTTCGGGTCCGGACGGCGCACTGAACTTCCGTACGGCGACCGCCGTGCGGGAACTGACACCGGTACCTGATACGGCCGGTGCAGCACTCAAGGAGAAACACCATGCCGAAGCCCGCCAAGGGTGCCCGTCTGGGCGGCAGCGCCGCGCACGAGAAGCTTCTTCTCAACAACCTCGCGAAGTCGCTGTTCGAGCACGGCCGCATCACCACGACCGAGGCCAAGGCCCGTCGCCTGCGTCCGGTCGCCGAGCGTTTCATCACCAAGGCGAAGAAGGGCGACATCCACAACCGTCGCCTGGTGCTGCAGTCGATCACGGACAAGGGCGTCGTCCACACGCTCTTCACCGAGATCGCCCCGCGGTACGAGAACCGCCCCGGTGGTTACACCCGCATCACCAAGATCGGCAACCGTCGTGGCGACAACGCCCCGATGGCCGTCATCGAGCTGGTCGAGGCGCTGACCGTGGCCCAGCAGGCCACCGGTGAGGCCGAGGCCGCCACGAAGCGTGCGGTCAAGGAAGAGGCGGCCAAGAAGGACGAGACCCCGGTCGAGTCCGTCGAGGACGCCGCTCCGGCCGAGGCCGAGGAGTCCAAGGACGCCTGAGCGTTCTGAGATTTCCGGACGGGCCCGCATCACCCCTCGGGGCGGTGCGGGCCCGTTCCGCTGTCCGGCCGGAGTGAGAGGATCGCTGGTGTGAGTGATGTGGTGGAGCCCGGATTCGTACGGGTGCGGCTGGACCTGGCCTACGACGGCAAGGACTTCTCCGGCTGGGCGAAACAGACCGGCCGGCGGACGGTGCAGGGGGAGATCGAGGACGCGCTGCGGACCGTGACGCGCTCCGCGCGCACCTTCGACCTCACGGTCGCCGGGCGCACCGACGCCGGGGTGCACGCGCGCGGCCAGGTCGCGCACGTCGACCTGCCGGCGGAGATCTGGGCCGAGCACGGGGACAAGCTGCTGCGGCGGCTGGCCGGGCGGATGGCGCCGGATGTGCGGGTCCGGCGGATCGCCGAGGCCCCCGCGGGGTTCAACGCCCGCTTCTCGGCCCTGTGGCGGCGGTACGCCTACCGGGTCTCCGACCGGCCGGGCGGTGTCGATCCCCTGGTGCGGGGTCATGTCCTGTGGCACGACCGGCCGTTGGACGCCGACGCGATGAACGAGGCGGCGGCGCGCATGACGGGGGAGCACGACTTCGCCGCGTACTGCAAGAAGCGCGAGGGCGCCACGACCATCCGGACGCTCCAGAAGCTGAGTTGGGTACGGGACGAGGCCTCCGGGACGCTCACCGGAACCGTGCAGGCCGACGCCTTCTGCCACAACATGGTGCGGGCGCTGGTCGGGGCGATGCTCTTCGTCGGCGACGGGCGGCGCCCGGCGCCGTGGCCGGCCGAGGTGCTGGCCGCCCGGGTACGGGATCCCGGAGTCCACGTGGTGCGGCCGCACGGGCTGACGCTGGAGGAAGTCGCCTACCCGGCCGACGCGTTGCTCGCGGCCCGCGCCGTCGAGGCACGCAACGTGCGGACCCTGCCGGGGGCCGGCTGCTGCTGAGCGCCGCTCAGAGCTCGTCGCGGTGCCCGCCGGGCCGCGCCGTCCCGACGACCCCGAGCAGCGCCAGCGCGGCTCCGCTCAGCAGCGAGGCCCGGAACCAGCCGACGTCCGGACTCCACCAGGCCAGCACCGCCCCCGCCGAGACGACGAGCAGTGCGGCCGTGCGCGTCACCCACCAGCGGACCGTGCGCGGGGTGCGGCCCCCGGCCGGCGGATGCACACCCGCCCGCGTCCGCATCGTGTCCCGCATCCCCGCCAGGATGGAGCGGCGTGCCAGCACCCGCGCCCCCGGCAGGGCGCCCAGGATCTCGGTGTCCCCGCCGAAGCCGGGCGGGACGGGCGGCAGCCCCAGGGCGGTCACCAGATCGGCCTGGTGGCGTGCCGGGTCGGCGGTGGCGCGCAGGATGTGGGCCAGCGGGCGCGGATCCGTCAGCCCGTAGAGCCGGGCCAGCTCCCCGGCGGCCTCCTGCACATCGGTGTGGTCGGGGGTGGGCGCCTCGGCGTCCCAGGTGTGCGTGACGACCCGGCGGCCCTGGTGCAGCGCCGTGACGCCGGTGCGCCCCGGGGCGCGGTGCAGGACCAGCGCGGGCCAGCTCTCCCCGGTCGTGAACGTCTCCGCCGCCGCGGTCAGCGGTTCGTGGGGGAGCGGCGCCACCCGCCGCCCCGGGGCGGTCTCCGCAGCCACCTCCACATAGCTGCCGCCCTCGCCCGCCGGAGCCGTACGCAGCGAGACCCCGCACAGCAGGGCCGCCTGGGCGACCTCGGCCGGGGGCACGGGCACGAGCGCGACCGCGCGCGGGACGAGCGCCGCCCAGTCGGGCACGGGCGTCGGGGCCTCGGGCGGGCGGGCGAAGAACGGGATCTCCGCCGCCAGATCGAGCCGGGCCTCGGAGCGGGCCTCCAGGAACTCGGTACGCGGTTCGCCGAGCCGGTTCCACGGGTACTCCGTGGCGTGCACCCCGACGGCCCGGAACACGTCCAGGGCCTCCTCGGGGCGGTCCAGGAGGATCAGCAGCAGGGCCGTCTCGTTGCGGAAGCCGGCCGCCTCGTGGTCACCCGCCCCGGCGTAGGTGTCCGAGAGGTCCCGGGCGCGGGCCAGGGCGGCGTCCACCCGGGCCGCGTACGGATCGGGGTCCGGCGGCCCCTCGTCCCCGGCCAGGCGGTACTCCAGCGCAGCCCGCAGCGGCAGGGCGTGCAGCCGGGAGCCGGGCGGGGCCGAGTCCGCGACGCGCTCGGCGTACCCGAACATCTCCTCGTGCGAGCCGTACCACCGGGCGGTCAGGTACTGGAGCGCCTGCGCGTGGCAGCCGAAGTGGTGCGGATCGCGCGCCACCGCCTCCGCGAGATAGGAGTCGAAGACCTCGCGCGGGGCCTGGATGGAACGGGCGTGGGCGAGCGCCACCCGCCAGGGCACCGGATCGGCCGGATTGGCCTCGGCCGCCGCCCCGATGACCGGGACGGCGTCCTCCAACAGGGCGAAGAAGGCCTGGAAGCGGTCGCGCTCGACGTCCCGGGCGCGGGCCCCCGTCCGGACCTTCCACGCCTGGTGGAGCTGGAGGTCGGCGACCACCAGCAGGGCGTCCGGATCCTGCGGCGCCTCCTCCAGCCAGGCGTCCAGCCAGCCGTCGTGGTGCAGCGCCGTCCGGGCCAGCCGCCCCACGTACGCGTCCCGGCGCTCCCACTGCGCATGCGTCCGGGTCGCCGCCAGCAGCTCGCGCGCCGGCCCGTACCGCCCCGCCGCCGCCGCGCCGAGCGCCGCCCGCAGCGCGGGATCCGGCGGGTCCACGACGACGGCCTCGTCCGGAGCCAGATCGGCACCGACCGCGTCGCGGTGGCGCAGGATGCGCAGGAAGGCGACGAGGAAGAAGAGACGCACGACAGCGGTCCTTCGCATCCGGGAGACGGGACCCGACCGGGGCGGGGAGGGTCAGCTCGCCGGCGCCGTGGCGGCCGCCGAGGCCTGGACCTCGCCGCGGTGGCGGATCTGGCGGAAGGTGAAGTTGGTCAGGTCGTCGCCGACCGCGAAGACCTTCTTGTCGGCCTTGGTGACGCTCTTGCCGTTGGTGAAGCCGCTGATCGCGAAGTACGCGTACCGGCCGTAGGAGTTGGCGGTGCGGCGGCATACCGCGCCGCCCCGGCAGAACACCGGGACGCCCGAGCCGCTGAGCGAGGCGACCGAGCCGCTGGCCTGCCGCGCGGCCTTCTTCGCCTGCGCCTCCGTCTCGAAGACCGCGAGGCCCAGCGTCACGGCGACGCCGTCACGGCTGTACGTGGCCCGGATGACCTGGTCGCAGCCGTTGTTCACGAGGATCGAGCCGAGCGCCCCCTGGGTGGCGGTGGCGCACTTCGGGGTGTGGTGCGTGGCGCCCTTGGCGTACACGCGGTCGCCCATCGTGAGCTTCTTGCCCGGGAAGAAGGCGTCGACCGTCACGGGCGCCCGGTCCTTCTTCACGTCGGATATGTAGTCCTTCGGATCCGGCGGGGGCGGCGGCGCCACCGACGAGAACGAGGGTTCCGGCTGCGCCGTCTCGCTGGGCAGGTCGGTGGCGGACGGCAGCTCGCTCGCGTGCTTGCCCGAGGTGCCGCCCGAGCCGTTCTTGTTGGTCGAGATGACCGCCGTGGCCACGATCGCGGCCACCGCGGCGGTGGCCAGCGCGCCCCCGCCGATCATCAGCCACCTCTTGCGCCTGGCGCGTGCGGCGGACGCGTCCGCGAGCGCCGCCCAGTCCGGAGTCCCATTGCCCCCGGGCCCCCACGAGGGCCCCCCTTGCCCAAAGCTCATGCGGCGAATCCTAAACCGGTTGGGCCTGCGCTTCCCCGCCCGTGACAATGCTGTGCATGGGACATCTCGAAGCGGGTCATCTGGAGTACTACCTACCGGACGGGCGGGTGCTGCTCGGCGATGCCTCGTTCCGGGTGGCCGACGGGGCGGTGGTCGCCCTCGTCGGGGCGAACGGCGCCGGCAAGACCACCCTGCTGCGCCTGCTCTCCGGAGAGCTCCAGCCGCACGGCGGCTCGGTCTCGGTGAGCGGCGGGCTCGGGGTGATGCGGCAGTTCGTCGGCTCGGTGCGCGACGAGCGCACGGTGCGCGACCTGCTCGTCTCGGTCGCCCAGCCCAGCATCCGGAAGGCCGCCGAGGCCGTCGACCGGGCCGAGGAGCTGATCCTCACCGTGGACGACGAGGCCGCGCAGATGGCGTACGCGCAGGCGCTCAGCGACTGGGCGGAGGTGCGCGGCTACGAGGCCGAGACCGTCTGGGACATGTGCACGATGGCGGCGCTCGGCGTCCCGTACGAGAAGGCGCAGTTCCGCGAGGTGCGCACGCTCTCCGGCGGTGAGCAGAAGCGGCTCGTGCTGGAGGCGCTGCTGCGCGGCCCGGACGAGGTGCTGCTCCTCGACGAGCCGGACAACTATCTCGACGTCCCCGGCAAGCGCTGGCTGGAGGAGAAGCTGAGGGAGACCCGCAAGACGGTCCTCTTCGTCTCCCACGACCGGGAGCTGCTCTCCCGCGCCGCCCAGAAGATCGTCAGCGTCGAGCCCAGCCCGGCCGGCAGCGACGTCTGGGTCCACGGCGGCGGCTTCGACACCTACCACCAGGCCCGCAAGGAGCGCTTCGCCCGCTTCGAGGAGCTGCTGCGCCGCTGGGAGGAGGAGCGCGCCCGGCTGAAGGCCCTCGTCCTGCGGATGCGGCAGCAGGCGGCCAACAGCCCCGACATGGCCAACCGCTACCACGCGATGCAGACCCGGTTCAAGAAGTTCGAGGAGGCGGGACCGCCGCCGGAGCCGCCGCGCGAGCAGGAGATCCGGATGCGGCTGCGCGGCGGGCGGACCGGGGTGCGGGCGGTGACCTGCACCGGTCTGGAGCTGACCGGTCTGATGAAACCGTTCGACCTGGAGATCTACTACGGCGAGCGCGTCGCAGTCCTCGGCTCGAACGGCTCCGGCAAGTCCCACTTCCTGCGGCTGCTGGCCGGTGAGCCCGTGGCCCACACGGGGGAGTGGAAGCTCGGCGCCCGTGTGGTCGCCGGCCACTTCGCCCAGACCCACGCCCATCCGGAGCTGCTCGGCCGCACGCTCGTCGACATCCTGTGGACCGGGCACGCGAAGGACCGGGGCGCGGCGATGTCGGTGCTGCGGCGGTACGAGCTGGAGCGGCAGGGGGACCAGCCGTTCGAGAAGCTGTCCGGCGGACAGCAGGCCCGTTTCCAGATCCTCCTCCTGGAGCTGGCCGGCACCACGGCCCTGCTCCTGGACGAGCCCACCGACAACCTCGACCTGGAATCGGCCGAAGCGCTCCAGGACGGGCTGGAGGCCTACGACGGCACGGTGATGGCCGTCACCCACGACCGCTGGTTCGCGAAGTCCTTCGACCGCTTCCTGGTCTTCGGCTCCGACGGGGTCGTCCGCGAGACCCGCGAGCCGGTGTGGGACGAGCGGCGGGTGGAGCGGGTGCGGTAGCCCTCCGGGGCGACTCCCGCCCGCCCCGGCCCGGACCGGTTGTTTTGACCCGTCCGGGTCGGGGCGGGTAGGCTCTTGCACTGTTATGCGTATGGGCTAGGCCCTGACGCAGGTTCTCTGGAGCAGTTCCCAGTGGCTCGCATACGGGCTCGTCCCGGCATTGTGAGCTCCAGCTGCATGATCGCTTCAGGGGTGCCATGTGCCCTCATCCACTGAAGAAGCGAAGGCTACGAAGTGCGTACGTACAGCCCCAAGCCCGGCGATGTCACTCGCCAGTGGCACATCATCGACGCGCAGGACGTGGTCCTGGGCCGTCTGGCCACCACGGCCGCCAACCTCCTCCGGGGTAAGCACAAGGCGATCTACGCCCCCCACATGGACATGGGCGACTTCGTCATCATCATCAACGCCGACAAGGTTCACCTGTCCGGCAACAAGCGGACCCAGAAGATGGCCTACCGCCACTCCGGGTTCCCGGGCGGTCTCCGTTCCGTGCGGTACGACGACCTGCTCGCGAACAACCCCGAGAAGGCCGTCGAGAAGGCCATCAAGGGCATGATCCCCAAGAACAGCCTGGGCCGCCAGATGATCTCGAAGCTGAAGGTCTACGCGGGTGACCAGCACCCGCACGCTGCGCAGCAGCCGGTCCCGTACGAGATCACCCAGGTCGCGCAGTAGTTCCGGCCTCCCCCCAAAGACGTAAAGAAAGATCTGAGGAGAATCGTGGCCGAGACCACTGTTGAGACGCCCATCGAGGGCACCGACGGCGAGGAGACCTACGCCGAGGTGACGACCTTCGAGTCGGAGGTCCCCGTCGAGGGTGAGTACACCTCCGAGTCGCTCGCGGGCCGCTTCGGTGACCCGCAGCCCGCCGCCGGCCTGGGCCGTCGCAAGAACGCCATCGCCCGTGTCCGGATCGTTCCGGGCTCCGGCAAGTGGAAGATCAACGGTCGCACCCTTGAGGACTACTTCCCCAACAAGGTGCACCAGCAGGAAGTCAACGAGCCCTTCAAGGTGCTTGAGCTCGACGGCCGCTACGACGTCATCGCCCGCATCTCGGGTGGCGGCGTCTCGGGTCAGGCCGGCGCCCTGCGTCTCGGTGTGGCCCGCGCGCTGAACGAGGCGGACGTGGACAACAACCGCGCCACGCTGAAGAAGGCCGGCTTCCTCTCCCGCGACGACCGTGCGGTCGAGCGCAAGAAGGCCGGTCTCAAGAAGGCCCGTAAGGCCCCGCAGTACAGCAAGCGCTAAACCGCCTGCTCAACCGCGTTACACGTTCGCCCCGGCGGCACTCCTCGTGCTGCCGGGGCGTTCGTTTATTGACACCCTCGGGCATATAACGGCATAAGGCGTTCATAGGCTTGTTGGCTGCTTAGTCTGATTTTTGGTTTTTGCGTTTCGGAGCACCTTCGGAGGACACCAGTGGGACGACTCTTCGGCACGGACGGCGTGCGCGGCGTCGCCAACGCGGACCTGACGGCCGAGCTCGCGCTCGGGCTCTCGGTCGCGGCGGCGCACGTGCTGGCCGAGGCGGGCACCTTTGAAGGCCATCGGCCGACGGCCGTGGTGGGGCGCGACCCCCGCGCCTCCGGAGAGTTCCTGGAGGCGGCCGTGGTGGCCGGCCTCGCCAGCGCGGGCGTCGACGTCCTGCGCGTGGGCGTGCTCCCGACGCCGGCCGTGGCCTATCTGACCGGCGCCCTGGGCGCCGACATCGGGGTCATGCTCTCCGCCAGCCACAACGCCATGCCGGACAACGGTGTCAAGTTCTTCGCCCGGGGCGGCCACAAGCTCGCCGACGAGCTGGAGGACCGGATCGAGACGGTCTACGAGCAGCACCGCACGGGCGAGCCGTGGAGCCGGCCGACCGGTGCCGGCGTCGGCCGCGTCACCGACTACGTCGAGGGCTTCGACCGCTACGTCGCCCACCTCATCGGTGTGCTGCCCAACCGCCTCGACGGCCTCAAGGTCGTCCTGGACGAGGCGCACGGCGCCGCCGCCCACGTCTCGCCCGAGGCCTTCGCCCGTGCGGGGGCCGAGGTCGTCACGATCGGTGCCACGCCCGACGGGCTGAACATCAACGACGGCTGCGGCTCCACGCACCTGGAGCTGCTGCGCGCCGCCGTCGTCGAGCACGGCGCCGACCTGGGCATCGCCCACGACGGCGACGCCGACCGCTGCCTCGCCGTGGACGCGGCGGGCGAGGAGGTCGACGGCGACCAGATCCTCGCCGTGCTGGCCCTCGCCATGCGGGAGGCCGGGCAGCTGCGCAAGGACACCGTGGTCGGCACCGTGATGTCGAACCTCGGCTTCAAGCTGGCCATGGAGCGCGAGGGCATCCAGCTCGTCCAGACCGCCGTCGGCGACCGCTACGTCCTGGAGTCGATGAAGGCCGAGGGCTACGCCCTGGGCGGCGAGCAGTCCGGGCACGTCATCGTGCTCGACCACGCCACCACCGGCGACGGCACGCTGACCGGTCTGATGCTGGCGGCCCGGGTCGCCGCCACCGGCCGTTCGCTGGCCGAGCTGGCCGGCGTCATGGAGCGGCTGCCGCAGGTCCTGATCAATGTGCCGGACGTCGACAAGTCCCGGGTGAACACCTCCCCGGAGCTGGCCGCCGCCGTCACCGAGGCCGAGCGCGAGCTGGGCTCCACCGGCCGGGTGCTGCTGCGCCAGTCCGGTACGGAGCCGCTGGTGCGGGTCATGGTCGAGGCCGCCGACATCGAGCAGGCGCGCGCGGTGGCCGGACGGCTGGCCGATGTGGTGAAGTCCGCGCTGGGCTGAGCGGACCCGCTCGGAACGGAACGACCCGGTCTCACGGCCGGGTCGTTCCCGTTTCCGGGGGATCCTCCGCGGTGTCGCGCGCGCTCTCCAGGGCGGCCACGATCGCGGCCAGGTCCGCGGGGGCGGCCGCCAGCCGGACCGGCTCGCCGCCGTCGTCGATCTCGGCGATGTGCCAGCTCTTGGGGACGGTGTCGCCCTCGTCGCCCCGGGCCCGCCGTACGCCCAGGACGGTGAGCCGTTCCACGGGGATCGGCCGGGCGGCGAAGCGGCCGGGGCCGGCGTGCGGGGTCACGGCGGGCGGGCCGGCGCCGATGACGACATGGGTGCCGAAGAGGTGCCGGTTGTACGCGGTGGGCTCCAGGAAGCGGGCGGCCAGGAAGTGGTCGCGCCCGTCCGGTGCGGCGGGCGCGGGGGTCTCCTCCGGGGCGCGGACGCGCGTGGCGCGCCAGGCCAGGACGAGAGCGACCGCGGTGACCGCCGTGCCGCCCGCGGCCCAGAGGACCGTCGCGGGGGAGCCCAGCGGGTCCGCGGGGTGCAGGGCGCAGAGCGGCAGCAGCCAGGCGCCCGTCGCGGCGAACGCGCCCGCGAACGGAAGCGACGAGGGCAGGAACTCGTCGTCCCGCAGCCGGCGCCCGCGCCGGCGGATCAGCAGCAGCGCCCCCGCGTACCCCGCGCCGAGCGCGCAGCCGGCGGAGAAGGCGGCGATCTCCCCGGGGCCGGTGAAGTGGTCGTGCCAGACGTGGTGCTCGCCGGTGACCGTCCTCGCCCGGCCGTGCCAGAAGACCAGCTCGACCTTCTCGCCGGCCCGGAACGCGGCGGCGTCGCTCCGGGGGACGGCGAGCCGGTGGAGGGGGCGGTCCCCGGCGAAGTACAGCCAGCTGGTGCTGTTCCTGCCGCCGTTGACGTCGGTCCGCTCGATCACGCCGGGAAGGGTGGTCAGGCAGGCGCGGCGCTCGGCGGCCGGGGTGGCGGCGGTGCAGGGCACGGCCGCCCGCCACGCCCGCTGCTGGGCCGTCGCGTCCGCCACGTAGGTCGCGGCCACGCCCGACGCGGTGAGCAGCACCGCGCCCACGATCCACGGGAGGACGGCCCGGCGCCCCGCCGCGCCGCGTGCGATGACGGGAACCTCCTCGGACGCGGGGGCCGTGCCGTAACGGCGGTGCAGGGCGCGCAGCGCCGCCAGCTCCGCGTCGAACCGCCCGAGGTCCTCGCCGCTCATCGGCATCGGCAGCCGCCAGGTCCGCCCGCTGTCGAGCAGCACGCTGACGCGGTGGATGTCGGTGTGCCGCCCGTACTGGATGTAGCGGCGCAGTTCCACGACGCGGGCCCACGGCACCGTGCGGCGGCGCAGCAGGGTCCGGGAGCGCAGACCGTACGCGTCGGCGGTGAGCCGCGCGGTGGCCAGGTACAGGAACACCGGCCCCAGCATCGCGATCACCGCGCACACCCAGAACGCGGCGCCGAGGACGTCCCGCCGGAGGCAGGCCAGCAGCACGGCCACGACCGCCGCCACCGCGCAGACCGCGGAGCCCCACCACGACACGTTCCGCGCGGGAACGCGGAAGATCACTTCCCCCGGTTCGTTCATGACCCCAAGGGTGGCAGCGGTGGGGCGTCCGGCGCCTGTGGCGAATGCGGCAGTCTCGGCGGGCCCGATCCTGCCGGGCCGTCACCGGGGCAGGCGTGCCCCGCTCTCCGCGTACCGCTCGGGGTGCCTGCGGTGATGGCGCAGGGCCAGCACCCACAGGCCCTTCTGCGCGAGCAGGGTCAGCGTTCCGGCCAGCACGATCCCGCCGAGGTTGGCCAGCAGCTGCTGGACGGAGCCCGTCATCTGGCTGTAGTCGCGGTAGCTGAAGGCCATCGCGGCGTTCGAGGCGGCCGGCACCGTCGTCACGGAGATCGCGACCCCGATCAGCGCGCCCGATTTGGTGGAGGTCAGCGAGAGCGTTCCGGCGACCCCGGCGAGGAACGCCACGACGAACGACATCCAGTCGGGCTGCCAGATGAACGACGTGTTGGGCCGGGTCGCCTCGATCATCGACGCGTTGAACAGCCCGAAGGCGTCCATCAGATAGGCGAAGCCGACCGTCAGCGCCATCGCCACCGCGAAGCCGGCGACCAGGGCCCACAGCGAGCGCCACACCAGCCGGGGCGCGCGCTGGACCAGGGCCGTGCAGATCCCGGCGAGCGGCCCGAACTCCGGCCCCACCGCCATCGCGCCCACGATCAGGATCGCGTTGTCGAGCATCACACCGCAGGCGGCCAGCATGGTCGCCACGGACAGGAACGCCACATAGGTGAGGCTGAACGTCGACTCCTCGTGGGTGACGTCGGTCAGCTCCTCCCACAGGACGGCGTCCGCGCCCTCGCCCGGCGCCTCCTCCTCGGCGCGGTCGGCGCGGGCCGACAGGGTCAGGGCCGTGTTGTCCACGCTGATCGCCCCGGAGCGGGCCAGCCCGAGCGCCCTCAGCTCCCCGATCAGCGCGTCCCCGGCCTCCCGGGCCACATCGCAGAGCACCACGTCGCCCACCGGATCGCGCGCGGCCCCGGGCAGGACCACCAGGTGCGCGGTGCCGACCGTCGACTCCAGCAGAGCGGTCACCTCGCCGGTGCGGTCGGCGGGGACGATCAGGCGCAGATGCAGCACAGGGCTCCTCGGAGGGGCTCGACCGGCTCGGGACCCCAGGGGCCCGTCCCCTAGAGCTTGCGCAGGGACAGCCGTTGCACCTTGTGGTCCGGGCCCTTGCGCAGCACCAGGGTGGCACGGCCGCGCGTCGGGGCCACGTTCTCCACGAGATTGGGCCGGTTGATGGTCCGCCACATCGTCGCCGCGTACTCCATGGCCTCCTCCTCGGAGACCTGGGTGTACTTCCGGAAGTACGAGGAGGGGTCCTGGAACGCCGTCGCGCGCAGCTTGCGGAAACGGTTGAGGTACCAGGTCTCGATGTCCTCGGGGCGGGCGTCCACGTACACGCTGAAGTCGAAGTAGTCGGCGAGACCGACCCGGGTGCGGCCGTCCTTGCCGGGCAGGGCGGGCTGGAGCACGTTCAGCCCCTCGACGATGAGGATGTCGGGGCGGCGCACGGTGAGCCGTTCGCCGGGCACGATGTCGTAGATCAGGTGCGAGTAGACGGGCGCGGTGACCTCGTCCTTGCCGGCCTTGATGTCGGCGACGAAACGGGTCAGGGCCCGTCGGTCGTACGACTCGGGGAACCCCTTGCGCGACATCAGCCCGCGCGCGCGGAGCTCCTTCATCGGCAGCAGGAAGCCGTCGGTGGTGACCAGCTCCACCCGAGGGTGCTCCGGCCAGCGGGCCAGCAGCGCCTGGAGGATGCGGGCCGTGGTGGACTTGCCGACGGCGACGCTGCCCGCGACCCCTATGACGAAGGGGGTGCCGCGCTGCGCCCCGTGCCCGTTCCCGGCGTCCCCGAGGAAGGTGTTCAGGGCGCCGCGCAGCCCGGAGGTGGCCTGGACGTACAGGTTCAGGAGCCGTGAGAGCGGCAGATAGACGTCGCGGACCTCGTCCAGGTCGATGACGTCCCCGAGCCCGCGCAGCCGCTCGACCTCCTCGGCGCTGAGCGGCAGCGGCGTCCGGTCGCGCAGTGCGCTCCACTCGGCCCGGGACAGGTCGACGTACGGCGTCGCGGCGGGCTCGGTGCGACGCTGTGTGCTCCGGGACGGCGAGGTGATCACGGGAACATTGTTGCGGGAGTTCGACGGGAGTACGAACGGGGCGGGGGGTGGGCTCGGTCACGCCCTGACGCGCCGGTCTCCCGCCGTTCGGGTCCGCACCGGTTGCGCCATTGCGGCGCCCGGCCGGAGGCGGGCGGCGTGGTGCGCGAACCGTCTCGAACATGTTCTTACTGTCACTTTATGCTACGAAACCATCCCAAGGGGTCCCGCCGCAGCCGTGCGGTGCCGGCGACCGGAGCCGTGGCCCTGACCGCCGCCGTCATCGCCGCCCTCCTCGTCCCCGGGACCGTGCCGGTCGGCCACGCCGCCGCCACGGGCCCCGCCCTCGTGGACGAGACGTTCACCGGCGCGACGGCGGACAGCGACTTCACGGCCGTGGGCCCGGCCTGTCTGACCGGGGCCGCGCCCGCCACCCCGCCGTCGGACGACGCGGCCCACCCGCTGGGCGGCTGCCCGGACCCGGGGGTGGGGCCCGTACCGCCCCGCAACGCGGCGCCCCACGGCTACCTCCAGTTGACCGACGCGGGCAACGACCGCTCGGCCGCGGTGATCCACAACAAGGCCCTGCCCGCGAACGAGGGCCTGGAGGTCTCCTTCGACCAGTGGCAGTACGGCGGCTCGCCCGCCGCGAACCCGGCCGACGGCATCTCGTTCTTCCTGGTCGACGGTGCCGCCGACCTCTCCGCGCCGGGCGCCTTCGGCGGGAGCCTGGGTTACGCGCAGAAGCTGCCGGACGACGATCCGGGCCGGGAATTCCTGCCGGGCGTCGCCCACGGCTACCTCGGTGTCGGCCTGGACGTCCTGGGCAACTACTTCGGCGACTGGGAGCACCGCGGCAACGGCTGCGCGCGGCGTTCGCCCGCCGGTACGGGGTTCCGCATCCCGGGGCCGGGCGCCAACATGGTCACGGTGCGCGGCCCCGGCAACGGCACGGAGGGCTACTGCTTCCTGGCCGCGACCACGGACAACCTGACGACGGACGGGCCCTGGCCGTCCACCCTGCCGGGCACGCTGCACGGGCCGACGACGGCGGCCGACCTCCCCGCGGGCACGACGCCCGAGCAGGCGGAGCAGATCCTGGAGGCGTCCCGCCGCACGGTGACGGTCCGGCTCAGCCCGGCCCCCGACCCGGTGCTGACGGTCCTCGTCGACTTCCACGACGGCAACGGCGCCCAGCAGGTCCTGGAGACGGCCGCGCCGCAGCCGGTCCCGGCGACGTACAAGTTCGGCTTCGGCGCCTCGACCGGTGCCTTCACCGACGTCCACCTGCTGCGCACCCTGTCCGCGCGGTCGCTGAAGCCGCTGCCCCGGCTGAACCTGGTGAAGCAGGTCAGCATCGCCGAACCCCTGCCCGAGGTGATCGTGCCGGGGACGCGGGTGCCGTACGAGTTCGTCGTGACGAACGCGGGGGAGACCGGCCTCACCGAGGTGGCGGTCGACGACCCCACGGTCGGGCCGGTGGACTGCCCGTCCACCACGCTCGCGGTCGGTGCCTCGATGACCTGCACGGCGACGTACACCGTCACCGAGGCCGACGCGATCCGCGGCTATGTGGCGAACACGGCGACGGCGTCCGGGAAGAGCGGTGACGAGTCCGTGGAGTCCCCGCCGTCGAGCGTCGAACTGCCGCTGGGCGGCAAGGTCGGGCTCGCCCTCGTCAAGGAGGTGGACGACTCGGAGCCGTACGGTGTCGGGGACGAGGTGGAGTACACGTACGTCGTCACCAATGTCACCGACAGCCCGGTCGAGGACCTGGTGATTCGGGACGACCGCCTCCGGGACGTCACCTGCGCGTCCACGACGCTGGCGGCGCAGGGGACGCCGGGCGACAGCACCACCTGTACGGGTACGTACACGGTGGTCGCGGACGACGTGGAACGCGGGAGCGTGCTGAACACGGCGGTGGCGTCCGGCAACGGCGGCGCGGTGACGTCGCCGCCGGCCCAGGCGGCCATCCAGGTCACCGAGCCGACCCCCACCCCTACCCCCACTCCGACGCCCACCCCGACCCCGAGCCACACCCACAGCCCCAAGCCCACCCACAGCCCCACCCGCACGCACCACCCCACTCACCGGCCCACGCACCGGCCCACCTGGCCGGAGGAGACCTCCTCCGGGGGCGGCCACCCCGGCGGCGAACTGCCCGACACCGGAGCGCCGGACCTGGTGCCCCTCGGCTTCGGCGCGGCGGCGATGGTCGCGGGCGGGGCGCTGTTCCTGACCCGGCGGAGGCGGCCGGGGAAGGGGCGCGCGCACTGAGGTGAGGGCGGCCGGTCCCGATGGCCGGCCGCCCCTCCGTACCTGAGACGAAACCGGCCGGGCCCCTGGAGCAGGGGCCCGGCCGGCTTGCGTGCGGACGCGCCGCGGTGACGTGTCGCGGTGAGGCGTCGAGGTGACTAGTCCGTGCCGAACTCCATCGCGGCGCGGTCCAGCATCTCGTCGTCGTCGGAGACCTCGCCGCGGGACGCGATGGCCTCGGCGCCGCCCTCGGGCAGGGTGCCGATCAGGCCGGTCGCGGCGGCCTGGGCCGCGCCGATGGCCGGGTTGGCGGTGCCGATGAGGCCGATGCCCGCGTACTGCTCCAGCTTGGCGCGGGAGTCGGCGATGTCGAGGTTGCGCATGGTGAGCTGGCCGATGCGGTCGACGGGGCCGAACGCGGAGTCCTCGGTGCGCTCCATGGAGAGCTTGTCCGGGTGGTAGCTGAACGCCGGGCCCGTGGTGTCGAGGATCGAGTAGTCCTCGCCGCGCCGCAGCCGCAGCGTCACCTCGCCGGTGACGGCGGCGCCGACCCAGCGCTGGAGGGACTCGCGCACCATGAGCGCCTGCGGGTCCAGCCAGCGGCCCTCGTACATGAGACGGCCGAGGCGGCGGCCCTCGTTGTGGTACTGGGCGAGGGTGTCCTCGTTGTGGATCGCGTTGACCAGACGCTCGTACGCGGCGTGCAGCAGGGCCATGCCCGGGGCCTCGTAGATGCCGCGGCTCTTGGCCTCGATGATCCGGTTCTCGATCTGGTCCGACATGCCCATGCCGTGGCGGCCGCCGATGGCGTTGGCCGCCATGACCAGGGCGACGGCGGACTCGAACTTCTCGCCGTTGATGGTGACCGGGCGGCCCTGGTCGAAGCCGATCGTGACGTCCTCGGTCTCGATCTCGACCGAGGGGTCCCAGAACCGCACGCCCATGATCGGCTCGACGGTCTCCACACCGGTGTTCAGGTGCTCCAGGGTCTTCGCCTCGTGGGTGGCGCCCCAGATGTTGGCGTCGGTGGAGTACGCCTTCTCGGTGCTGTCGCGGTAGGGCAGGCCGTGGGCGACCAGCCACTCCGACATCTCCTTGCGGCCGCCCAGCTCCGTGACGAAGTCGGCGTCCAGCCAGGGCTTGTAGATCCGCAGGTGCGGGTTGGCGAGCAGGCCGTAGCGGTAGAACCGCTCGATGTCGTTGCCCTTGAAGGTGGAGCCGTCGCCCCAGATCTGCACGTTGTCCTCAAGCATCGCGCGCACCAGGAGCGTGCCGGTGACGGCGCGGCCCAGCGGCGTGGTGTTGAAGTACGCGCGGCCGCCCGAGCGGATGTGGAACGCCCCGCAGGTGAGCGCGGCCAGGCCCTCCTCGACGAGCGCGGCGCGGCAGTCGACGAGGCGCGCCAGCTCGGCGCCGTACGCCTTGGCGCGGCCCGGCACGGAGGCGATGTCGGGCTCGTCGTACTGACCGATGTCGGCGGTGTAGGTGCACGGGACGGCACCCTTGTCGCGCATCCACGCGACCGCGACCGAGGTGTCGAGGCCGCCCGAGAAGGCGATGCCGACGCGCTCGCCGGCCGGCAGGGAGGTGAGGACCTTAGACATAGGAAGATTATGCATCATCTCGCATGATCATGCAAAACCGGGTGTTCCTCCTCTCTGTGCGGGGGGCTCGCCCTACCTCCGTACCCGGGCGCGGCGCAGCCCCCGCGACGCGGGTGCAGACAAGTGGGCACCCCCACTAGTGGCCACCGGTCACGCATTGTCTGCGGCCCGTACCAGCACTTCCATGGCGGCAGCGAAGACCTCGCGAACCCCGTGAAGCAATTTCGTGCCACTGGAGGGAACCACCGTGCGGAGCTCAGCACGCAGAGCGGTCAGATCGTCAGGAGCCCGTGGCGGCATAGCCGTCGGCCAGGGCGTGGCGGCACTGCTCGCCGCAGCCGGCCTCGTCATGACGGCCCTGCCCGCCGCCCACGCGGACACCGCCCCGGCGGCCGTCGCGTCCGACGCCACCCCCGGCACCGGGACGGACACCCCGTCGCTCGTGACCGGTCTGAACGAGCAGGTGTCCGCCACCGCCCCGGCCGCCGACGCGGCCCGCGGCCACCTCAAGGCGAAGGCCGGTCGCTACCACATCGCGGACACCTCCGCGAAGGACCTCGCCTCCCTCGGCACCACCACCGAGAAGGGCGGCAAGGAGACGGTCCGTCTCCAGCAGAAGTACAAGGGCGTCGAGGTCCTCGGCGGTCAGTACGTCGTCCGCATGACGAAGAAGGACGGCAAGCGCGCCGTCACCGGCACCTCCGGCAACTACTTCACCGAGCTGAAGCTGGACACGGTCACCCCGAAGGTCTCGGAGAAGACCGCCGTCGAGCGCGCCGTCGGCGCGGTCGCCGCGCAGTTCGACCGCGGCCTCCTGCGCGCCCCGGCCAAGGGCGCGAAGTCCGCGAAGGCCGACTTCACCGGTACGGCGGGCGCCGTCACGATCCTTCCGCAGGGCAGCGGCGTGCTGACCCGGCACATCACCGTCACGGGCACCGACCCGGCCGACGGCTCGCCGGTCCAGCAGGAGGTGTACATCGACGCGCACTCCGGCTTCCCGGTCATGCAGTACAGCGGCATCCAGACCTTCGGCGCGACGGGCGCCGCCGCCGGGGCCACGCAGGGCGCGGCGGCCTCCGACCCCGCCTCGACGCTCCCCGCCGGCGACGAACTCGTCGTCAAGGGCAGCGGCGTCCGGTACAACGGCCAGAAGGTCGACATCAACCTGTACCGGGACATCAAGGGTTCCCTGCAGATGATCGACTACAGCCGCCGGGCGGCCGACTCCCCGCTCGACGGCCCCATGATCGCCACCTACGACGCGCGGGGCCGTGAGGCGTCCAGCGCCTCCGGTGTCTGGCCCGTCGGCGTCAAGTACTTCCAGCCCGCCACCCCGGAGCTCGGCGAGGACTACACCAACTCCGGTGCCGTGGACGCCCACTGGGCGGCCGGCAAGGTGTACGACTACTACAAGAACCACTTCGGCCGGAAGAGCCTGGACGACAAGGACGGCTTCATCTACTCCCTGGTCGGAGTCGTCAGCAACGGCCGGCCGTACAACAACGCCTTCTGGGACGGCACCAAGATGGTGTACGGCCAGGGCGGCGGCGACTACCGCACCTTCTCCGCCGACACCGACGTCGTCGGCCACGAGATGACGCACGGCGTCGTCACCCACACGGCCAACCTGGTCTACGCGGGCCAGTCCGGCGCGATGAACGAGGCCATCGCCGACTACTTCGGCAACGCCATCGACCTGGAGGCCAACGGCCAGTCGATGGACGACCCGGACGCCGGTCTCCTCGGCGAGGACCTGTGCACGACGCTCGGCCCGCGCGAGTGCGCCCTGCGCGATCTGAACGACGGCGCCACCACGGCGAAGAACTTCATCGGCGCCACCTACGGCGGCGACAACGGCGGCGTCCACCTCAACTCCACGATCTTCTCCGGCTCCCTCTGGGACATGCGCCAGGACCTCGGCGCGGAGTTCGCCGACCAGATCGTCTACCGCGCGCTCTCCGCGTACATGACCCCCCTCGACGGCTTCACCGAGGGCCGCGCCGCGGTCGTCGCCGCGGCGAAGGAACTGGGCGCCACCAAGGCCCAGCTCAAGATCGTCACGCGCTCCTTCGACGCGCACGGCATCGTGCCCGGCTGGGAGAAGGCGCTCGGCGTCGACACCGACACCCTGATGTCCAAGGTCAACATCTACAACACCGGCGTCGGCGCCGGCGGCGGCAAGTACGCCGTCTCCCGCTCCGACGCGGAGGGCGGCGAGCCCTACTCGGTGTGGCTCGGCAACACCTCCGGCAAGGGTCAGCCCGAGCTGGTGAGCGCCAACAACGGCGACTACAACGTCTACGCCAACACCGACGGCAAGACGGTGGTCTGGGCCGACTACGGCCCCGATGCCGTCCGGATCATGGCGCGCCCCGTCAAGGGCGGCCTCACCAAGATGATCGACGGCATCGGCAGCAACATCTCCGGCCTCGTCGTGGACGGCGACTACGTCGCGTACACCGCCTTCAACCCGCAGTACGGGGTCACGAACGTCCGGTACGTCAACATGAAGACCGGTGAGGTCGGCCTGGTCGACGGCGGTCGCCCGGCCCGTGTCTCGGGTCTGCCCTCCGTCAAGGACGGCAAGATCGCGTACGTGAAGCTGGCGCCCGACGCGAACGGCGACCCGGTTCTCGGCGTCGACGTCTTCGACGCCGCCACCCACACCACGACGTCGATGCCCGTCGCCCCCGAGGTCATGGGCGTCGGCCAGACCGCGATCACCGACGACGGCGTCTTCTGGATCGAGGACGACGACGTCACCGACGACGGCCAGGCCGCCGTCCGCCGTGCGAACCTCGACGGCACCAACCCGATCACCGTCACCCCGGAGGCGGGCGAAGGCTCCCTCTACGCCTACTCCCTCTCCGCCTCGGACGACGCGGTCAACGTCTCCACCATCCTGCCGGCCACCTGGTGGGCCAACGACACGATGATGAAGCTCTACCAGGTCGCGCCCGACGGCAAGGGCGGCCCGCAGCGCGTCTCCTGCAACCGCGGCGAGCAGGCCTACGGCGACTCCGACGAGGGACAGCGCGTCGTCTGGCTCGACGGCACCACCGGCTACACCAACCTGGTCAAGCGCGACCGCCCGGCGGGCAAGTGCTGACACCGGCCTAGCCGGCGCGACAACGGAACAACGGCACCACCGAACGCGGCGGCCGGACTCCTTGGGGGGAGTCCGGCCGCCGTTCGGTCGGTGGGGCGGCGGTACAGTCCCCATCCGGCTGCCCGGGTGAGGAGCGCCGGAACGGCGCGGTGATGCCATCACATCGGCAGGGGCGGGGACTTCGATGAGTACGAGCGGGGCGCAGACGTCGGCGTTCTTCCGTGATGTCGCCCGGAAACGGATCGTGTGGTGGGTCCGGGACGACGAGGGCAGCCCGGTCCCGGTGTCGGGTTCGGGGCAGCCGGCCTTTCCCTACTGGTCGTCCGAGTCCCGGGCGGAGCACGCCGCCAGGGTGTGGGGGCCGTCGTTCGGGGCCGTTTCCATGCCGCTGGAGCACTGGCGGGACGCGGCTCTGCCCGCGCTGGCCGGGGAGGGTCTGCGGGTGGGGATCAACTGGAGCGGGCCGCGTCTCACCGGCTGGGACTTCACGGTCGCCGAGGTGGCGAACCGGCTCGCCCATGCTCTGGGCGAGCCGCCCTACGACCGCTAGGCCGCCGTCATCGCACGCCTGACGCCTCTCCCGGGACCGGCGGGACCGGTACCCGTCCCTGCCGCTACCCCCGGAACGGCCGGTACGTCAGTTGTTTCACCCGGCGCAGGCACGGCATCGTCTCGACGTGTTCGACGCCGTCCAGGCCGCCCAGGCTCTCGCTGAGGTAGCGGTAGAGGTGGGCGGTGTCGCGGGTGACGGTGACGGCCATCAGGTTGGAGGGGCCCGTCATGGCGGCGGCGTAGGCGACCTCGGGGTGGGCGGCGAGGGTCTGGCCCACGCGGTGGAGGGCGTGCGGGGCGGTGGTGATGGAGAAGAGGGTCTGCATGCGGTAGCCGAAGTAGTCGGTGCTGTATTCGGTGTCGATGTAGAGGGCGCCCGAGGCCACGAGCTGGGCGAGGCGGCGGCGGACGGCGGACTCGGAACGGCCGGTGGCCCTCTGGAGCTCGGGGTACGGCGTCCGCCCGTCGCGTTCCAGCGCGGCGACGAGGGGTTCGTCCTCGGCGGTGATGAGGGGGGCGCCGGGCGGGCCCGGGTGCGGGGGCGGGGTGAGGGCGGCGATCTGGCCGGGCGTCAGCGCGCCGCTCTTGTGGAGCCAGCCGTACGGGCCGCCGTAGAAGCGGTGCAGCAACTGCTGGGCGCGGATGTCCACGATGTGCGGGGTGCGCGGGAGCCGGCCGAGGAGCAGGTCGTCGGTGCCGCCCCGGGAGCGGGTCCCGGCGGTGCACGTGACCTCCGTACCGCCCGAAGTGAGGGTGACCCACGAGGTGTCCGGGCGTTTGGCCAGGGCGTCCGCGATCGCCGTCGCCCCCTCGGGCGCGCAGCGCACGCGCAGCAGCCAGTGGTCGAGGGCGTCGTCGGTGGCCGCGCAGCGCACCCCGACCACGCGCAGGGCCGCGTCCGTGCGCAGCCGGCGCAGGCGCCGCGCCACCGTCTGGTCGGAGACGCCGAGCACGGCGGCGATCCTGCTGTAGGGGGCGCGGGGGTCCAGCTCCAGCGCGTGCAGCAGCTGAAGGTCGAGGAGATCGTGCGTACGGGCGGATTTCATGCGAGGAGGCCTCGGTGGTGTCGGATTCCGTCGGATGTCCGGCCGTGGCTGGGGGAGTACTCCGGCCTGGAGCGATCGTACGGGGGCGGTCGCCGGCCATCGGGGACGGTGCCGCACCGACACCGCAGGGAGAAGACATGCGCAAGTGGGGGCCGCTGACCGCGGTCTGTCTGGGGACGTTCATGCTGCTGCTCGACGTCACGATCGTCATCGTCGCGCTGCCCGACATGGCACGGGCGCTCGGCGCGTCGCTCGCCGATCTGCAGTGGGTCATCGACGGGTACGCGCTCGCGCTCGCCGCCCTGCTGCTCGGCATCGGGGCCGCGGCCGACCGGCTCGGGCGGCGGCGGGTCCATCTCACGGGCGTCGTGCTCTTCGCCGCCGCCTCGCTCGCCTGCGGGCTGGCCGGCTCGCCCGCCGTGCTCGTCGCCGCGCGCGGGGTGCAGGGGGTGGGCGCCGCCGCGATGTTCGCGACCACCCTGCCGCTGCTCGCCGCCGCCTACCAGGGGCGCGACCGCTCCGTCGCGCTCGGGCTGTGGGGCGCGGTGAGCGGCGGCGCGGCCGCCGTCGGCCCCGTCGTCGGCGGACTGCTGGCCGAGGGGCCCGGCTGGCGCTGGATCTTCTACGTGAACCTCCCGGTCAGTGTCGCCGCCGTCTGGCTGACCGCCCGCACGCTGCCCGAGTCGCACGGCGAGCGCGGACGCCGGATCGACTGGGCCGGCACCGTGGCCTTCGCCGTCTTCGCGGCGGCCGCCACGTACGGCGTCGTCGGGGCCGGCGGCGGGGGCTGGACCTCGGGCCGCGCCCTCGCCGCCTTCTCCGTCGCCGCGCTCGCCCTGCTCTGCTTCGTGCTCGTCGAACGGCGCGCCGCCCACCCGCTCCTGGAGCTGTCGCTGTTCCGGACGTCCGCGTTCACCGGGGTGATGGCCGGGGCGCTCGCGTACAACACGGCGGCCTTCGCCGTCCTCCCGTACACCTCCATCTGGCTCCAGACGGTGCTCGGGCTCAGCCCGGTCCGGGCCGGGCTGGCACTCCTGCCGCTGGCCGCCACGGCGTTCGTGGTGTCGGCGGCCGGAGGGCGGCTGCTGCACGGGGTCGCGCCGCGCTGGACGCTCGGCACCGGCCTCGTCCTGATCGGTGCCGGCACGCTCGGCACGGCGGTCCTCGGCGCGGGTTCCTCCTGGCCCGTCCTGCTGCCCGGCCTCGTCGTCGCCGGCCTCGGCACCGGACTGGTCTCCCCGGCCCTCGCGGGCGCCGCCCTCGCCGCCGTACCGCCGGAGCGCTCCGGCATGGCGGGCGGTGCCGTGAACACCTTCCGCCAGCTGGGATACGCCCTCGGCGTGGCCGTGCTCGGCACGGTCCTCACCTCCCGGATCGGCACGACGCTCGGCGCGGAGCGGGCGCACGCCCTCGCGGGCGGCGGGGCGCCGGGGCTGCGCGCGGCCGGGGTGCCGGAGCAGGCGCTGCGCTCGGCGTTCGCCTCCGGCCTGAACACGGCCGCGGCCGTCGCCGGGGCCGCCGGGATCGTCGCCGGGCTGCTGGTCCTCCTCCTCGTGAAGGGCGGACGGGCGGCCGACCACGGCGGAGGCGGTGCGCGCGCAGGGCTTGAAAAGGGCCTCGCTTCTGCGAATATGCGATGAATAGGGGGTAATCGGCAGAAAAGGGCAGTCATGTGCGGAATCGTGGGTTACGTCGGTGGGCAGTCGGCGCAGGACGTCGTCGTCGCGGGTCTCAAACGGCTGGAGTACCGGGGCTACGACTCCGCCGGGATCGCGGTCCTCGCCGACGGCGGACTGGCCGCCGCCAAGAAGGCCGGGAAGCTCGTCAACCTGGAGAAGGCACTGGCCGAACGGCCGCTGCCGGTCGGTGCCGCCGGCATCGGCCACACCCGGTGGGCCACCCACGGCGGCCCCACCGACGCCAACGCCCACCCGCACCTCGACAACGCCGGACGCGTCGCCGTCGTCCACAACGGCATCATCGAGAACTTCGCCGCGCTCCGCACCGAACTGGGCGGCCGGGGCCACGATCTGCGCTCCGAGACCGACACCGAGGTCGTCGCCCACCTCCTCGCCGAGGCGTACGCGCAGAGCGGGGACCCGGCCGAGTCCATGCGGCAGGTCTGCCGCCGTCTGGAGGGGGCCTTCACCCTGGTGGCCGTGTTCGCGGACGCCCCCGACACGGTCGTCGGGGCCCGGCGCAACTCCCCGCTCGTCGTCGGCATCGGAGAGGACGAGGCCTTCCTCGCGTCCGACGTCGCCGCCTTCATCGCCCACACCCGCTCGGCGGTCGAACTCGGCCAGGACCAGGTCGTGGAGCTGCGCCGGGAGGGCGTCACCGTCACCGGTTTCGACGGGGAGCCCGCCGAGACGCGCGCGTACCACGTGGACTGGGACGCCTCCGCCGCCGAGAAGGGCGGCTACGCCTCCTTCATGCTCAAGGAGATCGCCGAACAGCCCAAGGCCGTCACCGACACGCTCCTCGGCCGCATCGACCCCGAGGGCACCCTCCACCTCGACGAGGTGCGCATCACCCCCGGCGAACTGCGCGAGGTCGACAAGGTCGTCGTCGTCGCCTGCGGCACCGCCTTCCACGCCGGGATGATCGCCAAGTACGCCATCGAGCACTGGACCCGCATCCCCTGCGAGACCGAGCTGGCCAGCGAGTTCCGCTACCGCGACCCGATCCTGGACCCGCACACCCTCGTCATCGCCATCTCCCAGTCCGGCGAGACCATGGACACCCTGATGGCCCTGCGGCACGCCCGCGAACAGGGCGCGAAGGTCCTCGCCATCTGCAACACCAACGGCTCCACCATCCCCCGCGAGTCCGACGCCGTGCTCTACACCCATGCCGGGCCCGAGGTCGCCGTCGCCTCCACCAAGGCGTTCCTGACCCAGCTCGTCGCCTGCTACCTCGTCGCGCTCTACCTCGGCCAGATCCGCGGCACGAAATGGGGCGACGAGATCCGCACCGTCATCCGCCAGCTCTCCGAGATCTCCCGCTCCGTCGACCGGGTCCTGGAGACGATGGGACCGGTCCGCGAACTGGCCCGCTCGCTCGCCGGCCACGACACCGTGCTCTTCCTCGGCCGGCACGTCGGCTACCCGGTCGCCCTGGAGGGCGCGCTGAAGCTCAAGGAACTCGCGTACATGCACGCCGAGGGCTTCGCCGCGGGCGAGCTCAAGCACGGGCCCATCGCGCTCATCGAGGACGGGCTGCCGGTCGTCGTGGTCGTCCCCTCACCGGCCGGCCGCTCCGTGCTGCACGACAAGATCGTCTCCAACATCCAGGAGATCCGTGCCCGCGGCGCCCGCACCGTCGTCATCGCCGAGGAGGGCGACGACGAGGTCGTCCCGTACGCCGACCACCTCATCCGCGTCCCCGCAACGCCTACGCTGCTTCAGCCGCTGGTCGCGACCGTCCCCTTGCAGGTCTTCGCCTGCGAACTGGCCACCGCCCGCGGCAACGAGGTGGACCAGCCGCGCAATCTGGCGAAGTCCGTCACCGTGGAGTGAGCCGGGAGAGAACGAAGGTGCGTACGTGATCATCGGGGTGGGGATCGATGTGGCGGAGATCGAGCGGTTCGACGCCGCGCTGCGGCGCTCGCCGCGGCTGGCCGCGCGGCTGTTCGTCGACAGCGAGCTGCTGCTCCCCGACGGCGAACGGCGCGGCGTCGCCTCGCTGGCCGCCCGCTTCGCCGCCAAGGAGGCCCTGGCCAAGGCGCTCGGCGCCCCCGCCGGGCTGCTGTGGACGGACGCCGAGGTGTACGTCGAGGAGGGCGGCCGGCCCCGGCTGCGGGTGCGCGGCACCGTCGCGGCCCGCGCCGCCGAACTCGGCGTCCGCCACTGGCACGTCTCGCTCAGCCACGACGCCGGGGTGGCCTCCGCGGTGGTGATCGCCGAGGGGTGAGGCGGGGCCGTCTCCGTTGCGCGCCGGGCGATGACGCGGGGCCGGGGGCGTCTCCGTTCCGCGTCGGGTGGTGAAGCGGCGCGGGCAGCGGCGTTCCCGCCTACGTTGGAGCCATGCGTACCGCCTACAGCGTCTCCACCGTACGGGCCGCCGAACAGGCCCTGATGGCACGGCTGCCGGAGGGCGCGCTGATGCAGCGCGCCGCCGCCGGGCTCGCCGCCGCCTGCGCCGATCTGCTGCGCCGCACCGGCCGCGTCTACGGCTCCCGGGTCGTCCTCCTCGTCGGCACCGGGGACAACGGCGGCGACGCGCTGTACGCCGGGGCCCGGCTGGCCCGGCGCGGTGCGGGCGTCGTGGCCGTGCGGACCGCCCCCGGACGGGCCCACGAGGGCGGCAGCGCGGCGCTGCTCGCGGCGGGCGGACGGGTCGTGGACCCCGACGACCTCGGCCCGCACCGGGACTGGGAGGGCCGCGTCGACCTCGTCGTCGACGCGATCACCGGCATCGGCGGACGCGGCGGACTGCGCCCGGCGGCGGCCGCGCTCGTCGAGCGGTACGCCGCGCACCCCGCGCCGATGCTCGCCGTCGACCTGCCCTCCGGCGTCGAGGCGGACACCGGTGAGGTCCTGGGCGATGCGGTGCGCGCGGACGCCACCGTCACCTTCGGGGCGTACAAACCGGCGCTCCTGATCGACCCGGCCGCCGAACGCGCCGGCGCCCTCCGCCTCGTCGACATCGGGCTCGGGCCCGAACTGCCGGACGTCCCCGACCTGGAAGCCCTCCAGTACGCGGACGTCGCCGCGCTGCTGCCGCGGCCCGCCGCCGAGAGCGACAAGTACCGGCGGGGCGTCGTCGGCGTGGTCGCCGGATCGGCCCGCTACCCCGGCGCGGCGGTGCTCGCCGTGTCCGGGGCGCTGCGCGGGGGCGCGGGCGCGGTCCGGTACGTGGGCCCCGGCGCCGGGGCCGTCATCGCCCGGCATCCGGAGACCCTGGTCCACGACGGGCCGCCGTCCGGGGCCGGGCGCGTCCAGGCGTGGGTGGTCGGGCCCGGACTCGGCGACGGCACCGAAGCCGCCCTGGCCGTCGCCGACGTGCTCGCCGCCGAGGTGCCGGTGCTCGTCGACGCGGACGGGCTGCGGCTGCTGGACGCCGACGTCGTCCGCGCCCGCACCGCCCCGACCGTCCTCACCCCGCACGCCGGGGAGGCCGCCGCGCTGCTCGGCGTCGCCCGCGAGGAGGTCGAGGCCGGGCGGCTCACCGCCGTACGCGCCCTCGCCGCCCGCTACCGCGCCACCGTGCTGCTCAAGGGCTCCACCACCCTGGTCGCCACCGACGACCCGCACACCCCGGTCCGGGTCAACCCGACCGGCACCCCGTGGCTGGCCACCGCCGGCAGCGGCGACGTGCTTTCCGGGCTGACCGGTTCGCTGCTGGCCGCCGGACTCGCCGCGCGCGACGCCGCGTCCGTCGGCGCCCATCTCCACGGCCTCGCCGCCCGGCACGCCGCCGACGGCTCCCCGGTCGCCGCCCAGGACGTCGCGGACGCCCTCCCGGCGGCCTGGCGGGACGTCCGGGCCTGAGCGATCCTGGGAGACGGACGGCGAGAGGAGACCGGCCATGGGCAGCGACAGCGGCACCGACGTGCGCGTACGCCGGGCCTACGACCCCCGGGAGGACGACGACGGCACCCGGGTCCTCGTCGACCGGCTCTGGCCGCGCGGCGTCTCCAAGGAGCATGCCGCGATCGACCACTGGCTCAAGGACGTCACCCCCTCGTCCGAGCTGCGCTCCTGGTACCACCAGGACCCCGGCAGCCGCTACGACGACTTCGTGGACCGCTACCGCGCCGAGCTGGCCGACTCCGCGCACGCCGCGGCCCTGGACGAACTGGTCGGCCTGGTCCACGACGGCCCCGTGACCCTCGTCACCGCCGTCAAGGACGTTCCGCACAGCCACGTCCCGGTCCTCGTCGACCAGCTGGAGCACGCACTGCACCACCACTGACACCCCTCGCATGTGGGACTTTCCGGACGCGGCCGGAGGGCTCGGGGCACGGCTCTGAGAGACTGGGCGCGATGAACGAGACTGCGTCCCTGAGAGCCCGAGCCGAGATCGACCTCGCCGCACTGCGCGCGAACGTGCGCGTTCTGCGCGCCAGGGCCTCCGGCGCGCAGCTCATGGCCGTGGTCAAGTCCGACGCGTACGGGCACGGCGCGGAGCGCTGCGCGCGCGCAGCGCTGGAGGCCGGGGCGACCTGGCTCGGCACCGCGACCCCGCAGGAGGCGCTGGCGCTGCGCGCCGCCGGTCTCGGCGGCCGGGTGATGTGCTGGCTGTGGACGCCGGGCGGGCCCTGGCGCGAGGCGATCGAGGCCGACGTCGACGTCTCGGTGAGCGGGATGTGGGCGCTGCGCGAGGTCACCGCGGCGGCCGGGGAGGCCGGACGCCCCGCCAGGATCCAGCTCAAGGCCGACACCGGCCTCGGCCGCAACGGCTGCCAGCCCGCCGACTGGGCGGAGCTGGTCGCCGCCGCCCGCGCGGCCGAGCGGTCCGGCACCGTCCGCGTCACCGGTCTCTGGTCCCATTTCGCCTGCGCCGACGAGCCCGGCCACCCCTCGATCACCGCCCAGCTGGAGACCTTCCGCGACATGGTGGCGTACGCGGAGAAGGCCGGCATCGAACCCGAGGTGCGACACATCGCCAACTCCCCGGCCACGCTCACGGTCCCCGAGTCGCACTTCGACCTGGTGCGGACCGGGATCGCCATGTACGGCATCTCGCCGAGCCCCGAGCTGGGCACCCCCGCCGACTTCGGGCTCCGCCCGGTGATGACGCTCGCCGCCTCGGTCGCCCTGGTCAAGCGGGTGCCCGCCGGGCACGGCATCAGTTACGGGCACCACTACACGACGTCCGGCGAGACCACGCTCGGCCTGGTGCCCGTCGGGTACGCGGACGGCATCCCGCGCCACGCCTCGGGGCGCGGCCCCGTCCTGGTCGGCGGGGTCCGGCGGACCGTCGCGGGCCGGGTGGCCATGGACCAGTTCGTCGTCGACCTGCACGGCGACGAGCCGGCGGTGGGCAGCGACGCGGTGCTGTTCGGCCCGGGGGACCGGGGCGAGCCGAGCGCCGAGGACTGGGCGCGGGCCGCCGACACCATCGCGTACGAGATCGTCACCCGCATCGGCGGACGGGTGCCGCGCGTCTACCGGGACGACGCCTCCTAGGGCGTGTCCTCGTGGACGGTGCCCGCAGGACCCCCGACACAGCCCGGAGCCGCACCGGGAAATCTCTCTGACCAGGCACGATCGAAGCCCGGCCGGTTCCGGCCGGGACGGGACGACCGACGGACGAGGAGTGCGGCACGGTGAGTGGGATCAGCGCGCAGGACGCGGCGGCGGCCGCTTCGGCGGCCGGATGGCGCCGGGCCGGGATCGCGGGGGCGGCCATAGGCGTGCTCGCCGCCGGGGCCGCGGCCGGTGTCGCGGTCGAGCGGCTGACGGTCGGCCGGGGCATGCGCAAGCGGGCCCGGCTGGCCCTGGACGCCACCGGACCGTACGGATCGCTGCGCGGGCTGCCGGGACGGGCCGTCGCCGACGACGGCACCGAGCTGTACTACGAGATCGACGAGGCCGGGCCGGCGGCCGGCGCCGGGGCGGGCGGCGCGCCCGCCGCCGGACACCGCAGGCGGCGGCTCTTCGGGCGCAAGGCCCCCGCCCCCGCCACCGTCGTCTTCAGCCACGGCTACTGCCTCGGCCAGGACTCCTGGCACTTCCAGCGGGCGGCCCTGCGCGGTCTCGTGCGCACCGTCCACTGGGACCAGCGCAGCCACGGCCGCTCCGAGCGCGGCCGGGCCCAGGCGCAGGGCGTGCACGTCGGCATCGACCAGCTGGGCCGCGACCTCAAGGCGGTCATCGACGCCGCCGCCCCCGAGGGGCCGCTGGTCCTGGTCGGCCATTCCATGGGCGGGATGACGGTGATGTCGTTCGCCGACCAGTACCCGGAGCTGATGCGCGAGCGCGTCGTCGCCGTCGCCTTCGTCGGCACCTCCAGCGGCCGGCTGAACGAGGTCAGCTTCGGGCTGCCGGTGGCCGGGATGAACGCCGTGCGGCGGGTGCTGCCCGGTGTGCTGAAGGCGCTCGGCTCCCAGGCGGAGCTGGTGGAACGGGGCCGGCGGGCCACGGCGGACCTGTTCGCCGGGCTGATCAAGCGCTACTCCTTCGGCTCCCGGGACGTGGACCCGGCCGTCGCCCGGTTCGCGGAACGGCTCATCGAGTCCACGCCCATCGACGTCGTCGCGGAGTTCTACCCCGCCTTCGCCGAGCACGACAAGACCGACGCCCTGCACCTCTTCCGGGACGTGCCCGTGCTGGTCCTGGCCGGGGACAAGGACCTGGTGACCCCCAGCTCGCACAGCGAGGCCATCGCCGACCGGCTGCCCGACGCGGAACTGGTCATCGTCCCGGACGCCGGGCACCTGGTGATGCTGGAGCACCCCGAGACGGTGACCGACCGCCTCGCGGACCTGCTGGTGAGGGCGGGCGCCGTTCCCGAGGCCGAGAGGCCCTAGGGCCTGTCCGACCATTCCCGTCTGCCGTGCGACGCCCCGCACGCACTCTCGGCGCACCGGACGCCGCCCGGCCCGCCCTCCGGGCGGACGACGGGAACGGCCGGACAGGCCCTAACGTTGGCGGGCATGGAAGCACCGCACAACGGCCCGGCCGCCGAGCCCGGCCCCGGCACCGTCACCCTGACGCTCACCGTCGATTCCCCCGAACAGATGCGGGCCCTGGGCCGCCGCGTCGCGTCCGTGCTGCGCCCCGGCGACCTGGTGATGCTCACCGGCGAACTGGGCGCCGGGAAGACCACCCTGACCCGAGGCCTGGGCGAGGGGCTGGGGGTGCGGGGCGCCGTCACCTCGCCGACCTTCGTCATCGCCCGCGTCCACCCCCCGCTGGGCGACGGCCCCGCCCTGGTGCACGTCGACGCCTACCGGCTGGGCGGCGGGCTCGACGAGATGGAGGACCTGGACCTGGACGTGTCGCTGCCGGAGTCGGTGGTGGTCGTCGAATGGGGCGACGGCAAGGTCGAGGAGCTGTCCGACGACCGGCTCCGGGTGCTGATCGACCGGGCGGTCGGCGACACCGACGACGAGCGGCGCGTGGTGACGCTCGTCGGCGTCGGCGCCCGCTGGTCGGGGCTGCGCTCCTCGTCCTGGGCGCCCTGGGAGACGGCCCGGTAGCCGGGGTGCCGGGGTCGTTCCCGACGCCCGGCAGCCGGGGTGCCGGGCGGTGTTTCCGACAAGGTGTCGGGAAGATGTTGCGCCGGGCGGTGCGCGCGTGGTCACATGGAGGACGAGAGCAGGTTAGGTCTGCCTAACGTGCCTTCCCGCAGAGCCCCAGGAGGCGTCCATGCCGACACCGGAGCGCGAAGCCCGACCGCCGCGGGCGGTATCGATGAGAGACCTGCTCGCCGCGGGGGCCGCGGCCACCGCGGTCTCCACCCCGCCCGCCTGCCCGCCGCCCGGAAACAGAACGCCCGCGCCGCGCGAGAGCACGGGCGCGGGCGCGCGACGGTCCTGAGACGGGGCGGCGGCCCCGGGAAGAGGAAGGCGCCGCGGCACCTCCCACCGGTCCTACGGGACCACGACCACCTTCGCGTTCACCGTGGCGAAGGTCCACACCGCGTCGCCGTCCGCCCGCGCCATGCGCACCCCGCCCGCCTTCACCGAAGGATCGGGGGCGTCCATCGAGCCGTCCTGGGCCGCGCTGAAACCGATCGTCACATCGTCGACTGAGGTGAAGCGGACCACGTGCTCGATCGGCACCCCGTCCGAACCGGTGACCTTGCCGGAGCGCGAACCGACCCGGTAGGTGCCCGGCGCCGGGGAGACCGTGCCCGGCATCACCTCGAAGGTCCGGGTCGCCTTGTTGTGCGCGTCCACCAGCCACACCCGGCGGTCGTGCAGCGCGTAGACCACGCGCGTCCCGGCCCCCGAGGCGGCCGGCACCGCGAGCGGGTCCCGCTTCGGCTTCGGCTTGACGGCGTGACCGTCCTCGGCCGGGGCGCTGGCGGAGGCCTTCGGGGTGACGGAGAGGTTGTCGGGGACGTTCGCCGACGCCTGGTAGGCCAGGAAGCCGACCACGGCGACGGCCGCCGCGGTGAGCCCGGCCACGATTCCCGAGCTGCGCCTTGACACCGTGCGGCCCCTTTCGCCGTTCTCCGCGTCCACGCGTGTGCGGTATGTCGTACAAGCGTTTACACGTATTTCGCGTGCACCCGGTGACGGTAGCAGCCGGGGCGGCCGCTCCCGGGACGCCGTACGGGGCGCCGCCCCGCCCGCGGCGGCGCCGTAGGCTGTTTGCGTGCTCTTGCTCGCCATGGATACCGCCACCCCCGCCGTCACCGTCGCCCTCCACGACGGGACCCGCGTCGTCGCCGAGTCCGGCCAGGTCGACGCCCGTCGGCACGGGGAACTGCTCCTGCCCGCCGTCGACCGGGTCCTCGCCGAGGCCGGGACGACGCTCGACGCCGTGACGGGCGTGGTCGTGGGCGTCGGCCCCGGCCCCTACACCGGACTGCGGGTCGGCCTGGTCACGGCCGCCACCTTCGGCTCCGCGCTCTCCGTCCCCGTGCACGGCGTCTGCACCCTGGACGGCCTCGCGTACGCGGCCGGACGGGCCGGGCTCACCGGCCCCTTCGCCGTCGCGACGGACGCCCGCCGCAAGGAGGTCTACTGGGCGCGCTACGAGGACGCCCGCACCCGGACCGAGGGGCCCGCCGTCGACCGGCCCGCAGACCTGGCCGAACGGCTCGCCGGACTGCCCGTCGTCGGTGCCGGCGCGGTGCTCTACTCGGAGGCCTTCCCCGACGCGCGCGGCCCCGAGCACGTGGCGGCCGGCGAGCTGGCCGCCCTCGCCGCCGAACGGCTGGCCGCGGGAGAGGCGCTGCTGCCCCCGCAGCCGCTCTACCTCCGCAGGCCCGACGCGCAGGTGCCGAAGAACTACAAGGTGGTCACGCCCCAGTGACCGTCACGACCGCGGTGCTGCGCGAGATGCGCTGGTGGGACATCGAACCGGTGCTCGCCCTGGAGCACGAGCTGTTCCCGGAGGACTCCTGGTCGTCCGGCATGTTCTGGTCCGAGCTGGCCCACGCCCGGGGCGCCGGGGCCACCCGCCGCTACGTCGTCGCCGAGGACCCCGCCACCGGCCGGATCACCGGCTACGCGGGCCTCGCCGCCGCAGGCGACCTCGCCGACGTCCAGACCATCGCCGTCACCCGCGACCACTGGGGCGGCGGGCTCGGCGCCGCGCTGCTGACCGACCTCCTCAAGCACGCCACGGCCTTCGAATGCGCCGAGGTGCTGCTGGAGGTCCGCGTCGACAACCTCCGGGCGCAGAAGCTCTACGAACGCTTCGGCTTCGAACCGATCGGCTTCCGCCGCGGCTACTACCAGCCCGGCAACATCGACGCGCTCGTCATGCGCCTCCACCTGCACGAGGAGCTGGGCGGCGACACGGGCGACGACGCACACCACGACGTACCGGGGCACGCACCGGGAACAGGAACAGAGACTGACTGATGGCTGACGAACCGCTCGTACTCGGCATCGAGACCTCCTGCGACGAGACCGGCGTCGGCATCGTCCGGGGGACGACGCTGCTCGCCGACGCCGTCGCGTCCAGCGTCGACACCCACGCCCGCTTCGGCGGCGTCGTCCCCGAGATCGCCTCCCGCGCCCATCTGGAGGCCATGGTCCCCACGATCGAGCGCGCCCTGAAGGAGGCCGGGGTCAGCGGACGCGACCTCGACGGCATCGCCGTCACCGCCGGACCCGGCCTCGCCGGAGCCCTGCTCGTCGGCGTCTCGGCCGCCAAGGCGTACGCGTACGCCCTGAACAAGCCGCTCTACGGGGTGAACCACCTCGCCTCGCACATCTGCGTCGACCAGCTGGAACACGGTCCGCTGCCCGAGCCCACCATGGCGCTCCTGGTCAGCGGCGGGCACTCCTCGCTGCTGCTCGCCCCGGACATCACCGCCGACGTACGGCCGCTCGGCGCGACCATCGACGACGCGGCGGGCGAGGCCTTCGACAAGATCGCCCGGGTGCTGAACCTCGGCTTCCCCGGCGGCCCCGTCATCGACCGCCTCGCGAAGGAGGGGGACCCGGCCGCCATCGCCTTCCCGCGCGGACTGACCGGCTCGCGCGACCCCGCGTACGACTTCTCCTTCTCCGGGCTGAAGACCTCCGTAGCCCGCTGGATCGAGGCCAAGCGCGCCGCGGGCGAGGAGGTGCCGGTCCGGGACGTGGCGGCGTCCTTCCAGGAGGCCGTGGTGGACGTGCTCACCCGCAAGGCCGTCCGCGCCTGCAAGGACGAGGGCGTCGACCATCTGATGATCGGCGGCGGCGTCGCGGCCAACTCCCGGCTGCGGGCCCTCGCGCAGGAGCGCTGCGAGCGGGCCGGCATCCGGCTGCGCGTGCCCCGCCCCGGTCTGTGCACCGACAACGGGGCCATGGTCGCCGCGCTCGGCGCGGAGATGGTGGCCCGCAACCGCCCCGCCTCCGACCTGGAGCTGTCCGCGGACTCCTCGCTGCCGGTCACCGACCCGCACGTCCCGGGCGCGCACGCGCACGACCACGACCACGTGCACGAGATCAGCAAGGACAACCTCTACTCATGAGCGGGACGACCGTCGCCCTGATGTGGGAGGCCCGCGCGGCCGGGGGCCGGGGTGCGGAGCTGCTGGAGTGGGCGCGGGCCCAGGCCGCCCTCCTCGCCCGGACGCCGCTGCGCAGCGAACTGCTCCGTGCCCCGCAGGACCGGGTGCTCGTCATCACCTGGTGGGAGGGCGGCCTCGGCGACACGTTCCCCGAACTGCCCGAACCGGACACGGACGCCGTCACCCGGCCGGTGCATCGCTGGCGGTTCGAGTCCCTGGGGCCGGCGGAGGGCTGAGCGCGGCGGCCGGGCGGCGCGGCCGGGTGGCCGGCCCGGAAACTTCCGAAAAGAATTTCCGGGGCGCTGTCGATCCGGCGGCCGCCCGTTCGACGCAGGGGTGAGAGGCGGGGGAACGGACCCCGCCCTCCCGACCCGAGGAGTCACCATGCCGCGCTTCATGTCGCTCATCCGCCTGGACGAGCGGGCCGCCGAGTCCTACGAGCCCGACCCCGGCTTCGACGAGCGCGTCACCGCGCTCTTCGAGGAGATCAACAAGGCGGGCGTGATGCTGGACACCGCCGGTCTCACCCCGACGGCCCAGGGCACCCGCGTCCACTGGTCCGGCGGCACGCTCAGCCACACCGACGGCCCCTTCACCGAGACCAAGGAGGTCGTCGGCGGCTACGCCATCCTCCAGTGCAAGGACAAGGAGGAGGCCCTGGAGTGGGCCCGCCGCTTCCTGAGCGTCCACCCGGAGAGCTGGAACGTCACCTGCGAGGTCCGGGCCATCGACGAGCCCGCCGGCTGACCGGACGCCCCCGCCGCCCCCGGCCGCGTTTGCCCGGCCGGGGGCGGGCTGCTCTGATGGGTGGCCGTGACGGCAGCGGGCGCGGTGGAGACGGTGTTCCGGATCGAGTCCGCGCGGATCATCGCGGGGGTCGCCCGGATCGTCCGCGACGTGGGCATCGCCGAGGAACTGGCCCAGGACGCCCTCGTCGCCGCCCTGGAGCGGTGGCCGGAGTCCGGCGTCCCGGACAACCCGGGGGCCTGGCTCATGGCCAGCGCCCGGCACCGCGCCATCGACCTCGTGCGCCGCCGCGAGACGTACGCCCGCAAACTCGCCGAGATGGGCCGCGACCCGGACGCCCTGCCCCGGGCGGACGACCCCGGCGACACCGACCCCGACTCCATCGACGACGACCTGCTGCGGCTGATCTTCACCGCCTGCCATCCGGTGCTCTCCACCGACGCCCGGATCGCCCTCACGCTGCGCCTGCTGGGCGGCCTCACCACCGAGGAGATCGCCCGCGCCTTCCTCACCTCCGAGGCGACGGTGGCCCAGCGGATCGTCCGCGCCAAACGGGCCCTCGGGCGGGCCGGGGTCCCCTTCGAGGTGCCGTACGGCACCGAGCGCACCGCCCGGCTCGGCTCGGTGCTGGAGGTGATCTACCTCGTCTTCAACGAGGGCTACGCCGCCACCGCCGGCGACGACCTGCTGCGCCCGGCGCTCTGCGAGGACGCGCTGCGGCTGGCCCGGGTCCTCGCCGGACTGATGGAGCGCGAACCCGAGGTGCACGGGCTGGCCGCCCTGCTGGAGCTCCAGGCCTCGCGCACCGCCGCCCGCACCGGGCCGGACGGCGCCCCGGTCCTCCTCGCCGCCCAGGACCGCACCCGCTGGGACCGGCTGCTGATCCGCCGGGGCCTCGCCGCCCTGCTCCGCTCGGCGGAGACGGCCGCCGACGCGGGCACCGGACTCGGCCCCTACGGCCTCCAGGCCGCCATCGCCGCCTGCCACGCGCGCGCGGTGCGCTACGAGGACACCGACTGGCCGGCCATCGCCGCGCTCTACGGCCGGCTCGCCGCCCTCACCCCGTCCCCGGTGGTCGAGCTGAACCGTGCCGTCGCCGTCGCCATGGCCGAGGGCCCGGCCGCCGGACTCGCCCTGGTCGACGCGCTGGCCGCCGACCCCGCGCTCCGCGCCTACCACTTGCTGCCCAGCGTGCGCGGGGATCTGCTGGAGCGGATGGGGCGTACGGACGAGGCGCGCGCGGAGTTCGTACGCGCGGCGGAGCTGACCCGCAACGCACGGGAACGGGCCCTGCTGCTGGACCGGGCCGGCCGATGAGTTCCGGGCCCGCCGCCGGTCTACCCCGTATCGCGTTCCGCACCACCGAGTGGAGGAGAAGACCATGCCGAAGGTCACCACGTTCCTGTGGTACGAGAAGGGCCAGGCCGAGGAGGCGGCGGACTTCTACGTCTCCGTCGTCGGCGGCGACTCGCGCGTCCTGGAGGTGACCCGCTGGACCGCGGCCTCGGTCGGCGAGGAGGGCGCGGTGATGACGGTGCGCTTCCAGCTGGACGGCACCGAGTACATCGCGTTCGACGGCGGCCCCGAGTTCCCCTTCACCGAGGCCGTGTCGCTCTCCGTCGACTGCGCCTCGCAGGAGGAGGCCGACGAGCTGTGGGCGAAGCTCACCTCGGACGGCGGCGAGGAGGGCCGGTGCGGCTGGTTGAAGGACCGCTTCGGGGTCTCCTGGCAGATCGTCCCGCCGGGCCTCGGCGAGGCCCTGACCGACCCCGACCCGGAGAAGGCGGCACGGGCCATGAAGGCGATGATGGGCATGAAGCGCCTGGACATCGAGGCCCTGCGCAACGCCTGACCGCCGCGGCGGCCGGGACCCCGTCCGGCGCTGGGTAGGGTCGGGGCCATGTCCGCCCGCCCGGCGCTGCCGCCGCCCCCGCCGCCCGTGGAGATACGCACCTGGCCCGACCGGGGAGCCCTGCTCGCCGACCGGGCCCATGTCCTCGGGGCGCTGGTGCGGACGCACCTGGGCCCCGGCCGGTTCGCGCTCCTGTGGACGTGGGGGCTGCTCGCGGCGCTCGGCTGGTCGCTGACCGCGACCGCGCTCATCACCTTCGAGGAGTCGTACGACGTCGTCTCCGCGATCCTCGGCGTGGTGCTGATCGCGCTGGGCGCCGCCTGTCTGGTGCCCGCCGTGATCCTCGTGGTCGTGTGGCTGCGCCGGGACCGCGCGGTGCGCCGGCTCCTCGCGCAATGGGGGCGGCTGGACCGTGATCCGGCACGTGACGCCGCGCTGCGCCTGCCGGGGGCGAGCCTCGGCTGGCTGCTGCCGTCCTTCGCGCTCTGCGCCCTCGGGCTGTACGCCTGCGTCGTGGTTCCGGCGGGCGCGGTGCGCGGCCAGGACACCTACGGGCTGATGGCCCTGATCATGGGCCTCGGTCTCCTCTGCTGGCTCATCGGCCTCATCGGCGTCACCAAGGCCTTCCGGCACCGCCGTTGGGTTCTCTCCCTCCTGGGGCAGGCCCTGGCGGGCACCCCCGCGGCCGGCCGGACCGAAGCGTCAACGGGCGGCGCCCACCGCTGACTTCGGCCCTACCCTTGGTCCGTACACGAACACCGCAGGGGGAGGCGTCATGGAGTGGTACTGGTGGGTGCTCATCATTTTCTGGACGGGCGGATTCGGCTGGGTGGTCGACAACGTCCGTACGGCGCTGCGCAACCGGCACGCCCGCAGGCTCGAACTGCTGGAGGCCGGTAAGCAGGAGCGGCTGGCCGTCGAGGCGGCGAACCGGCCGCCCGAGCCGGTCTGCGGCTGCACGCACCACCTCGCCAAGCACGACAAGCAGGGCCGCTGCCACGAACGCGTCGAGGTGCCGACCGCCTGGGACGAGCAGAAGAAGCCGGTGCGCTTCGAGTCCGGGCAGTGCAACTGCCAGCAGTACGTGGGCCCGCAGCCGCTCTCGCGGGTGTACGCCGACGAGCTGACCGATCTCGGCTGAGCCCGCCTACCGGTGGCCGGCCTCCGGGCCGGTCACCGGGCGGCCGACCAGCATCGTCGGCACGTCCGCGACCCGGGTCAGGAAGACGGTCGCCGCGTTCGGCCCGTGGAGCTTCATCTTCCTGCGCAGTTCCTCCGGTTCGACCGCAGAACCGCGCTTCTTGACCGTGAGGACACCGACCTCCCGCTCCCGCAGCAGCGCCTTGAGCCGCTTCACGTGGAACGGCAGCCGATCGGTGATCTCGTACCCGGCCGTGAACGGCGACTCGTACAGCTCGTCACTGGTGATGTACGCGATCATCGGGTCGATCAGCCGGCCCCGGCAGCGCTCCACGATCTCCGCGACCAGATGCGCCCGGATCACCGCGCCGTCCGGCTCGTACAGATAGCGGCCCACCGGGCCCACCGGCGGGGCGGGGAGCGCGGCCGGCGCGGACAGGGTGGCCCCCGACGGAAGCACCGTCGCGCGGAACGCCCCGGCCGTGAAGCCCTCGCCGAACCACAGCACCGCCTCCTTCACCTCGCCCCCGTCCGAGATCCACTCGGCCTCCGCGCGCGGGTCGATCGCCTCGTGCGGGACCCCCGGGGCGATCTTCAGCGCGGCCCGGGGAGCCTTCACCGCGGCCCCGGTCGCCCAGGACAGCGGCGGTGAGTACGCCTCCGGATCGAAGATCCGGCCCCGCCCGCCGCGCCGGGCCGGATCGACGAACACCGCGTCGTACGGCCCGGTGCCGATGTCCGCGACATCCGCGCACCGCACCTCGATCAGCCCGTCCAGCCCGAGCGCGGCCGCGTTGGCCCGCGCGACCTCGGCCGTCAGCGGATCGCGGTCCACGGCGAGCACCGCGATCCCGGCCCGCGCGAACGCGACGGCGTCGCCGCCGATCCCGCAGCACAGATCGGCGACGCTTCGCACCCCCGCCTCCGCGAACCGCCGCGCCCGGTACGAGGCCACGGAGGTCCGGGTCGCCTGCTCCACCCCGTGGGGCGTGAAGAACATCCGGTGCGCGTCCTCGGCACCGAACTTCGCCACCGCCCGCTGCCGCAGCCGGGCCTGCCCCAGGGCCGCCGAGACGAGCGCGGCCGGATGGTCGCGGCGCAGCCGGGTGGCGGTGGCCAGTTCGGCGGCGGGGTCGTAGTCGCGCAGCCCGGCCAGCAGCTCGGCCCCCTCGGGGGTGCGCAGGGCCCGGAAGGCGGTGAGGGCGTCGGAATCACCGGACGGGCCGGTCGGGGCGAGAGCGTTCACCCGCCCCATTGTGGGCCAGTCGGCTGCGCGCCAGCCGGGGGACCGTGTGCGGCGGGCGCTGTGTCGGCCCGGCCGCCCGGTTCCGGGCTGGCAGGATGCGGCGCCATGCAGCCAGTACGACAAAAGGAAGAATTCCTCATGAAATGGCGCAGACCGGTTCAGACGGCAGGCGGGCGGGGGCGCGGACGGACCGGCGCCGGGCATCTGCGGCGCCGGCCCGGTTTCGCGGTCCTCGCCGCGCTGCTGGTCGCCGCCGTCGGTTCCGGCTGCGCGGCCGAGACCGGCGAGACGCGGGCGACCGACCCGGTGAAGGCCGCCGCGGCCCGTGCCGGACAGCCGGGCGGACCCGCGGCCGGACCCCCGGCCGGAGCGGCCGGCTCGGTCGCCGGACAGGCGGAGAAGGCCCGCAGGGCGCAGGCCGCCCGCGCGGTCGCCGCCAAAAAGTGGGGGCTGGCGAAGACCCCGCTGACCCCGCCGCTGCCCCCGGCCGTCAAACCGCGCCTCACCACCCGCAAGGGCTTCGAGGTCGAGGGCGGCGACGCCTCGCTCCCGCCGGTCTTCACCACCGTCCCCACCAAGGAGAAGGTCGTCTTCCTGACGATGGACGACGGGGACGACAAGGACCCCGAGCTGATCAGGATGATGTCGGAGCTGAACATCCCGTACAGCGCCTTCCTCACCGACTACCTGGTGCGCGACGACTACGCCTACTTCAAGGAGGCCGAGGCCCGCGGCGCCGTCATCGGCAACCACACCCTGAACCACCGCTATCTGCCGGGGCTCTCGTACGCGGAGCAGAAGCGAGAGATCTGCGACCAGCAGGACATCCTCCAGCAGCAGTACGGCGAACGCCCCCGGCTCTTCCGGCCGCCGTACGGCAACTACAACGGCGACACCCTGCGCATCGCCAAGTCCTGCGGCGTCACCGCCGTACCGCTCTGGGCGGCCGAGGCCTTCCCCGACCACATGGAGTGGCGCGAGGAGGACCGGGACCTGCACCCCGGCGACATCATCCTCACCCACTTCCGGGGCGAGAAGGACTGGAAGGGCAGCATGCCCGACCTGATCCGCTCCGTCATGAAGGTCATCACCGACAAGGGCTACGCGGTGGCCCGGCTGGAGGACTACGTATGAGAAGCGCGCACCGGCTGCTGGCCGGACTGCTGACCGCCGGTGCGCTCCTCACCGCCACCGCGGGGTGCGCGCAGTCGGTCGACCCGATCGAACGGCTGGGGCGCAAGGCCGCTCAGCGGATGAACCCCTCGCCCGCCGCGAAGCGGGCCCGGCCCGCCTCCGTGCGCGGCGACCACGGGGCCCCCGGGGCGATGGTCGTCGTCGCCTGCGGCCGCCCGGCGGCGGGCCCGGGATCCGGGGCGCGGCCGGTCCACCGGTGGCCGGCGCGGTCCGGGGCGAAGGCGGCCGGGGCGGCGCCCTCGGGGTGCGCCGCGCGGTAGTGGCTGTGCCAGGACACCAGCGCCAGCACGCAGAAGACGCCCGCCGCGATCAGCTGCACGATGCCCGCCAGCGGCAGCCCGTGACGCAGCAGCACCAGGCCGATGAGGCAGACGGCCGCGGCGAACGAGCCGAGGACGAGCGTGGTCGTCCAGTCCATCGGGGGCGGACCGGGATCCGGGACGGGCGGACGGGAGAAGTCCCGCTCCGGCTGGTCCGCGAGGAAGACCACCATCCCGCAGACCAGCACCTCCAGGCCGGTGGCGAGCAGACCGGCCGTCAGGTCGAGGGCGTTCCGGACGAGGGAGCCGGGGCGGGCGGGGGCCGGGCGGCCGATGCCGGGGGCGGGAGGGCGCATGACGCCACCGTCCTCCGGAACGGACCGCCCGGCCCCCGCGTTGTCCTTACGGTGACCCGAACGTTGCGGGCGCGCAGCCGTGCGTACCGTCGCCCCGGAGAGGGATCCCGGGCCGCCACGAGCGGCGCGCGTTGGCACTCCGCTTGACCGAGTGCTAATCGCGGTCATAGTCTCGGTTCTGGCACTCCCCGAGGGAGAGTGCCAGCAGTTCCGTGCGACCGACCGGTCCGGCACCCGCGACGACGGGCCCATGCGGTCGCCACCCCACACTTTTGACCCCGTGAGATCTCCGAAGGGGGAGACCGGATCGTGTCGACCGCCAGCTCCAAGGTTGCGATCAAGCCGCTTGAGGACCGCATTGTGGTCCAGCCGCTCGACGCCGAGCAGACCACGGCCTCCGGCCTGGTTATTCCGGACACTGCCAAGGAGAAGCCCCAGGAGGGCGTCGTCCTGGCCGTGGGTCCGGGCCGCTTCGAGAACGGCGAGCGTCTGCCGCTCGACGTCAAGACCGGCGATGTCGTGCTGTACAGCAAGTACGGCGGCACCGAGGTGAAGTACAACGGCGAGGAGTACCTCGTCCTCTCGGCTCGCGACGTTCTCGCGATCATCGAGAAGTAATTCACCCACCATCGCTTTCTTCTGCGCCCCTGGCCCCCAGCGAAATGACTAGCCGGGCGGCAGGGGCGCAGTTTTCTTGTATTCGAGAGGACAGTTCAGCTCCATGGCGAAGATCCTGAAGTTCGACGAGGACGCCCGTCGCGCCCTTGAGCGCGGCGTCAACAAGCTTGCCGACACGGTCAAGGTGACGATCGGCCCCAAGGGCCGCAACGTCGTCATCGACAAGAAGTTCGGCGCCCCCACCATCACCAACGACGGTGTCACCATCGCGCGCGAGGTCGAGCTGGACGACCCGTACGAGAACCTCGGTGCCCAGCTGGTGAAGGAGGTCGCGACCAAGACCAACGACGTCGCGGGTGACGGTACGACCACCGCCACCGTCCTCGCCCAGGCGCTCGTCCGCGAGGGTCTGCGCAACGTCGCCGCCGGCGCCTCCCCGGCCGCTCTGAAGAAGGGCATCGACGCCGCGGTCAAGGCCGTGTCCGAGGAGCTCCTCGCGACCGCCCGCCCGATCGAGGACAAGTCCGACATCGCCGCCGTGGCCGCGCTCTCCGCGCAGGACACCCAGGTCGGCGAGCTCATCGCGGACGCGATGGACAAGGTCGGCAAGGACGGCGTCATCACCGTCGAGGAGTCCAACACCTTCGGTCTGGACCTCGACTTCACCGAGGGCATGGCCTTCGACAAGGGCTACCTGTCGCCGTACATGGTGACCGACCAGGAGCGTATGGAGGCCGTCCTCGACGACCCGTACATCCTGATCCACCAGGGCAAGATCGGCTCGATCCAGGAGCTGCTGCCGCTCCTGGAGAAGGTCATCCAGGCCGGTGGCTCCAAGCCGCTGCTGATCATCGCCGAGGACGTCGAGGGCGAGGCCCTGTCGACCCTGGTCGTCAACAAGATCCGCGGCACCTTCAACGCCGTCGCGGTGAAGGCTCCGGGCTTCGGCGACCGCCGCAAGGCCATGCTCGGCGACATCGCCACCCTCACCGGTGCGACCGTCATCGCCGAGGAGGTCGGCCTCAAGCTCGACCAGGCCGGTCTGGACGTGCTGGGCACCGCCCGCCGCGTGACCGTCTCCAAGGACGACACCACCATCGTCGACGGTGGCGGCAAGTCCGACGAGGTCGCCGGCCGCGTCAACCAGATCAAGGCCGAGATCGAGGCCACGGACTCCGACTGGGACCGCGAGAAGCTCCAGGAGCGTCTGGCGAAGCTGGCCGGCGGTGTCTGCGTGATCCGCGTCGGTGCGGCCACCGAGGTGGAGCTCAAGGAGAAGAAGCACCGTCTGGAGGACGCCATCTCCGCGACCCGCGCCGCGGTCGAGGAGGGCATCGTCTCCGGTGGTGGCTCCGCCATCGTCCACGCCGTCAAGGTCCTTGAGGGCAACCTCGACAAGACCGGCGACGAGGCCACCGGTGTCGCGGTCGTCCGCCGCGCCGCCGTCGAGCCGCTGCGCTGGATCGCCGAGAACGCCGGCCTCGAGGGTTACGTCATCACCTCGAAGGTCTCCGAGCTCGACAAGGGCCAGGGCTTCAACGCCGCCACCGGCGAGTACGGCGACCTGGTGAAGGCCGGCGTCATCGACCCGGTCAAGGTCACCCGCTCCGCCCTGGAGAACGCCGCCTCCATCGCCTCCCTGCTGCTCACGACCGAGACCCTGGTCGTCGAGAAGCCGGCCGAGGAGGAGCCGGAGGCCGGTCACGGTCACGGCCACGCGCACTGACGCACGGCACCCGCCGCACCAGCGGTGAGGCCCGGCACCCCCTCGGGGTGCCGGGCCTTCGCGCGTCCGGTCCCGGTCCGGCCGGCGCGGTGGACTACCGCGGCCCGTACTTTCGACCGGTACGGGAGGTGACCCCGCCGAGCAGTCCGCGCGGCGTCACCTTCACCAGTCCCATGAGCGCCTTGTACCGGGGATCGGGCACCGACAGCGACTTCCCGCGCGCCAGGTCCGCCAGCGCCGTCGCCACCAGCTTGTCGGCGTCCAGCCACATCCAGCCCGGGATGTTCTCCGTGCCCATCCCGGCCCGCTGGTGGAACTCCGTACGGACGAAGCCGGGGCAGAGCGCCATCAGCCGCACCCCGGAACCGGCCAGGTCCCGCGCCGCGCCCTGGGTGAACTGCACGACCCACGCCTTCGAGGCCCCGTAGGTGCCGCGCGGCACGAACGCGGCGACGGAGGCCACGTTGACGACCCCGCCCCTGCCCCGCTCCCTCATCGCCGCCGAGGCCGCCGAGGTCAGCCGCAGCACCGCCTCGCAGTGCACCTTGAGCATCGTCAGCTCGTCGGCCATCGGCACGTCCAGGAACTGGCCCTTGTTGCCGAACCCGGCGTTGTTGACCAGCAGATCGACCGGGCGGGCCGTGTCGGATAGCCGCTTCTCGACCGAGGCGATCCCGTCGTCCCGGGACAGGTCGGCGGTCAGCACCTCGGCCTCGATGCCGTGCCGGTCGTGGAGTTCGGTGGCCTGCTCCCGCAGCCGTTCGGTGTCACGGGCCACCAGCACGAGATCGTGACCCTGGGCCGCGAGCCGCCGTGCGAAGGCGGCCCCGATGCCCGCGGTCGCGCCCGTAATCAGTGCAGTCGTCATACGCGGCACGTTAACGCGTGCCCCCGTGGTCCCCGTGCGCCCCCGGGGTTCCGGCCCGCTGTCCCTGGTCGACCACGACGAACTGGCCCATCATCCCGGTGTCCTCGTGGGAGAGCAGATGGCAGTGGTACATGTACGGGGTGTCAGGATCGGCGGGTCCGTCGAAGCGCAGGGCGAGCTTCACCGTGGTGCCCATCGGGACCGCCACCGTGTCCTTACGGCCGCGCAACTCGGGCTCCGGGGGCCGCCCGTTCACCTCCAGGACCCTGAACTGCACGTCGTGGATGTGGAAGTTGTGCGTCATGTCGCCGCCGTTGCGGACCGTCCAGGTCTCCGTGGTGCCGCGCACCACCGTCTCGTCGACCCGGTCCATGGCCATCGGCTTCCCGTTGATGCCGGACCGGCGCAGCTCGAAGTACCGTCCGTGCGCGGCGTCTTCGCCGTCGGGCAGCTCCAGCCCCGGCTCGCCGAGCGCGGCGGGCACGGCGGGGGAGGGGCGCAGGGTCCTCGCCGCGCGCAGTTGCAGGACGTCGAAGGAGTCGTCGCCCCCGTTGAACCGCTTCTCCCAGAAGTCGCCCCGGCGCCACGGATAGCTGCGCAGCACGGTCCGCTCGCCCGGCCGCATGGTCACGACGATCTCGGCGCGCTCGCCGGGCGAGAGCTGGATCCGGTCCAGGGAGGCGGGCCTCTCCAGCAGTCCGCCGTCCGTGGCGATCAGGTCGAAGGAGCGGTCGTCGTCGAAGCCGAAGGTGTAGACGCGGGCGGTGGACGCGTTGAGCAGCCGCAGGCGTACGCGTTCGTCGCGGACCTCGGCGTACGGGCCGAGGGTGCCGTTGACCAGCGTCCGGTCCCCGAGGAAGCCCGTGTTGGCGAGGAAGGAGTGCCCGTGGTCGAGGCGGTCCCCGTCGAAGCGGACGTCCTGCACGATGACCGGCAGGTCGTCCACGCCGTACGTCTTCGGCAGCGCGAGGTCCCGGGAACGGTTGTCGTCGAGCAGGAACATCCCGGCCAGCCCGCGCTGGACGTGCCGTTCGGTCGCCCCGTGCGGATGCGGGTGGTACCAGAGGGTCGCGGCCGGCTGGTCGACCGTCCACGACGGCGACCAGCTCCCGCCCGCCGCCACCATCTGATGCGGTCCGCCGTCCATCGCGGCGGGCAGGTGCATGCCGTGCCAGTGCACGCTGGACGCCTCGTCCAAGGCGTTGCGGACCCGCACCTTCACGCGCTCACCGCGCTTCGCGCGCAGTGTCGGCCCCAGATAGCTGCCGTTGAACCCCCAGGTCGGCGTCGCCCTGCCGGGCCGGAACTCCGTCTCGCCCGACTGCATCCGGAGGTCGAAGACCCGGGTGCCGTCCGCCGTCACGGTGGACGGTGCCAGGGGCGGCACGGCCAGCCGCCGGTTGAAGTCGACCTTTCCCACCGTGCTCACATCGGCCCGCGTCCACAGCCAGGCGAACCCGCCGCCGGCCGCCGCCCCCAGTACCCCCAGCACCACGGCCACCGTGATCAGCACCCGTCGCAGCCGCCGCCGTCCCCTGCTCTTCTCCATGGCGTCCAGGCTTCCGCCCCCGGACACCCCGGCACATGGGGCCGATCCCTGACGTGCCCCTGACCGGGCCCCTAGGCGGTGGGGGCGGACGGCTCAGGAGACCGTCGCGCGCTGCTCCTCGTACGCACGCGCCGCGCGCAGCGATTCGGGGTGCAGGGCCTCACCGGCCGCGAGGATGCGCGGCAGCAGGTCGCGCCGGGTGGTCACGGCCCGGAACTGCATCTCGACCGTCACCTCGTGGTCGGGGCGGTGCACGATCTCCACCGGGTCGCCGGCCCGGATGCTGCCCGGAGTGATCACCCGGAGGTACGCCCCGGGGGCACCGGCCCGGGTGAACCGCTTGACCCACCGCTCGGCGCCGAGGTGGCCGGCGAAGGTGCGGCAGGGGATCCGGCCGGAGGTCACCTCCAGGACCAGTTCGTCGCCGATCCGCCAGCGCTCCCCGATCAGCGCGCCGCTGACGGCCAGTCCGCGCGTGGTCAGGTTCTCGCCGAAGGCGCCGTTGGCCAGGGGGTGGCCCAGCACCCGTTCCCAGGCGTCGAGTTCCTCGCGCGCGAAGGCGTACACGGCCTGGTCGGAGCCGCCGTGGTGGCGCAGGTCGCAGACCGCGTCCCCGGCCACGCCGCTGCCGCCCTCCCCCTTGGCCCCGGGGTCCGCGACGCGGACGGAACCCTCCACGGGGTGCTTGTCGATCCCGGTCACGCCGCCCGGGGAGTCGGTGTGGACGGACCTGGTGGGGCGCCCCGCGTTCACGGTCAGCACAGTCATCGCGTTCATACCCGCACGCTAGCGACTCCTGACCCAAAGCTGCTGGTCAATAATTCGCATCCCATCCAAGCATCACTTATAGTCGAAGGGTGATCGAAGCCCGTCATCTCCGTGTCCTGCGCGCCGTGGCCACCACCGGATCCTTCTCCGCCGCGGCTCGCGAGCTGGGCTGCACCCAGCCCGCCGTGAGTCAGCAGATGAAGGCCCTGGAGGCCTCCGCCGGCACCCCGCTGCTGATCCGCACCGGACGCGAGATGCGGCTGACCCAGGCCGGAGAGGCGCTGGTGCGCCACGCCTCGGGCATCCTGGCCGGGCTCACCGCGGCCGAGGAGGAGGTCGCCGCCATCGCCGGACTGCGGGCCGGCCGGGTCCGGCTGGTCTCCTTCCCCAGCGGCAGCTCCGGCCTGGTCCCGGGCGCCCTCGCGGCACTGCGGGCCGCCCATCCGGGCACCCGGGTCTCCCTGGTCGAGGCCGAACCGCCCCGCTCGGTGGAGATGCTGCGCGAGGGCGACTGCGACATCGCGCTGGCCTTCCGCTACGGCACCCCGGGCGCCGAATGGGACGACCTGGTGGTCCGGCCGCTGCTCACCGACCGGCTGACCGGCCTGGTCCCGGACGGGCACGCGCTCGCGGAGCGGACCGAGGTGGGCATCGGCGAACTGGCCGAGGAGTCATGGATCGCGGGCTGCCCGCGCTGCCGCCGCCAGCTCGTGGAGGTCTGCGAGGAGTCCGGCTTCACCCCGCGCATCGACTTCGCCACCGACGACTATCCGGCGGTGGTCGGGCTGGTGGGCGCCGGGCTCGGGGTGGCGGTGCTGCCGGCGCTCGCGATCGAGTCGGTACGCCCGATGGGCGCCAGGACCGTCACGGTGGAGCCGGCCATCGAGCGCGAGATCGTCGCGCTGACCCTGCCCGATCTGGCGCAGGTCCCGGCCGTGGCGGCCACCCTGGACCAGCTCTCCCTGGCGGCTGCCCGCTGAGCGTGTGCCCATGGTGCGGCGATGCGGTGAAAGAACGTTTGAAGGAACGTTTCTTCCCTGTTGTCGTACGGAAGAGTCAGCCGTGTCCCGGCGGGGACGCGGGCGCGGCGGCCGTGATCAGCCGGTTGCGGGCGCGGCCCATCAGCTCCTCGCGTTCGTCCTCGGTCAGGCCGCCCCACACTCCGTAGGGCTCGCGTACGGCCAGGGCGTGGGCCGCGCACTCGGCGCGCACCGGGCACCGCATGCAGACCTCCTTGGCCGAGGTCTCGCGGGCGCTCCGGGCGGCTCCGCGTTCCCCCTCGGGGTGGAAGAAGAGCGAGCTGTCGACTCCTCGGCAGGCCGCCAGCAGCTGCCAGTCCCACAGATCGGCGTTGGGTCCGGGAAGGCGGGAGAAATCTGCCATTGCTTGTCTCCTCGAAACCGTGCTGAGTCGGAAGCGTCGTGGTCATCGTCTGAGACTGTGCCCATGACCGTACATCTACGGTGCTAGTAGATGTAAATATGACTGATTGCGAATCTAGCCACAGACACCAGCAAAAGGGAAGAAATCCCGCTAAATGGGGCATGTGTTCGCGAAAAGTTTCGGTTGAGGACTGGACAAACCCGTGGCGCTCTCCTCCGTACACGTGACCTCACGTAGAGTGCCGAATTCGGTTGTCCGACCCGTAACTCTTTCGAGTGACCATCGTTGAGAGGGCGGAAGCGGTTGACAGAGAAAGCGATCGGGCAGGTGTCCGAGAGCGTCAACCGCACAGGTGACGACTTGTAACAGCCTGGAGGCTCAAGGTGACGCGCATCAGCTGCGGAGGGCGGTCATGACTTCCGTCCTCGTCTGCGACGACTCCCCGCTTGCCCGAGAGGCGCTCCGTCGCGCGGTCGCGACCGTGCCCGGCGTCGAGCGTGTGACGACGGCGGCCAACGGCGAGGAAGTCCTCCGCCGCTGGGGCGCCGACCGTTCGGATCTGATTCTCATGGATGTGCGCATGCCCGGACTGGGGGGTGTGGAGACCGTCCGGCGGCTCCTCTCCGCCGACCCGGGGGCACGGATCATCATGCTGACCGTCGCGGAGGACCTGGACGGCGTCGCGCTCGCGGTCGCCGCGGGGGCCCGCGGCTATCTCCACAAGGACGCCTCCCGGGCCGAGCTGCGGGCGACCGTCACCCAGGCGCTGGCCGATCCGACGTGGCGGCTCGCCCCGCGCCGGCTGCGGTCGGCCGAGATGGGGGCGGCGCCCACGCTCACCGCTCGGGAGATCCAGGTCCTCGAAGGCATGAGCCACGGCCGTTCCAACGCGGAGATCGGGCGCGAGCTGTTCCTCTCCGAGGACACGGTGAAGACGCACGCCCGGCGGCTCTTCAAGAAGCTCGGCGCCTCGGACCGCGCGCACGCCGTGGCGCTCGGCTTCCGCTGGGGCCTGGTCCGATGAGGGACCGGCCGTGACCGGCCGGCGCATCCACACCCCGTCCGCAAGCCGGCGGACGGGGAGGCCCGGGCAGGCCCCCGTCCGGAGGGGTCCGGCCCCGGCCGCACCCCGCCGCCACGGCGGCATGTGACGCTTCCCGGCCGATGACGCATCCTTGATACGTGGAGTTCCTCGGGAACGATTCGGTCGAGCGGAAGGGGAGGGCGCAGGACATGACTTCCGGCGCACCCGCTCATAACGCTTCGGTGCACAACTACGGACGCGGTGCCGCGGACGGCGCCGCGCCGGGGCACCATGGTTCGATGCGCGACGACGGAACGACGGTGATCGGTGCTCTGGTGCACCGTGCCGTCGAGGGGGACGCGCAGGCCACGCACGATCTGCTGGCCCATGTACACCCCCTCGCGCTGCGCTACTGCAGGTCCCGGCTGAACCGGCTGCCCGGTGACGCCCGCCACTTCGTGGAGGACCTGGCCCAGGAGGTCTGCGTGGCGGTGCTGATGGCACTGCCGCGCTACAAGGACACCGGCAGGCCCTTCGAGGCCTTCGTCTTCGCCATCGCCGGCCACAAGGTGGCCGATCTCCAGCGGGCCGCGATGCGGCACCCGGGATCGACCGCCGTGCCCTCCGACGAGATGCCGGAGCGGCCGGACGACTCCCTGGGCCCGGAGGAGCGCGCCCTGCTCAGCAGCGACGCCGCCTGGGCCAAGAAGCTCCTCGCCAACCTTCCGGAGAACCAGCGCGAGCTGCTGGTCCTCCGGGTCGCCGTCGGACTCACCGCCGAGGAGACCGGGCAGATGCTCGGCATGTCCCCGGGCGCGGTCCGGGTCGCCCAGCACCGCGCTTTGAGCCGGCTGAGGGCCCTCGCGGAACAGTGAACCGGGGCCCGGCACGGGCCCCGGGGGCGTACGGCACCGCCGTAGGAAGCTACAGAACCTCCAGGTGATCTTGCTCGTGGAATGAGACACCTCCTGAGGCCGTTAGCATGGACATCCGCACCGATCAAGGCCATTTGGGGAAGGTGTCATGACTGCAAACGTCGACGGAGTGCCCGAGAAATTCGCGACGCTCGGGCTGACATACGACGACGTGCTGCTGCTGCCGGGCGCATCCGAGGTGCTCCCCAACGCGGTCGACACCTCGACGCTCATCTCGCGCAACGTCCGGGTCAACATCCCGCTGCTCTCCGCCGCGATGGACAAGGTGACCGAGGCCCGCATGGCCATCGCCATGGCCCGTCAGGGCGGCGTCGGCGTGCTGCACCGCAACCTGTCCGTCGAGGACCAGGTCAACCAGGTCGACCTGGTGAAGCGCTCCGAGTCCGGCATGGTCACCGACCCGATCACGGTCGGCCCGGACGCCACGCTCGGCGACGCGGACGCGCTCTGCGCCAAGTTCCGCATCAGCGGCGTCCCGGTCACCGACCGGGCCGGCAAGCTGCTCGGCATCGTCACCAACCGCGACATGGCCTTCGAGTCGGACCGTTCGCGCCAGGTGCGCGAGGTCATGACGCCGATGCCGCTGGTCACGGGCCGGGTCGGCATCTCCGGCGTGGACGCCATGGAGCTGCTGCGCCGCCACAAGATCGAGAAGCTTCCGCTGGTCGACGAGGCGGGTCTGCTCAAGGGCCTCATCACGGTCAAGGACTTCAAGAAGGCCGAGCAGTACCCGAACGCGGCGAAGGACGCCGACGGCCGGCTGCTCGTCGGCGCCGCCGTGGGCGCGAGCCCCGAGGCGCTCGACCGCGCCCAGGCGCTGGCCGAGGCGGGCGTCGACTTCCTGATCGTCGACACCTCGCACGGCCACAACAGCAACGCGCTCAACTGGATGGCCAAGATCAAGTCGGCCGTGAACGTGGACGTCATCGGCGGCAACGTCGCGACCCGCGACGGCGCCCAGGCCCTCATCGACGCCGGTGTCGACGGCGTCAAGGTCGGGGTCGGCCCCGGCTCCATCTGTACCACCCGCGTGGTCGCCGGCATCGGCGTCCCGCAGGTCACCGCGATCTACGAGGCCGCCCTGGCCGCCCGCGCGGCGGGCGTCCCGGTCATCGGCGACGGCGGCCTGCAGTACTCGGGCGACATCGGCAAGGCGCTCGCCGCCGGCGCCGACAGCGTGATGCTGGGCTCGCTCCTCGCGGGCTGCGAGGAGTCCCCGGGCGAGCTGCTCTTCATCAACGGCAAGCAGTTCAAGTCGTACCGCGGCATGGGCTCGCTGGGCGCCATGCAGTCCCGCGGACAGGGCCGGTCGTACTCGAAGGACCGCTACTTCCAGGCCGAGGTCTCCTCCGACGACAAGCTCGTCCCCGAGGGCATCGAGGGCCAGGTCCCCTACCGCGGCCCGCTGGCCAACGTGCTGCACCAGCTCGTCGGCGGCCTCCGCCAGACCATGGGCTACGTGGGCGCCGCCTCCATCGACGAGATGGAGAGCAAGGGCCGCTTCGTCCGCATCACCTCGGCGGGCCTCAAGGAGAGCCACCCGCACGACATCCAGATGACGGTCGAGGCACCGAACTACAGCAGGAAGTAACGCGACAACGCAGGTGAGGGGCGGACCGGGGTTCCCGGGACCGCCCCTCACGTGCGTGTCGGGGATACTGGACAGCGCAGACGTAGAGGGAAAGGCCACATCATCGTGACTGAGATCGAGATCGGGCGGGGCAAGCGCGGCCGCCGGGCGTACGCGTTCGACGACATCGCCGTCGTCCCGAGCCGCCGTACGCGCGACCCGAAGGAGGTCTCGATCGCCTGGCAGATCGACGCCTACCGCTTCGAGCTGCCGTTCCTGGCCGCCCCCATGGACTCCGTGGTGTCCCCGCAGCACGCCATCCGCATCGGCGAGCTGGGCGGTCTGGGCGTCCTCAACCTGGAAGGGCTGTGGACGCGGTACGAGGACCCGCAGCCCCTGCTCGACGAGATCGCCGAGATGCCGGCCGCGACCGCGACCCGCCGGCTCCAGGAGATCTACGCCGCCCCCATCCAGGAGGAGCTGATCGGGCAGCGCATCAAGGAGGTGCGCGACTCCGGCGTCGTCACCGCCGCCGCGCTCTCCCCGCAGCGCACCGCCCAGTTCTCGAAGGCCGTCGTCGACGCGGGCGTGGACATCTTCGTCATCCGCGGGACCACCGTCTCCGCCGAGCACGTCTCGGGCGCCGCCGAGCCGCTCAACCTGAAGCAGTTCATCTACGAGCTGGACGTCCCGGTGATCGTCGGCGGCTGCGCCACGTACACCGCGGCCCTGCACCTGATGCGTACGGGCGCGGCCGGTGTCCTCGTCGGCTTCGGCGGCGGCGCCGCGCACACCACGCGCAACGTCTTCGGCATCCAGGTCCCGATGGCGACCGCCGTCGCCGATGTCGCCGGTGCCCGCCGCGACTACATGGACGAGTCCGGCGGCCGGTACGTGCACGTGATCGCGGACGGCGGTGTCGGCTGGTCCGGCGACCTGCCGAAGGCCATCGCCTGCGGCGCCGACGCCGTGATGATGGGCTCCCCGCTGGCCCGCGCCACGGACGCCCCCGGCCGCGGCCGGCACTGGGGCATGGAGGCCGTCCACGAGGACGTGCCGCGCGGCAAGCTGGTCGACCTCGGCACGGTCGGGACGACCGAGGAGGTCCTGACCGGTCCTTCGCACACCCCGGACGGCTCGATGAACATCTTCGGCGCGCTGCGCCGGGCGATGGCCACGACGGGCTACAGCGAGCTCAAGGAGTTCCAGCGCGTCGAGGTGACGGTGGCGGACTCGCAGCACCGCCGCTGACCTTCCCGTACGCCGGAGGGCCCGGACCGCACGTGCGGTCCGGGCCCTCCGGCGTGTTCGGGCGGTCGCCCGGCCGTGTTACTCGGCCACCTTCTTGGTGGTGGAGAACGCGACCACGGCGGCGATCACGAAGAAGACCACGCTGAGGAAGTCGGAGTCTTCCTTCCAGACCTTGTTCAGGTCGCTGAAGTGGTCGAAGAAGATCTCGGTGACCGAGAGCGGCAGCTGCTTGCTGATGATGATGGCCTCACCGAGCAGCTGGCCCAGGTAGACGCCGATCAGCGCGAAGGCGGCGCTGGCGACGGGCAGGACGGGGTTGCGTCCGCCGAGCTTGCCCGCGGCGAAGCCGACAATGGCGCCGACACCCACGGCCGCGTAACCGATCTCGTGCTTGGTGGCGCCGATGATGGCGCCGTAGATCCCGGCCGCGACGACGGCCGCGACGAACGCGATCAGCACACCGAGCCCGGGGTTCTCCCGCGTCGGGGCCGCGGGCGCGAACGGGGCGCCACCGCCGAAGGGGGCGCCGGGCTGCTGCTGGCCGCCGAACGGATTGCCGGGCTGGGGCTGGCCCGGGTGCGGGGGATACGGATTGCCCCCCTGGGGCTGCGGGGCGCCGTAGGGCTGCTGCGGCTGGCCGTCGTACGGGTTCGGCGGTGGAACGGGCGTGCTCATGGTGGATTCCCCCTGGGGCGGTGGCGCGCACGAATGTGCGAGGAGTGACGCCGCAGGCTAGCAGCCGGATCCGACATCGACCCAGCGGAATCCTTGGGAGAACTGGGATCAGAGCCGGTGCGCGGCCCCGGCGGGGGTCGCTCCGCGGGTGTCCAGGAGGAGCTGGGCCTTCACGGCGAGACCCTGGAGGTCGTACGTGCGGTGGTGCTGGAGCAGCACCGTGAGGTCGGCGCCGGCCGCGGCCTCGTAGAGCGATTCCGCACGCGGGACCGGGAGTTCACGCACCCGCCAGTCCAGGACGTGCGGATCGTGGTAGCCGATCTGGGCGCCCATCTCCCTCAGCCGGGTGGCGATCTCGCGGGCCGGTGAGCCCTCCTGGTCGGCGAGATCGGGCTTGTAGGTGACCCCGAGCAGCAGGACCCGGGCGCCCCGCACGGATTTCCCGTGTTCGTTGAGGAGCGTGGCGCAGCGCTGGATCACATAGCCGGGCATCCGGTCGTTGATCTCCCGGGCGAGCGAGACCATCCGCAGCGGGGGGCCGGCGGTGCGGCCGGCGTACGGGAGGAAGCCCGGGTCGACCGGGACGCCGTGACCGCCGACGCCCGGACCGGGGCGGAAGGGCTCGAAGCCGAAGGGCTTGGTCTCGGCGCACCGGATGACGTCCCAGAGGTCGACGCCGAGGTCGTGGCAGAGCACCGCCATCTCGTTGACGAGGGCGATGTTCACATGCCGGAAGTTGGTCTCCAGGACCTTGGTCATCTCGGCCTCGCGCGGTCCCCGGGCGCGGACCACCTTGTCGGTGAGCCGGCCGTAGAAGGCGGCGGCCGATTCGGTGCAGGCGGGGGTGAGGCCGCCGATGACCTTGGGGGTGGCGGTGTAGCCGTGGGTGCGGTTGCCCGGGTCCAGCCGGCTGGGGGAGTGGGCGAGGTGGAAGTCGCGGCCGGCGCGCAGCCCCGAGCCCTCCTCCAGGAGGGGCAGCAGGACGTTCTCGGTGGTGCCCGGGGGGACGGCCGATTCCAGCAGCACGGTGGTGTGCGGGCGCAGCCGGGCGGCCAGGGCGCGGGCCGCGTCGCCGACGGCGGTGAGGTCGGGGGTGCGGTCGGGGCCGAGGGGGGTGGGGGCGCAGATCACGGCCGTGCGGACCCGGCCCAGTTCGGCCGGGTCGGTGGTGGGGCGGAAGCCGCCGGAGAGCATCCGGCGGACCTCGGAGGCGGTGAGCGAGCCCTCGACGGGGGTGCGGCCGGCGGACAGCTCGGCGTAGGCCCGGGGGTCGGTGTCGTAGCCGACCGTCTGGATGCCGGCGGCCACGGCGGCCTGGGCGAGGGGCAGGCCGAGGTGGCCGAGACCGATGACGGCGAGGTCTGCGGGCATGGTGGAGGGCTCCTCCCCTAGGGCCGGGAGACGGATTGCGCAACTGCTGGGGACAACGCAATGTCAGACTAGGCGTAAATATGACCTATATGTCGCATTGTGGGGGTCCCGTCGTCCGGGTGTTGTCCACAGGCGGTGGCTGAAGTCGCGGAGCGCGGACAGAATCGAGGGGTGGGCACGGGGCTCCCGCCGGACGGCCGGGGGCCGCATCCCCGTGCCGGACCCAGCCCGACCGACCGGGAGGCAGCGGTGAGGACAGCGACACTGGGACCCGCGGAGCGCGCCGAGGCGCTCGCCGCGATGGCCGAGCGCGAACTGGACGTGCTGGTCGTGGGGGCGGGAGTGGTCGGCGCCGGGACGGCGCTGGACGCCGTCACGCGCGGACTGTCGACCGGACTCGTCGAGGCGCGGGACTGGGCCTCCGGCACGTCGAGCAGATCGAGCAAGCTGATCCACGGCGGGCTGCGCTATCTGGAGATGCTCGACTTCGCCCTCGTCCGCGAGGCCCTGAAGGAGCGCGGACTGCTGCTGGAGCGGCTGGCCCCCCATCTGGTGCGGCCCGTTCCGTTCCTCTACCCCTTGCGGCACAAGGGCTGGGAGCGGCTGTACGCGGGCTCGGGCGTGGCGCTCTACGACGCGATGTCCGTCTCCTCCGGCCACGGCCGCGGACTGCCCGTGCACCGGCACCTCTCCCGCCGGCAGGCCCTGCGCGTCGCCCCGGCGCTCCGGCGCGACGCGCTGGTGGGTGCCCTGCAGTACTACGACGCCCAGATGGACGACGCCCGCTACGTCGCCACCCTGGTGCGCACCGCCGCGGGCTACGGCGCGCACGTCGCCAACCGGGCCCGGGTCGTCGGCTTCCTGCGCGAGGGCGAGCGCGTCGTCGGCGCCCGGGTGGAGGACGTCGAGGCGGGCGGGACGTACGAGGTCAGGGCCAAACAGGTGGTCAACGCCACCGGCGTCTGGACGGACGACACCCAGGCCCTGATCGGGGAGCGCGGCCAGTTCCACGTCCGGGCCTCCAAGGGCATCCACCTCGTCGTCCCCAAGGACCGCATCCACTCCTCCACCGGACTGATCCTGCGCACCGAGAAGTCCGTGCTCTTCGTCATCCCCTGGGGACGCCACTGGATCGTCGGCACCACGGACACCGACTGGGACCTCGACAAGGCCCACCCCGCCGCGTCCAGCGCCGACATCGACTACCTGCTCGAACACGTCAACGCCGTCCTCGCCACCCCGCTCACCCGCGACGACGTCCAGGGCGTCTACGCCGGGCTGCGCCCGCTGCTCGCCGGTGAGTCCGATGCCACCAGCAAGCTCTCGCGCGAGCACACCGTGGCCCATCCGCTGCCCGGCCTCGTCGTCGTCGCGGGCGGGAAGTACACCACGTACCGGGTGATGGCCAAGGACGCCGTCGACGAGGCGGTGCACGGCCTCGACCAGCGCGTCGCCGCCTGCGTCACCGAGGACATCCCGCTGCTCGGCGCCGAGGGCTACCGCGCCCTGTGGAACGCGCGCGCCAGGATCGCCGCCCGCACCGGACTGCACGTCGCCCGGGTCGAGCACCTGCTGAACCGCTACGGCTCGATGACCGAGCAGATCCTGGAACTGATCGTCGCCGACCCGGTGATGGGCGAACCGCTCCCGGCCGCCGACGACTACCTGAAGGCGGAGATCGTCTACGCCGCCTCCCACGAGGGCGCCCGCCACCTCGACGACGTCCTGACCCGGCGGACCCGGATCTCCATCGAGACCTTCGACCGGGGCACCCGCTCCGCCCGGCTCTGCGCGGAACTGATGGCCCGGGGGCTCGGCTGGGACACCGACCAGATCGAACGGGAGGTCACGCACTACGAGAAGCGGGTCGAGGCGGAACGGGAGTCGCAGCGCCAGCCGGACGATCTGACGGCGGACGCGGCCCGGCTCGGGGCACCCGACATCGTGCCGCTCTGAGGCCGTGGCGGGTCCGGGTCCGGGCCCCCGACCCGGACCCCGGAGCGGGTTCGGGCCCCGGGCCGGGTCCGGGCGGCGGGCCGTACCGTGTCCGATTCCGGGGGTGCGGCACCGGACACCGCGTGAGATGTGGTTCGCTGGGCAGGGGTTCAGCGGCGGGCGCGGGCAGCGCCCCGCGCGGTGCCGATCCGGCGGGGACAGGCCCCCGCCGGGCCCGTCGGCACGCTCCCCGGCCCCGGCACCGGAGGCGGCCCGGGGGTGAGGGACAATGAACGCTCTGCCAGGGCGGGTTGATCGCAGAGGGGACGCATGTCGGAGGCTGAGCAGGCACGGGAGCCCCAGCGGGACAAGGACGCACGACTCCTTGCGGGGCGTTACCGGCTCGGGGAGGTGCTCGGCCGGGGCGGTATGGGCACGGTCTGGCGTGCCGTGGACGAGACGCTGGGCCGCACGGTCGCGGTCAAGGAACTGCGCTTTCCCTCGGCCATCGACGAGGACGAGAAGCGCCGGCTCATCACGCGCACCCTGCGCGAGGCCAAGGCGATCGCCCGGATCCGCAACAACGGCGCGGTCACGGTCTACGACGTGGTCGACGAGGACGACCGCCCGTGGATCGTCATGGAGCTCATCGAGGGCAAGTCGCTGGCCGAAGCGGTCCGCGAGGACGGCGTCCTGACGCCGAGGCGCGCGGCCGAGGTCGGCCTCGCCATCCTCGACGTGCTGCGCTCCGCCCACCGCGAGGGCATCCTGCACCGCGACGTGAAGCCGTCCAACGTGCTGATCGCCGAGGACGGCCGGGTCGTCCTCACCGACTTCGGGATCGCCCAGGTCGAGGGCGACCCCTCGGTCACCTCCACCGGCATGCTCGTCGGCGCTCCCTCGTACATCTCCCCGGAGCGCGCCCGCGGGCACAAGCCGGGACCGCCCGCCGACCTGTGGTCGCTCGGCGGACTGCTGTACGCGAGCGTCGAGGGCTGCCCGCCCTACGACAAGGGCTCCGCCATCGCGACCCTCACCGCCGTGATGACCGAACCGTTGGACCCGCCGAAGAACGCGGGCCCGCTGGAGGAGGTCATCTACGGGCTGCTCGCCCGGGACCCGGAGCAGCGGCTCGACGACGCCGGCGCCCGCGCCCTCCTCAACGACGTCATCAACGCCCCCGAGAAGACGGACGCGCCGGTCCCGCCGCCGGCCGAGGCCACCCAGGTGATGGCCCTTCCGGCGAGCGGCACCCCGGCACCCGCGAAGGCCGCGAAGGCCGCTTCCGCGTCCGCCGGGGCGGGCGAGGGCCGCGAACGGCTGCGCGGGGCGCTGCGCTCGGTCCGCAACGCCAGGACGGGGCCCGCCGCCCCGGCCGCCGGGAGCGGCGGAGCGGGGACCTCGGCCGCCGTGCCGCCGCAGCGCCCGGCGAGTTCCCCGGTGCCGCCGCCCCGGGCCTCCCTGACCGATGTGGTGCCGCGCCGCACGCTCGCGATCATCGCGGCCGTCGTCGTGCTCGCCGTGCTCGGCACGATCCTCGCCCTCAGCCTCGGCGGGGACGACACGGACTCCGACGGCGCGGGCAGGGGCACGGGCGGGGCGACCGCCACGGCGGGCCCCTCCGACGGCGGCTCCGCCGGCACCGCGGGCACCGGACAGGGCAGCGGCAAGGAGCAGGGCAAGGGCGAGGACGCCAAGGGCGAGGACGGGCAGGACGGCACCGGCGGCAAGGGCTCCGGCGCGGACGACTCCCAGGACGGCGACAAGAAGAAGGACGACGAGGCGGTCCCGGCCGGATTCCGCACCGTCGAGAACAAGAAGTTCCACTTCAGCCTCGCGATGCCCGAGGACTTCCGCTTCAACAAGACGGCGGGCGCCAACTCCGGAGCCATCTACAACGTCGACGGCGGCTTCCCCCGTATCCAGGTCGACTTCACCTCCTCGCCCGGCGACGACGCCGCCGGGTCCTGGCGGGCGGCCAGGGGCGCCGTCGCGGGCAGCAGCAACGACTACCACCACCTGGGCATCAACGCCGTGCAGTACAACGGCTACCCGACAGTCGCCGACTGGCAGTTCGAGCGCACCCAGCAGGGCCAGCGGGTCCGGGTCGTCAACCGGGGCTTCAAGGTCGACGCCACGCACGGCTACGCGATCATGATCAGCTGCCCGGCCGACGCCTGGGACGGCGCCGAATGCCGCTCCCTGCGCAAGACCGCGTTCGACACGTTCAAGCCGCTCGACTAGGGCGTGTCCGAAAGTCATGCCCCGGGCCGTGCCCCGGGGTCCCGCCGTCCGGCCGGGTTGCGCCGACCCTGCCGCGCGGCGGCCTCCTGCCACGTATGGTGAGAGGCCGAAGACCGTACGCAGCCGGATCGCACGTCAAGGCCACGGCGGACGACCGTAATTGACGGCTTCGTACGGTTCGGGTGACCGGGGGAACAGCGCGCTCTGGGGAGGCGTCGTGGACGACTACGCGGGTCGGGTCCTTGCCGACCGCTACCGCCTTCCGCTGCCCCCGTCCGACGAGTACGAACTGGTCGAGACCCGGGCGTTCGACACCTACAGCGGCCAGGAAGTCCTGGTCCGGCAGGTGCCGTTGCCGGAGGTCGTGGACGCCGAGGTGCTCGACGCGGACGGACAGCCGACGGCGGCACGGCGCACCAGCGGGAGGACCGTGCGGCGCTCCTCCGATCCGGCCGTCCGGCGCGCCATCGAGGCCGCCCAGGCGGCGGCCCAGGTGCCCGATCACCCCCGCCTGGACCAGGTCTTCGACGTGTTCGCCGAGGCGGGCTCGCTGTGGATCGTGAGCGAACTGGTGGCGGCCCGGCCGCTGGCGGCGCTGCTCGCGGAACGCCCGCTGAACCCGTTCCGGGCCGCCGAGATCGGCTCCGACGTGCTGGCCGCTCTGCATGTGCTGCACGCCCACGGCTGGACCCACCGCAACATCACCGTGCGCACGGTCCTCGTCTGCGACGACGGCCGCGTGGTGCTGACCGGCCTCGCGGCCGGGGCTGCGGAGGAGGCGCTGTGCGGCTATGTGCCGATGCCGCGCGACGACGACGGCGAGGGCCTGTACGGCCCGCCGGGCATAGAGTCGGGCCCCACCGGCCCGTACGTCCCGCCGGGCCTGGAACCCGGCCCCACCGGACCGACCGGCCCTTACGGACCGCCCGCGCCAGGAGCGTTGGAGGCCGGGCCGGATTCCTATGCCCGGCCGGAGGCTCTGGAGGGCGGCCACGACACCTACGGCGGGCCCGGGGCGTTGGAGGCCGGCCCGGATGCCCATGCCCGGCCCGGGGCGCTGGAGGGTGGTTCGGACTCCTATGCCTCGTCCGGGGCGGGGGAGAGCGGTCGCGATCCCTACGCCGGGCCCGGGAGTTCGGAGGGTGGCGCCGGTTCCTACGGGCCGTCCGGGGCGGATGAGAGCGGTCTCGACGCCTACGCCCGGCCCTGGGCCCCGGAGGGGGGCTCCGACCCCTACGCCCCGTCCGAGGCGGGGGAGAGCGGTCTCGACGCCTACGCCCGGCCGGGGGCCCCGGAAGGTGAGCCCGGTTCCTACGCGCCGTCCGGTGGTGTGCCGGCGGGCGATGACGCGGATTCCGGGTCCCAGCGGCGGGCCGGAGCCCTGGAGGGCGGTGCCGATGCCGGGTCCCGCCCGCCGGGCGTGCCGGAGGGCGGTGCCGAGTCCGGGGTGCCCGGGGCGCGGGGGCCCGCCGCCATCGAGTCGGGGACGTCGGGGTCCGCGCCGGTGCGGCCGTACGGGGCCGGGGCACTGGAGGCCGTGCCGCCGCCCGCTCCCGCCGCACCGCCGGTCCCGCCCGCCGGCCTGCCCGTACCGCCCGCCGGTGCCGACAACGCCGCGCAGACCAGGGCGGCCCGCGCGGGGGCCATCGCGGCGTACCGGGCCGGTGCCCGCGCCGCCGCGCGCCTCACCGAGGAGGAGCGCCGGGCCGCCGCCGACGGCACGTCCGACACCGGCACGCTGCCGGTCCAGCGGCCCGCCCGGCCGGCCGCGCCCCCGGCCGGACCGGCCGCCCCGCCCACCGGACCGCCCGTACCACTCGGCGGGACCGCCGCCCCGGGCGCGTTCGATGAGGACCCGTACGACGACGAGGACGAGGACGACGACTACGACGAGGGTCCCGGGCCCGTACCGCCCCGGCGGCTCCATCTCACCGGCACCTGGAACGACGGGCCGGGCCAGGGACGCCCCGTGCCCGCCGGAGGCTCCGGCGAGGACGCGCTGCGCGCCGACTCCCGGCGCGAGACCGCCCCGGCGGTGCGCCCGCGGCAGCCCGTCGCCGCGCGCAAGGACTCCCCGGGCCGCTGGGACGAGATCGTCGCCGGCAGCCGGAGCACCACCCCCGCCTACCGGGGCCCGGCCACCACCCTGGCCGCCGAGCGCGCCCGCCAGGCCCGGATCGCCGTCGTCGGCGCCGTCACCGAGCGCTGGGCGCCCGAACAGGCCGGACCCGTCCACGAGAACTGGCAGCTCGCCCCGCCCATCGGCCCCGCCACCGACCTCTGGGCGCTCGGCGCCCTGCTGTACCGGGCCGTCCAGGGCCACGCCCCGTACCCCGAGGACAACGCCGCCGAACTCGTCCAGATGGTCTGCGGCGAGCCCCCCGCCTTCGCCGAGGAGTGCGGCCCGCTGCGCCCGGTCGTGGAGTCGCTGCTGCGTCAGGACCCCACCGAGCGACCCGACTTCGAGGAGCTGCGCGGCTGGCTGCGCTCCCTGGTCCGCTCCGCGCCCGAACCGGAGGCCGGGGCCGACGTCGTACCGCTGCCCTCCGCCGACGCCGCCAAGCTCCCCATCGTCCGCCGCCGGGGCGAACTCGTCCGCAAGCGCCGCTCCCGCAAGGGCGGCGGCGCGCACGCCCGGCACCGGCAGACCAGGGAACGTCCGGAGCCACCGCCGAAGGCCCCCCGCGCACCGCGCGGCCCCAAGGAACCCAAGGTGCTGCGCACCCCGCCGCCCGGACAGGGCGGCGGCCGGGCACCGCGCCGGCTCGGACGGCTGCTCCTCGTCCTGATCCTGCTGGCCCTGGCCGGGGCGATCGCGTACGCGATGCTCTTCATGCCCAAGGCCGGTACGGACGACGGCAACGGCCCCGACCCGTCCCGTACCGCGACGGGCGCGCCCGCACCGGACCCCGGCGGCTCCGGCGATCCGCAGTCCTCGGGGACCGCCGGAGCGCAGCAGCCGCAGACCAGCCGCTCCGCCGTCGCCCTGCCGTCCGGTTACACGCTCCGCAAGGACGCGGAGGGCTTCGAGATCGGACTGCCCAAGTCCTGGAAGCGCGTCCCGCCCACCGCCGACCGCCGGATCACCTACGGGGACGGCGGCTTCCGGGCGGTGATCGTGCCCGGCCGCGACACGGCGGCCTCCGGCGCCGACCCCTTGGACTACCAGCGGGACACCGAGCCGGAGTTGTCGCCGTACCGTGACTCCGGGTCGGCCACGTCGAGCGGGCTGCGGAGGATCGACGTCGGTCAGCAGGCCATGGCGGAAGGCCGGTTCACCTGGAAGGAGTCCGGTCGCGAGGTCGTCGTGCGCAATCTCGTGATGATCGTCGAGGGCCGCTACCACGTGCTTCAGGTCATCGGCCCGGTGGGCGAGCAGGACAAGGTCGACGCCATCTACCAACAGGCCAGCGTCTCCTACCGTGTGACGGGGTGACGTGACGGGGTGACGTCCGCCGCCCCGTGAGCCGCGCCCCGCGAGGTGCGCGACAAGCATCACAGTGCGGTCTCGTGCGCGGTGCGAGGTTCCGTGGCCGCGCCTGTGCTCCGTAACCTGTCATCCGAAGGAACGGGGCGGGGACACGTGGATCGATCACAGGGAACGGAAGCGGGACTCTTGCTGGCCGGCAGGTACCGGCTCGGCGAGGTGCTCGGGCGCGGCGGCATGGGGAAGGTCTGGCGCGCGCACGACGAGGTGCTGCACCGCACCGTCGCGGTCAAGGAGCTGACGGCGGGACAGTTCGTCGCCGAGGCGGACCGGGACGTGCTGCACCAGCGCACCCAGAAGGAGGCGCGGGCCGCCGCCCGCATCACGCACCCGGGCGTGGTCACCGTCCACGACGTGATCCAGTACGACCACCGGCCGTGGATCGTCATGCAGTACGTCGACGGCCCGTCCCTCGCCGACCGGGCCAAGGAGACCGGCGAGGTCGAGCCCCGCGAGGCGGCCCGGATCGGCCTCCACGTCCTGGGCGCCCTGCGCGCCGCGCACAGCGCCGGGGTCCTGCACCGCGACGTGAAGCCGGGCAACGTGCTGCTCGCCCGGGACGGCCGGGTGCTGCTCACCGACTTCGGGATCGCCGCCATCGAGGGCGACTCGACCATCACCCGGACCGGTGAACTGGTCGGATCCATCGACTATCTGGCCCCCGAGCGGGTAAGGGGCGGCGATCCCGGCCCGGCCTCCGACCTGTGGTCACTGGGCGCCACGCTGTACACGGCCGTCGAGGGGCGCTCGCCGTTCCGCCGTACGTCCCCGATATCGACCATGCAGGCCGTCGTCACCGAGGAACCGCCGCCGCCCACCCGCGCCGGGGCCCTGGGCACCGTCATCACCGCACTGCTGCGCAAGGAGCCCGAGGACCGGCCCTCGGCGGCCGAGACGGAGCGGATGCTCCTGGAGGCCATGGAGGGGCGCGAACCCCGCTCGGCGCAGGCGTACGTCCCCACCCAGCACATCCCGGACGACCTGATGCGCTCGCTGGGCGCCGACGGCACGGCCGTCGCCCCGACGCCGCACGGAACGGCCCCGCACGGAACGGCCCCGCACGGAACGGCCCCGCACGGAACGGTCTCCCACGGCCAGGTGCCCGGCCCGGCGCAGCACGGCTCCACGGCCCAGCTCCCGTACCCGGGCGCCGTCCCGCCGCCCGGCCCCGTTCCCGGCGGCGCTCCCGCCCCGGCGGGCCGCCGGCCGAAGGGGCGGGGCCGGACGACGTTCCTCGTCATCGCCCTGGCGGCCCTGCTCGGTGGTGGCGCGGGCATCGCCGCGATGCTGTACGCGAACCGGGCGGAGGGCGAACCGACCGGACGCGGTGACGGCACCGCCACCCACGGCACCCGCTCGCCCGGCCCGGCCACCCCGAAGCCCACGGCCAGCCCCTCCCCGAAGCCCAGCCCCTCGGCCTCCGGCGATCCGACCGTCCCGGACGGCTGGCGGCGCGTGCAGGACCCCTCCGGGTTCAGCATCCTCATGCCGATCGGCTGGGAGCGCCGGGTGGAGGGCACCAACATCGACTACACCCCGGACGGCGGCGTGCACTACCTCCGGATCAGCGTCGACCCGGCGCCCGATTTCGAGGACTCGTACACCCATATGCAGAACCTGGAGACGAGCCTCAGCAAGCGGCTGCCGGACTACGTGAACCTGGAGATGAACAGCAACGTCTACCGCGACTGCCCCGGATCGATCTGGGAGTTCACGTGGACGGAGAAGAACGGCGAGAAGCGGCACGCGATCGACCAGATGTACTACGCGCAGGAGGGCGGCCCCGAATACGCGCTGTACATGACCGGACCGGCCGACGACTGGGACATCACCAGGGACCGGTTCAACACCATGCTGCGCAGCTGGAAGGCGCCCGAGGAAACCGGCTGAGGACGGATAACGCCCCTGATCAGCGGTTATTCAGCCAGTAGCTACTGGCTGGATCGGTGGGCGGTGGGCAGGGCTCCCGGGGGAACTGTGAAAAGCTGTTACCCACGGGTACCCAAAGCATCCGGCGCGACGTACTCTCGCCCTCATGACGGACTCGCAGGTCTCCACGCCCACCCCCGCCGCCGGCACCAACCCGGTGGCCGCCGCGCCCGCCGGGGTGCGTACGGCCGCCGACGTCGTGACGCCCGAGGTGGTCGCCCGGCTGACCCGTGGCGTCGTCGGCTCCGGCCGCACCGCCAACCACACGCCGTTCACCGGCGACAAGCTGGCCGACCTGCCCGAGTCCACCCCCGAGGACGTGAGCGAGGCCTTCGGCCGGGCCCGCGCCGCCCAGCCCGCCTGGGCCGCCACCCCGGTCCGGAACCGGGCCGCCGTGCTGCTGCGCTTCCACGACCTCGTCCTCGCCCGCCAGTCCGAGGTCCTCGACCTCATCCAGCTGGAGACCGGCAAGGCCCGGCTGCACGCCCACGAGGAGGTGCAGGCCGTCGCCGTCGCCGCCCGCCACTACGGGCGCCGCGCCTCCGCGTATCTGAAGCCCAAGCGGCACACCGGTGTCGTCCCGACCCTCACCAAGGTCACCGAACTGCGCCAGCCGCGCGGAGTCGTCGGCCAGATCGCACCGTGGAACTACCCCCTGGAACTGTCCGTCGGCGACGCGCTGCCCGCGTTCGTCTCGGGCAACGCCGTGGTGATGAAGCCGGACACGGAGACCGCGCTGACCGCGCTGTGGGCCCGTGACCTGCTGATCGAGGCCGGTCTGCCCGCCGAGGTCTTCCAGGTGGTGCTCGGCGAGGGACCCGTCGTCGGCCCCGAGGTCGTCAAGCACGCCGACTACGTCTCCTTCACCGGCTCCACCCGCACCGGCCGCGAGGTCGCCCAGGGCGCCGCCGCCCGGCTCGTCGGCGTCTCCCTGGAACTCGGCGGCAAGAACGCCATGCTGGTCCTCGCCGACGCCGACGTGGAGAAGGCCGCCGCCGGAGCCGTCCGCGCCTGCTTCTCCTCGGCCGGCCAGCTCTGCATCTCCATCGAGCGGTTGTACGTCCACGAGTCGGTCGCCGACGACTTCGTGGCCCGGTTCGCCGCCCGGACCAAGGCGATGCGGCTCGGTAACTCCCTCGCCTACGGCGCGGACATGGGCTCCCTCGTCGGTGAGCGCCAGCTGGAGACCGTCAGCCGCCATGTCGCCGAGGCCGTCGAGAAGGGCGCCACGCTCGTCGCCGGCGGCGTCGCCCGCCCCGACATCGGCCCGCTGTTCTACGAGCCGACCATCCTGGAGGGCGTCGAGGCTCCGATGGCCGTCTGCGGCGAGGAGACCTTCGGCCCCGTCGTCTCCGTCTACCGGTTCCGCGACGAGGACGAGGTCGTCGAGCTGGCCAACGCCACCCCGTACGGCCTCAACTCCAGCGTCTGGACCAAGGACGGCCGGCGCGGCCACCGGGTCGCCGCCCGGCTGCGCACCGGCACGGTCAACATCAACGAGGGGTACGCACCCGCGTACGGCAGCGTGCAGTCCCCGATGGGCGGCATGAAGGACTCCGGCCTCGGCCGTCGTCACGGCTCCGAGGGCATCCTCAAGTACACCGAGGCCCAGACGGTCGCCCAGCAGCGGCTGATGCCGCTCGCCCCGTCGTTCGGGATGGACGACGCGAAGTACGCCGCGTTCATGAGCCGCAGCCTGAAGGCCATGAAGGCCTTTCGTTTGCGCTGACCGTGTGCGCTTTGTGATCGCTTGAGCGTTTCGGCGCTTTCGGACTTTCGATTGATCGGTTGATCGATCGGCTGATCGTTTGCACGGAGTCCCGCACCACATCTGTCCCTTTCGTACGGAGGAGTGCCATGTCCCAGGACAGCCCTGCCCGGAAGCGGGCCGCAGCGGCGGCCGGTGCGGCCGATGACGAGGGATACGACTACGACGTGCTCGTCGTCGGTTCGGGCTTCGGCGGCGCGGTGTCGGCGCTGCGGCTGAGTGAGAAGGGCTACCGGGTCGGCGTCCTGGAGGCGGGCCGCCGCTTCACCCCGGGCACCCTGCCGAAGAACTCCTGGGACCTGAAGAACTACCTCTGGGCGCCCGCGCTCGGGCTGTTCGGCATCCAGCGCGTGCATCTGCTCGGCAAGGTGATGGTGCTGGCCGGGGCCGGGGTGGGCGGCGGTTCGCTCAACTACGCCAACACGCTGTACGTGCCGCCCGCGCCGTTCTTCCAGGACCGTCAGTGGGCCCACATCACCGACTGGCAGGACGAGCTGAAGCCGTACTACGACCAGGCCCGGCGCATGCTCGGGGTCCGGCTCAACCCGACGACGACCCCGTCCGACGTCCATCTGAAGGCCGCCGCCGAGGCCATGGGCGTGGGGGACACCTTCCACCTGGCCCCCGTCGGCGTCTTCTTCGGCGACGGGAAGGACGCCGACGGCACGGCGAAGGCCGAACCGGGAGGTACGGTCGCCGACCCGTACTTCGGCGGCGTCGGCCCGGCCCGCAAGGCGTGCACCGAGTGCGGTGAGTGCATGACCGGTTGCCGGCACGGAGCGAAGAACACACTCAACGAGAACTACCTCCACCTCGCCGAGAAGGCCGGTGCGGTCATACACCCGATGACCTCCGTCGTCGCCGTCACCGACGACCCCGAGGGCGGCTACCTCGTCTCCACCGTGCCGACCGACCGCCGCAGGAAGGCGCGGCCCACCCGGCTGCGCGCCCGGAAGGTGGTCGTGGCGGCGGGCACGTACGGCACACAGACCCTGCTGCACACCATGAAGGACCGGGGGCTGCTGCCCCGGCTCTCGGCCCGTCTCGGCGAACTGACCCGGACCAACTCCGAGGGCCTGGTCGGCGCGCAGACCTCCGACCGCCGCTACCGGAAGAAGCACGGAACGAAAGCGGACTTCACCCGGGGCGTCGCGATCACCTCGTCCATCCACCCCGACGAGAACACCCATATCGAACCGGTCCGCTACGGCAGGGGATCCAACGCGATGGGCGGGCTGACCATCCTCCAGGTGCCCTACAGCACCCACCGCGTCCTGGCGTGGTTCGGCAGCCTGGCCAAGCACCCCACGCTCGCCGTGCGTTCGCTCTCCAACCGGAAGTGGTCGGAACGCACCATCATCGGGCTCGTCATGCAGTCGCTCGACAACTCCCTGACCGCGTACCGCAAGCCGCGCGGCATCGGGAAGGGACTGCTCACCGCCCGCCAGGGCCACGGTGCCCCGAACCCGACGCAGATAGCCGAGGCGACGCGGAGCGCCTCGCTGCTGGCCGAGGAGATCAACGGCTTCCCCGGTTCCAACATCGGTGAGCTGATGGGGACCCCGCTCACCGCACACTTCCTCGGCGGCTGCCCGATCGGCGCGAGCGCCGAGGAGGGGGTCATCGACCCGTACCACCGGCTGTTCGGCCACCCGGGCATCTCCGTCGTGGACGGTTCCGCGGTCTCCGCCAACCTGGGCGTCAACCCCTCGCTGACGATCACGGCCCAGGCCGAGCGGGCGATGTCCTTCTGGCCCAACAAGGGCGAGCCCGACGCGCGCCCGGAGCAGGGCGAGGCGTACACCCGGCTGAAGGCGGTCGCGCCCCAGGCCCCGGCCGTCCCCGAGGAGGCCTTCGGAGCGCTGCGGCTGCCGTTCCTCGGGATGCCGGCGGTGCCCCCGAAGAAGGCCTGAGCCCCCACCGGCGCGACGGAACCCGGACACCGGACAAGCAGAAGGGGCTGCACCCCCCTCCGAGTGCAGCCCCTCACGCTCAACCGGCGGTCCCGTGAAACGGGAGTGACCGGTGGTTCCGCATGCATGACCTGCCGGGCCCCCCAATGGTTGTCCCCGAGTTCACAGAATCCTTATGTGACGCCGCTCACGTTTTCTGATCGGCGGTGGCGCTCCGGCGTACCCAATCCGTGACCTGGCCCCGCGCAACTGTTCGCGCGGCCCCGGGGTCGAACTCGTGTCGCTGCCACGGCAGCCACACCGTTCCCATCGACCTCAGAAGGTCCCGCGATGAGAAGCACGACTGCCTCCGGGCCGGCCCTGGACGCCCTGCGCCGCGCGGTGGGAGGTCTGGCCGCCGCCGGACTGCTGGCGGCGGGTGTGCTCGCCCTGGGCGCCCCGGCCCGCGCGGCGACCCCCGCACCGGCCCTCGCCGGACCCGTCGAGACGGCCGTCCACCCGTATCCCGCCCAGGGCGCCCCGAGCCCCGCGCGTGTCGAGACGCGCGTCGAGGTCCCGGAGCGGGCGGACGGCGGACCGGACAGTGCCTACACCGTGACCTTCGACCTGGGCGCCCTCGCGGGCGTCGCGAACGTCGCCTTCCATACGGACGCGGCTTTCGAAACGGACGCGGCTTTCGGAATGAACTCGGCTTTCGAAGCGGACGCAGCTTTCGAAACGCACGGTGCTTTCGAAAGAAGCACAACTTTCGAAACGAACGCCGTTCTCGAAACGAAGGCCGTTCTCGAAAGCACAGACGGCCCCGTCCGGTGCGCCGTCACCGGCACCCGGGCCGTCTGCCACGGCACCGGACTGCGGCCCGGAAGCAACCCGCTGCCCGCCCTCCTCGTCACCGCCGCCCGGGGAAGCGCCGACGGCGCGTCCGCCGCCGTCCGGATCACCGGCGAGGCGAACGGCACCGCGTTCGCCCCGTTCACCACCCGGATCACCGTCGGCGGGCCCGACCTCGTGATGAAGCGGCTCCCGCTCCAGGAGCACCTCACCCCCGGCCGCACCCAGCCCGTCCCGCTCACCTTCTCCAACACCGGGACCCGTGCCGCCCACGGTGTGCTGCTCACGCTCGGCACCACCCGGGGCATCGAGTTCACCGAGCGGTTCGAGAACTGCGTCTACACCGACGACAGGGCGGAGCGGGGCTTTCCCGTCTGGACCACCGCCGTCTGCGCGGTCGACGGCGACTTCGAGGCGGGCGCCACCTACACCCTCGCCGAACCCCTGACGCTGCGCGCGACCGCGCGCGCCTACCGGGACACCCTCCGCTACCGCGTCGAGGAGGGCGGCCCCACGACCACCGCCGCGCCGGCGAAGCGTGCCCGTGCCGTCCCGGGGGAGCGGGGGAACGTACTGGCCCTCGCCGCCCTGGCGACCCCCCGTTCCGCCGACCTCACCCCCGGCGACAACCAGCGCGAGACCGACTTCACCACCACGAACACCGCCGACCTCGTAGCGTACGGCGCCGGTGCGCGGGGCGGGGCGGGAAGCACCGTCGAGACGGAGATCGGCGTGCGCAACCGCGGCCCGGCCTGGATCGGGGACGTCACCGAGGAGCGGCCCGTGGCCGAGATCGACTTCACCGTCCCGGAGGGCGCCGAGGTCGTCCGCGCCCCCGCCGCCTGCCGGCGCGCGACGGCAGGCGACGGGGGCGAGGGTGTCCGCTACGTGTGCGCGGCGCCGCCCGCCGTACGGGAGGACGGGGGCGTGGCCCTGCCGTTCACCCTGCGGATCACCGAGGTCGTCGAGGGGGCCACCGGCACGGTCGCGGTGCACCGTACGGGGACGGACGGGCCGCCGCCCTTCGATCCGGACCCGGCGAACAACGCGGCGGCTGTCGTCCTGAACGCCCACGGTTCCGGTACGCCCGACGACTCCGGGGGCGGCACCGCGGGATCCGGCACCGCCGGCCCCGCCCCGACCCCCTCGTCCGATGCGGCCGGTCCGGCTCCCGCCGGGGACGATCCGTCATCCGCAGCGACCGCCGGCCCCCGGCCCGCCACCGCCGGCCGGCTCGCCGCCACCGGCACGGACGCGCGCCCGGCCGCGCTCCTGGCCGGTGCGGCCCTGCTGGCGGGCGGGGTGCTGTACGCGACTGCGCGGGCGGCACGACGGAAGGCAGGCCCCGGGCGTCCCTGGAGCCTGCCTTCCTGAAGTGACCGGGCTGCTGTCCCCTGCCGACCGGTCACACACGCCGGTGCGCGGTCCCACGGCGTACCCGAAGCACGCCACACGCTCCGGCGGAGCCACGCGTGGTGTCGAACCGATGGCCGCCCCTGGCTGGCACGGACACCGGGACCAACGAAGCCGTGCGGGCCCCGGTCACGCGCCGTACGGGTGAGAATCCGCCCGAACAGGGGTCCGGGGGGAGCCTCGGAACCGGTCCCGGCCGCCCGGACAGGGGCCGGGGGCGCCTCAGACGCGGCCCCGGCACAGCTCCAGCAGGGTCATCGCCAGCGGGGTGCCGGGCTTGCCGAGCGCCTCGCGGTAGCGGCCGAGGACCTCCATCTCGCGGGAGAGGTTGACCCGGCGGCCGCCGGAGGTGATCCGGGCCTCCTGGATGACCGTGGAGACGGCCATCCGTTCCTGGATGAGACCGATGATCCGGTCGTCCAGTGAGTCGATGCGCTCGCGCGCGTCGCCGATCAGGGCCGCGGCCTCGTCGGTGTGCGCGCCGGTCCGCTCGGCGGCGGTCACGGGGGCGGTGGTGGTGCTGCTCATGGCGGGTCTCCCGGTGGGTGCGGCCCCTCGGGTCCGACGGCCCCGGAACGCCAGAACGCCCCGGGCCTGTCGGCCCGGGGCGCCTGGAACGTTGCTTGTCAGTTGCTCAAGCAGCACGACCATGGCAGCCGGCGGGCCGGATGCCATAGGTAAAGACGAAGGTCGTGTGCTGACGCATGGGGACAGTATGGACCCGGGCCCGCCCCGGACCGGAACCGGGCCCGGATGGTGAGACGGGGGCGGCGCCCGGGGCACCGCTCCCCGGGGGCCCGCCCCGGTGGCTCCCCGGGCGACGAGGGACGTCCGCGGCCGCCGGTAGAATCGGAAGAACCGACCCCCTCTCCACCGCCGGAAGGCCGCCCCGTGCCAGCAGCACCCCCCGCCTCCCCCGACACCGCCACCGACGTGGTCCTCGTTGTCGACTTCGGCGCCCAGTACGCCCAGCTCATCGCCCGACGGGTCCGCGAGGCCCGGGTCTACAGCGAGATCGTGCCGTCCACGATGCCGGTGGCCGAGATGCTGGCCAAGAACCCCCGGGCGATCATCCTCTCCGGCGGGCCCTCGTCCGTGTACGCGGAGGGTGCGCCCTCGCTCGACCGCGCGCTGTTCGAGGCCGGGGTCCCGGTCTTCGGCATGTGCTACGGCTTCCAGCTGATGGCCACCACGCTCGGCGGCACCGTCGACGACAACGGGGCCCGCGAGTACGGCCGCACCCCGCTGACCGTCTCCAAGAGCGGTTCCACCCTCTTCGAGGGCACCCCGGCCGAGCAGTCGGTGTGGATGTCGCACGGCGACGCCTGCTCCGCCGCCCCCGAGGGCTTCACCGTCACCGCGTCCACGGACGTCGTCCCGGTCGCCGCCTTCGAGAACGACGAGAAGAAGCTCTACGGCGTCCAGTACCACCCCGAGGTGCTGCACTCCACGCACGGCCAGCAGGTCCTGGAGCACTTCCTCTACCGGGGCGCCGGCATCGAGCCGAACTGGACGACGACCAACGTCGTCGAGGAGCAGGTCGCCGCGATCCGCGCCCAGGTCGGCGACAAGCGCGCCATCTGCGGTCTCTCCGGCGGTGTCGACTCCGCCGTCGCCGCGGCCCTCGTCCAGAAGGCCATCGGCTCCCAGCTCACCTGCGTCTACGTCGACCACGGCCTGATGCGCAAGGGCGAGACCGAGCAGGTCGAGAAGGACTTCGTCGCCGCCACCGGCGCCAACCTGAAGGTCGTCGACGCCAGCGAGCGCTTCCTGGACGCGCTGGCCGGCGTCTCCGACCCGGAGACCAAGCGCAAGATCATCGGCCGGGAGTTCATCCGCGTCTTCGAGCAGGCGCAGCTGGAGATCCTCCAGGAGGACGGTCCCGAGGTCGCCTTCCTCGTCCAGGGCACCCTCTACCCGGACATCGTCGAGTCCGGCGGCGGCACCGGCACGGCCAACATCAAGTCCCACCACAACGTGGGCGGCCTCCCCGACGACATCGAGTTCGAGCTCGTCGAGCCGCTGCGCCAGCTGTTCAAGGACGAGGTCCGGATGGTCGGCCAGGAGCTGGGCCTGCCGGAGGAGATCGTCCAGCGCCAGCCGTTCCCCGGCCCCGGCCTCGGCATCCGCATCGTCGGCGAGGTCACCAGGGAACGCCTCGACCTGCTCCGCGAGGCGGACGCGATCGCCCGCGAGGAGCTGACCGCCGCCGGTCTGGACCGCGACATCTGGCAGTGCCCGGTCGTCCTGCTCGCGGACGTCCGCAGCGTCGGCGTCCAGGGCGACGGCCGCACCTACGGTCACCCGATCGTGCTGCGCCCGGTCTCGTCCGAGGACGCCATGACGGCCGACTGGTCGCGTCTGCCCTACGAGACGCTGGCCCGGATCTCCACCCGCATCACCAACGAGGTCGCCGATGTGAACCGCGTGGTGCTCGACGTCACGAGCAAGCCGCCGGGGACCATCGAGTGGGAGTAGCCCCTCCCGGAGCCCCGCCGGTGCCGCCGTCCGTACCCACGGGCGGCGGCATCGCCGCGTCCGGGGCCCCTCCGCTCCGTAATCCCTCGGGGATACCTCTGGCGACCTGCGGCGACCGGCGGTAACTTCCGGTCCCGTACGTCTGATCCCGTACGCCGGGGAGCCCCGAGGAGCCGTCATGCCCGAGCCCGTACCCGTACCCCTGGACCAGCTCCGCTTCGCGATGCCGCCCGTGCACGCCGGCCCGGACGAGGAACGGGCGCACCGCAAGGAGCGCCTGGCCGGGGCGCTGCGCCTGTTCGGGGAGTTCGGATACGAGGACGGGGTGTCCGGGCACATCACGGCGCGGGACCCGGAGTACGCCGACTGCTACTGGGTCAACCCCTTCGGGGTCCCCTTCGACGGGCTGCGGCCCGAGGAGCTGATCCTGGTGAACGGCGACGGCCAGGTCGTCGAGGGCCGCCACCACGTCAACCAGGCCGCCTTCGCCGTCCACGCCCAGGTCCACCGGGCCCGTCCCGACGTCGTCGCCGTCGCGCACACCCACTCGGTGCACGGACGGGCGCTGGCCGCGCTCGGTGAACTGATCGAACCGATCACCCAGGAGTCCTGCGCCTTCTACGAGGACCACGCGCTCTACGACGCGTACACCGGGGTCGTGGTGGACGAGGACGAGGGCCACCGGATCGCCGCCGCGCTGGGGCCCCGCAAGGCGATCGTGCTGCGCAACCACGGGCTGCTGACCGTGGGCGACTCGGTGGACGCGGCGGCCTGGTGGTTCCTCACGATGGAGCGGTCCTGCCGGGTCCAGCTGGCCGCGCGGGCCGCCGGGAAACCCGTGCTGATCGAGCACCGGGACGCGGTCGCCACCCGGGAGCAGCTGGGCAGCGATCTGGTGGCGTGGATCAACTACCAGCCCCTGTGGCGCCGTATCTCCCGAACATTCTGACGAACCCGCCCCTCCGGTGTGCCCCGATGCGGGAGCCGTCCCCGTCGTACGGCACAATTCGCAGCAATCACAGCCGAGTTGGGGTGGTCCTGCGGCTGAACCGGGTGGGAAAGGGCGGCGTTCTCCGTGGCGTTGGACGAGGCGGGGCAGAGCACGCACGGCGGGGGTTGCACGTGCGGCGACTGTCCGCACGGAGCACGTCAGGGGCACCGGCGCGCGGTCGCCGCGTTCCTGGCCCGGCGGGACCAGCTCGCCGCGGGCCAGGGGCTTCCGGCCGGGGTCGCCCAGTCGGCCTCGGCGACCCGGCAGTGGGTCTCGGACGAACTGACCCAGTCCGCGCGGGCCGTCGCGGACCGGGGCCGCGAGGCCGGCGACGCCTGGCTGTACCGGGTCTGGCAGCGGACCCTGGTCACCGTCTGGGGCGCCGTGGCCGTCCTGGCCGTCGCGGAGGCGGCCACCGCCATCGGTGCCGGCTGGACCCACGCCAGGACCGCCGGGCTGATCGCCGCACTCGTCACCGCCGCGCTCCTGACCGCCGCCGCCCATGTGCACCGGGCCCGCGGCGGCCTCCTCGCCCCGCTGATCGGCGAGGACAACCGGCTCTCCACCTCCCGCACGGTCGCCGCCTGCTGGGTGCTCCTGGCGGTCTTCGCCGTCCTCGTCCTCGCCCTCCAGCTGGCCGCCGCCTCCGGGCCCGCGCGGCGCGACGCGCTGATCGAGGGACTGGACCTGGCGCGCGGCGCCGGAGTGGTGAGCGTGCTCGCCCTGGTCTGCGCCGTCGCCGTCGTCGTCCGCCGCGTCGTCGCCGTACGGGTGCTGTCGGGCCGGCTGCAGAAGATCCGGGCCGACCGGCCGCGCGCCGCCGATCTGCTCACCGACGACGCCGGGCGCGGCAGCTTCACCGATGTGACCTATGTGCTGGTGTCCGCCGCCGCCGTGGTCTTCGCCGCGGTCCGGCTGGCCCGGCGGCCCGAGCAGCTGCCCGATCTGCCGTGGGGGCTCGCCCTGCTGGTCGCCGTCTCGGCGGCGGCCTACTTCGCCGGGAAGTACACCGAGGGCGGCCGGCCGGTCGTGCTGTCCGTCGTCCGGTCCCGGGAGGCCGGCGATCTGGACGCCCCGGTGCGCACCGGCGACGACATCGAGATCCGGGGCGCCGGATTCGTGCCGCCCGGCGCCGGGACGCCCGACCGGCTGGCCCGGCTGGTCGTCCGCATCGGCACCGTCCACGTCCACGTCCCGCTCGTCCCGGTCCCCGGCGGCTTCGCCAACCCGACCGACACCGTGCTCACGGTGCCCGTGCCGGTGGAGGTGGAGCCCGGCACCGTCGAGGTGCAGGTGGTCACCGCGTCCGGCGCCGAGTCCAACCGCGTCGCGATCGACGTCACCGACTGAACCCGGACCGCCCCGCCGCACACCCGGTGCGACGCGCGCCCGAGGCGTACATAAGGTCGAGTGACGGATCGAACGGTCCGGCGAGGGTCGAACGGCCCCGTGACGGGACCGAGGGTTTCGCGGGCGGGCCGAGGAGAGGCGGGAGAACCATGCACGGGTACGGCACGAATGGGCGCGTTCCGGGCGAGGGCAAGGGGCTCGGCGAGCTGGCGCGGGAGAACGCCGTGCTGCCCCTGCGGATTTTCCTCGGCGTCACCTTCCTCTACGCGGCGATCGACAAGCTCACCGACAGCGCCTTCTTCCACGCCACCGGCGACGGCTCGATCGGCGCGCAGATGTCGGCCGTACGGGACTCCGCCGCGATCCCGGGCCTCGTCGACCTGGCCCTCAAGGCCCCGGCCGGCTTCGGCTACGCGATCGCCTTCGGCGAGCTGGCGGTCGGCATCGGCGCCCTGCTGGGGCTGTGGACCCGGATCGCGGCCCTCGGCGGGGCGCTGATCTCGCTCAGCCTGTGGCTGACGGTCAGCTGGCAGGTCTCGCCCTACTACCTGGGCAACGACCTGATCTACCTCATGGCCTGGCTGCCGCTGCTGCTCGGCGGGGCGCCCACGCTCTCCGCCGACGCCTTCCTCGCCAGCCGGCGGCGACGGATCCGGTAACCGGTCCACGTCACCAGCACGGCCGCCCACAGACCGCCGCAGAACAGCCCCACGAAGAACTGCGGCGGCGCGTTCCACATCCCGGCCGCGTCGGCCCCGTACCCGGCGGCCAGGGTCAGCATCACCAATCCCGCCACGGCCCGTCCGGGCCGGATCTCATGACGCGGCACGCCTGACCTCCACCTGTCCGTAGCCGACTTCCAGATCCAGTTCGACGGTGCCGCCCGGCCGGCTCCCCGCCGCGGGCGGCAGCGTCCGGCGCTCGTCCAGCGCGGCTGTGACGTCCACGTCCGCCTTGGTCTTCCCGTCCATCACGACGAGGACGCCCGCGTCGCTACGGGCCCGTACCGTCACGGTGGTGTCCTGCGGGACGTGCACCAGCACCCGGCCGGCCCTGGCCTCCACCCGGGTCCGTACGGTGTCGCCCTTCGGCACGACCAGCCGGGCCAGGTCCAGCTCGGCCTGGCCGGTGCCGACCGCGTACCGGGGCAGCACCTGGGCCGCAGTCGCCGGACGCCACTCCTCGCTCACCCAGTGGGTGGTGATGTCCTTGGGCAGGGTGGACGCGCCCGCCAGCAGCCCCGCCGTGACCATCGCCAGCAGCAGCGTGCCGAAGCCGGTCCGCCCCACGAAGGCGGTGACCACCATCGCCAGCCCGAACACCGCCAGCGCCGAGGCCAGACCGATCTGCAGGCTCGTCCCCAGCGGCTGGGACGCCCAGCTGAGCCAGATGCCGAGACCGCCCGCCACGACCGCCGTCAGGAACACCGGGAACCCGGCGGACCACGGCCGGCTGATCTCCCGCGACCTCGGCGGCGGGCGGAACGGCGCGTACGTCGTCGATCCGGTGGCCCCGCCGTCGGCGGTCGCGTCCGCCGGCCCCCACAGATAGCCGGCCGCCACCGGCCCCGTCGTCCCGTCCTTGACGATCGGGTCCCGCCACCAGGACGGGGCGGACGGCGTCGGCGGGGCCTTCACCTCCGGCGGCGCGTCCGCCGCCGCCCGCTCGGCTGCCGGCCCCGACCCCTCCTGGGCGTCGGCCGTACGGCGCTGCCGCGACCAGACCGTGAAACCGACCACCGCGACCGTGAGCATCGCCGAGAACGCCAGCGTCCCGCTGTTGCCGAGCATCGACAGGAACAGCCCGCAGCCGATCAGCGCGCACAGCACCGCGATCAGCGAGGCCCCCTCCACCCGGCCCGACAGCAGCCGGCGCGCCTCGTTCTCCTCCTCGCCCTCCAGCGGGATCAGCAGCCAGGCGAAACCGTAGAAGACCAGGCCGAGCCCACCGGTCACGGAGAGCACACCGAGCACGATCCGGAAGATCACCGGATCGACGTTGCAGTAACGGCCCAGCCCGCCGCACACCCCGGCCACCACCTTCTGCCGCGCGCTGCGATACAGGCGCGGCGGAGGAGCGGAGGGCGGCACGACGCCGGACGGCGCAGCCTGAGGAGTGGTCATGGCTCCATCCTGACGGCCCCCGCCGCCGTCCGGCACCCGCCCCGACCCTGGCCGGTCCCTGATATTGCCCCGGCGGGTCTCAGGGGCGGCCCGGGACCCCGATCGCGGTGCCGGGGGGTTGCCCTCAGGGTCGAACTGGGGGCAGACCCTGATGCCACCACCCGTACGGACGTGTGACGATCGGGGCATGCCAGCCGCCACGTCCCGAGCCGCAAGCTCCCACGCGCCCGATCAGGAGGAGCCACCGCCGCGCAAGCTCTACCGCAGCGCCGACGGACGGCTCCTCGGCGGGGTCGCGCGCGGACTCGCCGGACACCTCGGACTGCCGGTCGCCTGGGTGCGCTTCGTCTTCGTGGGACTGTTCTTCGCGGACGGGCTGGGCGCCCTGCTGTACGCGGTGTTCTGGATCGTGGTGCCGCTCGGCGTCGGCGGGGTGGAGGGACCCCGGTCCGTCTTCGAGACCGCCCCCGACGGCACCCGCCGGCTCCGCAAGCCCGACAAGGGCCAGGTCTTCGCCCTCATCGCGCTCTTCATCGGCGCCCTTATCTTCGTCGGCAACGTCGACATGGGCAGCAAGGCCGACCGCTACATCTGGCCGACCCTGCTGATCGGCGCGGGCTCCGTCCTGGTCTGGCGGCAGGCCGACAACGCCCGCCGGGCCCGCTGGATGGAGGTCGGCAGCCGCCGCAGCGTCCTGCACCTGGCGCGCGGACTGGCCGGCGTGGCCCTGGTCGGCCTCGGCCTGACGGGCTTCATCGTCGTCCGCGGCTCCGCCGCCCAGCTCGGCAACGTCATGACGGCCGCCATCGCGGTCCTCGCCGGAATCGCCCTGCTGGCCGGCCCCTATCTGGTCCGCATGACCCAGGACCTCTCCGAGGAACGCCTGATGCGCATCAGGGCCCAGGAGCGCGCCGAGGTCGCCGCCCACGTCCACGACTCCGTGCTGCACACCCTCACCCTGATCCAGCGCAACGCCGACGACGCCGGCGAGGTCCGCCGGCTGGCCCGCTCCCAGGAACGCGAACTGCGCAACTGGCTTTACAACCCCGAGGGCACCGGCAAGGACGAGGACGACGAACCCGAGACCCTGGCCGAGGCCGTCAAACGCGCCGCCGCCGAGGTCGAGGACAAGCACGGCGTCCCCCTGGAGGTCGTCGTCGTCGGCGACTGCCCCCTCGACGAGAAGCTGGCCGCACAGATGCAGGCCGCGCGCGAGGCGATGGTGAACGCCGCCAAGTACGGTGGCGAGGGCGGGGCCGTCCAGGTCTACGCGGAGGTCGAGGGCCGCACGGTCTTCGTCTCGGTCCGCGACCGGGGCCCCGGATTCGACCTGGACTCCGTACCGGGGGACAGAATGGGTGTACGAGAGTCGATCATCGGCCGGATGCAGCGCAACGGCGGCACCGCACGGTTGCGTTCGGTGCCCGGCGGGGGCACGGAAGTCGAGCTGGAGATGGAGAGGACGAGCGATGAACGGGACCACTGAGGCGACCGCGGGCACCGAGGGCCCGGAGCGCCGGGTACGAGTCGTGCTCGTCGACGACCACCGGATGTTCCGCACCGGGGTCCAGGCCGAGATCGGCCGCACCGAGGAGACCGGCGTCGAGGTCGTCGGGGAGGCCGCCGACGTCGACCAGGCGGTCACCGTCATCACGGCGACCCGCCCCGAGGTCGTCCTCCTCGACGTCCACCTCCCCGGCGGCGGCGGCGTCGAGGTGCTGCGCCGCTGCGCCCCGTTCATGGGCGCGGTGGAGAACCCGGTGCGCTTCCTGGCGCTGTCCGTCTCGGACGCCGCCGAGGACGTCATCGGCGTCATCCGGGGCGGCGCCCGCGGCTACGTCACCAAGACCATCACCGGCGCCGACCTGATCGACTCGGTCTTCCGGGTCCAGGACGGCGACGCGGTGTTCTCGCCCCGGCTGGCCGGCTTCGTCCTGGACGCCTTCGCCTCCACGGACGCGCCCCCGGTCGACGAGGACCTGGACCGGCTGACCCAGCGCGAGCGCGAGGTCCTGCGGCTGATCGCCCGGGGCTACGCGTACAAGGAGATCGCCAAGCAACTGTTCATCTCGGTGAAGACGGTCGAGTCCCATGTCTCCGCCGTGCTGCGCAAGCTCCAGCTCTCCAACCGCCACGAGCTGACCCGCTGGGCGACGGCCCGCCGGCTGGTCTGATCCCGGCCCTCACACCGCGTCCGGTGCCGCCGGATCGAGCGAGATGTTCAGCTTCTCGCCGATCCGGCGGTAGCCGATGGACGCGTAGATCCGCTCCACCTCGGCGTCGCCCGGCTCCAGCCACACCACCCGGCAGCTCCGCTCGAACGCGGTCCGGGTCAGATGCGCGGAGAGCGCGGCCCCGATGCCCCGGCGGCGGAACTCCGCACCGACCGCCAGACCCGCCAGCTCGCTGAGCCCGTCGACCGGGACCGAGCAGCCGCCGGCGCCGGCCGGGACGCCGCCGACCGTGGCGAGCGCGGCGACCCCGCCCCCGGCCACCGCGTCGCGCAGCCATGCGGCGGTGCCCTCCTCGGGCTCGCCCTCGCCGCCGTAGCCCAGGTGCTGGACGAGCGCGGCAGCGGCGAACTCGGCTCCGGTGGCCGGTTCCGCCACGGCCAGATCCGCGACCGGCTTCGGGTCCACCAGCTCACCGGGGGCGCAGGCGAGGATCGGGGCGCGGTTCTCCACGGTGAACCCGGCGGCGAGCAGCGCCGGTTCGACGGCGGGCGCCGAACCGGGCAGGAACTCCAGCCGCGGCATCCGGTCCCGCTCGCGGAAGGCCGCGACGAGCGCGTCGAGTTCGCCGGGCGTCGGCTCGGCGTCCTGGTCGGGGATCGCGTAGTTGGCGTACTTCAGCGACCACTTCGGGTTGTAGCGGATCACGAACGGCCCGACCCGGACATGGTCCGGGGAGCGCAGTGCGAGGGTGCGGGCATGGTGCTGGACGTCGGCGTCCATCGGCATGTGCGGGTGTCCTTCGGGCCGTTGGGTCTGGGCCGGCGGATCGGGCCGGGCCCGGGAGCCTACGCCACCCGGGTGGCCCCCGCGAAGGGCATCTGGTCGATGGGCGCGATGCGGACCGGGGCGCCGGGGCGCGGGGCGTGGATCATCCGCCCGTTGCCGATGTACAGCCCGACGTGGCTGATGCCCGAGTAGAAGAACACCAGGTCCCCCGGGGCGAGTTCGGAGCGCGACACCCGCCGGCCGGCGTTGATCTGGGTGTACGTGGTGCGGGGCAGCGAGACACCGGCGGCGCGCCAGGCGGCCTGGGTGAGCCCGGAGCAGTCGAAGGAGGACGGGCCGGTGGCGCCCCAGACGTAGGGCTTGCCCAGGGCGGTGTAGGCGAAGGCGACGGCCTGCGCGGCGCGGCTGCCCGGTGCGGCGGTCAGACCGCGCGGGGCGCCCCGGCCGGCGTGGACGTCGCCCCGGCCGCCCTCCGAGGCGTCGAAGGCGGCGCGCTCGGCCGGGGTCAGCCGGGCCAGGAGGCGCCGGGCCTCGGCGAGCTTGGCGCGGACGGTGTCCTTGTGTTCCTTCAGGGCGGCCCGGCGGGCGGCCAGCTCGCGCAGCTGCCCGGCGGCCTCGGCGCGGACCTGGGCGACGTCGGCGACCTGGCGCCGCACGGTGCGCAGCTCGGTGGCGCGGCGTTCGCCCGCCCGCTCGACGTACGCGGCGCGGCGGAGGTACTGGTCCGGGTCGGAGGAGAGGGCCAGCTGCAGGGCGGGGTCGATGCCGGAGGAACGGTACTGCGCGGCGGCGTAGGCACCGAGGGCCTGCCGCGCGGTGTTGAGCCGCTCGGTCCGGCGGGCGGCCTCGTCGCGCAGGGCGTCCACGGAGCGGGCGGTGGCGGCGGCCTTCTCCTTGGCGCCGTTGTACTGCTCGGTGGCGGCCTCCGCCTCCCGGTAGAGCCGGTCGACCCGGGCCTTGACCTGGGCGGCGGTGGGGGCGGGATCGGCGTGCGCCGGTCCCGGCAACGCGGCGGCCGTCGCGGCCCCGGCGAGGGCCAGCGTCGCGGCGGTGCGGGCAGCAGTGCCGGTGTGCGGGCGCTGCTTGGTCTTGCGGTGCGCTGCCACGAGGGCGGGCGTCCTTCCTTGCGACTGCCCGCCGGGGCCTACCGGCGGGCCCGCCGCTCCCGCGGGGGACCGCGCACAGGGGGTGCGGCCCGCCGCGGGACCCGGCGGGGCGACCGCCGGCGCACCGCCCCGCACGGGGGCCGGTGGTGGGGGGTCACCTGGACGGGACGCTAAACCCGGGGCACGGGCAGGAGTTGTAATGACCGCTATTGTCTGAATTTGGCGTTGCGTTGTTCCTTGATGACCGGAAATACCGCACCAGAGTCAGGCAATTCGTGCATCCTCCGGTCAAACGGTCAGGAAGGCCCACCTGGCTGCCGGGTGCTGGTATGGGCGCGGCTAGGCTGCGGAGCCATGCGCGTACTCATCGATGTCTTCGTCGCCCTGCACATCATCGGCATCGCCTCCCTGCTGGGCGGATTCCTCACCCAGATGAAGGCCATGGGGGCCGGCACGGCGCGGTTCGTCCCGGCGATGCTGCACGGTGCGCTGACCATGCTCGTCACCGGGATCGCCCTCGTCGGGCTCGACCAGGCCGACGACCACCCGGTGAACAACGTGAAGATCGGCATCAAGCTGCTGATCCTGGTCGTCATCCTCGGGATCGTGTACGTCAAGCGCGACGAGGAGAAGGTCGACAAGGGCCTCTTCGCCGCCGTCGGCGGACTGACCGTCGTCAACATCTTCATCGCCACGCTCTGGACCTGAGCGCCGAGACGCCGAGGGGCCGGTCCGTTCACGGGCCGGCCCCTCGGCGTCTCGGACGCGGACCCGTCAGGCCGGGCGCACGCTTCCGTAGATCGGCATGTAGTAGATCGACTCCTCGCGCACGTTCGCCCCGGGCTTCGGCGCGTGGATCATCATGCCGTCGCCCTTGTAGATGCCGACGTGACTGATGTCGTCGTAGAAGAAGACCAGGTCACCGGGGCGCAGATCCGCCGTGGCGACCCGGGTGCCGATGTTCACCTGGTCCCAGGTGGTCCGCGGGATGTCGACCCCGGCGGCCTTCCACGCGGCCTGGGTCAGCCCCGAGCAGTCGTACGAGGCGGGGCCGGTCGCCCCCCACACGTACGGCTTGCCCATCTGGGCCTCGGCGAACGCCATGACCTTGTCGGCCTTCGTCGTGGCGCTGCTGTCCGAGCCGGTGCCCGTACCGGTTCCGGTGCCGCTGCCCGCGTCCGTGCCGCCGCCGCTCTGCTTGGCGGCCTCGGCTGCCTCCTCGGCCTTGCGGTCGGCCTCGGCCTTCGCGGCGGCCTGCTTCTTCGCCAGCTCCGCGGCCTTGCGCTTGGCCTCGGCCTCCTTCTTCCGCTCCAGCTCGGCCAGCCGCGCCTTCTCCTCGGCGGTCAGCTTCGACAGCAGCGTCCGGGCCTCGGACAGCTTCGTCTGGACGGCCTGCTTGCTGGTCCGCAGCGCCGCCTGGGACTCGGTGAGCGTCTCCAGGCTCTTCACGGCCTCGGCCCGCTGCTTGGACGCCTTCGCCTGCTGCGTACGGAAGTCCGAGACCGCCTTGGTCTGGCGCTCGGTCATCCGGTCCATGAGGTGGTTCTGGTCGAAGAACGACTGCGGGTCGTCGGCCAGGAAGAACGTGGCGGTCGGCGCGAGGGCGCCGCCCCGGTACTGGGCGGCGGCATAGGTGCCGAGCGTCCTGCGGGCCTCGTTGAGCTTCTCGGTCCGCTTGGCGACGTCGTCCAGGAGCGTGTCCACCTTGGACTTCTGGGCGGCGGTCGACTCCTTCGCCTGGTTGTACTGCTGGGTCGCGGTCCCCGCCTGCCGGTAGAGGTCGTCGACCTTCTTCTGGACGTCCTCGATGCTCGGCTTGGGGGCCGGCGCGGCCAGCGCGCTCTGCGACGACAGCAGGGTCACGGACGCGAGAGCGGCGGTCGTGATCCCGACGGCGGGGCCGGTGGTGCGCACCCGGGTGCGCGGTTTGCGATGCGACGCCAAGGTCTGCATCTCCTTCCGTGGACCGCCTACCGGGTTAGCTGTCGGGTTCGGGCGGAACGGAAGGCTGCCCTACGGTCCAGGTGGGGGTTGCGGACCGATTCACCCCGGTGCTTCGTGTGGGTCCCCGGTTCCGGGCGCCTCGTGCGCGCAGCCCGGATTCGGCGTGGCCGCCCGCTCGGCGTGGATCGCCTCTGGGGGTACGGGCCGCCCGACGGAGCACGCTAGCCAACTCATGGTGCCCCTGTGAAGGTTGGTGTTCGATATGCCCGATACGTTTTTGTGACCTTGCCGGATCGGGGTGCCGGGGGTGCCTCCGACCGGCGTTTCCCTTACCGGGAGCGGCCCGACGGTCGCCCTGCGTATCGGGCGAAGGTGAGCTGTTCACCACTCCGCCCCCACCTGTCAGTGCGCCCGCCTAGACTCGTACAGCGATGAGCAGCCTCTTTGACGACAGCTTCCTGGCCGGCCTCCAGCAACCGGAGGAAGGGCCCCCGCCGCCCCCCGAGGACTCCGCGCCCGAAGAGGTGCCGGAGGACCTCTTCGCGGGCGTGTACGACGGGCCCCCGCCGCCCCGCGAGGCGTACTACCGGGACGGCGCCCACCGCCCCGTCATCGACGCCGCCGCACTGCTCGACGGGCTGAACACCGAGCAGCGCGCCGCCGTGGTGCACTCCGGTTCCCCGCTGCTCATCGTCGCCGGGGCCGGCTCCGGCAAGACCCGGGTGCTGACCCACCGCATCGCCCATCTGCTGGCCGAGCGCGGGGTGCACCCGGGCCAGATCCTCGCGATCACCTTCACCAACAAGGCCGCGGGCGAGATGAAGGAGCGCGTCGAACAGCTCGTCGGGCCCCGGGCCAACGCCATGTGGGTCATGACCTTCCACAGCGCCTGCGTCCGCATCCTGCGCCGGGAGTCGAAGAAGCTCGGCTTCACGTCCTCGTTCTCGATCTACGACGCCGCCGACTCCAAGCGCCTGATGGCCCTGGTCTGCCGCGACCTGGACCTCGACCCCAAGCGCTTCCCGCCGAAGTCGTTCACGGCGAAGGTCTCGAACCTGAAGAACGAGCTGATCGACGAGGAGACCTTCGCCGGCCAGGCCGCCGACGGCTTCGAGAAGACCCTCGCCCAGGCCTACACGCTGTACCAGGCCCGGCTGCGCGAGGCCAACGCGCTGGACTTCGACGACATCATCATGACGACGGTCCACCTGCTCCAGGCGTTCCCCGACGTCGCCGAGCACTACCGCCGCCGCTTCCGCCACGTCCTCGTCGACGAGTACCAGGACACCAACCACGCGCAGTACACCCTCGTACGGGAGCTGGTCGGCCCCACGGGCCCCGACGACGCCCCCGGCGAGCTGTGCGTCGTGGGTGACGCGGACCAGTCGATCTACGCCTTCCGCGGCGCCACCATCCGCAACATCCTCCAGTTCGAGGAGGACTACCCGGACGCGACCACCATCCTGCTGGAGCAGAACTACCGCTCCACGCAGACGATCCTCTCCGCGGCCAACGCGGTCATCGAGCGCAACGAGAGCCGCCGTCCCAAGAACCTCTGGACCAAGGCCGGCACCGGCGCCCGGATCACCGGCTACGTCGCGGACACCGAGCACGACGAGGCCCAGTTCGTCGCCGACGAGATCGACCGGCTGACCGACACGGACGAGGCGAAGGCCGGCGACGTCGCCGTCTTCTACCGGACCAACGCGCAGTCCCGTGTCTTCGAGGAGATCTTCATCCGCGTCGGCCTGCCCTACAAGGTCGTCGGCGGCGTGCGCTTCTACGAGCGCAAGGAGGTCCGGGACGTCCTGGCCTACCTCCGGGTCCTCGCCAACCCCGAGGACACCGTCCCGCTGCGGCGCATCCTCAACGTCCCCAAGCGCGGCATCGGCGACCGCGCCGAGGCCATGATCGACGCCCTCTCCCTGCGCGAGAAGATCTCCTTCCCGCAGGCGCTGCGCCGGGTCGACGAGGCGTACGGGATGGCCGCGCGCTCGGCCAACGCCGTCAAGCGGTTCAACACGCTGATGGAGGAGCTGCGCACGATCGTCGAGTCCGGCGCCGGACCCGCCGTCGTGCTGGAGGCCGTGCTGGAGCGTACGGGCTATCTCGCCGAACTCCAGGCCTCCACCGACCCCCAGGACGAGACCCGTATCGAGAACCTCCAGGAACTCGCCGCCGTCGCCCTCGAATTCGAGCAGGAGCGCGGCGAGGAGGAGGGCGCGGGCACCCTGGCGGAGTTCCTGGAGAAGGTCGCGCTCGTCGCCGACTCCGACCAGATCCCGGACGAGGACACCGACGGCTCCGGCGTCATCACCCTGATGACCCTGCACACCGCCAAGGGCCTCGAATTCCCGGTGGTCTTCCTCACCGGCATGGAGGACGGCGTCTTCCCGCACATGAGGGCCCTCGGCCAGACCAAGGAACTGGAGGAGGAGCGCCGTCTCGCGTACGTCGGCATCACCCGCGCCCGCGAACGCCTCTACCTCACCCGCGCCGCCATGCGCAGCGCCTGGGGCCAGCCCTCGTACAACCCGCCGTCGCGGTTCCTGGAGGAGATCCCCGACCAGCACCTGGAGTGGAAGCGCAAGGGCCCGATGGCGGCCCCGGCGGGTCCGACCTCGGGCATCACCTCGTCGCTCTCCGCCTCCCGCGCGCGCTCCGGGCCCTCCGGCTTCGCGACCCGGCGGGCCTCGGAGAAGCCGACGGTCTCGCTGGCGGTCGGGGACCGGGTCACCCACGACCAGTTCGGTCTGGGCACGGTGACGGCGGTCGAGGGCGTCGGCGACCAGGCCAAGGCCACGGTGGACTTCGGCGACGAACGCCCGAAGAAGCTGCTGCTGAGGTACGCGCCGGTCGAGAAGCTCTGACCCGCGCCGCCCCGGGAGCCGTGACCGGCTCCCGGGTGCGGGATGCCGCAGGGCTCAGGTGGGGTTGACGCCGTGGCTGCGGAGCCAGGTCAGCGGGTTGATCGCCGCGCCGCCGCCGGGCCGCACCTCGAAGTGCAGATGCGGTCCGGTCGAGTTGCCCGTGTCACCGGAGTACGCGATGACGTCGCCGGCCTTGACCGGGCCCGAGCGGATCCGGGTGCTGGAGAGGTGGCAGTACCAGGTCTCCGTGCCGTCGGCCATGGTCACGATCGCCATGTTCCCGTAGGCGCTGTTGAACTGCGTGCGCACGGTGCCGTCGGTCGCCGCCATCACCGGCGTGCCGGGGCCGACGGGGAAGTCGATGCCGGTGTGCACCGACATCCAGTTGACGCCCGCCTGGCCGAAGTAGGCGCTGAGACCGTGCTGCTTGACCGGCAGGACGAACTTGGGGCGCAGCGCCTCCTTGCGGGCCGCCTCCTCCTCGCGCTTCTTCTTCTCGGCGGCCTGCCGCGCCTTGAGGTCGATGCGCTCCTGGGTGCGGCTGGCGCGGTCCGCGAAGTTCTCCGCGTCGGCGCTGAGGTTGGCGAGCTGGGTGTCCAGCTTGTTGTTGGCCGCGACCGGTTTGACGGTGCCGGGGTCGGCGGCCGCCATGGACATCGTGTCGTCCTTCTTCTCCTCGCCCCCGCCCAGCCCGCCGATGCCGCCGACGGAGGCCGCGGCGATGCCCGCCACGCTCATCACGCAGGCGGAGGGGACGGCGACGGTGAGGAGTGCGGAGCGTTTGGCGGGGGAGCGCCGGCGGCTGCGCCCCCGGACGGGCCGGCCGCCGTGGCCGGCGTCGTCGGCCGCGGTGTGCTCGGCTTCGGCTGCGGCGCGGTAGGGCTCGTACGGGTCGAAGGCGGAGCCCGCGTCCGGCTCGGGGGCGGGCTCGGCGGCCGGCCCGGCCGGCGGCTCGACGGCGACGGCGGTCTCGGTGGGCGCGGAGTGCTCGTACGTGTCGTGCGGGGCGGCCTCGGCCCCGGTGTTCCAGGCGGTGGCGTCGTAGGCGCCGGTGTCGTACCGGGCGGTGTCCGTGGCCGCCCACCGGCCGTCCGCGTACCAGGCGGTGGTGTCCCACTGGCCGGAGGAGTCGGGTGCCCCGCCCTGGGCCGGGACCGTCGGCAGGGCGCCGTCCGTCGGCAGCCAGGTCGCACCGGTGTCGTAGACGGCGGGGTCGTACGAGTCGGCCGTGCCGTACGTTCCGGTGGCGGTGTACGTGTCGGTGGTGGCGTACGTGTCGGTGGTGCCGTACGAGCCGGTCGCGTCGTACGAGTCCGAGGTGCCGTACGCGTCGTACGAGGGGTGCTGCTGGGGCTGTGCCGTGTACGCCGTGTAATCGGCGGTGTGCCCATAGCCGACTGTCGGGTGCCCGCCCGTGTCCCACTGGGCCGTCCCGTACGCCTCGTACGTGCCGGTGTATCCGGTCCCGTCCTCGGTCGCGTACGGCGACGCGTAACCCGCCGAGGTGTCGTACGAGGCGTCGTGTCCACCGGGCAGGGAGCCGAAGAGCGGGTCGCTGTCGAAGCTGCCCGTGGAGTGGCTGTCGTACCCGGCGTACCCGGCGTAGGGGGGCTGGTCGTTCACCAACTTCTCTCTCGCCTCGGCAGCAGGACCAGTCTCCGGCGTCCGGTGGGGGACTCCGGAGGGTAAGCAGTGGCCGCGACTGTACCCGGCGGTATGCGACGCCGACAATCTTCGGCCGCCCCCGCGCGCTCAGGAAACGGGCAATCGGCCGTCTTTCGGCGGGCTGCGCACACAGCCTTGGCTCTATGTTCGAAACTCGTTCGATTCTTGAGGCCTCGGAGGGCCTCCTCCGAGGCGTTCCAAGCGGCTCTCGGAGGGCGCTCCGGGGCAGAAGGGGGCGGCCCGGGGGCGCGCGTTCAGGCGACCGAGGCCGTGCCCGTGGCCCCGTGGTCCGGCGTGTCGGCGTCGAGCGCCTCGCGGACGGCGGCGGCGACGGCCGGGTGCACCGGCAGGGCGAGGTGGCCGATCCCGGTGACGCGTACGTTGACCGCGTCCAGGTCCGGATGGTCGACACAGGCCGCCTCGGCGGGGACGATCACCTGGTCCAGTTCGCTCCAGAAGCTGACGAAGCGGGTGCGGCAGCCGGGCGCGGGCAGCCGCAACTCCTGGATGGGCTCCGAGTCGCCGAGCATCTGGCGGGCGATGGGATGGGCTCCGGCCAGCCGGGCGAGCGCGGTGCCGCCGTGCGGGGTGCCGAGCGTGACGACGGTGCGGACCCGCCGGTCGCCGCCCAGCCGCTGGACGTAGTAGCGCGCGATGAGCCCGCCCAGGCTGTGCCCGACGATGTCGACCTCCCGCTGCCCCGTACGGGCGCAGATCTCCTCCACGTGCCGCCCGAGCAGTTCGGCGGCGGTGCGGATCTCGCAGGTCAGCGGGGAGTAGTTGAGCGATTCCAGATGGTGCCAGCCGTGCCGGGCCAGGGAGCGGCGCAGCAGGACGAAGACGGAACGGTTGTCGATGAAGCCGTGCAGCAGGATCACGGGCCGGTGGCCGGGACCCGACACGGGCAGCGCCGCCGCGCGGCCGGACGCGCCGGAGCCGCGCTCCGTCGGTCCGGCCGGGGAATCGCGCGGGGGACCGGCCGGGGGGTCGTTCGCGGGGTGCCGTTCGCCGGTCACCCCGGTGGGGTACAGCAGGGCGTGCCCGGCGAGCACCACCAGTTCCAGTGCGGCGGCCCTCAGTACGGCCCCGGACATCCGGGGCACCGAGGGGAGGGAAGGCATCGAGGGGAGAAACGTCGGGGTCCGCATGATCGACCTCCTGCTCCGATACCGGAAGAGGAGCGACCTGCTGCGTCCCGACCGCCCTGGCGGGGCGGCCGGCGGGCGAGCCGTACCACCGTGCCGTGCGGCTGACGGCGCGGTGGCACGACGGCCTCGTCGCGGCTCTCCCGGCGGCCGTCCCCCCCGCGGCGGTCTGCCGCGTCCTGACGGGGAACGGTGCCCGGTGAACATGTCCCACGTGTGATTTCCCCCTCCCCGCCCACCGCGAAACGACACCGTGCGGGATGCTGTCGATAACGTTCGTTCACATCCCCGGCCCTTCCGGTACGGGAAACGCATGTGGAGGCAGTGATGGGTGTGACCGGTCCGATCCGTGTGGTGGTGGCGAAGCCGGGCCTCGACGGGCATGACCGCGGGGCGAAGGTGATCGCGCGGGCCCTCCGCGACGCGGGGATGGAGGTCATCTACACCGGCCTCCACCAGACGCCCGAGCAGATCGTGGACACCGCGATCCAGGAGGACGCCGACGCGATCGGCCTCTCGATCCTCTCCGGCGCGCACAACACGCTCTTCGCCAAGGTGATCGAACTGCTGAAGGAGCGCGACGCGGCCGACATCAAGGTCTTCGGCGGCGGCATCATCCCGGACGACGACATCCCGCCGCTGAAGGAGCAGGGCGTCGCGGAGATCTTCACCCCCGGCGCGACGACCACCGCGATCGTCGACTGGGTCAACGCGAACGTCCGGCACCCGGCGGAGGCCTGAGTTCCGGCGGCGGCCTGATTCAGGACCCGGATCGGGACCCGGACCCGGATCGGGACCCGGACCCGGATCGGGACCCGGAGTCTGATGGGACCGGAACCGGATTCGGATGGGACCCGGATTCGGAACCGGACCGGGCCTCGGCGTACCGGTCGTCCGGTGCTTCGGCCGTCCGGCCCTTCGGGGAGCGGGGCGGGGCGCGGACGTGTGCGCGGCCCGCGACCGCCCCGTCCGCGCGGGCACGCTGCGTGAGGCTCCCTACTCTCCGTCGTCCGGCGTCAGCTCCTCGTCCATCGCCGCGCGCAGCCGCAACGTGGAGACCAGGCGCTGGAACGCCTCCGACCAGTAGCCGTTCGCACCCGGCGACGCGTCCTCGGGTTCGTCGGGCGTGGTGGTGAGGATTTCCAGCCTGTCCGCCTCGGCCGGGTCCAGACAGCGCTCGGCCAGGCCCATCACCCCGCTGAAGCTCCACGGATAGCTGCCCGCGTCCCGCGCGATGTCGAGGGCGTCCACGACGGACCGCCCGAGCGGCTGCGCCCACGGGGTCGGGCAGACCCCGAGCAGCTGGAACGCCTCGGACAGGCCGTGCGCGGCGATGAACCCGGCGACCCACTCCGCCCGCTCGGCCGCCGGCAGCACGGCCAAAAGCTTGGAGCGCTCGGCCAGCGACGCGGTGCCGGGCCCGTGCGACGGAGGCGTCGACGGGGCGCCCAGCAGCGCCCGCGCCCACGCGGGGTCCCGCTGTCTGACGGCCGCCCGGCACCAGGCCGCGTGCAGCTCCTCGCCCCAGCCGTCGGCCACCGGCAACGCCACGATCTCCCGCGCCCCGCGCCCGGCGAACCGTCCCGGCCAGACGGAAAGCGGCGACGACTCCACCAACTGCCCCAGCCACCACGAGCGTTCGCCCCGGCCCGACGGCGGGAGCGCCACCACTCCGTCCCGCTGCATCTCCGCATCGCACTCGTGCGGGGCCTCCACGGCCACGAACGGCTCGGTGCCGGTGAGTCCGGGGCTGACGCAGGACAGGGCGCGCACCGCCATCCGCCCGGCGAGCGCCGAGGAGGGCAGCGCCGACAGCAGCTCGGCGGCCGTGGCCCGCACATTGCGGCTGCGGTCGGCGAGCGCCCGCTCCAGGAACTCCTCGTCGGCACCCGACAGCCCGGTGCGCAGCGAGTCGATGAACATCAGCCGGTCCTCGGCCCGTTCGGAGGACCAGGTGGTGTCCAGCAGAGCGCGGGCCGCCTCCGCGTCGTGCGCCCGGACGGCGGCGAGCAGCGCGATCCGCTCGGCGAACAGCCCCTCGTCCCAGAGCCGCCGCACCCCCTCCCGGTCCGTCACCTCGGGCAGCAGCGCGCTTCCGGACGCGCCGCGCAGCGCGAACCTCCAGTCCGGGTTCAGTCCGGCCAGCCACAGTCCGCGCGGACCGGCGAAGGTCAGGGCCCCGGGCCGCAGATCCGTTCGGGCGCGGGCCGCCTCCAGCAGCGCGGGCAGCACGGCGTCCGGCGCCCGGTAGCCGTGCCGGTTGGCGGTGGCCAGCCACTGCGGGATCAGCTCCGTCAGATCCGGGGCGGCCCCGCGTCTGCCGCCCCCGCCGCTCGCCCCGGCCCGGTCCGCGAGCAGCTGCGCCAGCCGGCTCCGGGCCGCCGCGGGCGGGACGGGACGCGGGTCCGCCGGCGCCGGGGCGGGCCGGGGCGCGGCCGGCGCGGGCAGCAGTCCCGCCCGGCGCCGGACGGTGTGCACGGCGGCGGCGTCCAGCAGGGCGGCCGCCGCACCGTCCGGGCCGGGCCGGGGCGCCACCGCGAGAGGCCGCCGGTCCGTCCCCAGCAGCGCCGAGGTGACCAGCTCCTCCCACGGCACGGACACGGGAGCGGCCGGGGCCGCGGCGGGTCGGGACATCGCTCCTCCTGGGGTCACGGAGCCACTGGGGTCGGGGCGTCGAGCGGGTGTCGGGTCATCGCTCCTCCTGGGGTCACGGAGCCACTGGGGTCGGGGCGTCGAGCGGGTGTCGGGACATCGCCCCTCCGGAGGTCATGGGGTCACCGGGGTCAGGGTGTCGAGCGGGCGGTCCTCCGACCAGGCCGCGAGGGGGTCGAAGCCCCGGTGGCCGCAGGTGCCGAAGACGGTCAGCGGGCCGCCGCCGGAGAGCGCGACGAGCTTCCAGAGCGCGGGCCGGGACAGCGCCGGCGGGGCGACCGGAAGCGCCGTGTCCCCGTGTGCGTCGGCCAACTGCCAGCCGTCCGCGGTCGGGACCGGCACGACCCCGTGCAGCGTCACCGGCCAGGAATCCAGCCAGGGATCGTCGGCCAGGGCCGTCCCGTACGCCGTGATCGCACCGGTCACGTCGACCCCGGGCGGCGGCGGACCGCCCGGCACGGGCGCGCCGAACCGTGTCCCCAGCTCGGCCCGGAGCTGCCCCGCCCCCGGAAACGGGGTCAGCTCGGCGTCGAGCGTGACACCGACCGGCAGGGCCGTCGCCGGGGCCTGTCCGGGGGCGCCGAAGGAGAGCAGCAGCGCCGTGCGGCCCGACTCCCTTCCGTACAGCCAGATCCGGCGGGCCACGATCTTTCCCTCGGGGGTGTCGTACTGGGCGAGGACCAGCCAGCGGTCACGGACGGCAGGTCCCTCGGCGGCCGAGGGCAGACCGACCCGGGTGCGGACCGTCGAGGCCAGCGGCGCGGGCAGCGCGTCGATGCCCAGCCACGCCGTGTCCAGGAGATGCAGCAGCGCGCACTCCTCCAGCATCCGCACCGGCCAGCCCGGTCCGGAGGACGCCACCGCACCCAACTCCCGTGCCCGGCCCGCCAGTCCGGGGGCCTGGGCGTCCACCATCCGGGCCGCCGCCTCCTCCCACAGCCCGTACCCCGTCTGCTCGGACGCCGCGAGCCCGCCGCGCAGCAGATCGCCCAGCCGCTGCTCCAGCTCCTGCGCGCCGCCGTCGATCCGCTCCGCCCGGCGCTCGGCCCGCCGCCGCGCCGCCGCCGGATCGGCCGGGCCGCCCGCCTTCGCACCGCCCCCGTCCACCGCGCCCGGCCCTTCCCCGGCACGGGCGCGACGGGCGGTCAGCCACGCGTCCGCCCAGTCCGGCGGAACCGCTCCGCCCGGCCGCCAGTCGCCCGACGCGCGGAGCAGCAGCAGCCCCAGTGCGTGCTTGCACGGGAACTTCCGGCTGGGGCACCCGCACAGATACGCCGGGCCCGAGGTGTCCACCACCGTCCGGTAGGGCGTGCTTCCGCTGCCCCGGCACAGCCCCCACACCGCGCCCGACGCGTCCTCCCCGGTGTCCGACCACGGACCGGGCGCACCCAGCTTGTTCCCCGCCCTGCGTGAGGCGTCGTCAGGAGCCAGCGCCAGAACCTGCTCCACCGTCCAGCGCACCGCAGGAGCAGCGGTGCCCAAGGGTTCTCCCCCGTCAGTCAGCAGCATGGTTCCGACCGTAGGCGACCCCACTGACAACAGCCTCCGACCTGCGGAAAGGTCGATTGTCAGTGCCATGGTGCACGGTGGGAAGCACAACAGGCCGACCGACCTGGAGGGGGAACCACGACCGTGTCCGCAACCACCGCAGATATCGGAAACCAGGCCCTGCGCCCGCACGCCGAGGACGCCTTCGCCGACGAGCTGAAGGCGCTCGCCGCCGCCGACGACCGCCCCCGCCCGCCGCGTTGGCGCCTGTCGCCCTGGGCCGTCGCCACCTATCTCCTCGGCGGCACGCTGCCCGACGGCACCGTGATCACACCGAAGTACGTGGGCCCGCGCCGCCTCGTCGAGGTCGCCGTCACCACGCTCGCCACCGACCGCGCGCTGCTCCTCCTCGGCGTGCCCGGCACGGCGAAGACCTGGGTCTCCGAGCATCTCGCGGCCGCCGTCAGCGGGGACTCGACGCTCCTCGTCCAGGGCACCGCGGGCACCCCCGAGGAAGCCGTCCGCTACGGGTGGAACTACGCGCAACTGCTGGCCCACGGCCCCAGCCGCGACGCCCTGGTGCCCAGCCCGCTGATGCGCGCCATGTCCGAGGGCATGACCGCCCGGATCGAGGAGCTGACCCGCATCCCGGCGGACGTCCAGGACTCGCTGATCACGATCCTGTCGGAGAAGACCCTGCCCCTGCCCGAACTGGGCCAGGAGGTCCAGGCCGTCCGCGGGTTCAACGTCATCGCCACCGCCAACGACCGCGACCGGGGTGTCAACGAGCTGTCCAGCGCCCTGCGCCGCCGGTTCAACACCGTGGTGCTCCCCCTGCCCGCCACCCCCGAGGCGGAGGTCGACATCGTCTCCCGCAGGGTCGGCCAGATCGGCCGCTCCCTCGATCTGCCGCCCGCCCCCGACGGCCTCGCCGAGATCCGCCGCGTGGTCACGGTCTTCCGTGAACTGCGCGACGGCGTCACGGCCGACGGCCGGACCAGGCTCAAGTCCCCCTCCGGCACGCTGTCCACGGCCGAGGCGATCTCCGTCGTCACCAACGGCCTCGCCCTCGCCGCCCACTTCGGCGACGGCGTCCTCCGCCCCGGCGACGTCGCCGCCGGCATCCTCGGCGCCGTCGTCCGTGATCCGGCCGCCGACCGGGTCGTCTGGCAGGAGTATCTGGAGACGGTCGTGCGCGAGCGGGACGGCTGGAAGGACTTCTACCGCGCCTGCCGTGAGGTCTCCGTATGACCACGGAGCACACGCCCCACGGAGGTCCGCTGCTGCTCGGCGTGCGGCACCACGGACCGGGCTCCGCCCGCGCCGTCGGGGCCGCCCTGGACGCCGCCGGCCCGAGCGCCGTTCTCATCGAGGGCCCGCCCGAGGCGGACGCCCTGCTGCCGCTCGCCGCCGACGAGCAGATGCGGCCGCCCGTCGCCCTGCTCGCTCACGCGGTGGACGATCCGGGACGCGCCGCGTTCTGGCCGTTCGCCGCGTTCTCGCCCGAATGGACCGCGCTCCGCTGGGCCCTGGCGCACGAGGTCCCCGTCCGCTTCATCGACCTCCCCGCCGCGCACACCCTGGCCCAGGAACCGGAACGAGCGGAGGGAGCAGAAGAAGAGGGGGAGGGGGAGGAGGAGAAGGGGGAGGACGGCGGACCCCGGTCCGTGCCCCTCGACCCCATCCGGGTGCTGGCCGAGACCGCCGGATACGACGACCCCGAGCGCTGGTGGGAGGACGTCGTCGAGCACCGTCTTCCGGACACCCCCGGCACGGGCAACGGCGCCGGCCCGCTGGCCGCCTTCGACGCCCTGGCCGAGGCCATGTCCGCGCTGCGCGAGGCGTACGGGGACGGCGGGCACCCGAGGGACACGCTCCGCGAGGCCTATATGCGACTCCAACTGCGCGCCGCGCGCAAGGAGTTCGGTGACGGCGTCGCCGTCGTCTGCGGTGCCTGGCACGTGCCCGCGCTCCGCACCCGGACCACGCTCGCCGCCGACCGGGCCCTCCTCAAGGGCCTGCCCAAGGTCCGGGCCGAGCTGACCTGGGTGCCCTGGACCCACCGGCGCCTGGCCCGGCACAGCGGATACGGCGCGGGCATCGACTCGCCCGGCTGGTACGCGCACCTCTTCGCCGCCCCCGACCGCCCGGTCGAACGCTGGATGACCAAGGTCGCCGGACTCCTGCGCGAGGAGGACCGGTTCGTGTCCTCCGCCCATGTCATCGAAGCGGTCCGGCTGGCCGAGACCCTCGCCGCCGTCCGCGGCCGGCCGCTCGCCGGGCTGGGCGAGGCGACCGACGCCGTGCGGGCCGTGATGTGCGACGGCTCCGACGTGCCGCTCGCCCTCGTCCGGGACCGGCTCGTCGTCGGCGTCGCCCTCGGCGAGGTCCCCGACACGGCTCCCGCCATTCCGCTCCAGCGCGACCTCGAACGGCAGCAGCGCACCCTGCGCCTCAAACCCGAGGCGGCCGAACGGGAGTTGGACCTCGACCTCCGCAAGGACACCGACGCGGCGCGCAGCCGCCTGCTGCACCGGCTGCGGCTGCTCGGCATCGACTGGGGCGAGCCCGCCGCGGGCCGGGGGAGCACCGGCACCTTCCGGGAGAGCTGGCGACTGCGCTGGGAGCCCGAGCTGTACGTCCGCGTCGCGGAAGCGGGCGTCTGGGGTACCACGGTGCTCGCCGCCGCCACCGCGCGCGCCGAGTCCGAGGCCCTGGCGGCCACCGCGCTCGCGGACGTCACCGCCCTGGCCGAGCGCTGCCTGCTCGCCGGACTGCCCGGCGCGCTCCCCGTCGTGATGCGGGCGCTCGCGGACCGGGCCGCGCTCGACACCGACGTCGGTCACCTCGCGGACGCCCTGCCCGCCCTGGCCCGCACCCTGCGCTACGGCGACGTCCGCGCCACGGACACCACCGCGCTGGGCGAGGTCGCGGCCGGACTCGCGGAGCGGATCTGCGTCGGCCTGCCCCCGGCCTGCACCGGCCTGGACGACGACGCGGCCACCGCCCTGCGCCGGCGCGTCGACGGCGTGCACACCGCGATCGGCCTGCTGGCCGGCGCCGTGCCGGAGAGCGCGGACGGGCTGCGCGAGCGCTGGCGGACCGTCCTGCGCGGCCTCACCGCCCGCGACACCGCCGCCGGAGTGATCCGGGGCCGGGCGGCCCGGCTGCTCCTCGACGACGGGCACCTCGCCCACGACGACGCCGCCCGCCTGATGGGACTCGCCCTGTCACCCGGCACCGCCCCCGCCGACGCCGCCGCCTGGATCGAGGGCTTCGTCGGCGGCGCGGCCGGCGGCGGCATGCTCCTCGTCCACGACGAGCGGCTCCTCGCCCTCGTCGACGCCTGGCTCGTCTCGGTCCCCGCCGGCACGTTCACCGATGTGCTGCCCCTGCTGCGCCGCACCTTCTCGGCGTACGAACCGGGCGTGCGCCGCACTTTGGGTGAGCTGGTCCGGCGCGGCCCGTCCACGGGCTCGGCCCCGGGCACCCCGGCCGCGCCCGGCCACGCACCCCCGGCCCCGGGCTTCGGCCCCGCCCTCGACACGGCCCGCGCCGACGCGGTGCTGCCGGTCCTGCGCCTCCTCCTCGGCCTGGACGCCGACGCGGCGGCACGCCCGGAGGGGGCCGCGACGGCCTCCGGCCCGGCCGCGACCGCCTCCGGCCCCCCGAAGAACGACGACTCCGCACCAACCGTCCCGGCCCTCCCCGAGAGACGCGGACCAGAACAATCGACGTACGAGTCCGAGTCCGAGTCCGAGTCCGAGTCCGAGTCCGAGACCGAATCCGAGACCGCGACCGAATCCGAGACCGCGACCGGAACCGAGACCGCGACCGGAACCGAGACCGCGACCGGAACCGAGACCGCGACCGGAACCGAGACCGCCACGGCGACGGCCACGGCAGACATGGGGGCGACGGGATGACGACGACGGCCGGTGGAGCGGGCGCCGAGGTCGGGCCGGTGACGGCGGGCACGGGGACGGCAGGTGCGGTGACGGCGGGTGCGGGGACGGCGGGTACGGGGGCGGACGGTGAGGCAGAGCGGCTGCGGCGGTGGCGACTGGTGCTCGGGGCGGACGGCGAGCACGGCACCGGCCGCACGCTCAGCGGGCGGGACGCCGCGATGGACGGCGCGCTCACCGCGCTCTACGAGGGCGGCGGGCGGCCCGGCGGCGGACCGGGCGGCGGCCGGACGGCCGGGCTCGGGGCCTCCGCCCCGTCCATGGCCCGCTGGCTCGGCGACATCCGGACGTACTTCCCGGCCTCCGTCGTCCAGGTCATGCAGCGCGACGCCATCGACCGGCTCGGCCTCTCCGCGCTTCTGCTCGAACCGGAGATGCTGGAGGCCGTCGAGCCCGACGTCCACCTCGTCGGCACCCTGCTCTCGCTCAACAAGGCCATGCCCGAGACGACGAAGGAGACCGCGCGGGCCGTCGTGCGCGCGGTGGTGGAGAAGCTGGAGCGGCGGCTGTCCACCCGGACCAGGACCGTGCTCGGCGGCGCCCTGGACCGCTCCGCGCGGATCGCCCGGCCGCGCCACCACGCGATCGACTGGAACCGCACCATCCGTGCCAACCTCAAGAACTATCTGGAGCTGCCCGGCCGGGAAAGCGCCGGGACGGTCGTGCCCGAACGGCTCATCGGGTACGGACGGGCCGCGCGGTCGGTGAAGAAGGACGTCGTCCTCTGCATCGACCAGTCCGGCTCGATGGCCGCCTCCGTGGTGTACGCCTCGGTGTTCGGGGCGGTGCTCGCGTCCATGCGCGCGCTGCGGACCCGGCTGGTCGTCTTCGACACCGCGGTCGTCGATCTCACCGACCGGCTCGACGACCCCGTGGACGTCCTCTTCGGCACCCAGCTCGGCGGCGGCACCGACATCAACCGGGCCCTGGCCTACTGCCAGTCGCGGATCACCCGCCCGGCGGACACCGTCGTCGTGCTGATCAGCGACCTCTACGAGGGCGGGATCCGCGACGAGATGCTGAAGCGGGTGGCCGCGATGAAGGCGTCCGGGGTGCAGTTCGTCACCCTGCTGGCCCTCTCCGACGAGGGCGCCCCCTCCTACGACCGCGCGCACGCGGAGGCGCTGGCGGCCCTGGGTGCCCCGGCCTTCGCCTGCACCCCGGACCTCTTCCCCGAGGTGATGGCGGCGGCCGTCGAGAAGCGGCCGCTTCCGATACCGGACAAGGAGGGCGGGCGGTAGGGCCGGGCGCCGCGGCCCGTCCCGGGATCCCCGTCCGGGCGGCGGCGCGACCGCCCGGCCGGTCCGGACGCGCTCCGTCGCCGCCCCGTGGCGATTTGTCCACCGCGACCCGGCCACCAGGGCGATCTGTGACCGTAATCACCGCCCTGCGGACTGCTCCGATTTAAGGTCATGCGCGGCGCGGGGATAACCTGCGAGATGGACATGCCGCGTATTCGGTCACCGTATGCGCCTCCCTGGTGACAGTGCAGTCACGATGCCCCTCGCGGCACGCCCACGCAGAAAACCAACCGCGAGACCATTTGACAAGGGACGGACGCGCGTGGACCTGTTCGAGTACCAGGCGAGGGACCTCTTCGCCAAGCACGGTGTACCGGTGCTGGCCGGTGAAGTCATCGACACGCCTGAGGCGGCCCGCGAGGCGACCGAGCGGCTGGGCGGCAAGTCTGTCGTCAAGGCGCAGGTGAAGGTCGGCGGCCGCGGCAAGGCCGGTGGCGTGAAGCTTGCCGCCAACCCCGACGAGGCGGTCGCGCGGGCGACCGACATCCTCGGCATGGACATCAAGGGCCACACGGTCCACAAGGTGATGATCGCCGAGCTGTCCCCGGAGATCGAGGCGGAGTACTACGTCTCGTACCTCCTCGACCGCACCAACCGCACCTTCCTGGCCATGGCCTCCGTGCAGGGTGGCATGGACATCGAGGAGGTCGCGGAGAAGACCCCCGAGGCCCTCGCGAAGGTCCCGGTCAACGCCGTCGACGGCGTCACGATCGAGAAGGCCCGCGAGATCGTCGCCCAGGCCAGCTTCCCGGCCGAGGTGGCCGAGAAGGTCGCCGAGGTCCTGGTGACGCTGTGGGACACCTTCGTCGCCGAGGACGCCCTCCTCGTCGAGGTCAACCCGCTGGTCAAGACCAAGGACGGCCGCATCCTGGCCCTGGACGGCAAGGTGTCTCTCGACGAGAACGCCGACTTCCGCCAGCCGGGCCACGAGGAGCTCGAGGACAAGGCCGCGGCCAACCCGCTCGAAGCCGCGGCCAAGGCCAAGAACCTCAACTACGTCAAGCTGGACGGCGAGGTCGGCATCATCGGCAACGGCGCCGGCCTGGTCATGTCGACCCTGGACGTCGTCGCGTACGCCGGTGAGAACCACAGCAACGTGAAGCCCGCCAACTTCCTCGACATCGGTGGCGGCGCCTCCGCCGAGGTCATGGCGAACGGCCTGGAGATCATCCTCGGCGACCCGGACGTCAAGTCCGTGTTCGTCAACGTCTTCGGTGGCATCACCGCCTGCGACGAGGTCGCCAACGGCATCGTCCAGGCCCTCGAACTGCTCAAGTCCAAGGGCGAGGCGGTCACCAAGCCGCTCGTCGTGCGCCTTGACGGCAACAACGCGGAGCTGGGTCGCAAGATCCTCTCCGACGCCAACCACCCGCTGGTCCAGCGTGTGGACACCATGGACGGCGCGGCCGACAAGGCCGCCGAGCTCGCCGCGGCCGCGAAGTAAGGAAGAGGGACTCAGACCACCATGGCTATCTTCCTCACCAAGGACAGCAAGGTCATCGTCCAGGGGATGACCGGCGCGACGGGCATGAAGCACACCAAGCTCATGCTCGGCGACGGCACCAACATCGTCGGTGGCGTGAACCCCCGCAAGGCCGGTACGTCCGTCGACTTCGACGGCACCGAGGTACCGGTGTTCGGCAGCGTCAAGGAAGCGATGGACAAGACGGGCGCCGACGTGTCGGTCCTCTTCGTCCCGCCGGCCTTCTCGAAGGCCGCCGTCATCGAGGCGATCGACGCCGAGATCCCGCTCGCCGTCGTGATCACCGAGGGCATCGCCGTCCACGACTCGGCCGCCTTCTGGGCGTACGCCTCGTCGAAGGGCAACAAGACCCGGATCATCGGTCCGAACTGCCCCGGCCTGATCACCCCCGGCCAGTCCAACGCCGGCATCATCCCGGGCGACATCACCAAGCCCGGCCGCATCGGTCTCGTGTCCAAGTCCGGCACGCTGACCTACCAGATGATGTACGAGCTGCGTGACATCGGCTTCTCCTCCGCCGTCGGCATCGGTGGCGACCCGGTCATCGGTACGACACACATCGACGCCCTCGCGGCGTTCGAGGCCGACCCCGAGACCGACCTGATCGTCATGATCGGCGAGATCGGCGGCGACGCCGAGGAGCGTGCGGCCGACTTCATCAAGGCCAACGTGACCAAGCCGGTCGTCGGTTACGTCGCGGGCTTCACCGCCCCCGAGGGCAAGACCATGGGCCACGCCGGCGCCATCGTCTCCGGCTCCTCCGGCACCGCCCAGGCGAAGAAGGAGGCCCTTGAGGCCGCCGGCGTGAAGGTCGGCAAGACGCCGACCGAGACCGCCAAGCTCGCGCGCGAGATCCTCGGCGCCTGAGGCACCGCGCACGGACGCCCGAGGCGTCACCGCACAGCAGACGCGGGCCCGCACCCCCGAACCGGGGATGCGGGCCCGCGTCTGTGTCCGGCGCCGGATTCGGCCGGCCCGGGGGGCCGGCCCGGGTTCACTCGGCCCGGGGGACCAGCCGGGCCGGGCCGTGGACGAGTTCGTCGCCCAGCTTCTTGCGCAGCTTCTCGTCCTGCGGGGTCAGCTTCTGCGGACCGCCGAGCGGCGGCACCCCCTCCACCTTCTGCGGGGGCGATTCCGGCGTCTCGTAGCGGCGCGGCGCCGTGGCCAGGGTGATCAGGGTGAGCCCGATGATCAGCACGGTGAACGCGACCGCCGCCCGGGTCCACAGCTCGGCCTTGCGCTCGCCGCCGTTGCGGATCAGTTCCGGCAGCGGCAGCGAGGAGGCGGGCTGGGTGAGGGCGAGGGCGCCGAGCCGTTCGCGGATCAGCGCGGACTGCTCGTCCGGCTCACCGTCCCCGTCCAGACCGGGCACCTGCTCCGCGACGGCCGCCCGCGCGGTCATCAGCCGCCCCGCGGCTGCCGGGGTGCTCGCCTCGGTCTCGGCCGCCGTCTCCGGAAGCCCCAGCCCGACCCCGTCGTGCAGCAGCAGGGTGCGGCGGTACGCGGGCGGCAGGGCCAGCAGCGCGTCGAGCAGCGCGCGCGGCTCGGGCGCCTCGGGCGGCGGATCGGGACGGCGGTGTTCGCGCCGCAGCTGGTGCCACGGGGACATCGCGTGCTCGTAGGCGGCGGCCCGTACCCACCCCACCGGATCGCGGTCCACGGCCACCTCCGGCCAGCGGTCCCACGCCACCTCGAAGGCCTTGCCGACCGCCTCCCGGGAGAGGGCCAGCCGGCCCGTCAGCAGATAGACCTGCCGGAAGATCGCGGGGGCGGCATGCCGGTACAGCGCGTCGAACGCCTCGGCGGGCGAGGGCCCCGGCTCTTCCCCGGACGCCGCCTCGTCGGCGACCGGCCCGTCCCCGGCCGGTGACGCCGCTTCAGGACTCTCACCGACCGCCGCAGTCCCCTCGGCCACCTCGGTCCCACCAGCCACCGCGGCCTTATCGACGGTCGCGGCCTTTTTGCCCGCCGGTGCCTCCGCAATCGCCGCTGCTTCCGCGCCCGCCGGTGCTTCCACAACTGCCGGTGCTTCCGCAACTGCCGGTGCTTCCGCAACTGCCGGTGCCTCCTCGGCCGCCGGGGACGGTTCGTCCGTGCGGGCCTCCTCGACCCCCGCGTGCTCCCCGACCGTGGTCTTCGGCGGGGTGTTCGGGGGCGTCGGCTTGACGGAAGAGGGGCGCGGGGTGGACGCCGCGGGCGCGGTGCCGATCAGGCGTGCGTACGCCTCGCGCTTGCGGCCGCGCGGGCTCGTACGGCCGGTCTCCCAGGCCCGGACCGTGGCCCGGGTGACCCCCATCGCCGCCGCGACCTGCTCCTCACTCAGCGATTTCGCCTCCCGAAGCCTGCGCCGCTCCTTCGGGGAGGGAAGCGGTGCGGGCTCGGTCGTGCCGGTCGTGCTCTGCGTCATGAGGGTCCCCCGCACCACCTGCACCGGGTGAAAAAGTACATAAACGTATATTGAGCGACACCACGGCTGTTCGCCCGTTACACGGTTTAGGCGCGTGTCGTTGGGAGCATGACCGCGTGACCCAAATGACCGAACGCGGCCCGGCGTTCCCGGCCGAGCGGGGAGGGCCCGCCGCCCTGGTTCTGGCCCTGGTGCGCGGCGTGCTCGCGGCGGGGCTCGGACTGGGCTGCGTCGCGGTGCTCGTCGTGGTGCTGTGGATCAGCGCCCCGGACCCCGGCAGCGGACCCGGCGAGGCTGTCCACGCGGCGGCCGGCCTCTGGCTGCTGGCGCACGGGGCCGAACTGGTCCGCACCCAGACCCTGACCGGCACCCCCGCCCCCGTCGGCGTCGTCCCGCTGCTGCTCGCCGTGGTGCCGCTCTGGCTGCTGCACCGGGCCGCCCGCGGTGTGTGCGAACCCGACGAGGGGCGCGAGGCACCCTCGGCCGGTGCCGCGTTCGCGCTGGTGACGGCCGGATATCTGCTGGTGGGTGGGGCGGTCGCGCTCTACGTCCGGGGCGCCTCGCTCTCCGCCCGGCCGCTGACCCTGCTCTTCCCCGGGGCGTTCGTGGTGGCGGGCGCCGCCGCGTCGGGCGTGTGGCGGGCGGCGGGCCGCCCGCTCGGGCCGCCGCCCTCCTGGGCCCCGGTGCGGCTGCACGAGGCGATGGCCCGTACCCGGTTCGTCCGGCGCGCGCGGGCGGCCGGGCGGGCGGCGGCGGCCGGGACCGCCGTGCTCGTGGGCGGGGGCGCCCTGGTGGTCGCCGTGTCGCTGGTCCGGCACGTCGCCCCGGTCGAGGAGTCCTTCCTCGGGCTCTCCGACGACTGGGCCGGGCGGTTCGCGGTGCTCCTGCTGGCGCTGTCGCTGGTGCCGAACGCGGCGGTCTGGGGAGCGGCCTACGGTCTGGGCCCCGGCTTCGCGCTCGGTACGGGGTCCACGGTCACCCCGCTCGCCTTCACCGGCACCCCGTCGCTCCCGGACTTCCCGCTGCTGGCGGCGCTGCCCGCGCCGGGACCGGGGACGCCCGGGAACTGGGCGGCGGCCGGGGTGCCGCTCGCGGCGGCGCTGACCGTCGCCTGGTTCACGGTCCGCAGGGCCGCCCCCGCCCATGGGGCGCGCGAGGAGGCGTGGGGTCCCTGGGACACCGCGCTCGCCGCCGCGCTGGGGGCGGTGGGCTGCGCGGTGGGCGCGGCGCTCCTGGCGGCGGCGGCCGGAGGGCCGCTCGGCGTCAGGAGGCTCGCGGTGTTCGGCCCCGTGTGGTGGCTCACCGGGGCGGCGGCCCTGGCCTGGGCCCTGGCGGTCGCCGTACCGGCGGCCCTGATCCTGAGGGCCTGGCGGCTGCGCGGCCGCGATCCGTACGCGGAGGACGGCGAGGACGCGGACGAGGACGCGGGGGAGGAGGGCGAGACCGGCGGGCCCGGGGCGAAGGGCACGGTGGACGGCCCGGCGGACGGTCCGGTCCCCGAGCCGGCGGCCCGTCGCCGGTGGTCGTGGCGCGGACGCCGTACGGGCGGACCGGACGCGGAGCCGGACCCCGCCGCCGTGCCGGTGCCCCGTCCGTCCGCCATGGGCACGGCGGTCCCGGGCGTCGCGGACGACGACATCGACCCGTACGACTTCCTGCCCACCGATCCCTGGCACGCGCGGACGCCCCCCGGACCGCGCCCGGAGGAACGCCCCGCGCCCGCGCCCGCGACGGCCGACGAGCCGCCGGGCGGGAGCGGCCCTAGTTCTTGACGCCGAAGAAGGGCTCCAGCGGCTTCGGGAGCAGTTCGTTGCAGGAGAGCTGACCCGATTTGGTGAGGGCGTCGTTCACACAGGTGTAGTAGTCGCGGTAGACCAGCTGAACGGTGAACGTCGTCGCCACGATCGCCAGCGCGACCACGGCCGTCACCAGACCGGTGACCGCGGCCGTCGTCTGCTGCCGGCTGCCGCGCTGCGCGTACGCGGCGGGCGGCGGGCCGGGCACGGAGGAACCGGGGGCCGGGGGAGCGGCCGGTGCGGCCGGCGACGGGCCCGCGGTGCCGGGAGCGGCCTGCTCCTTGGGCTTGGCCCGCAGCGCGCTGACCGACCAGTACGCGGCGAGCGCCCCGAGCAGCAGGGCGATCTCCGGGAAGTCGAAGAGCGCGAAGAAGAAGGCCCACATGCCGGAGAGCAGGGAGTAACGGGCGCGGCGCTGGACCGGGTCCGTCGGGTCCCAGCGCATTCCGCCACCGGGGGAGCCCTCCGGGCCGCCCTGGCCGCTCGGCCCGCCGGGCCCGGACGGCCGCCCGCCGAAGGTGCCGCTCTGGCGCCCCGGCTGGTGGCTGCTCCACTGGCTGCCCCAGACCGGCCGGTCGTCCGACGACCCGCCCTCGGGCGCGTCCCCGTCACCGCCCTCGCCCCGGGAGCCGCCCGCCGGCCGGCGCGGCTGCCACGGCTGGTCGGGGCGGTCCTCCGGCGGCGGCGCGAACGGGTTGTCCTCGCCCCGCCCCGAACCGGACGAACCGCCCGGCTCGTCCGAGGGGGAAGAGGAGGAGGAAGAGGAGCCCGGTGCGGGGGGCCGGCCCTCCCGCATCAGCAGTGGGGCCCGCTCGGACAGCGGCAGGCGGAAGGAGGTGCGGCGTCGGTCCGGCATGTGGTGAACGTCTTCCCCATCTCGTCATGTCCGCCCGGCGGACGGTTCACTGTCCCCGACGCTACCTTCCGGCGAGGAGGGGCCGGAAGCGGGGCGTACCGGCACGGTGGCCGAGAGCCGACGTCCGGCCGCGCCGGCGGGGCTCACCCCCGTCAGACGGGGCTCCGCCGAGGTGCCGGTATCGTTGCTGACGGTCGGACCGTTCGTAGAGTTCCCCGTATCGGGGGGCCCGATTCTTTCGTACGACCGTACAAACAGCATGGCCGCCGTGCCGATGCGCCCGCGACGCGGCGGGCGGTGCGGCCGCTTCGAACCGCTCCACACGTGAGAAAGGGCCCAGCCGTGGCCTCCCCGCTCTCTTCCGCCGGACCGGCCCGACTGGTGGTCCTGGTCTCCGGTTCCGGTACGAACCTTCAGGCACTGCTCGACGCGATCGGCGACGACCCCGAGGGCTACGGCGCCCGCGTCGTCGCGGTCGGCGCCGACCGCGACGGCATCGCCGGCCTGGAACGCGCCGAGCGGGCCGGGATCCCCACCTTCGTGTGCCGGGTCAGGGACCACGCCACACGCGCGGAGTGGGACACCGCGCTCGCCGAGGCCACCGCCGCGCACCGGCCGGACCTCGTCGTCTCCGCGGGCTTCATGAAGATCGTGGGCAAGGCGTTCCTGGCCGGATTCGGCGGCCGGTTCATCAACACCCACCCCGCCCTGCTCCCCAGCTTTCCCGGTGCCCACGGGGTGCGCGACGCGCTCGCGTACGGCGTGAAGGTCACCGGGTGCACCGTCCACTTCGTCGACGACGGCGTCGACACCGGTCCGATCATCGCGCAGGGCGTGGTCGAGGTGACCGAAGAGGACACCCCGGAGGGCGAAGCGGCTCTCCACGAACGCATCAAGGAAGTCGAGCGCAAGCTGCTCGTCGAGGCCGTGGGGCGGCTCGCCCGTGACGGCTATCGCATTGAGGGACGAAAGGTTCATCTCGATCATGTCGGTGAATAAGCCCATCCGCCGCGCCCTGGTCAGCGTCTACGACAAGACGGGGCTCGAAGACCTCGCACGCGGTCTGCACGAGGCGGGTGTCGAGCTGGTCTCCACCGGCTCCACCGCCGGGAAGATCGCCGCCGCCGGAGTGCCCGTCACCAAGGTCGAGGAGCTGACCGGCTTCCCCGAGTGCCTCGACGGCCGCGTCAAGACGCTGCACCCGCGCGTCCACGCCGGCATCCTGGCCGACCTCCGCCTGGAGAGCCACCGCGAGCAGCTGGCCGAGCTGGGCGTGGAGCCCTTCGACCTGGTGGTCGTCAACCTCTACCCGTTCACGGAGACCGTCGCCTCCGGCGCCTCGGACGACGACTGCGTCGAGCAGATCGACATCGGCGGCCCGTCCATGGTCCGCGCCGCGGCGAAGAACCACCCCTCCGTCGCCGTCGTCACCAGCCCGGAGCGGTACGCCGACGTGCTGGCCGCCGTCAGGGCGGGCGGCTTCGACCTGACGGCCCGCAAGCGGCTCGCCGCCGAGGCCTTCCGGCACACCGCCGAGTACGACGTGGCCGTCGCCTCCTGGTTCGCCGACGGGTACGCGGCCGCCGACGACTCGGGCTTCCCGGAGTTCCTCGGCGACACCTTCCACCGCAAGAACGTCCTGCGCTACGGCGAGAACCCGCACCAGCCCGCCGCGCTCTACTCCTACGCCGAGGGCGGTCTCGCGGAGGCCGAGCAACTGCACGGCAAGGAGATGTCCTTCAACAACTACACGGACACCGACGCCGCCCGCCGCGCCGCCTACGACCACGCCGAGCCGTGCGTGGCGATCATCAAGCACGCCAACCCGTGCGGCATCGCGATCGCGGACGACGTCGCGACCGCCCACCGCAACGCGCACGCCTGCGACCCGCTCTCCGCGTTCGGCGGCGTGATCGCCGTCAACCGCCCGGTGACGGTGGCCATGGCCGAGCAGGTCGCGGAGATCTTCACCGAGGTCATCGTCGCCCCGGACTACGAGGACGGCGCCGTCGAGGTGCTGGCCCGCAAGAAGAACATCCGCGTGCTGCGCTGCCCCGACGCCCCGACCCGGGCGTACGAGGTGAAGCCGGTCGACGGCGGCGCGCTGCTCCAGGTGACCGACCGCCTCCAGGCCGAGGGCGACGACCCGGCCAACTGGACGCTGGCCACCGGCGACGCGCTCTCCGCCGAGGAGCTGGCGGAGCTGTCCTTCGCCTGGAAGGCGTGCCGCGCGGTCAAGTCCAACGCGATCCTGCTCGCCAAGGACGGCGCCTCGGTCGGCGTCGGCATGGGCCAGGTCAACCGCGTCGACTCCGCGAAGCTCGCCGTCGAGCGCGCGGGCGAGGAGAGGGCGCGCGGTGCGTACGCCGCGTCGGACGCGTTCTTCCCGTTCCCCGACGGGCTGGAGATCCTGACCGCGGCCGGCGTCAAGGCCGTGGTGCAGCCCGGCGGTTCGGTCCGTGACGAGCTGGTCGTCGAGGCGGCGAAGAAGGCCGGCGTGACGATGTACTTCACGGGTACGCGGCACTTCTTCCACTGATCCGCACCCGCGCACGGCGAAGGGCCGGTCCCCCGAATCGAGTTCGGGGGACCGGCCCTTCGCCGTGCTGTGCGTACCGCGTTACTTCTTGATCACCAGGGTGTTGGCGGCCTTGTCGTGCCAGCCGCGCAGCTGTCCGGTGTTGTCGAAGAACGGAGAGATCACGATCAGGACGTAGCCCAAGCCACAGGTGATGTACCCGAGGCCGATCGGGAAGCCCCAGCGGACCAGCGCCGGACCGAAGGTCGGCTTCTGGCCGGTGCGGGAGTTGACGATCCGCATGCCGAGGATCATCTTGCCGGGCGTGGAGCCCATGGCGCTGACGAAGATGACGTCGTAGAAGATCACCGTCAGCGCAGAGAGGATCAGGGCACCGACGAAGGTGCCGACGGCCGCACCGGCGCTCGGTTCGTCGTCCCCGACACCGATGGCGAACGAGCCGAAGATGATCGAGTTGAGGATGAAGACCACGATGTACGCGAAGATCATGTCGAGTAGACGGGCGCCGAAGCGGGCCCCGTACGTGCCGACCTCGACCATGCCCAGACCGGGCACGTTCGCGTAGCCCTCGGGGGCCGGGGCGCCGGGCTGGCCCTGGTACTGCGGGCCGCCGTACGGCGGCATCCCCGGCTGCTGCGGGTAGCCGTAGCCGGGCTGGCCCTGCGGCGGCACGCCCTGGGGCGCCTGCTGCGGGTAGCCGTACCCCGGCTGTCCCTGGGGCGGCTGGCCGGGCTGCTGGCCGTAGGGGTTGTTCGGGTTCGGGTCGCCGAAGCTCATCTGGCGCTTTCCTCCAACGGACGTACGGGGACGAATGCGGCCGCGTGGAGGAGAGAAAACATCAGCGGTCCGCCCCCCGGGTACTACTGCGGCACTGCGGCCTTCATCGTTATAAGCGGAACGTAAGTTTGTCCAGTCGCCCGCGAGAGACGTTGTGCAAGTGCAACCTTGCGTCCACGCCCCGGACCTGGGATTGGTCCCTGGGCGGGGTCATCCGCGAGTATGGGGACATGACTGCCCAGATTCTCGATGGCAAGGCCACCGCAGCCGCGATCAAGTCCGATCTCACCGTCCGCGTGGCGGCCCTCAAGGCCCGGGGCGTCAACCCCGGCCTGGGAACCCTGCTCGTCGGGGACGACCCCGGCAGCCGGTGGTACGTGAACGGCAAGCACAAGGACTGCGCCCAGGTCGGCATCGGTTCCATCCAGCGCGAACTGCCGGACACCGCCACGCAGGAGGAGATCGAGGCGGTCGTCCGCGAGCTCAACGACGACCCGGCCTGCACCGGTTACATCGTGCAGCTCCCGCTGCCCGACGGCATCGACACCAACCGCGTCCTGGAACTGATGGACCCGGCCAAGGACGCCGACGGGCTGCACCCGATGAACCTCGGCCGTCTGGTGCTGGGTGAGCCGGGCCCGCTGCCCTGCACCCCGCAGGGCGTCGTCCAGCTGCTCCGGCACCACGGCGTCGAGATCAACGGCGCCAACGTGGTGGTCGTGGGGCGCGGCGTCACCATCGGCCGGCCGATGCCGCTGCTGCTGACCCGCCGCTCCGAGAACGCCACGGTGACCCAGTGCCACACCGGCACCCGGGACCTCTCCGCCCATCTGCGCCAGGCGGACATCATCGTCGCCGCCGCGGGCGTGCCGCACATCATCAAGCCCGACGACGTGAAGCCGGGCGCGGCCGTGCTGGACGTCGGCGTCAGCCGCGACGAGAACGGCAAGATCGTCGGTGACGTCCACCCGGGCGTGGCCGAGGTCGCCGCCTGGATCTCGCCGAACCCGGGCGGTGTCGGCCCGATGACCCGTGCCCAGCTGCTCGTCAACGTGGTCGAGGCGGCCGAGCGCGACGCCGCGGCGCTCTGAACCCGCCGCACGGATCCGGAGGGAACCCCATGGGTTCTGGTACGAGCCCGGCCGCACGGCGGTCCAGGCGCTTCCCGTCGTTCACCCGGGACACCGCCCGTCCCGAGGGCGGCGGCCGGGCGGCGGCCGGGGACGCCCCGGCACCCGCCCGCCAGTGGCCGCTGCTCGCGGTGCTCTGCACGGCCGGGGCGGGGCTGCTGATCGTGGCCCTCGACGCCTTCGAGGAGGCCTTCAGGATCGGCACGATCCTGATCGGGGTGGCGCTCATCGGGGGTGCGGTGCTGCGGCTGGTGGTGCCCTCGGTGGGCATGCTGGCGGTGCGTTCGCGCTTCACCGACCTGGTGACGTACGGGCTGCTCGGCGTCCTCATCGTGATGCTTGCGCTGGTGGCGCAGCCGAAGCCCTGGCTGGACGTGCCGATCCTGGAGGACGCCGTCCACTTCACGATCCGCTGAGCGCGGCGCGTGCCCCGGCCGGACTCGGTGTCCGTCCCCTCCCCCGAGGAGGGACGGACACCGAAGGGGCCGGGACACCGGGGGGAATGCCCCGGAAAGAGCGGCATGGGCCGCCTTGCCCCGTCCGGCTTCCAGCCTTGTTGACGGGCACCACCGGTTCAAGGCGTGGCCGGGGCCTGTGGCACGGAAGTGACCATTCCGCCACGGTGTGATCGTCCGGCAACGGTGGCAGACTGAACCGGTCGGTAACGGCGGGGGCGCATGGGAGTGCGCCCGGCTGCCGTGTGTGCCACCGTGCGCCCCTTCCCCAGGAACTGACCGTCCGCGTTCGCGCATCTCCCTGGGTAGCCCGGAACGGAAGGACCAACGGTCCGGGGCGAGGGGGGCGGAACCGTGCGGCACCGGCCGGCGGACCGGGCCGGCGGGCGCACGGCGCACGCGGCGACAGCGGCACAGGCGAGCGGGATGTAGGGGGATGGAATGCCTCGTTGGAAGGCACTGCCGGACGAGCTGGATCCGCAGGTCCGGGAGTTCACCGGGCAACTGCGCAGACTCGTCGACCGCAGCGGCCTGGGCATCGCCGCGCTGGCCGACCGCACCGGCTACAGCAAGACCTCCTGGGAGCGCTATCTGAACGGGCGGCTCCTCGCCCCCCGCGGCGCGATCGTCAAGCTCGCCGAGGTGACCGGCACCGACCAGGGCCATCTGAACACCATGTGGGAACTGGCGGAGCGGGCCTGGAGCCGGGCCGAGATGCGCCACGACATGACCATGGAGGCCATACGGATCGCCCAGGCGCGGGCCGCGCTCGACGAGGCCGCCGGTCCGCGCGGCCACGGCCGCAGCCGCCCCGCGGGCCACGCCGGTCCCGCCGCCGGGCAGCGCCCGCCCTCCGTACCGGTCCAGCGCGGTACCTACCCCCGCGTGCCGCAGCAGCCGCAGGCCGGACCCGACTCCGCCCCCGGGCACGGACTGCCGCCCGCCGTGGCCTACGCGGCCGGCCTCGGGACCCCGCCGCCCGCCGCCCGACCCGCGCGGCGCCGCCCCGCCGTGATCGCCGCCGCCGTCGCGGGCGCCCTGCTCGTGGTCACCGGGGCGGTGCTGCTGCTCCTTCCCGGCGACGGCCCGGACAAGGCCGAGGCGGCGGCCTCCCCGTCCCCGGCCGGCCCCGCGACGAGCGCCCCGCGCCTGCCCGCCGGCGTCGAGTGCAGCGGCTCCGACTGCGCGGGCGAGGACCCCGAGCGGATGGGCTGCGGCGGCGAGCACGCCCGTACGCTCTCCACCGCCACCGTCGGCACCCGGATCGTCGAGGTGCGCTACAGCGAGACCTGCTCTGCGGCCTGGGCGCGGATCACCAAGGGCGCACCCGGCGACACCGTCGAGATCAGCGCCGGCGCGAAGGGCCAGAAGGGCGCCGTCGACACGGCGGCGGAGGTGTACACGCCGATGGTGGCCGTGAAGCGCACCGCCGATGTGCGGGCCTGCGCCACGCTCGCCACGGGCACGAAGGGATGCACCACCGAGTCCGCCCGCTGACGCGCCACGGGCTCCCGGGCGCGGGACTCCGTACGAGCGGTGTGTGACCGTGTGTGCGCGGTGCCACAGGGGGCCGGGCGGCCGGGGGGTTCCGGGTCGGATAGCCTGGCGGGCGGATATCTCTTCACATCAAGATTCAGGGATGTCCCGCACCAGGGGCCAGGAGCCCCCACCGCCAGCTTGCTAACGGAGATCGCCATGACCCGCACTCCCGTGAATGTCACCGTGACCGGCGCGGCCGGCCAGATCGGTTACGCGCTGCTCTTCCGCATCGCCTCCGGTCACCTGCTCGGCCCGGACGTGCCGGTCAACCTGCGTCTCCTGGAGATCCCGCAGGGTCTGAAGGCCGCCGAGGGCACCGCGATGGAGCTCGACGACTGCGCGTTCCCGCTGCTGCGCAACATCGAGATCACCGACGACGCCAACGTCGGCTTCGCCGGTGCGAACGTCGCCCTGCTCGTCGGCGCCCGCCCGCGCACCAAGGGCATGGAGCGCGGTGACCTGCTCTCCGCCAACGGCGGCATCTTCAAGCCGCAGGGCAAGGCGATCAACGACAACGCCGCGGACGACATCAAGGTCCTCGTCGTCGGCAACCCGGCCAACACCAACGCGCTCATCGCGCAGGCCGCCGCCCCGGACGTCCCGGCCGAGCGCTTCACCGCGATGACCCGCCTGGACCACAACCGCGCGATCTCGCAGCTGGCCGCCAAGACCGGTGCCGCCGTCTCCGACATCAAGAAGTTGACGATCTGGGGCAACCACTCGGCCACCCAGTACCCGGACATCTTCCACGCCGAGGTCGCCGGCAAGAACGCCGCCGAGCTGGTGAACGACGAGGCGTGGCTGGCCGACTCCTTCATCCCGACCGTCGCCAAGCGCGGCGCCGCGATCATCGAGGCCCGTGGCGCCTCCTCGGCCGCCTCCGCCGCCAACGCCGCCATCGACCACGTGTACACCTGGGTCAACGGCACCGCCGCGGGCGACTGGACCTCGATGGGCATCCCGTCGGACGGCTCCTACGGCGTCCCCGAGGGCATCATCTCGTCCTTCCCGGTCACCACCGAGAACGGCACCTACAAGATCGTCCAGGGCCTGGACATCAACGAGTTCTCCCGTGCGCGCATCGACGCCTCGGTCAAGGAGCTCACCGAGGAGCGCGACGCGGTCCGCGAGCTCGGCCTGATCTGATCCACCGCCCGCGCCGTCCGCGGGCAGCCACCACGCCCCCGTCAGCGGATCGCCGACGGGGGCGTGGTGCTGTGCGGCCGCTCCCGGTACGCGGGGGCTCAGGCGTCCGCGGCCGTCCGCAGACCGGTGGCGATCGTGCCCAGGGCCGCCATGGCCCGGCGCTGGAGACCGGGGCCGAAGGTGACCCTGGCCGCGCCCAGTTCGCCCAGCCGGGCCGGGGACGGGCCGTCCGGGCGGGCCAGCGCGTTCAGCGGGCCCGGGACGGCCGCCGCCAGGCGGGGGAGCGCCTCGGGCGGGGCCATGATCGGGTAGACGCACTCGGCGCCCGCCGCCCCGTACAGCAGCGCCCGCCGCACCGTCTCGGCCTCCGGGTCCACCACCTCCGGCACGCCCGTCACATACGTGTCCACGCGGGCGTTGACGAACAGCGCGTCCCCGGCCGCCGCGCGCACCGCCGCCAGCCGGTCGGCCTGCCGGCCCGCGTCCACGAGGACGCCGTCCACGGTGTCCTCCAGATTGCAGCCGACGGCACCGGCCGCCAGCAGCCGCTCGACCAACTCGCCGGGCGGCAGTCCGTACCCGGCCTCCACATCGGCGGAGACCGGTACGGACACGGCCCGGGTGATCCGGGCCACCGCCGCGAACATCTCGTCGGCGGGCACCGCGCCGTCCGCGTACCCGAGCGAGGCGGCGACGCCCGCGCTCGGGGTGGCGAGGGCCGGGAAGCCCGCGTCTTCGAGGACCCGGGCGCTCCCGGCGTCCCACGGTCCGGGCAGGACCAGCGGATCGCCGGGGGCCCGGTCCCGGTGCAGGGCGCGCAGGACGGAAACGCTCATCGCGGGCTCCTCGGGGCGGGGCGGATCAGCGGTGGTCGCCGGGGGTGTAGTGGCCCGGGACCATGCGCGTGCTGACGGCGAAGCGGTTCCAGGCGTTGATCGTGACGATCGCGCCGATCAGATGGGCCAGCTCCGCCTCGTCGAAGTGCTTGGCGGCCTTCTCGTACACCTCGTCCGGGACGAAACCGTCGGTCAGCACGGTCACCGCCTCGGCCAGTTCGATCGCGGCGATCTCCCTCGGCGTGTAGAAGTGCCGCGACTCCTCCCAGGCGCTGAGCTGCACGATCCGCTCGATCGACTCACCGGCCGCGAGGGCGTCCTTGGTGTGCATGTCGAGGCAGAACGCGCAGTGGTTGAGCTGCGAGCAGCGGATCTTCACCAGCTCGCCCAGCACCGGGTCGATGCCCCGGCGGGTCGCGGCCTCCAGCCGCGCCATCGCCTTGTAGACCTCGGGGGCGTGGTCGGTCCACGTCATGCGGGGCGTGTGCTCGGGGGTGTGTTCGGAGGTCGCGTGGTGGTGCTCGTTCGTGGTCATGGCAACGACGCTACGCGGCCAGTGGCACAGCGGTATGGTCCATTGGTGTGAAAGATGACTGGGCCACTTTCGGGGCCGACCTGCATCTCGACCTCACCGGGGCGAGCGGACTGCGGACCGGGCTGATGGACGCACTGAGGGAGGCCGCCCGCTCGGGCCGGCTGGCGCCCGGGACCCGGCTGCCGTCCTCCCGGACCCTCGCCGCCGACCTCGGCATCGCCCGCAACACCGTCGCCGACGCCTACGCGGAACTGGTCGCGGAGGGCTGGCTCACCGCCCGGCAGGGCTCCGGCACCCGGGTGGCCCAGCGGGCCGCCCCGCGCCCGCCGGCCCCGGCAGCCGCCCCGCGCACCCGGCCGCCGCGCGGCCGTCCCGCCCACAGCCTGATGCCCGGCTCGCCCGATCTGGCGACCTTCCCGCGCGCCGCCTGGCTGCGGGCCGCCCGCCGCGCCGTCACCCGCGCCCCGCACGACGCCTTCGGCTACGGCGACCCGCGCGGCCGCGTCGAACTGCGCACGGTCCTCGCCGGCTACCTGGCACGGGCGCGCGGGGTGTACGCCGACCCCGAACGCATCGTCGTCTGCGCCGGCTTCGTCCACGGGCTGATGATGCTCGGCAAGGTCCTGCGCGCCCGCCGGGTGCGGGAGGTGGCCGTCGAGTCGTACGGACTGGACCTGCACTCCGGTCTGCTCACCGACGCCGGGCTGCGCATTCCCTGCCTGCCCCTGGACGGGCTGGGCTCCGAGACCCGCGCCCTGCCCGGGATGCGCGGCGCGGGCGCGGTCCTGCTCACCCCCGCCCACCAGTTCCCGACCGGGGTGCCCCTCCACCCGGACCGGCGCGCGGCGGCCGTCGACTGGGCGCGGAGCACGGGCGGGCTGATCCTGGAGGACGACTACGACGGCGAGTTCCGCTACGACCGCCAGCCCGTCGGCGCGCTCCAGGGCCTCGATCCCGAACGCGTCGTCTATCTGGGCACGGCGAGCAAGTCCCTCGCCCCGGGGCTGCGGCTGGGGTGGATGGTGGTCCCGGAGTCCCTGGTGGGCGAGGTGACCGAGGCCAAGGGGTGGAGCGACTGGTCGTCCAGCGCCCTGGAGCAGCTCACGCTCGCGGAGTTCATCGAGTCCGGCGCGTACGACCGCCATGTCCGCGCCATGCGCCTGCGCTACCGCAGCCGCCGCGACCAGCTCGTCGCCGCCCTCGCCGAACGCGCCCCCGGCATCCGCGTCACGGGCATCGCCGCCGGACTCCACGCCGTCCTCGAACTCCCGCGCGGCACCGAGGCCGAGGCGATCCGCTCCGCCGCCTGGCAGGGCCTCGCCGTCCAGGGCCTCTCCTTCTTCCGCCACCCGGACGCCGAGGACCGGCGCGAGGCCCTGGTCATCGGCTACGCCACCCCGACCGACAGCGCCTGGACGGGGGCCCTGGACGCGCTCTGCCGGATCCTGCCGTGACGGGGGTGGAGGCGGAGGTTCAGGGACGCGCCCCCGCCTCCGCCCCGGTCCCCGCCGGTGCCTCGCCGAAGCGGGCCAGGGCGAGCGCTCCCGCCACGGCCACGGCGAAACCGGTGACGGCGAGCCAGCCGAGGCCGTCGCGGGTGCGGTCGCCGAGCCAGCCGACGCCGGCCAGGGCGGGGCCGATGGTCTCGCCCAGGACCATCCCGGCGGTCGCGGTGGTCACCGAGCCGCGTTGCAGCGCCGAGGTGAGCAGCAGGAACGCCGCGCCGCCCCCCAGCAGCAGGGCGTAGACCGCCGGATCGGTGACGAGGGCGGCGGGCGACACGTCGTCGATCAGCCGTACGGCGATCTCCACCACACCGAAACCGCACCCCGCGCCCAGCCCCAGCACGAGCGCGCGGACCCGGCCGGGGAGCCGCCCGGCCACCGCGCCGAGGAGCAGGATCCCGGCGGCGGCACCGAGCAGCCAGAACCCCAGACCGTCCGGGCCGGAGCCGTGCCCCTCGGCCCCGGAGGACAGGGCGAGCATCCCCAGCCCCGCGCAGACCACGGCGACGGCCGTCCACTCGGTGCCGCTCAGCCGCGTCCCGAGGAGCCGCGCGGCGACGACGGCGGTGACCGCCAGACTGGCGGCCAGCGCCGCGCCCACCGCGTAGATCGGCAGGGCGCGCAGCGCCACGATCTGGAGGACGAAGCCGAGGCCGTCGAGGCCCAGCCCGGCCACGTACCGCCACTGCCGCACGGCCCGCAGGAGCAGCGCCGGATCGACGCCCGCCCCGGCGTCCGGCGCGGCGGCGGCGCGGGCGGCGACGGCCTGGAGGACGGAGGCCGTGCCGAAGCAGACCGCGGAGCCGAGCGCACAGATCATCCCCAGGAGCACATCGGGACTCTACTGGCGCCCCGGCCGCCGACGGGACCCCGCGCACGGCGGTGGGTCCGGCCGCGTGCGGGGCCGGACCCACGGGTGGGCCGGTGGGCGCGACCGCCGCCGGGCCCGCGCCCCCGTCAGCCGCGCAGTACCGCGCGCAGCTGCTCCAGGCCCCAGTCCAGGTCCTCCTTGGAGATCACCAGCGGCGGGGCGATGCGGATGGTGGAGCCGTGGGTGTCCTTGACCAGGACGCCCCGCTCCATCAGCCGCTCGGAGATCTCCCGGCCGGTGCCGAGCGCCGGATCGATGTCCACACCCGCCCACAGCCCGCGTCCGCGCACCTCGCGCACGGCGCCGGCGCCGACGAGGAGGCCCAGTTCGCGGTGGAGGTGGTCGCCCAGCTCCGCCGCCCGCTCCTGGAACTCGCCGGTGCGCAGCATCGCGATGACCTCCAGGGCGACCGCGCAGGCCAGCGGGTTGCCGCCGAAGGTCGAGCCGTGCTCCCCGGGCCGGAAGACGCCCAGCACCTCCGCCGAGGACACCACGGCCGAGACGGGCACCACGCCGCCGCCGAGCGCCTTGCCGAGGACGTACACGTCGGGCACGACGCCCTCGTGTTCGCAGGCGAAGGTCCGTCCGGTGCGGCCGAGGCCCGACTGGATCTCGTCCGCGACGAAGAGCACCCCGCGCTCCCGGGTCAGCTCCCGGACCCCGGCCAGATAGCCGGGCGGCGGCACCAGCACCCCGGCCTCGCCCTGGATCGGCTCCAGCAGCACCGCCACGGTGTTCTCGGTCATCGCCGCCCGCAGCGCGGTGAGGTCCCCGTACGGCACGATCTCGAAGCCCGGGGTGTACGGGCCGAAGTCGGCACGTGCCTCGTGGTCCGTGGAGAAGCTGACGATCGTGGTGGTCCGGCCGTGGAAGTTGTCGGCGGCGACGATGATCTTCGCCATGCCGTCGGGGACGCCCTTCACCCGGTAGCCCCATTTGCGGGCCGTCTTCACGGCCGTCTCCACGGCCTCCGCCCCGGTGTTCATGGGCAGCACCATCTCCATGCCGCACAGCTCGGCCAGCCCGGCGCAGAAGTCGGCGAACCGGTCGTGCTGGAAGGCGCGCGAGGTGAGCGTGACCCGTTCCAGCTGGGCCCTGGCCGCGTCGATCAGCCGGCGGTTGCCGTGGCCGAAATTGAGCGCCGAGTAGCCGGCGAGCAGATCGAGATAGCGCCGGCCCTCGACATCGGTCATCCAGGCCCCGTCGGCGGTGGCCACGACGACGGGCAGCGGGTGGTAGTTGTGCGCGCTGTGCGCGTCGGCGGAGGCGAGGGCACGTTCGGTGGTCGACACGGGGTCTCCGTTCGTCGTGCGGCGTGAGCCGGGGTTCTGGCCCACTTTGTATCGTCGGTCGGATCCCCCACGGGGAAACCTCCGGTACGCGGCGCGCCCGCGCCGTACCCCGTTCACACAGCCGTACGCCTTTCACACACCGGCGGCCCGAGATCGGTTCCGCACCTGAGACAATGGGTGCCATGGCCTCTGAACGTCCCCGTGTGCTCTCCGGAATCCAGCCCACCGCAGGCTCGTTCCACCTCGGCAACTACCTCGGCGCGGTCCGCCAGTGGGTGGCCCTGCAGGAATCGCACGACGCCTTCTACATGGTCGTCGACCTGCACGCGATCACCGTCCCGCAGGACCCGGCCGAACTGCGTGCGAACACCAGGCTCGCCGTCGCGCAGCTGCTCGCCGCCGGTCTGGACCCGGAGCGCTGCACGCTCTTCGTGCAGAGCCATGTGCCCGAGCACGCCCAGCTCGGCTGGGTGATGAACTGCCTGGCCGGTTTCGGCGAGGCCTCCCGGATGACGCAGTTCAAGGACAAGTCGGCCAAGCAGGGCAGCGACCGCACCACGGTCGGGCTGTTCACCTACCCGCTGCTGATGGTCGCCGACATCCTGCTCTACCAGGCCGACGAGGTCCCGGTGGGCGAGGACCAGCGCCAGCACCTGGAGCTGACCCGCAACCTCGCGGAGCGGTTCAACGGCACCTACGGCGACACGTTCACGATCCCGGACCCGTACATCCTCAAGGAGACGGCGAAGATCTACGACCTCCAGGACCCGTCCTCGAAGATGAGCAAGTCCGCGGCGACGGCCAAGGGTCTGATCAACCTTCTGGACGAGCCGAAGGTGACCGCCAAGAAGGTGAAGAGCGCCGTCACGGACACCGAGGCCGTGATCCGCTTCGACCAGGTGGAGAAGCCCGGCGTCAGCAATCTGCTGTCGATCTACTCGACGCTCACCAACACGTCGGTCGCCGACCTGGAGCAGAAGTACGAGGGCAAGGGCTACGGTGCGCTGAAGACGGACCTCGCCGAGGTCATGGTCGACTTCGTCACACCGTTCCGCACCCGGACCCAGGAATATCTCGACGACACCGAGACGCTGGACTCCATTCTGGCCAAGGGCGCGGAGAAGGCGCGTGCCGTCGCGGCCGAGACCCTGGCGCGGACCTACGAGCGGATGGGCCTTCTGCCCGCCAAGCACTGAGTCCAAGGACCCTGGCGTCCGGGCCTCCGCAGGCGGCACACTGGCGGCGTGAAGTATGCGGCCGTCAGTGGCTGAAAACAGACCATCGAGCATGGAGGAGAACGACGTGGGGACCGTAACGCTCGGCGTTTCGATCGCGGTCCCGGAGCCCTACGGCAGCCTGCTCCAGGAGCGGCGCGCGAGCTTCGGGGACCCTGCCGCACACGGCATTCCCACCCACGTCACCCTGCTGCCGCCGACCGAGGCGGAGGCGGCCGACCTGCCGGCCATCGAGGCGCATCTGTCCTCGGTCGCCACGGCCGGCCGCCCCTTCCCGATGCGGCTCTCCGGCACGGGCACCTTCCGCCCGCTCTCGCCGGTCGTCTTCGTCCAGGTCGTCGAGGGCGCGGCGGCCTGCTCCTGGCTCCAGAAGCGGGTCCGGGACGCCTCCGGGCCGCTGGTGCGCGAGCTCCAGTTCCCGTACCACCCGCACGTCACCGTGGCCCACGCCATCTCCGAGTCCGCGATGGACCGGGCCTACGAGGAGCTGGGCGACTACGAGGCGGCGTGGACCTGCGGTTCCTTCGCGCTCTACGAACAGGGCCCGGACGGCGTCTGGCGCAAGATCCACGAGTTCCCGTTCGGCGCGGGCGGCGGCGCGTCCGCCGTGCCCGCACAGAGCGGCAGCGCGGTGGACGCACCCTCCTTCCATCCCTGAGGGCGGCCCGCCGCCCCGAGGGGCGGCGCCGCCCGTACGTCCCTCAGACCGGCAGCCGGCGGAACAGCGGCCTCGGCACATGCCGCAGCGCCGCCATCACCCCGCGCAGCGCGCCCGGCACCCACACCGTCTCCGCACGCCTGCGCAGCCCCGCCACGATCGCGTCCGCGACCTCGTCGGGCGTCGTCACCAGCGGGGTCCGCAGGAGCGGAACACGTGTCAGTCGCGGCTCCTGCGCGTACCCCCGGCCCTCCGCGCTCCGCACCGGGCCGGGGCGGACGATCATCACCTGCACACCCGTGCCGTACAGGGCGTCCCCGAGGCCCTGGGCGAAGGCGTCCAGCCCCGCCTTGCTGGAGCCGTAGATGAAGTCGGCGCGCCGGGCGCGCTCCCCGGACACCGAGGACAGCACCACCAGCGAGCCGTGCCCCTGCGCCTGGAGCGCGCCCGCGCACACCAGCCCGGCGGAGACCGCCCCCGTGTAGTTCGTCTGCGCCACCCGGACCGCGCCGAGCGGCTCCTCCTCGTCGCGTTCCTGGTCACCGGGGACGCCGAAGGCCAGCAGCACCATGTCGATGTCGCCCTCGGTGAAGATCTTGCCGAGGCCGGTCTCGTGGGACTCGGTGTCCAGGGCGTCGAAGTCGACGGTACGGACATAGGCCCCCCGGCCGCGCAGCTCGGCGGCGGCCGCGTCCAGCTCGGGGGAGGGGCGGCCGGCCAGCCAGACCGTACGGGTGCGGCGGGCGATCAGCCGGCGGGCGGTGGCGAGCCCGATCTCCGACGTGCCGCCGAGGATCAGCAGGGACTGGGGGGCACCGAAGGCGTCCTTCACGAGCACACTCCTTGAGGCGGTGGACGGCGGTTGGCGGCGGATTCGTGGCTGTTCACGGCTGGTCACGACGGGCGGTGAGGGGCGCGGGCCGGTGGCGGGCGGGTCAGAGGCCCAGCCGGCGCGACAGGTCCGACCGGAACGCGCCGTGCGGGTCCAGCTCGGCGCGCAGGGCCCGGAAGGCGTCCAGCCGGGGATACATCGCCGCCGCGGCGGCCGGGCGCATCCGGGAGTCGTCGGTCAGGCAGACCCGCCCGCCGGCCGCCGCCACGTCCTCGTCCAGCCGGTCCAGCAGCCGCGCCAGCCCCGGCAGCCCGGCCGGCAGGTCCAGGGCCAGGCTCCAGCCGGGCCGCGGGAACGACAGCCAGCCGGCGTCGGCCGCGCCGAAGCGCCCCAGCACGGCGGAGTACGCGGGGACGCGCCGCTGGGCGAGACTCCGGACGATCCGGCGCACCGTCTCGGCCCGGTTGTCCCCGACGGTGAACGCGTAGTGCACCAGACCGCCCCGGCCGCCCACCCGGCTGCCGTACGGTCCGGTGTCCTGCGGCGCGAAGAACGCGCCGATCCGGCGGAGTTCGCCGGTGCGGGAGCGCGGGGCGCGCCGGTAGCGCAGCTCGTTGACCGCGGCGGCGGCCAGCCGGCCGGCCGGACCCCCGGGCACCGGCTCTGGGAGGTGCGCGGAGGAGGGACGGAGGGTCTGCGCCGTGCGCCGGGCGTGCGCCGGGAGCGCGGCAAGCACGTCGGGGGAGACGTGCTCCCCCCGGGTCAGAATGCCCCGTCCGGTCGCCCGGCCCCGGGCGGTGAGGTCGACCCAGGCGGAGGCGTAGTGCCGGCGGCGGCCTCCGGTGGCCAGGCGCGTCATCAGATCGTCCAGGTCCAGGGCCCGTTCGGTGTCGACGGCGATCAGCGGGGTGCGGACCGGGCGCAGCCGGAGCGTGGCCGAGAGGATCACCCCGGTCAGCCCCAGACCGCCCGCGGTGGCCTCGAAGAGCGGGGTGCCGGGCAGAACGGTGCGGATCTCGCCGTCCGCCGCGAGGAGCGCGAACTCCGTGACATGGCGCGAGAAGGCGCCCGCCGCGAGGTGGTTGCTCCCGTGGGCGTCGGAGCCGAGGGCCCCGCCCACCGTGACGTACCGCCCGCCCGGCGCCACCGGGGGCAGCCAGCCGAGCGGGAGCAGCACCTCGCGCAGCCGCCGCAGGCTCACCCCGGCGTCGCAGACCACCGTGCCGCGTTCCGCGTCGACGGTGCGGATCCGGTCGAGCCCCGTCATGTCGAGGACCGAGCCCCCGGCGTTCTGCGCCGCGTCCCCGTGGGCCCGGCCCAGGCCGCGGGCGATCGAACCGCGCGGCCCGCAGCCGCGCACGGTCGCCGCCGCCTCCTCGTAACTGCGGGGGCGGAAGCGCAGCGCGGTGGTCGGGGCGGTGCGGCCCCAGCCGGTCAGGGACACGGTGTCGACGGACATGGGGGTGACCGTATCGTCCGAGAAAACACCTTTGAGGGATTTGTTACAACACTCACCGAAATGGGTGATTGAAGGGGTGTCACTCCCTCCCCGCCGCAGCGGACACCCGTTTTCGCCGTCCGGGAGGGTAGTCGTACGTCCATGGACTGGCTGAAGAAACTCCCCGTCATCGGGCCGCTCGTCTCCCGGCTGATGGAGACCCACGCCTGGCGCAGCTACGAGACGCTGGACCGCGTCCACTGGACCCGGCTCGCCGCGGCGATCACGTTCATCAGCTTCCTGGCGCTCTTCCCGCTGATCGCGGTCGGCGCGGCGATCGGCGCGGCCCTGCTCTCCACCGAGCAGCTCCACAAGATCGAGGACAAGATCGCCGAGCAGGTGCCCGGCATCTCCGACCAGCTCGGCATCGGCAATCTGGTGGCCCACGCCGGGACGGTCGGGCTGGTGGCCGGTGCGCTGCTGCTGTTCACGGGCATCGGCTGGATCGGCTCGATGCGGGACTGCCTGCGCGCGGTCTGGGGGAAGGACGACCAGGACCTGGGCAATCCGGTCCTGCGCAAACTCAAGGACGCCGGAGTGCTGTTCGGGCTCGGCGGTGCCGCGCTGCTGACCCTGGCGATCTCCTCGGTGGGCTCGGTGGCCGTCGACCGGGTCGCGGATCTGCTCGGCATCCCGGGGGACGGCGCGGGTGGGGTGTTCCTGCGGATCGCCGCCCTGCTGGTGGCCGCCGTCGCCAACTTCCTGCTGCTGCTCTACCTGCTGACCCTGCTGCCCGGCGTCGAACCGCCGCGCCGGCCGCTCGTCGTGGCCGCCGTGATCGGCGCCGTCGGCTTCGAACTGCTCAAGCTGCTGCTCGGCAGCTATATGAAGGGCGTCGCCTCCAAGAGCATGTACGGCGCCTTCGGCGTGCCGATCGCGCTGCTGCTCTGGATCAACTTCACCGCCAAACTGCTGCTGTTCTGCGCCGCCTGGACGGCGACGCCGAGCCGGTCGGCGGAGCGGGCGGCGGACGCGGAACAGGGCCCCGCGCCCGCCGCCGGCGGCTCCACGCTCAGCGGCGGGGGATCCGGCGCACCAGGTCCGGGAGCGGCCAGCGCCGGTTGACCAGGAACGCCGCCCCGGCCAGCAGCACCAGCACCCCGCCGGTGATGCCGAAGGCGACGCCCATCCCGCTGGAGCCCCCGGAGGCCGCGGCCTTCTTCGCGGTCTGCGGGCCGTTCGCCCGGTCGGCGGCCGGCTTGCCCGCCTCCGCGCCCTTGCCGGTCCCGGTCGCGTCCTCCAGGGACTTCGGCGCGACCAGCTCGCCGACCGGGGTGACCTTGCCGCTCGCGGCGAAGCCCCAGTCCAGCAGCTTGGCGGCCTCCTTGTAGACGGCGTGCGTCTCGTCGGACGAGGGGTTCATGACGGTGACGAGCAGCACCCTGCCGTTGCGCTCGGCGACTCCGGTGAAGGTGTTGCCGGCGTGCGTCGTGTAGCCGTTCTTGACCCCGGCGATGCCCTTGTACGGGGTGACGCCGTCCGCCCCGGTCAGCAGCCGGTTGGTGTTCTGGATGCCGAAGGTCTCGCGCTTCTTGCCCTTCTCCTGCTTGCCCGGGAACTGCGCGGTGGCGGTCGCGCAGTACTCCCGGAAGTCCGCCTTCTGGAGCCCGCTGCGGGCGAACAGCGAGAGGTCGTACGCGCTGGAGACCTGCCGCGGCGCGTCGTACCCGTCGGGCGATACCACCGTGGTGTCCAGCGCCTGGAGCTCCACCGCGTGCGCCTGCATGTCGGCGACGGTCTTGGGCACGCCCCCGTACATCGACGCCAGCACGTGCACCGCGTCGTTGCCCGAGCGCAGGAAGACGCCCAGCCACAGATCGTGCACCGTGTAGCTCAGGTCCTCCTTGACCCCGACCAGGCTGCTGCCCTCACCGAGATCGGCCAGGTCCTCGTCCTTCACCGTGTACGCGAGCGTCTTCGGCTGGAGCGCGGGCGACTCGATCAGCGTGTCGGCGAAGAGCATCTTCAGCGTGGAGGCCGGGGGCAGCCGCCAGTGCGGATTGTGCGCGGCGAGCACCTCGCCGCTCTCCGCGTCCGAGACCATCCAGGACCTGCCGGTCAGCCCCTTGGGCAGCACCGGTGCGCCCGCGCCCAGATTCACCTGGGTTCCGCTCATGCCGAGCTGGGCGCCGCCGATCTTCGACATGACGGCGGGCGGTTTCGGCTCGTTGTCGTCCTCGTCGCCACTGGCCGCCGACGCGGGAGCGGCAAGGAAAGCGGACAGCAAAACGGCAGAGGTGACCGACAACACGGTCTTCTTGAGAGCTGACACGGTCGAAAACGTACATGCAGTTGATCTGAATATGGACCCCGACGCTATGACCCGCCGTGCGCTCCGCCGGGACAGCCCACCCCGGACGAAGCCCCCGCAGGGCGGCGGAGATACTGACTTCATGAAGCTCAGCCGCCCCGTCTCCTGGTTCCTGCTCGCTTTCGGGGTGTGGAGCTGGTTCATCTGGATCACTTTCGTCAAGAACCTCTGGAAGGACGGCAGTGGTCTCGCCTTCGACGACGCGGGTGACCCGACCGCCTACTTCTGGGTGCATCTGCTGCTCGCCATCACGTCCTTTCTCCTGGGGACGGCGGTCGGCGCCATCGGGTTCCGGGGCGTCAGGGCCCTGCGCCGCCCCGCCGAGTAGCGATCCGGTTTCCGGCCGGACCTGACACCGGACGAACAAGCACGAACGAGGCGGGGGACATACGAATGGCGGTCGTCGGACTCGCACTGCTCGCGGTCGTGGTGCTCGCACTGCTGGTGCTGGTCCACCGGTACGTGTGGCGCCGCTTCGTCGGCGACACGACGGCCCCGGGCAGCCCCCTGCGCCGGGCCGGCACCGTCGCGGTGTACGTCCTGCCGCTGCTCAGCGTCGGCGCGCTGGTCTCCGGCCGCGCGGGCGCGCCCTTCTGGCTCCAGCGGGTCCTGGCCTGGCCGGGCTACCTCTGGCTGGCCGCCCTGCTCTATCTGACGCTCGCTCTGCTGGCCGGCGAGGCGGTACGGCCGCTGCTGCGCCGGGCCCTGGAGCGCCGGGCGGGGGCTGCGGCACCGGAGGCCGCGCCCGGCGCCGCGCCCTCCGGCGACGCCGCGTCCCCGGGCTCCTCCGGCTCCTCCGTCGTGACCGAGGCGCCGCCCGCCCCCGCCCCCGCCGTCCCGGCCGGGGCGTCTGCCCTCGCGGCCCCCTCACGGCGGCTCTTCGTCGCGCGGACCGTCGGCGGCGCGGCGGCCGTCGCCGGGCTCGGGACCACCGCCTACGGCACCTACGGGGTGCTGCGCGGCCCCCGGGTCAAGCGCGTCACCGTCCCGCTCGCCCGGCTGCCCCGCTCCGCGCACGGCTTCCGGATCGCCGTCGTCAGCGACATCCACCTGGGCCCGGTCCTGGGCCGGGCCCACACCCGGCGGATCGTCGACACGGTCAACCGGACCCAGCCCGATCTGATCGCGGTCGTCGGGGACCTGGTCGACGGCACGGTCGCCGACCTCGGGCCCGCCGCCGAACCGCTCGCCGGACTGCGCTCCCGGCACGGTGCGTTCTTCGTCACGGGCAACCACGAGTACTACTCGGGCGCCGCCCCCTGGGTCGAGCACGTCAGGGAGCTGGGCCTGCACCCGCTGGAGAACGCCCGGGTGGAGATCGCCGGATTCGATCTCGCCGGCGTCAACGACGTGGCGGGCGAGAGCGAGGGGCAGGGGCCCGACTTCGGGCGGGCCCTCGGCGACCGGGACCGCAGCCGCGCCGCCGTCCTCATGGCCCATCAGCCGGTCGTCATCGACGAGGCCGTCGAGCACGGGGTGGACCTCCAGCTCTCCGGGCACACCCACGGCGGCCAGCTCTGGCCGGGCAACTACATCGCGGAGCTGTCCAATCCCACCGTCGCCGGGCTCGAACGGTACGGCGACACCCAGCTCTACGTGACGCGCGGCGCCGGTGCCTGGGGGCCGCCCGTCCGGGTCGGCGCGCCCTCCGACATCACCGTCGTGGAACTGGCCTCGAAGCAGGCGTGAACCGGGCGCGAACCGGGCGCGGACACCTCGGGAGGCCTCATGGGGTGACCGGGGGTGAACCCTCTGTATTCGACCTTACGGTGCAAGGTTTCAAGTAAAGAACAAAAGGCTATGAGCCTCAGATTTCCTCTTCCTGATGTGAAAAGCGTGTGATTGGCTGAGTGCGAACTTGTGCGGTGACCTGCGCCTCTGATGCGCGTCGCCGAGGTGGGGCTGGTAAGGGAGAGCACGTCAATGCGGTCGGTCCGGCTACGGATTCTCGCGATTCTCGCGGTATTGCTCATCGCAGGCGTAGGCGCCTGGCAGCTGCTTCCCTCCGATGAGGCGAACACCGATCCCGTGACGGTCGGCACGACCGACGAGGTCACCTCGCTCGACCCGGCCGGAGCGTACGACGCGGGTTCCTGGGCGATGTACAGCAACGTCTACCAGTCGCTCATGACGTTCAAGTCCGGGGCGATCGTGCCCGAGCCGGACGCGGCCGAGGAATGCCACTTCGTCGGTGCGAAGCTGCAGACCTACCAGTGCACGCTCCGGGACGACGTCACCTTCTCCGACGGCAAGAAGATCACCGCCGAGGACGTCAAGTACTCCTTCGACCGGATGATGGCGATCAAGGTCGACGTCGGTCCCTCGGTGCTCTTCCCGAGTCTGAAGAACGTGGTGGCCAAGGGCCTCACCGTCACCTTCAACCTCTCCGCCCGCGACGCCACCTTCCCGCAGAAGCTCGCCACCGGCGCGGGCTCCATCGTGGAGAAGGAGGCCTACTCGGAGCACAAGCTGCGCGGCGACAACAAGGTCACGGGCTCCGGGCCGTACGTGCTGAAGTCGTACGAACCGGGCGTCTCCGCCCAGCTGGTGCCCAACTCGCGGTACAAGGGCGCGCTGAAGAGCACCGGCGGCCCGGTCACCGTGCGCTACTACAAGCAGTCGGAAGACCTCCTGGCGGCCTGGAACTCCGGCAAGGTCGACGTGACGCACCGCCAGCTCCCGCCGTCCACGCTCGCCGAGCTGGACACGGGCGACGTCGACCAGCGCGTGACCGAGGCCGACAGTGCCGAGATCCGCAACCTGGTCTTCAACGTCCGCAAGGGCTCCCCGCTCGCCGACAAGAAGGTCCGGCAGGCCATCGCGTCGATCATCGACCGCGCCCCGCTGGTGACCGACATCTACAAGGGCACCGTCGAACCGCTGTACTCGCTGATCCCGCAGGGCTACATCGGGCACAGCACCCCGTTCTTCGACGCCTACCCCTCGCCCAACCCGAAGCGGGCCCGCGAACTGATGCAGGAGGCGGGCGTCCAGCTGCCGGTCCACATCACCTTCGCCTACCGCGCCTCGGACGACTCGTACAAGAAGGAGACGGCGGAGATCCGCCGCCAGCTGGAGGCGGACGGGCTGTTCAAGGTCTCGGTGAAGGAGGTCGAGTGGCAGGCCTTCCAGAAGGGGTACGCGAACGGCGCGTACGACGCGTACACCGTCGGCTGGCTCCCCGACTACCCGGACCCCGACACCTTCAGCCAGCCGCTCGTCGGCCGTGACAACAGCCTCCACAACGGCTACACCAGCACCAAGATGGACCAGCTGATCGCCGCCACGCTCCAGTACAGCGACCGCAGCCGGACCTCCGCCGACTTCAAGTCGCTGCAGAAGCTCGTCGGCGAGGATGTGCCGCTGGTGCCGCTGTGGCAGAAGAAGGACTACGTCGTCGCCAAGCCGGACATCTCCGGATCGCAGTACCTCACCGACGGCACCGGCATCTGGCGCCTGTGGGAGCTGGGCCGGATCTGATCCGCCCCCGTACGCACACGACAGCGGCCGCCCCGGTCTCCCGGGGCGGCCGCTTCGCCGTTCCCGCCCGCGCTACCGCGCCGCCGCCCCGGGCAGGAACTCCTCCAGCACGTCGTGGATCTGGCGGACCAGTGGACGCAGCACCCGGAAACGGGACAGCGCGATGGCACGGGCGGCGATCGGCGCGGTCCGCTCGACCAGACGGCGGCTGCGCTCGGCGCCCTCCGTGCGGTCGTACACCCAGAACAGCACCAGACCCATCTGCATCAGCCACATCAGCCGCGGCAGTACCTCGGCGAGCTGGGGGTCGGTCCGGGTCGAGGAGCCGGACAGACAGCGCTCCTGGATGGCGACCGCCGCCTCACGGGCCGGGAGCGAATCGGGGGAGAAGGGGCTGAGCGGGCTCTCCGGGTCGGCGGCGTTCTTGAAGAACTGGGCGGCGAAGCGGTGGTACTGCCCGGCCACGTCCAGCCAGCACAGCAGGACCCCGCGGATGCGCACCGCGAGGTCCCGGTCGCCGTCCAGGACCGGACCGACCGCCTCCGCGTGCTCGGCGGCCAGCCGGTCGTAGAAGCCCTGGACGAGGTGCTCCTTGGAGGCGAAGTAGTAGTACGCGTTCCCCACGGAGACGCCGGCCTCCTGCGCGATGGCCCGCATCGTCGTCTTGTCGTAGCCGCGCTCCTGGAAGAGCCGGAGCGCGGTTTCGAGGATGAGCGTGCGGGTCTGTTCGCTCTTGGGAGCCTTGGCTTCCCCGGCGTGCTTCACGTGCTTCACCACGGACCCGAGGGTATCGGTGCCGCCCGCCCCCGTCCGCCGTCCCTACGACTCCGCGACCGGCTCCCGCAGCCCGGGACCCGGTTCCGCGGCCGTTCGCGCCGGGTCCGTGAAGCGACGCACCCCCGGCACCGCCGCGGTGCCCACACAGGCCGCGCCGACCGTCAGACCGGCCACCAGCAGCGGGGCCTCCACGCCCCACCGGGAGGCGGCGAGCGGGGCCAGGGCGTAGCCGAGCGGGGTCGCGCCCAGCGAGAGCAGCCAGTCGTACGAGGTGACGCGGGCCAGTGTGTGGGCGGGGACGGCCGACTGGACGGCGGTCTCCCAGACCGGGTTGAGGAAGCCGAGCCCGGCCATGGCCACGCCGTAGGCGGTGATGCTCATGGCGACGGGCGCGTGCGCGGCCAGCAGACAGAGCGGCAGGACGTACAGCGCGCCGCAGAGATTGGCGCAGAGCACCGGACGGCGGGGCCGGGCCCGGCCGGCCGCCAGCGAGCCCAGCAGCAGTCCGACGGCCCCGGCCTGGAGGAAGACCACCCAGACGCCCTTGCCGCCCGGGTCCGCGAGGAAGAGGGCCGGACCGACCGTCATCAGGACGGCCGCCCCGCCGTTCCAGAGGGCGTGGGCGATCAGGCTCGTCCAGTACCAGTCGCGGCCCCGGACCTCGTCCCAGCCCTCCTTCAGATCGGCGGCCAGCGAGCGGCGCGCGATCGGCACGTGCCGGACCTCGATCGCGGCCAGCAGCGCCGCGCTCACCGCGAAGCTCACCCCGTCCAGCACGAAGGCCCAGCCGGGACCGGCGGTGAGGACCAGCGCCCCGGCGACGGCCGGCCCGCCGAGCCGGGTGGTGCTCGCGGCCACCGCCATCAGGGAGTTGGCGCGCAGCAGTCCGGATCCGGCGACGGTGCCCCGGACCAGCGGGGAGACGGTCGGCATGGCGAAGGCCCCGGCGGCGCCGCCGATCGCCTCGGCCACCGCGATCTGCCAGAGGGCCGGCGTGCCCGAGAGCAGTTCGGCGCCGACGAAGAGCTGGCTGACGCACCGTACGGCGTCGGTGGTCAGCGCGACCGTACGGGCGTTGAAGCGGTCGCCCACCACACCGCCCAGCGGCAGCAGGAGCAGTTTGGGGACCATGGCGCAGGCGAGCACCAGGGCGAGGGCGCCGGTCGAGCCGGTGGCCAGGTAGACGGCGAGGGTGAGCGCGGCGGGGATGGCCGCGTCACCGAGCAGCGAGAGGCTCCGGCCGATGAAGAGCAACCGGAAGGATCGGATCCGTAAGGGATGGGGCGAGACGGCGGGCTTCGGAGCGGCGGGCTGAGGCATGCGGGGCAATCTATTTCGCCAGCAAACTGTTCGTCAACGAAATATTAGGTACCGAAGGAATGTTGACGGTCCGGCGTAGGGTGGGGGCATGGAGCAACGCGACTGGACCGACGGCCATGTCGAGCGGTGGAAGCCGGTCCTCCCCGAACTCGACCCGGACATCGAGGGCGCCGTCACCCGGATGAAGAAGCTCTCCGTCCATCTGCGCCGGGTGCGCGAGCAGTCGCTGGTCGACTTCGACCTGGACCGCCAGGAGTTCGACACCCTGCACAAGCTCGCCGGACGCGGCGGCAAGGGCGCCCCCTCCGAACTGGCCGCCGACCTCGACCTCGCCCCCGCCTCCGTCACCGGCCGGCTGGACGCCCTGGAGCGCCGCGGCTTCGTCCGCCGCACCCCCTCCACCACCGACCGGCGCCGCGTCGACGTGGAGCTGACCGACGAGGGCCGCGCCACCTGGGTCGGCGCGATGGAGGTCCTCGGCAACGAGGAGGAACGCCTGCTGGGCGTCCTGTCCGCCGAGGAGCGCACCCTGCTCAACGACATGCTGCGGCGCGTCATGGTCCTCGCCGAGTCCCGGGGCGAAGCCGACTGGTGACGGCGCGCGCCGGTCCGGGAGCGGGCGGCCCGGAGCCGCGCCGGTCCGTGGTGCGGCCGGCGGTCAGTCCGTGCGGCGGCCCGGCCCCGGAAGACCCCGGCCGGACGCCAGCTCGGCGCGCAGCTCGTCCGGGGAGAGCGCCAGCAGCGCCCCGGCCGCCCTGTTCCAGCCCTCGGCCGCCCGCTCCACCCCGTCCCGGAAACCGCGCCGCAGCGCCCGCCCCGCCAGCAGCAGCGCCACCGCGGCCACCGGCCGCAACAGCCACCGCCCCCGCACGCTCGCCGCGACCTCCACCGTCCAGCAGCCCTCCCCCGACCGCCGGGGCCGCAGATACAGCCGCGCCTCACCCAGCCGGTGCCGCACCCTGCCGGCGGCCGGTGCCCTCGCCACCGCCGGTGCCCCCGGAGGAAGTTCCGCCGCCGCCCACCACGCCGCCAGATCGACCCGCGCCCGCCCGGTCCCGCGTTGCAGCGCCCCGGAGCCCTCCGCGCCCCGCATCCGGCCCTCGGCCTCCAGCAGCCGGGGCCGCTCCGGTGTCGTCAGCCGCACCGTCAGCCGCGCGGAGAGGTCCGGCGCGCTCATCAGCTGTTCCACCGCGACCGGGCCGCCCCGCCGCCATTCCCGTATCCGCAGCACGATCCGTTCCCGGACGTCCGGCTCCACCACCTCGTAGCGGGCCCCGGGACGCAGATGGCGGCCCCCGGTCAGCCGCAGGTCCGGCACCGGCTGCCCGTCGGGCATCAGCACCGTGCCGCCGCGCGTCCGGGTGGACTCGGCGATCTCCAGCAGGAGCGAGGTCAGCTCCCGCAGCCGGTCCGGCCCCACCGCCACGACCTCGACGGAATGCCTGAGTACGGCCATGCGCCCCGCCCCTCCCGAGGATCCGGCCCCCGGCACCCGCCGCGCCGTGGAGTCGCGTCCGACCGTACGCCAAACGGCCCCGCCCTCCGCGGACGTGCTGCGGAGGGCGGGGCCGTACGGAAGCGGGGGATCAGAAGCGACGCGTGATCAGCGCGCGCTTGACCTCCTGGATCGCCTTGGTGACCTCGATGCCACGGGGGCAGGCGTCCGTGCAGTTGAAGGTGGTGCGGCAGCGCCACACCCCGTCACGGTCGTTGAGGATCTCCAGGCGCTGCTCGCCGCCCTCGTCGCGCGAGTCGAAGATGAAGCGGTGCGCGTTGACGATCGCCGCCGGGCCGAAGTACTGGCCGTCGTTCCAGAACACCGGGCACGAGGACGTGCACGCGGCGCACAGGATGCACTTGGTGGTGTCGTCGAAGCGCTCGCGGTCCTCGGGGGACTGCAGACGCTCGCGGGTCGGCTCGTTCCCCTTGGTGATGAGGAAGGGCATGACGTCGCGGTAGGCCTGGAAGAACGGGTCCATGTCGACCACGAGGTCCTTCAGGACCGTGAGGCCCTTGATGGCCTCGATCGTGATCGGCTTCTCCGGGTTCAGGTCCTTGATCAGCGTCTTGCAGGCGAGCCTGTTCTTGCCGTTGATCCGCATGGCGTCCGAACCGCAGATGCCGTGCGCGCAGGAGCGGCGGAACGTGAGCGTCCCGTCCTGGTTCCACTTGATCTTGTGAAGGGCGTCGAGGACACGCTCCTTCGGGTCGATCTCGATCTGGAAGTCCTGCCACTGGGCCTCGTCGGAGACCTCCGGGTTGAACCGCCGGATGCGGAACGTCGCCGTGATGTACGGCGAGTCGGCGAAGCCTGCCTCGGGCTCGGGAGCCTTGTCGGCCTTGTCCAGGGTGGGTGTAGCCATCAGTACTTACGCTCCATCGGCTGGTAGCGGGTCTGGACGACCGGCTTGTAGTCCAGCCGGATCGACTCGGTGCCGTCGTCGGCGACCTCGCGGTACGCCATGGTGTGGCGCATGAAGTTGACGTCGTCGCGGTTGGGGTAGTCCTCGCGGTAGTGACCGCCGCGCGACTCCTTGCGGGCGAGCGCCGACGTCGCCATGACCTCGGCGAGGTCGAGCAGGTTGCCCAGCTCGATGGCCTCCAGCAGGTCCGTGTTGAACCGCTTGCCCTTGTCCTGGATCGACACGTTCAGGTAGCGCTTGCGCAGCTCCGCGATCGTGTCGACCGCGGTCTTGATCGTCTGCTCGGTGCGGAACACCATCACGTTGGCGTCCATGCACTCCTGGAGCTCCTGGCGGATCGTCGCGACCCGCTCGGTGCCCGTGGAGTTGCGCAGCCGCTCGACCTGGTCGACGACCGTCTGCGCCGGGTCCTCGGGCAGCGCGACGAAGTCGTGCGTCGAGGCGTACTCGGCGGCGGCGATGCCCGACCGGCGTCCGAAGACGTTGATGTCGAGCAGCGAGTTCGTCCCCAGGCGGTTGGCACCGTGCACGGAGACACAGGCGACCTCGCCGGCGGCGTACAGGCCCGGGACGACGGTGGTGTTGTCGGCCAGCACCTCGCCCTCGACGTTGGTCGGGATGCCGCCCATGGCGTAGTGCGCGGTCGGCTGGATCGGGATCGGGTCCGTGTAGGGCTCGATGCCGAGGTACGTACGCGCGAACTCGGTGATGTCCGGGAGCTTGGCGTCCAGCTGCTCCGGCGGCAGGTGCGTCAGGTCCAGGTAGACGTGGTCGCCCTCGGGACCGCAGCCGCGGCCCTCGCGGATCTCCGTGTAGATGGAGCGCGAGACGACGTCGCGCGAGGCGAGGTCCTTCATGACGGGCGCGTACTTCTCCATGAAGCGCTCGCCGTCCTTGTTGCGGAGGATGCCGCCCTCACCGCGGGCGCCCTCCGTCAGCAGGATGCCCATGCGCCAGATGCCCGTCGGGTGGAACTGGAAGAACTCCATGTCCTCCAGCGGCAGGCCCCGGCGGTAGCAGGCGGCCTGGCCGTCACCGGTCAGGGTGTGCGCGTTCGACGTCACCTTGAAGAACTTGCCGGTGCCGCCCGAGGCGTAGATGACCGACTTCGCCTGGAAGACGTGGATCTCGCCGGTGGCCAGCTCGTAGGCGACGACGCCGGCGGACTTCTTGACGCCGTCCTCCTCGACGACCAGCTGGTCCAGGACGTAGAACTCGTTGAAGAACTCCACGCCCTCCTTGACGCAGTTCTGGTAGAGCGTCTGGAGGATCATGTGGCCGGTGCGGTCGCCCGAGTAGCAGGCGCGGCGGACCGGGGCCTCGCCGTGGTTGCGGGAGTGACCGCCGAACCGGCGCTGGTCGATCTTGCCCTGGGGCGTGCGGCCGAACGGCAGGCCCATCTTCTCCAGGTCGAGAACGGCGTCGATGGCCTCCTTCGCCAGGATCTCGGCGGCGTCCTGGTCGACCAGGTAGTCACCGCCCTTGATCGTGTCGAAGGTGTGCCACTCCCAGTTGTCCTCCTCCACGTTGGCCAGCGCGGCGGCCATGCCGCCCTGCGCGGCGCCCGTGTGGGAGCGGGTGGGGTAGAGCTTGGTCAGCACGGCGGTGCGGCTGCGCTTGGTCGACTCGATGGCCGCGCGCATGCCGGCGCCGCCGGCGCCGACGATGACGGTGTCGTACTTGTGGATCTGCATGGTTTACCTCTGGTCTTCGGGCCCGGCGCCTAGCGGATGTTCGGGTCGAAGGTGAAGATCACCAGCGTGCCCAGCAGGACGGTGAACACCGTGGCGGTGTACAGGAGCATCTTCAGCCAGAAGCGGGTGTTGTCCCGTTCGGCGTAGTCGTTGATGACCGTACGGAGACCGTTGGCGCCGTGCAGCATGGCGAGCCACAGCATGGCGAGGTCCCAGACCTGCCAGAACGGCGAGGCCCAGCGGCCGGCGACGAAGGCGAAGCCGATCTTGGAGACACCGCCGTCCAGCACCAGCTGGATCAGCAGGTGGCCGAGGACCAGGACCACCAGCACGATGCCCGACAGGCGCATGAAGAGCCAGGCGTACATCTCGAAGTTGGTGCGCGAGCCCTTGGGCGTCTTGCCGGTCCGCTTGCGCGGCGGCTCGATGACGGGTGCCGGGTTGTCGACGTCGTACAGGGAGACGCCTTCGACAGCGCCGATCGCGGAAGTCTCGGTGGACATGGGCCTCAGCTCCCGAAGATTTCACGGACGGCGTGGCCGAGCACCGGGTACAGCGCCCCGAGCATCAGCACGATCCAGATGCCCAGCACGGTCCAGAGCATCTGCTTCTGAACGCGCGGGCCCTTGGCCCAGAAGTCCACGGCGACGATGCGCAGACCGTTCAGCGCGTGGAAGAGAATCGCGGCCACCAGGCCGTATTCCAGCAGCGCGACGATCGGCGTCTTGTACGTGGACACGACGTCGTCGTACGCCTCGGGGGAGACGCGGACAAGGGCGGTGTCCAGGACATGAACGAACAGGAAGAAGAAAATGAGGACACCGGTGACTCGATGAGCCACCCAGGACCACATGCCTTCCCGGCCGCGGTACAGCGTTCCAGCCGGCACGGAAGAACCCTCCGGGAGCGGGGATTGGGGTCGGCCGGCTTGACTGTCGGTCTGACCCGGCCGGGTACGGTCCACCGGCCCCGGCCATCGTAGCGACGGTTTGTCGGTTCGCTCGCGCGGGGGCCTCTGGTGTGATCAAAGTGGCAACGAAACAGGCACGGACGGGCTATGGACAGGCCGCGAAAGCCCTTTCCGCCCCCTCGGGAACGGGCGGGCCGCCGCGGTCGGGACCGCGACCGGTCCGTTACTGACTCGATACCAGCTCGATGATGCGGCCCCGGGCGAGCCGCCGCATCTCGTCGGCCGTCACCACCCGCTCGTGCTCGGGATCGTGCGCGAGCCGCGCCCGGATGCCGGCCAGCACCTGGTCGGGGTGCTCGGCGGGCAGGAACGCGTCCAGGCAGATCACGAAGACATGCCCGAACCGGCTCTCGTACGCCGCGTGCGCGGCGGCCAGCGCCAGATGGGCGGAGGGCGGCGCGTCCGGACGCAGCCCCGGCGACTCCTCCGCCGCGAGCGCCTCGGCCCGGTCCGCGGGGGAGAGGTCGTACCCCGCCTCGTCGGCGGCGGCGAGCAGCGCGTCCAGATCCGGATAGGGGCGGTGGTCGGCCAGCCGCTGCGCCCAGCGGCGGCTGCCGTAACAGTCCAGCAGCGCGGCCTCGGCCTCGGCGGCGGGCACGGCGTTGAACCGCCGCAGCCCGGCGGCCGGCACGGGACCGCAGTTCTGCACGGGGACGGCGGTGTGCGGGGCGGGCGGGGGCGGCTGCGCGGGGAGGCCGGCGTGGGACTCGCTGGACCTGGACAGCGTGAACTCCTGGAATGAACGCATCGGTGCGCCTGGAGTGGGGAGGGACCGGAGGGGCCAGACGGATGCAGGGTGAGGGAAGTACAAGGAGTGGTGAATGTGCCTCAAAGCTAACGACCCGGGGCAACGGCCGTCCGACGGATGCGCGAATTTCACCCGGACGGGAGAGTTTCACGCCCCCCGGGAAGCGATACGACGCGGTGAATGCCCGGCTATTGCCAGAGAAAAGACGAGATCGGGTGGACCATATCCCTATCATCCGTTCTTCCCCTTCTCTGCCGTCCCCACCTTCTCTGCCGTCCCCTCCGCACCCTCCCTCCCCTCTGTTCTCTCCGTACCAGGAGGTTTCTGACCGATGTCGCCCTCTCGCGGCCCACTCGTGGCCGGAGCCGCCCTCACGGCGGCGGCCGCGGCGACCCTCGTCGTCGTCCTCTGGCCGGAGGGCTCCGGCACCGGGGGCCCGGCCGGGGCCGCGTCCTCGCCGCCGCGCCCGTCGTCCGCCGCCCCCTCGCCGTCCCCGACCCGGAGCTATCCGCTCTCCGAGGCGCCCCGGACCATCCCCGCGGTCCGCGAGCACACCGCCGCCCGGGGGCCCGGCTGGAGGCCGGAGCCCGGCGGCGGGGTCGTGATCGCCCGCGGGGACGGGGCGCTCGCGGACGAGGCGAAGCTGCTCGCCGGGGAGCTGAAGCTGAGCTACCGGGGCGAGGCCGCGGCCCGCGCGGGCGATGTCGAGCTGGCCCTCGCCCCGAAGGACTCCGGCGGGCCCGAGTCGTACACCCTGCGCACCCGCGACGGGCGGGTCACGATCAGCGGACCGGGCGAGGCGGGCGTCTTCTACGGCACCCGCACGCTCAAGCAGTCCGTGCGCGCCGACGGGCTGATGCCGGAGGGCGAGGTGCGCGACCGGCCGGACCGGCCGCAGCGCGGCCTCAACCTGGACATCGCGCGCAAGTACTACAGCGCGGCCTGGATCGAGACCCGGCTGCGGGAGATGGCCGACCTCAAGCTCAACCAGCTCGGGCTGCACTTCTCCGACGACCAGGCCTTCCGGATCCAGTCCACGACCCACCCGGAGATCGTGTCGCCGCAGCACCTGACCACGGCCGAGGTCCGGGACATCGTGGCGCTGGCCCGCCGGCTGCACATCGACGTCGTCCCGGAGATCGACTCGCCCGGCCACCTCGGGGCGGTCCTCCGGGCGCATCCGGACCTCCAGCTGCGCAATGTCTCGGGCGTCGCCTCGACCGGCTCGCTGGACATCTCCAAGCCGGGGGCGGCGAAGCTGATCGACGAACTGCTGGGCGAGTACACCAAGCTCTTCGGCGGGTCCTTCTGGCATCTGGGCGCCGACGAGTACCGCGCGCTGATGGCACGCGATCCGGCGGCCTCGTACCCCCAGCTCCAGCGCGCCGCCGTGGCGAAGTACGGGGCGGGCGCGGGCATCTCCGATCTGGCCACCGGCTGGCTGAACGACCGGGCGGCGGTGGTCCGGCCGCACGGGATGACACCGAAGGCGTGGAACGACGGCATGTTCCGCGACAGCAGGGTCCGGGCGGCCAAGGACATCGAGGTCGAGTACTGGACGGGCAAGGAGTACGGGGCCCGGCCGCCCGAGCAGTACCTGGCCGAGGGGCGCCAGGTGGTGAACCTCAACGACGAGTACCTCTATTACGTGCTCGGCCAGCCCAACGCGTTCGTCTATCCGACCGGCAAGCGCATCTACGAGCAGTGGACCCCGCTCGTCCTGCGCGGCACGGCCCCGGTCCCCTCGCGCTACTCCGACCAGATCCTCGGCGGCCGGTTCGCGGTCTGGGGCGACTTCCCGAACGCCCAGACCGCCGCGCAGGTGGCGGCGGGCATCCGGATGCCGCTGCGTGCGACGGCCCAGAAGCTCTGGGACCCGGGGAAGCCCGCGCGGGGCTGGGAGGCGTTCAAGGCGCTGGCGGCGGAGATCGACAAGGGCTGAGGGGCCGGCGGGGCGGCCGAGGGGCCGACGAGGGCGAACTCCATGGACAGCGCGGCGGGCTGGCGCTAGCTTCCGCTTGGCGTGCGGTCCGGGGAGGGACGCGCGCTCCACGCGTAGTCGTCCGATCCCTGGGGGGTTCCACTTCCATGCTCTGCTCGCTCTGCGGTACAAGACCCGGCACCACCTCCGACGGACGGTGCGCGTTGTGCGCCGCCACCCGGCGCTCACGGGCGGGCGGGCTCATGCCGACGCCCACGGGCCCGCAGACGTCGAACGTGCTGCGCTCGCCGGTCGGACTCGGCCGGGCCGTGTGCGTCCTGCTGGGCGCGGTGGCCGTGGCGGACGTGGCGTCCATCGGTGCCGGCTTCCACGCCCGTCAGGTGTTCGGCGAGGCGGCGGCCGACGACGTCCTCCGGTACGGGGACGCGGCGGCGGTGGACGGCGCGGACAGGCTCTACCAGGCCTCCGTGTCGCTGTACCTGCTGATGTTCCTGGCGACCGCGGTGGTCTTCCTCGTGTGGTTCCGCCGGGTGCGGATGAACGCGGAGGTCTTCGACGCCTACGCGCACGCCATGCGGCCCGGCTGGGCGATCGGCGCCTGGTTCGTGCCCCTCGGCAACTTCCTGCTGCCGCACCGCGTCGCGAGCGGCGTCTGGACCGCGAGTTCTCCCGGCGGCAGCAACAGGGCGCCCGCCCCGCGCGGACTGCTGCACGCGTGGTGGGCGGCGCTGCTGTGCGCGACCCTCGTCGCCCGGTACGCCGCGCTGCGCTACGAGAAGGCGGAGGACACCGGCGAACTGCTGCACGCGCTCGACCTGGGCATGGTCGCCGACGCTCTCGACATCGCCGCCGCGGTCCTCGCGATCCTGTTCGTGCGCCGGCTGACCGCCATGCAGGGCGAGCGGGCCGCGGCGGGCCCGGACCGGCAGGCCGTATCGCCTCGTCCGGCGGACCTCATGGCCTGGCGCCGGGCGCACTGACGGCCGACGCCGGGCCGAACGGCGTTATTCAGACGGAGCGGGTGACACTTTTCGGCCATTCGGCGCTGAAGCCGATAAGGGGAAGCGCTGCGTCCCCGTGCGTCCGGGCACGGGGGCGGCCGACGGGAGACGCCGATGAGCCTGCTCGAACTGATCGCAGCCGCCGACGCGCGGGGACTCGCCGCGAGTGCCGCGGGCTGCCTCGACCGCTGCCTGCCGCGCCCGGAGGGCGGGTCCGGAGCCGATCCGCTCCGCCCGCTCTGGTCCGGCTGCGCCGATCCGGGGCTCTGGCCGGACCGGCTGGCGGAGGCGCGCACGGCGGTGGACGCCCTCGCGGAGGCGGACGGCGACGACACCCTCGCGCGGATCCGCGAACTCCTGGACGGGGCCCCGGGGGAGCGGACCGGCGAGGAACTGCGCGCCTGGGCCGACGCCTGCTCGCTGCTGGCGCTCGACGTCCACCGCGGCTACGACGCGGTCGGGGCCGGTGCGGAGGATCCGGTCGCGCACTGCCGCACCGGCACGACCGAGGGGGCGGGCCCGCTGCTGGCCGGTGAGGCCGCCCGGCAGACCCGGATCCTGGAGATGCTCGCGGAGATCGGCGAGGGGGCCCCGGTCGGCGCCGGACTGCGCCAGGTGATGGACGTGTCGACCGAGGGCCAGCGGGTGCTGCGCGCTGCCGCCGCCCGGAAAGCCCGTGTCCGCTGAGGTGTGCGGTTGCGAAGAATCGTGCCCAGATGTCAGGGGAAATCCGGCACATCGCCATTAGCCAGGGCGAATTCCCGGGAGAGAACCGGGTGATAGCTTTGCCCGCGAAGGCTTGACATGGACTCGATTGAGGGGGACCCGGTGCTCCGGACGACATTGAGCAGGACGGCCGTGGGAGTGGTCGCGGGCACGCTGACGGTGCTGTTCGCCGCGGGCTGCTCCGTGAGCGTGGGCGCGAAGGAAGTGAAGAAGGACGAGGTCGCCTCCCAGGCGTCGGACGCCCTCGCCAAGCAGACCGGCAAGAAGCCCGACGACGTCAGCTGCCAGGACGACCTCAAGGCGAAGGTCGGCGCCACCGTCCGCTGCGAACTGACGAGCGGCGGCACGAAGTACGGCATGACGGTCACCGCGAAGTCCGTGGACGACGACAAGGTGCAGATGGCCTTCAAGGTCGACGACGCCCCGGCCGGCGGCCAGTCCTCCGAGCGTCCCGACCCGGCCTCCTCCGCCGGCGCCTCCGGAGCCGTCGCCAAGGCCGAGGTCGCCCGCCAGGGCAAGGCCGCCCTCGCCGCGCAGGCGGGCCGTCAGCCCGACGCCTTCTCCTGCCCCGAGGACCTTCCCGCCCGCGTCGGCGCGACGATCCGCTGCCAGCTCGCCGCCGACGGCAAGCAGTACGGGGTGACGGTCACCGCGGCCTCCGTCGACGGCGGCAAGGTCAACATGGACTTCAAGGTCGACGAGACGCCGGGCGGCTGAGGCCGGAGCGGGCGCGCGGCCCGGGGAGACGAGGGGGAGTGGAGGACGACCGGGGCCGCCACCCCCCACAGGAGAGGCCCCGGTCGTCTTCCGCGGGGCCGCAGGACGACCCCGTACTCATCTCTGCGCCGCGGCCGCGATTTCTGTCACACCGTGCGGTGACACTCCGGATGTTGCAGGTTGTACAAGTCATGGACGCGGCGCCCGCGCACGACGTAGCGTGCGGAGTCGCGCAGGGTGGCGCGGCAGTGGTGACCAGCTGCGATTCGGGACAGCAGGGCAGGTTGAGGGAGTGCTGGGGGACGACGCGGGGCTTACCGCCGCGGTGCTCGCGGCTCAGGACGGGGACGAGGACGCCTTCCGTACTGTGTACCGCGCTGTGCAGCCGCGGCTGCTGGGCTACATAAGGACGCTGGTGGGGGAGCCGGACGCCGAGGACGTGGCGTCCGAGTCGTGGCTGCAGATAGCCAGGGACCTCGATCGGTTCAGCGGGGACGCGGACCGGTTCAGGGGCTGGGCGGCCCGGATAGCCCGCAATCGCGCGCTGGACCATCTGCGGATGCGCGGCCGGCGGCCCGCCGTCGGCGGGGACGAGACCGAACTGTCCGAGAAGCCGGCCGGCTCCGACACGGCGGACGAGGCCATCGAGGCCCTGGCCACCGGACGCACCATGTCGCTCATTGCCCAGCTGCCGCAGGACCAGGCCGAGGCCGTCGTCCTGCGCGTGGTGGTCGGGCTCGACGCCAAGAGCGCGGCCCAGACCCTCGGCAAGCGGCCCGGCGCCGTCCGCACCGCCGCGCACCGCGGACTCAAGCGCCTCGCCGAGCTGCTCCGCGCCGATGCCGCCGCCGGAGGGGCCGGTGCCGCCGGTGACGAGGGCGCCGCGGACACCGGCGACGGCCGGGTGTCCCTGCCCGCGCCCGCGGCGCCCCCCGCGCCCCGTTCCCGGGGCGGCCGGCCCTCGGCGGGGGCGGGCCGGAGCCGTTCCGACGCGGCCCGTACGCTCCCGGAGCCGAACCGTCCGGCAGCGGAACAAGACCGTCCGTCCGGCAATGGTCCGGTTACGCCGGCCGGCCCCGGGGGCGAGCCCGGCGACGGCACGCCCCGGACGCCGTCCGCGCAGGACAGCGCGGGCGGCCGGACCCTGGGACTCGGCGCGGTGCCCGCGCAACGCCCCTCCCGCACCGGTCTGGTGGCCCCCGCGGGTGTGACGCATTCGCGTCTGTGGACGCAGAAGGACATGTGATGGCCGACGAGCAGCACGGATGGCTCGACAAGGAAGCGGCGGAGCGACTGTTCCGCCGCGAACCGGTCGTCCCCTCCGACGGCCCGGCCCGGCAGGACGCCGAACGCCTCGTGGCCGCCCTGGACGCCGCGGCCCGCACCGCCCGCCCCGCCACCGGCGAACTGCCCGGCGAAGCCGCCGCGCTGGCCGCCTTCCGTGCCGTCCCCCGCGCCTCCGCGCGGAGCGGTGGTGCCGGACGGGCGGAGCAGGCCCAGGGCGGAACCGGGGATTCCGGCATGCTCGCGCCGGTCCGCATACGCGCGGCCGGCCCCGGCACGGCAGCCGGGTCCGCAGCCTCCCGCGGCCCCCGCCCGATGCGCTGGAGCCGGCCGATCCGCTTCGGCCTGGTCGCCTCCCTCGCGTGCTGCGCGATAGGCGGTGTGGCCGTGGCCGCCGGATCCGGTGTGCTGCCCGGCCCGTTCGGCCGGCACGGCCCCGCACCGGCCACCTCGGTGTCGGCCGCGGCCTCTCCCGAGGAGCTGGGCTCCGGCACCACCGCCGGGGAGGACGGCACCGCCGCCACCCCGCCCCGGTCCCCGGGCCGGGACGCGAAGACCCCGGACGCGACCGGATCCGGACCCACCCCCGGCGGCACCCCCTCGCGGGAGGGGACCACCGGCGCCGGCCCGGACGGCACCGACGACCACGCCGGCGGCGCGTCCGACGACACCACCCCCGGCACCACCGGCCAGGGACAGGACGGTCAGGGCGGCCGGAGCGGCGAGGACGACGACACGTCCTCCGGCAACGTCGAGGACGGCACCGCCGCCTGGTACGCCAAGACCCTCCAGGCCTGCCGCGACTACCGCGACGGCACGCTCGACGAGACCCGCCGGAAGCGGCTGGTCGCCCTGGCGAACGGGGCCCGCAACCTGGACCGCTTCTGCGACCGCCTGCTCGACCAGCCGGGCGCCAAGGGCAGCGGTAGCCAGAGCGACAACGGCAACGGGAACAGCCAGGGCGAGCCCGGCGACGACGACTCCGACGGCGGCTCGGGCACCCTGCCGTCGATCGGTTTCTCCACCGCCTCCCCCGGGCCCACCACGGCCGGCACCCCGGACCCCGGCCTCGCGGACGCCCCGGAGCCGACCCCGTCCCTCGCCGCGCGCTGAACCGGCCCGCACGGCCGGGTGTGACGTTTTCCGGCCGCCGGGCGCAGTACTGAGTGAGCCGACTGGTCATCGGCAGCGCCCGGAGCCGGGGTTCCCCCCGTACCTGCGGCTCGGCGCACATGGCGCGGGCGGGACACGTTCCCCCGGTCCCGCCCGCGCCCCTCTCTCCCGCGCCGCTCTCCGCGCGCACCGGCGCGGTTCACCAGTAGATGACGACCTTGTCGCCGTTGCGGACCTGGTCGAAGAGCGCGGCGATCTTCCCCTCGTCCCGGACGTTGACGCAGCCGTGCGAGGCGCCGTTGTAGCCGCGGGCCGCGAAGTCCGACGAGTAGTGCACCGCCTGGCCGCCGCTGAAGAACATCGCGTACGGCATGGCCGTGTGGTAGATCGACGACACGTGGTGGCGGGACTTCCAGTACACCGAGAAGGTGCCCTCGCGGGTCGGGGTGTACTGCGAGCCGAACCGCACGTCCATCGTCGAGACGACCTTGCCGTCGATCATCCACGACAGCGATCTGCTGGTCTTGCTGATGCAGATCACCCGGCCCGTCATACAGCGCTTGTCCGGCTTCGCGGCCGGTCGCGTCGTCGGCGGGGTCAGCTCCGCCGCCGTCGGTGTGCGCGTCATACCGAGCAGCTTCTGCCAGGTGACGGTGTCCGTCCTCCCGGTCCGCGGCAGTCCGCGCTTGCCCTGGAAGGACTGGACGGCGGTGACCGTGACGGAACCGTAGTAGCCCGTGGGGGTGCGGTCGAAGTGGCCGATCTGCCGCAGCCGGGCCTGGAGTTCCCGCACCTGCTTGCCCTGCGATCCGCTCGCCATCAGCACCTTGGCCGCGGGAGTGGCGGCGGGGGAGGAGGCCGGCGGCTTCGTGGGTGTGGCCTTCGGCGACGGGCTCGCCGACGTGTCCGGCTCCGCGCTCGCCGACGGGGTGGGCGACGCGCCGGTGTCCGTTTCCGGCGGGCTGCTGCTCGCGGGCGCGGAGGGCGCCGCCGACGCGCTGCCAGCCGGCTCCGCCTTGCATCCCGCGGTCAGGGCGACCAGGGCCAGGACGGCCGCCGCGGCCGCACCCGCCCCCCGGCCGCCGAGGTGTGCGTGACCGCGCCCGGTTCTTCCGCTGGATATCATCCCGGCCCCCTTCGGCCCCTTTTTCTGCGGTATCCCCTGGGACGGATTCCCGTTCGCTCCGGTTGCCGGATCGCGCGTAACGAAGGGATAGCGGTGGTCGATCATGGAGCCCGGACGAGCCGCCGAACCCCGCTTCCGAAGGATCGCACGCCCGTGCGACACTCCGTCCCATGCTGGGTGTCACCGACCTTCCGACCTATCTCGCCGGCCTCGCGCTCATCGTCCTGCTGCCGGGCCCGAACTCCCTGTACGTGCTCTCCGTCGCCGCCCGGCGCGGGGTGCGCACCGGGTACGCCGCCGCGGCCGGGGTGTGGACCGGGGACACCGTGCTGATGACCCTGTCCGCGCTCGGGGCCTCGTCGCTGCTGCAGACCACGCCGGTGCTCTTCGCCGTGGTGAAGTACGCGGGCGCGGGCTATCTGACCTGGATGGCGATCGGGATGCTGCGGGCGGCGGCCGGCATGTGGCGCGAACGGCACCGCAGGGTGGCCGAGATCACCGGCGAGGCGGCGGGGGCCGAGGCCCCCGCCGCCCTGGAGCGGCCGTACCGGCGGGCGCTGGTGGTCAGCCTGTTCAACCCGAAGGCGATCCTCTTCCTGATCTCCTTCTTCGTGCAGTTCGTCGATCCCGGGTACGCCTACCCGGCGCTGTCCTTCCTGGTGCTGGGCACCCTGCTCCAGATCGCCAGCTTCCTGTACCTGTCGGTGCTGATCTTCGGCGGCACCCGGCTCTCCGCCGCCTTCCGCCGCCGCAAGCGGCTCTCGGCGGGAGCCACTTCGGCGGCGGGCGTGCTGTTCCTCGGGTTCGCGGCGAAGCTGTCGCTCAGCAGCGTCTGACCGGGGCGGCTCCCCGGGGCCGCGCTACTCGTGCCAGGCCGTGCCGTTCACGTTGTGGATCATGCGCTGGAGCACCTTGAGGGCGGCGACGAACTCCTCGTCGGGGATGCCCTCGTGGATCTCCGCGCGGGCGGTCGTGACGCTCTCCATGGCACGGGTGCGCAGGGCGTGGCCCTCCGGCGTCAGCCGCAGCCGGGCCCCGGGGTCCTGGGTGACAAGGCCGCGCTCGACCAGGGTGTCGATCTCCGGTTCCAGGCTGTCCCCGGTGTCGAGGTAGCCGCTGAGCAGGGTGACCACGTCGGCGCGCGGCCTGCCCTCCTCGTCGGAGTCGACGAGCTGGTTGAGCACCCACCAGGGGGGCTGGGTCAGTCCGTGGTCGGCGAGCGCGGCACGGATACGGGTCACGGTGGCCTTGTGCGCGGCCCAGCTCCAGTAACCGATGGGCTGGCGGGCGAGTCCGGCGTCGTCATGTGAGTAGTCCATGCCGAGGACCGTAGGAACTCAACCGCGGTTGAGGTCAAGGCCGATCGGGGCGAGGTACTCGGCGAGCCCGGTGGCGTCCTCGCCCGCCCAGCCGACGTACCCGTCCGGACGGACCAGGAACAGCCCCTTCCCGTACGCCTCGTAGGCGCCCGTGCGGTGCACCCGCAGCATCGGTCCGCCGCCCGTCGGCAGCTCCGCGTCCGTGCCCACCGCGAGCAGGGTGAAGTGCGGACCCCGGAAGACGTCGAAGAGCCTGCGGCCGTCCCCGGCCGGGCCGTCGGGCGCGCGGTCTCCCGCTTCCAGCACGCCCGCGCGGCCCGTGGACAGCGGGCCGCCCCGGTAGCCGAGGCCCAGCTGCTGCGTCGCCGCGCCCCGCTCCTGCTCGCCCCGGTGGATCCGGGTGGACAGGCCGAGGACCCCGGCGGCGACCGGACGGCGCTCCTCCTCGTAGCTGTCGACGAGGGACGCGGACGCCCCGTGGAGCAGCACCTGCCCGAGCTTCCAGCCCAGGTTGTACGCGTCCTGCACGCTGGTGTTCAGCCCCTGCCCGCCGGCCGGGGAGTGGACGTGCGCGGCGTCCCCGGCCAGCAGCACCCGCCCCGCGCGGAAGCGGTCGGCGAGCGCGGCGCGCGGGCGGAAGTCGGACGCCCAGCGCACCTCGGTGACGTCCTCGGCGCGCAGATGGGTGCGCGCGGCGACCAGGGCGCGGACCCCGTCGGCGGAGAGGTCCGGCGCGCCCTCCTTGAACTGGGCGACCAGCTGGAAGTCGGCCGTGCCGGGCAGCGGGCAGAGCGTGATGAAGCCCGCGTCGGTGTTCATCATGTGCCAGTTGAGCCGGTCCAGCGCGTCCTCGGCGACGCGCACGTCCGCGACCAGCATCGGGGCCGGATCGACCGTCTCGCCGGTCATCGCGATGCCGAGCGCGCGCCGCACGGTGGAGCGTCCGCCGTCCGCCGCGACCAGGTACGCGGCCCGGACCGGCCCCGTGGACAGCCGCGCGGTGACCCCGTCGGCGTCCTGGTCGAGACCGGTCAGCGCGGTGGAGAACTCCACGTCGCCGCCCAGTTCGCGCAGGCGCGCCAGCAGGATCTCCTGGGTGCGCCACTGCGGCATCATCCACGGCTCCCCGTACGGCTCCGCCTCCGTCGGCGGCGCCACCCGGAACATCCGGTGCTCGCCCGTCCGCGCACCGTCCTGCCACGCCATCCCGACCGGCGCAGGACCGCCGTGCGTCCGCACCGCGTCCCCCACGCCGAGGTCGTCCAGGACCTCGCGGGTGCGCGGCTGGACGCCCTTGCCGCGCGAGCCGGGGAAGAGCCCCGCCCCCTGCTCGACGAGGCGGGCGGGCACGCCCCGGCGGGCCAGGTCGCAGGCCAGGGCGAGACCGCAGGGGCCCGCGCCGACGATGAGGACGGCGGTGTCCGCGACGGTTTCCTTAACGTTGTTAAGTTCCATGTCCGCGAGTGTGTCCTTAACGCTGTTAAGTTGTCAAGGACGGGAGCCGTGCGGGGGCTGTTAACTTGGCGAGGTGGGTACGACGAAGATCGACCGCGCACGGGTGGCCGACACCGCGCTGCGCCTGCTGAACGAGGTGGGCCTCGACGGGCTCTCCCTGCGCGCCATCGCCAAGGAACTGGACGTCAAGGCGCCCGCCCTCTACTGGCACTTCAAGGACAAGCAGGCCCTGCTCGACGAGATGGCCACGGTCATGTACCGGCGGATGGCCGACGAGGGCCTGCCCGGTCCCACCCCCGAGACCTGGCAGGACCAGCTCGTCGCGTACAACAGCGGACTGCGCCGCGGGCTGCTGCGCTACCGCGACGGGGCCAAGGTCTACGGCGGCGCACGGTTCACCGGCACCGAGCACGCCGAAGGTCTGGAAGGCCATCTGCGGACCATGGTCGACGCCGGCTTCGAACTCTGGCAGGCGGTGCGCGCCGGCACCACCGCGTACTCCTACACCATGGGCTTCGTCAGCGAGGAGCAGGGCGTCCGTCCGCTGCCGGAGCAGCAGCGCGACGGCTTCGACATCGGCGAACGCGCGGAACGCCTGGCCCGCTACCCGCTGGCCGCCGCGGCCGGCGAGGAGATCTTCGCCCACTACGACGAGCGCTTCGAGGACGGATTGCGGCTGATCATCGCGGGGATCGAGGCGCGGTACGGGGGGCGGGGGCGAGGGTGAGGAGGGGGTGCGCCGAGGCCGCCTCAGGCCCCGTGGCGGCGGGCCGGTGCGCTCACGCGGCCCGGAGGAAGGCCGACGTCGCGACCCGGCCCAGCATCGTCAGCCGGGACGCTCCGTCCGCCAGATGCTTGTCCAGGGCCTCCTGGACACCCGGCCAGGACGCGTCGCCGTAGTCGTCGAGGACGACGATGCCGCCCGGAGCGACGATCTCCTCGACCCACTCCAGATCCGCGGCCACGCCCTCCATCGAGTGGTCGCCGTCCACGACGATCACCCCGTACGCCCGGTCGCCGACCTCGGCCCTCACCTCCGGGTCGGAGGAGAACCCCTGGCGGATGCGCGGATGGTGCGTGGAACCTCCCCCGGTCAGTGCCAGATTGGCCCGCACCACGTCCTCGCGCACCGGAGTCCCCGTCGGGTCGGTGGACAGCGTGGTGCCGGGCTGGAGCTGCGCCCCGGCCAGCGGATCGACGATCGTCAACTCCGGCTCGATGCCCGCCCGGTGCACCATCCGGGTCAGCGCCGAGGCGAACAGCCCGTACAGCGTGCCGATCTCCAGGATGCTCCCGTTCGGCGGGGCCAGCAGCGGCACCGTGGCCAGCTTCCCGCACACATTGGACGTCGACCCCGCCAGTCGGCCGACACCCAGCGCCTCCAGCGCCACCACCGTGCGGTACGCCGTCACGACACTGCGCCGCGCCTTCGCGGTGTCCCCGCACAGCCCGGCGATCTCGTCGACCAGTGTGTCGATCTCCCGGGCCGGCGGAATCCGGTGCGCGCCCCGGCCGGTCCCGTCGAGGAGCAGCCCCAGCGCGTAACCGTGGCGCCGGTCCTCCTCCAGCTCCCCGCGCAGCGCGGCGAGTTCGGAGCGGAGCGGTTCGGCCGACCGCTCCACCCGGAGGCGGATGCGGCGGTCGACCAGATCAAGGGCGGGGCGCAGGGCGCGCTTCGTCAGGCGGTTGCGCAGAAGGGAGGGCATGGATGGGAACGTACGCGGGGCCGCGCACCGGTCCCACCACGCGCAGATGAAGTCTCGGTGTCCGCACGGCTACACGGGCAACCTTTCCGGCGTCTCGTGCATCGGGGCGGCCGCGGCCGGTCCGGTGCGCCCCCTCCTCCGCCGTACCACCGGCACGCACACCGTCGTCACCAGCGCCACCAGCGCGGCGGCCCCGGCGTACAGCCCGGCCCGCAGGCCCGGCGGCCGGAACGCGCAGTCGACCGTCGTCCGCCCGCCGTCCAGCGGCGCGGCCACCAGGCCCCGATACGAACCGGCCGGGCGTCCGTCGCAGCGCCAGCCCGCGATGCGCGGCGCGGCCAGCACCGCGACACCCGTGCTGCCCGGCGGCAGTTCGGCCCGGACCCCGCTGCCGGTGACGGACACCCGCATCGCACCGGTCCGCTTCAGGGCCGTGACCGCCGACGCCAGCCGGCCGCGGTCCAGGCAGCCGACCGCTTCGTGCGGCACGGTCCCGTCCCGGGCCACGCGCAGGGCCACGGAGAGCGGCCCGCCGCTGGTCCCGATGCGCCGCATGACGGCGCGCCGCCCCGGCAACTCCCCGCGGAAGTCAGTGAGTTCACCGTCCGTACCGAGTCGGGCCCGGCCGAACAGGTCGGGCGCCCACAGATATACCTCGCTGCCGACGGGGCAGCGGGCCGTCAACGTGTACGTACCGGGCCGCACGCGGTAGTCGTACGCTCCGGAGTCCTCGGCCCCCGCCCCGTCCCCGGCGGTCAGCGTGGTCGCGGGCACGGTGTACACGTCGGTGCCGAGCAGCCTCTCCTGGTTGCGGAACGGTGAACGGCCCGGCCGCCCGGCGTCGGCGGACGGCCGCACCGTCACCAGCGGCGGCGCGTCCTGCCGGACCACCGTGACCGGGCGGTCGTCCGGCAGATTCCAGCCCTGGTGCGGGTCCCGGGGCATGCGGACCCGGGCGCCGACCGAGAACACCGCGTCCGTCACCGGGTTGTCCAGGCTCTGGAGCGAGCGCCCGTTGGACGTCCAGCCGGCGCCTAGCGCGAGGAGGGTACGGGTCAGCACGTCGGGGGTGTGGCTGCTGTAGTACGCCCCGCCCTCACCGCCCACCAGCATCGGGTCGTTGGCCGTGGACTGCTCAAGACCGGGGTCGGTCCGGTAGCGCGGCCAGCCGTCCGCCCCTGCCACCGCCGCCGCCTGGCGGTCCTGGCGTACGCCCCAGGGCGCGTAGTCGTCGAGCCGGTTCAGCCGCTGGCGGTCGGCGTACGCGGTGGTGGCGGCGGCCTGCCCGGCCTGCGCGCCGATCAGCAGCAGCGCCGCGAGCACCGCGTACCGGCCCCGGCGGGCCAGCACCAGCGCCCCCAGCGCGGCCAGCGTCCCCGCCGCGAACAGCGGATACGTCCACGCGGTCACCAGCTCGCTGGCCGCGCCGCCCGCCGCGACCGCCCCCAGCACCACCGTCCCGCCCAGCAGCGCGCGCAGGTCCGGCCAGCCGGACGCCACCGCCGTCCACGCGGCGATCACCACCAGCCCGGACAGCACGAACGTCTGCCGGTACGGGCTGCCGTTCGGCGTCGCGAAGGCGTGCCACAGCAGATGCGTGGGCTCCCACTGGAGCGACAGCGCGACCACGGCCACCAGCCCCGGCCAGACGAACCGCTCGGCACGCGGGGCACCCCGGTGGAAGGCCAGCGCACAGGCCAACAGCAGCGCCCCTGTCCCCAGGAACAGCGCCGGACTGAAGAAGCTGTACGTGGCCGGCAGCAGCCGCGCCGCCACATCGGACCAGTCCGCCGGGGCGAAGGCCCGGGTCCAGCCCGGATACGCGTGCTTGGTCCCCAGGTACACCGGCACCAGCACCGGCGCGGCCAGCCCGATGCCCACCAGCACCGTCCGCACCGCTCGCCCCACCCCCCGCACCCGCTCCCGCGCGGTCCCCTCCTCCACTCCCAGCCGCACCGCCAGCACCAGCGCCGCGCCGAGCGTCGCCATGTACGCCGTATAGAAGTTCGACACCCACGCCAGCGTCACCAGCAGCGTGCCCAGGACCGGCCGCCGCCCCCGGCGCGCCCACTCGCCCGCCAGGCACAGCAGCGGGAACGCGATCAGCCCGTCCAGCCACATCGGGTTGTACACGGCCTCCACCACGGACCAGCCGCACAGCGCGTACGCGCCCCCCAGCACGCCCGCCGCCCACTCCCGCCCGCGCCCCTGCCGCAGCGACGTGAGCAGCCACGCCATCGCCGCCGCCGCCACGCCCGTCTTCACCAGCGTCACCACGTACACGGCCAGATCGATCCGGTCCTTCGGGAAGAACCCCACGAGCAGCGCGAACGGGCTCCCGAGATAGGTCCCGAAGTCCGGCAGGAAGCTGGTCCCGAACCCGGATTGCCAGTTCAGCAGCCCCGGTTCGGCGTTCCCGTGCAGCAGGTCCAGCAGCCGCGCGTGGAACGGGACGAACTGGTTCCCCAGATCGTTCACGCTGCGCGTATGCGGTCCGAACGGATAACTGCGGGCCACCGCGTCCCCGGCACAGACCGTGACGACGGCGAGCAGCGCGGCCAGAGCGGCGCCCCGGGCGCGCGGGGACCGCGTAAGTGACAGAGTCCTCATGATGGGTCGAATATGTCATCGAACATCGTGAAATCCGCTGCTGGAGAAGGCGGTTCACCGGATGGACGGCGACGCTTCATGTGGCGGTCCGTGTCCGGTCACGTGTCGCGCGGGAATCCCCGGCGGCCAGGCATCCGGCCGGTGGCGCCCTTGGCGGAGGGCCTTCTCGCCTTTCCGGGAGGAACAGCGCATGGCGTACGGTCGCGGCCCCCGGCGCGATGTCCGTGGCCTCGGCCCCGCCCCCTCACCCCGCCGCCGCCCGCTTCAGCGTCCGCGCTCTGCGGGCCAGGCGGCGGACCGTCGCGTTGCGTGGGATGAAGGCGAGCTGGGCGGGGACCGCCCCCGGCAGGCCCAGTGCGGTCAGCCGGCGTCGCTTGAAGTACCGCCAGAGGTGGTCGCGGTGCCCGCTGAGGTAGCGCTCGGCGTCGGGGCGGAGGGCGGCCTGGATCTGGGGCTGCATGGCGTAGCCGACGGCGGCGAGGAGGCCGGTCGGTTCGCCCGCGATCTGCTCGGGGGAGGGGAGGGACCAGGCGGTGACGGCGGCCGGGTCCTCCAGGTCGGGGAGGAGGGCGTCGACGATGGTCAGGGGGACGCGGTTGCTGTTCTGGTACGGGCTGAGGCGTTCCAGGAGGGGGGCGGTGCCGACGCGGGCGACGGGCAGGCCGTAGAAGGAGGCGGCCGTCAGCAGGGCGGTGGAGAAGCAGCCGACGACCAGGGCGGGGCGCGCCGTCTCGAACAGGGTCTCGGCGAGGACCGGGGTGTCCAGGACGGTCAGTTCGGCGCCGAGCCGTTCCGCCTCCGCCTCCAGGGACCGGGCCCACTGGGCCGGGGCGCTGGGGTGCGGCTTGAACACGATCCGGGTGTGGCCGAGGGCGACCGCCCCGCGCAGCATCCGGGCGTGCAGGTCCTCCTCCTCCTGGGCGGTGAGGATGCCCAGGGTGGAGAGGTACTGGCCGAGGAGCAGGGCGGGTGCGGGGCCGGGTCCGGGGATGCCGAAGTCGGGGGCCACGGCCGCCAGTTCGCCCAGCACCTTCAGGAACACGTCCGTCGGCACGACCTCCGCCTCCACGCCGAACTCCGTGAGGAGCAGCGGGCGCAGGCCCGGAACCAGGTCGAGGTGGAGCAGACGGCGGATGCGGGTGCCGAGCAGCTGGTCGAGCTTGCTGCGGGTCGGTCCGTAGCTCATCAGCCCGTCGGCGTAGATGTGGACCGGGCTGTCGCCGAAGACGGTCGCGAGGGCCTGGGCGGGGTTGGCCTGGATGGACTCGCAGGCCAGCTCCACCGGTTCGTCGCCCAGCTCCCACTCCTGGCGGACGGCCCGCTCCCAGAGGGAAGCGTCCTGCTCCCGGGGGGACCAGCCGGCCGGATGGAAGGGGCGGATGAAGTCGTTCCAGGACCGCACCGTGTCGAACTCGCCCGCCAGGACCTCGAATCCGGGGCGCTCGTGCAGCGGCGTGCCCAGCTCCGGGGAGGGGGAGGTGTCGCTGACGACGAGGATGCGCCGGTGCGCGGAGCGCGGGCCGAACCGGCCCGCGCGCAGCGCGGCGACGAGCGTGGCGGCCGCGTACTGCGTGCACGCGGAGAAGATCTGGGTGGTGGACCGGCCGGCCGGTGCCGTGTGCGTACCGGACATCAGGCCGCGACCTCCCGGGAGACGGAACGGCGGCGGACCCGGCGCAACTGGGCCGCGCGGCGGTCCCCGAGCGCGTCCAGGGTGTCGGCGAGAACATCCTGCGGCATGCGCCGCAGAGAGGCCGCGCTCATGGAACGCAATTTCCGTGCCACTGCCGGTTCGAACCTTTCGATGGATTCCAGATGGTGCGCCATGACCGCGCAATACGTGCGCACCGCTTTCGGCATCAGCGCCTCCGCCTCGGGATCCCGCGCGGTTTCCTCAAGCACCTGGTCGAAGGCCCGGATGAAGTCGAGCTGGCGCACATCGCCGATCTGTGTGAGCGAGGACGCGACGCCGCGCCGGTAGAAAACGCCCGGCAGTCCGACCGCTGCGAAGGAATTCGCCTCTCGGTGCAGCCGCCAGATCCACGGCCGGTCCTCCGCCGTCCGCAGTCCGTCCCGGAACCGGAGCAGCCCGGAGTCCGCGAGCCTGCGGTGGTACGCCCCGGCCCACGCGTACGCGTAGTCCACCGGCGTCGACCGGTCCGACGGCAGGATCACGTCGCGCGGGCGCAGCACCGTGTCGCGCAGCCCGTGCGGAACGCGGTGGACGGTGCGCACCCGGTCCGTGAACTGCACATGGTCCGTACGGACGAAATCGCAGCCCAGGGCGGTGATCGCGGCCAGCAGCCGCTCGTAGTGTCCGGGCACGACCCAGTCGTCGCCGTCGAGGAAGGTGAGGTACTCGCCGCGCGCCGCGTCGATCCCGGTATTGCGCGCGGTGGCCAGGCCCCCGTTCTTCTCGTGCGTGACGAGGACGGCACCCGGGATCTCGCGTTCGGCACGCCGGAGGATGTCCAGCGTCCCGTCCGTCGAGCAGTCGTCGACGAGGACGAACTCGAAATCGTCACGGGCATTGGCCCGCAGACTTCTCAGGGTGTCGGGGGCATAGGCCCGTACGTTGTAGAACGGCACGATGACGGAGAGCTTGACCACGCGCCACACGCTAGGCCGGGGTCCGTCATTTGCCCTGGCCCTGACAGGGACAACAGGTGAACGAAGAATGTCGACCTGATGAACCGGACCGGCCCGTTCATGGGAAAAGGGGACGCGCCGGGGCGGTTGGCCAAGCGTCGGTGGTCTGTTAACCCGTTGTTGCTGTCGCGTTGGGCTGCGAATCCGAATGACTTCCTAAGTTCTGGGACGTGCCCTCCCGTACCGAAAAGACGACCGCCCTCCGGGTAGCCGTACTCGCCGACTCCGACACCCGCTGGAAGTGGGGCGCGCTCACCGCGCGCCGGCTGACCACGGGCGACGGCGGCGCCCCCGCGCCCCGCACGGAGATCAGCGGACTGCTGCTGCGCGGCCGGGCGACCCCCACGCCGCGCCAGCTCGCCGAGGTCGGGGACGTCGGCATCGACGCCGGCCGGGTCCGCGAGGTCACCGCCGTCGAGTTCCTGCACACGGTCCGCGACGAGGGCTACGACCTGGTGGTCCTCGCCCTGGTCGGCGGCGCTGTCCAGGCGGTGCTGCACGGACTGGCCGCGCTGGACCTGCCCGCCCGGCCCGTCGTCGTCACCGGCTACGTCGGGGTCGTCTACGAGAAGCTCGCCGACGGACTGCTGCTGCGCCACGGCGCCGACGTCGTCCTCGCCAACTCCCGCCACGACGCCGACCGCTTCCGCGCGGTGTACGAGGGAGTGGGCGCCGACGCCTCCGCCGTCACCGAGGCCGCGCTGCCCTTCCTCGGCGGCGCCCCCCACCGGCCCGAACCGGGCCGCGACACCGTGGTGTTCGCCGCCCAGCCGTCCGTCCCCGCCACCCGCGAGGACCGCGCCTACCTGCTGCGCCGGCTCGTCGAGCACGCCCGGCTGCACCCCGGCCGCGAGGTCCTGCTCAAACTCCGCTCCAAGCCCGGCGAGCACACCACGCACATCGAGGAACTGCCCTACCAGAAGCTGGCCGAACGGATCCCCGGCGGCCTCCCGCCCAACCTCCGCCTGGTCTACGGGCACATGGGCGAGGTCCTGGACCGCACCGACCTCCTGGTCACCGTCTCCTCCACCGCCGCCCTGGAAGCCCTGCACCGGGGCATCCCCACCGCCGTCCTCACCGACCTCGGGGTGCGCGAGGTGCTCGGCAACCACCACTTCACCGGCTCCGGGCTGCTCGCCTCGTGGGACCAGCTCGACGGCGGCGCCCACCCGGAGCCCGACGCGGAGTGGCTGGCCGGCCAGGGCGTCGCGGCCGACGGCTCCTACGCCACCGCCTACGACACCGCCCGCGCCCGGGTCACCGCCCTCCTGGAACGGGACCGGCTGCCCGCGCTCGCGCCCTACTACACGCCCGCCACCGCCCCCGGCTACCTCCCGGGCATCCTCGCCCGCCACCACCTGGGCCCCGACGGCCGGCCGCTGCCGGGCGCCGCCGCGCGGGGGGACACCGGCCGGGTCAGGGGAGCGGTCCGCGACGCCGTCCGCGAGGCCGCCCGGGGCGCGTACCGCCACGGCGTCCAGCGCGTCGCCCCGGTCATCCGGCGGATGGGCGAGCTGTGAACACCACCACCACGTCACCTTCTGGAGCAGCGATGCCGCAGCCCACCGTGCTCGCCGTGATCCCCGCCCGCGGCGGATCCAAGGGCGTCCCGGCCAAGAACCTCGCCCAGGTCGGCGGTGTGCCGCTGGTCGTCCGCGCCGTCCGCGCCTGCCTCGCCTCCAGCGAGGTCACGGACGTCGTCGTCACCACCGACGCGCCCGCCGTCGCCGAGACCGTACGGGCCGCCGCCGACGCCCTCGGCGAGAGCGGACGCGTCCACCTCGTCCGGCGCCCCGAGGCCATCGCCGGCGACACCGCGACCAGCGAGGCCGCGGTCCTGCACGCCCTGGACACCTACGAGGCCGAGCACGGCACGACCGCGGACGTGGTCCTCCTCGTCCAGTGCACCAGCCCCTTCGTCAGCCGCGACGACATCGACGGCGTCGCCTCCGCCGTCGCCCGCGAGGGCGCCGACACGGCCGTCACCGTCGCCCCGTTCCACGGCTTCCTCTGGCGCGACGGCACCGCGGTCGAGGACCACAACTACGGCGTCAACCACGACAAGGCCGTCCGCCCCCGCCGCCAGGACCGCCCCGAGGACCTGCTGGAGACCGGCGCCGCCTACGCCATGGACGCGGCAGGCTTCCGCACCCACCGCCACCGCTTCTTCGGCCACACCGCGCTGGTGCGCACCGACCCCGCCCGGGTCCTGGAGATCGACGACCCGCACGACCTGGCCCGCGCCCGCGCGCTCGCCCCGCTCCTGGACCCGGCCCCGCTGCCCACCCGCGCGGACATCGACGCCGTCGTCCTCGACTTCGACGGCACCCAGACCGACGACCGCGTGTTCATCGACGCCGACGGCCACGAGACCGTCGCCGTGCACCGGGGCGACGGACTGGGCATCGCCGCCCTGCGCCGGGCCGGCGTACCGCTGCTGATCCTCTCCACGGAACAGAACCCGGTCGTCGCCGCCCGCGCCCGCAAGCTCCGCATCCCCGTCCTGCACGGCATCGACCGCAAGGACCTCGCGCTCAAGCAGTGGTGCGAGGAGCAGTCCCTCGCCCCCGAACGCGTCATGTACGTCGGCAACGACGTCAACGACCTCCCCTGCTTCGCACTCGCCGGCTGGCCCGTGGCCGTGGCGAGCGCGCACGACTCGGTACGCGCCGCGGCGCGTGCCGTGACGACCACCCCCGGCGGCTTCGGCGCCGTCCGCGAGATCGCGGCCTGGCTCCTGGGCCCCACCCTCACCGACACCCCCCTCCCCGAGTAAGGACACGCACCATGAGCACCTCCCGCCTGCGCACCTTCGGCACCCGCACCGCCGGCCCCGGCCACCCCGTGTACATCACCGGCGAGATCGGCATCAACCACAACGGCGACCTCGACAACGCCCTCGCGCTGATCGACGTGGCCGCCGAGGCCGGCTGCGACGCCGTCAAGTTCCAGAAGCGCACCCCGGAGATCTGCACCCCGCGCGACCAGTGGGACATCGAGCGCGACACCCCCTGGGGCCGCATGACGTACATCGACTACCGCCACCGCGTCGAATTCGGCGAGGACGAGTACCGCGCCATCTCCGAGCACTGCGCCAAGCGCGGCATCGACTGGTTCGCCTCCCCGTGGGACACCGAGGCCGTCGCCTTCCTGGAGAAGTTCGACGTCCCCGCCCACAAGGTGGCCTCCGCCTCCCTCACCGACGACGAGCTGCTGCGCGCCCTGCGCGCCACCGGCCGCACGGTGATCCTCTCCACCGGCATGTCGACCCCGCGCCAGATCCGCCACGCCGTCGAGGTCCTCGGCTCGGACAACATCCTGCTCTGCCACGCCACGTCGACGTACCCGGCCAAGGCCGAGGAGCTGAACCTCCGGGTCATCAACACCCTCCAGCAGGAGTACCCCAACGTCCCGATCGGCTACAGCGGCCACGAGACGGGCCTGCAGACCACCCTCGCCGCCGTCGCGCTCGGCGCCGCCTTCGTCGAGCGCCACATCACCCTCGACCGCGCCATGTGGGGCTCCGACCAGGCCGCCTCCGTCGAGCCCCAGGGCCTGACCCGCCTGGTCCGCGACATCCGCACCATCGAGGCCTCGCTCGGCGACGGCGTCAAGAAGGTGTACGAGTCCGAGCTCGGCCCGATGAAGAAGCTCCGCCGGGTCCCGGGTGTCGTCGCCGAGGCGGCCCGGGCCGCCGAGCCGGTCGCGGTCTGACGGGCCGACCGGTGAACCTCGCCTTCGTCGAGAGCCCGGTCCAGCTCCTGAACGTCCTGGAGTGGGCCGTCACAGAGGGAGGCGGCGCCCGCGTCCTCGCGGACGTCACCGTCGTCGTCCTCCCTCCGGTCGACCCGATGTCGCGCGGTCAGCTGCGCCGGATGGCGGAGCTGGCCCGCGACGAGGGCATGACCGTGCGCTGGCAGGAGGCGCGCGGCGACTCGGGAACCCCCCTGAAGTCGCTGCGCGCCCTGTCCCGCCTGGTCCGGAACGCCGACCACATCGTCATCGGCGACCCCTTCTCGCGGTACGTGCAACTGCTGCTCACCCTGGTCCGGCCGCGCCGCCTGACCGTGGTGGACGACGGCACCGCCACCCTGGAGTTCGTCGCCCAGCTGACCCGCGGCGAACGCCTCACCCGCTGGCACCGGCGCGGCGGCACCGGCCCGCGCGATCTGGCCCTGGCCCCGGTCACCGCCACCGCGCGCCGCCGCTTCACCCCGTCCGCGGCCCGCGAGGTCGAACTCTTCACCGCGATGCCGGTGGTCCCGCCGCCCGGCATCACCCTGATCCCCAACACCTTCTCCTGGACCCGCTCCCGCTTCGGCCCGCCCTCGCTCACCAAGGGCGCCGACCTGGTCGGCACCTCCCTGGTCGAGACGGGCGTCGTCGACCGCGCCCCGTACCTGGACGCCGTCGGCGCCCTGGCCCGCACCCACGGAGCCACCCGCTACTTCGCCCACCGCCGCGAGTCCACCGAGAAGCTCCACGCCCTGGAGGCCGCCACCGGACTGGAGATCGTCCGCCCCGACCTCCCCCTCGAACTCATCGCCCGCCGCGGCCCCATCGGCCGTACGGTCCTGAGCTTCCCCTCCACCGTCGTCCACACCCTCCCCCTCGCCCTGGCCGGCACCGAGGTCAAGGTCGCCGTCTGCGACATCGCCCCCGAGTGGCTCCGGGAGACCGCCTCTCCCCGCGCCCAGGGCTTCCTCGCCGGCGTCACCGAGACCGCCCGCGGCGCCCACCGCCTCGGCGGAGCCATGGCGGTGACGGGCGAGGCGTGAGGAGGGGCGGGGCACCTCCGCTCCGCCCCCGGGGGCGAAAAGTCGAGGAGTTTACCCACCTCCACCCCCCACCACACGCTCCCACGCCACCTTTTGTTCCTCTATGCGGCTGAACTTTTGTTGATCTGTGGTCAGTTGACGGGGCAGTGGGCCTACCCTTCAACGGGTGAACCAGTTGAAGTCCCGCGCGTCCGAAACCGACCTGCCCGTGGACGGAGTGCTGCCCGGCACCCTGTCCGACCCGCTCCGTGCCGAGCTGATCGCCTTCCGCCGTGATCTGCACATGCATCCGGAGCTGGGCAACCAGGAGTTCCGCACCACCGCGGCCCTCAAGGCCCGGCTGGAGCTGGCCGGGCTGGCGCCGCGGGTGCTGGCCACGGGGACGGGGCTGATCTGCGACGTCGGGACGCGGGGCCCGGACACGGGGCCGATGCTGGCGCTGCGGGCGGACATCGACGCGCTGCCGATCCCGGACACCAAGGCGGGCGTTCCGTACCGCTCGACCGTGCCCGACCGGGCGCACGCCTGCGGGCACGACGTGCACACCACGGCGGTGCTGGGCGCGGGCCTGGTGCTGGCCGCGCTGGACCGGGAGGGGCTGCTGCCGCACCCGGTGCGGCTGATCTTCCAGCCGGCCGAGGAGGTGCTGCCGGGCGGGGCGCCGGAGGCGATCGAGGCGGGGGTCCTGGAAGGCGTCGGGCGGATCATCGGGGTGCACTGCGACCCCAAGGTCGACGTGGGGCGGATCGGGCTGCGGGCCGGGGCCATCACCTCCGCCTGCGACCGGCTGGAGGTCTCGCTGGACGGGCCCGGCGGCCACACCGCCCGTCCGCATCTGACCACGGACCTGGTCACCGCCGCCGCCAAGGTGGCCACCGAGGTCCCCGCGCTGCTGACCCGCCGCGTCGACGCCCGCGCCGGGCTCGCGGTGGCCTGGGGGCGGCTGGAGACCGGGCACGTCTGCAACGCCATCCCGCAGCACGCCGAGCTGTCCGGGACGGTGCGCTGCCTCGACCTGGCCACCTGGCGCCAGGCCCCCGACCTGGTGCACGCGGCCATCGACGAGGTGGCCGGAATGTACCGGGCCAAGACGGTGATCGACTACATCCGGGGCGTCCCGCCGGTGGTCAACGATCCGGAGTCCATCGATCTGCTGGCCACGGCGATGACCGCCCGCCGCGGATCGTATGCGATCGAGGACACCGAGCAGAGCCTCGGCGGGGAGGACTTCTCCTGGTATCTGGAGCAGGTGCCCGGCGCGATGGCGCGGCTCGGCGTCCGCACCCCGGGCGACACGCGCGGGCTCGACCTGCACCGGGGCAATTTCGACGCCGACGAGGAGGCGATCACCGTGGGGGTGGAACTCTTCACCGCCTCCGCGTTGCTGTACGGCAACCATACGTAACCGGACAGGCCACCCCCGGTTCGCGACGATCCGATAACGGCTTCCGTACAGGTCCTTATCTGACATCTACGCGCGTTACGATCGCGGCGAAACCAGCGCCGGAAGAGGCGCTTCGGTCAGGTTTGAAGGAGCCTTCCCTTGCGCCGGGTATCCAAGATCACCGCTGCTTGTGCCGTCACCGCGGCGCTGGCGCTCACCGCCTCCGCGTGCGGCAGCTCGTCCGACGAGAGCAGCAGCTCCGACGACGGCCAGATGAAGATCGGCATGGCCTACGACGTCGGCGGCCGTGGCGACAACTCGTTCAACGACTCCGCCGCCCGTGGCCTCGACAAGGCCAAGAAGGAGTTCGACGCCCAGACGAAGGAGCTCACCGCCAAGAACGGTGAGACCCCCGCCGACCGTGAGCAGCGTCTGCAGTCGCTGGCCGAGGGCGGCTACAACCCGGTCATCGCCGTCGGCTTCGCGTACAAGGACGCGGTCGACAAGATCGCCCCGAACTACCCGAAGGTCAGCTTCGGCCTGGTCGACTCCGTCGCCGCCGCGAAGAACGTCGACTCGATCGTCTTCACCGAGGAGCAGGGCTCGTACCTCGCCGGTGTCGCGGCCGCCCTCAAGTCCAAGGACGGCAAGGTCGGCTTCATCGGCGGTGTGGACCTTCCGCTGATCAAGAAGTTCGCCGCCGGCTTCCAGCAGGGCGTCAAGGACACCAAGCCCTCGGCCACGGTGCAGATCCAGTACCTGTCCACCGGTTCGGACCTGTCCGGCTTCGGCAGCCCCGACAAGGGCAAGGCCGCCGCCAAGGGCATGCTCGACAAGGGCGTCGACGTCATCTTCGCCGCCGCGGGCGGTTCGGGTGCCGGTTCGATCGAGGCCGTCGCCGGCCAGAAGGGCGCCTGGTCGATCGGCGTCGACTCCGACCAGGCCCTGGACCCGGCCCTGGCGAAGTACAAGGACACGATCCTGACCTCGGTCGTCAAGAACGTCGACACCGGCGTCTTCGACCTGGTCAAGTCCGTCAAGGACGGCAAGCCGCTCACCGGCACCCAGACGTACTCCCTGGCCAAGGGCGGCGTCAGCCTGACCACCACGGGTGACCACCTGAGCGACATCCAGACCCAGCTGGACGAGGCGAAGAAGAAGATCGTCGACGGCACCATCACGGTCAAGACCACGACCTGATCCGTCCCGTCGATCGGGGCCCGGACGAGTGGCTTCGGCCGCCCTTCCGGGCCCCGATCGCGTACCCCCGTGCAGGGGGTGCCCCGGCCCCGGTCCGCCATCTGTGATCAGCTGGCCAACGATTCGGTGGCGCTACGCGCGTAGCTGCGGCTCGGGCGCGGTACCTTTTTCCGCCCCCCGCTCACGCCTCCCCGTCTCCGTCCCACCGCCTCCGCCCTCCGCTCCTGCCAAGGAGAGTGCGCCATCAACGCGTCCACCAGTCCTCATGCCGTGGAGCTCCGCGGCATCACCAAGCGGTTCCCCGGGGTCGTGGCCAACCACGACATCGACATCACCGTGCGCCGCGGCACCGTCCACGCCCTCGTCGGCGAGAACGGTGCCGGCAAGTCGACACTGATGAAGATCCTGTACGGCATGCAGAAGCCGGACGAGGGCACCATCGCGGTGGACGGCGAACAGGCCGTGTTCTCCAACCCCGGCGACGCCATCGACCGCGGCATCGGCATGGTCCACCAGCACTTCATGCTCGCGGACTACCTCACCGTCCTGGAGAACGTCGTCCTCGGCTCGGAGAAGCTGTACGGCATCGGCGACCGGGCCCGCGCGAAGATCAAGGAGATCTCCGACGCGTACGGCCTCGGCGTCCGCCCGGACGCCATGGTCGAGGACCTCGGGGTCGCCGACCGCCAGCGCGTGGAGATCCTCAAGGTCCTCTACCGGGGCGCCCGCACCCTGATCCTCGACGAGCCGACCGCCGTCCTCGTCCCGCAGGAGGTCGACGCGCTCTTCGACAACCTGCGCGAGCTCAAGGCCGAGGGCCTGACCGTCATCTTCATCTCGCACAAGCTGGGCGAGGTGCTGTCGGTGGCCGACGAGATCACCGTCATCCGCCGCGGCACCACCGTGGGCACCGCCGACCCGGAGCACACCACGACCAAGCAGCTCGCCGAGCTGATGGTCGGCAGCGAACTGCCCTCGCCGGAGACCCGCGAGTCGACCGTCACCGACACCCCGATGCTCACCGTCGACGGCCTGCGGCTCACCGCGACCGACCCCGACGGCGTGGTCCGGGCCGTCCTCGACGGCATCACCTTCACCATCCACAAGGGCGAGGTCCTCGGCATCGCGGGCGTCGAGGGCAACGGCCAGTCCGAACTCGTCGACGCCATCATGGGCATGCGGACCCTGGACGCGGGCACCCTCACCCTGGACGGCACGGACATCTCCCGCATCCCCACGCGCAAGCGCCGCGAGGACGGCATGGCCGTCATCCCCGAGGACCGCCACCGGCACGGACTGCTGCTGGAGGCCCCGCTCTGGGAGAACCGCATTCTCGGCCATGTCACCGAACGCCCCAACAGCAAGGGCGCCTTCCTCGACCTCAAGGCCGCCCGCGCCGACACCGAGCGCATCGTCCGCGAGTACGACGTGCGCACCCCCGGCATCGAGGTCACCGCGGCCTCCCTCTCCGGCGGGAACCAGCAGAAGCTGATCGTCGGCCGCGAGATGAGCCACGCCCCCAAGCTCCTGATCGCCGCCCACCCCACCCGGGGCGTGGACGTCGGCGCCCAGGCCCAGATCTGGGACCAGATCCGCGAGGCGCGCCGCGAGGGACTGGCGGTGCTGCTGATCTCCGCCGACCTGGACGAGCTGATCGGGCTCTCCGACACCCTGCGCGTCATGTACCGCGGCCGGCTGGTCGCGGACGCCGACCCGGCCGCCATCACCCCCGAGGAACTCGGCTCGGCGATGACGGGCGCGGCCAGCGGCCACCTCGAAGCGCCGGAGGAGGGCGGGGCCCCCGCCGCCACGGACGACGACACCGACCCCCGGGACGGGGGAGAGGACCGATGAAGAAGATCGACAAGGAGCGCCTGCTCCTGGGGATCGCGGCCCCCGTACTCGCGATCGTGGTCGCCTTCCTGGTGACGGCACTCGTGCTCGCCGCCACCGGCAAGGAGCCCTTCAGCGCCTTCGGCATCATGTTCGACTACGGCGTGAAGTCGGACAGCCAGGTCTACATCCTGAACAAGGCGACCACGTACTACCTCGCGGGCCTCGCGGTGGCCGTCGGCTTCCGGATGAACCTCTTCAACATCGGCGTCGACGGCCAGTACCGCCTGGCCGCCTTCTTCGCCGCGGCGCTCGGCGGCGCCCTCACCCTGCCCGGCGCGCTCTCGATCCCGCTGATCATCCTCACCGCGATGATCGTCGGCGCCATGTGGGCCGGTATCGCCGGTGTCCTCAAGGTCACCCGGGGCGTCAGCGAGGTCGTCTCGACGATCATGCTGAACGCCATCGCCACCGCCGTCATCGGCTATCTGCTCCAGCAGAACCGGCTCGGCCACCTCGACGAGGCCGGCACCAAGATCTCCACCAAGCCGCTCCCGGAGTCCTCGCACTTCTTCGAGTTCCCGACCACCCCGTCGCCCATCTGGGGCTTCATCGTGGTCGCGGTCGTCGCCGGCGTCGCGTACTGGTTCACGCTCTCGCGCACCCGCTTCGGCTTCGATCTGCGCACCGTCGGCCAGTCCGGCTCCGCCGCCGAGGCCAGCGGCGTCAACGTCAAGAAGATGGTCGTCACCTCGATGCTCATCTCCGGCGCCGTGGCCGGCCTGATCGGCATGCCGACCCTGCTGAACGACAGCTACGAGTACAGCGGCGACTTCCCCGTCGGCATCGGCTTCACCGGCATCGCCATCGCCCTCCTCGGCCGCAACCACCCCATCGGCATCGCGCTCGGCGCGCTCCTGTGGGGCTTCCTGGAACGCGGCACCGGAAAGCTGGAGTTCGAGGGCTACGACAAGGAGATCGTCGGCGTCATCCAGGGCGTCATCGTCCTCTGCGTCGTCATCGCCTACGAAGTCGTCCGCCGCTACGGACTCAAGCGCCAGCAGAGCAAGGTCGGCGCGGAACTCGCCGCACAGGCCGCCCGTAACTCCGACCAGCAGGAGGTGTCGGCGTGACCGTCACGGCGACTTCCACCCCGCCCCCCGCGGCCCCCAAGGTCTCCGGCGGCAAGGGCGGCCGCACCCGCCTCTCCTTCCCCGTCCTGCTGCTGGTCATCGCGGGCGTGCTGCTCGCGCTGTCCGCGGTGCGCGCCATCACCGGCGCCGAGGACGTCACCTCGGCCGGCCAGATCAGCGCCGCGCTCGCCATGGCCGTGCCGATCGGCCTCGCCGGTCTCGGCGGCCTCTGGTCGGAGCGCGCCGGTGTGGTCAACATCGGCCTCGAAGGCATGATGATCCTGGGCACCTTCTTCGGCGCCTGGGCCGGCTGGCAGACCAACCCGTGGCTCGGCGTCCTCGCCGGCGTCATCGGCGGTGCGCTCGGCGGACTGCTGCACGCGGTCGCGACCGTCACCTTCGGCGTCGACCACATCATCTCCGGCATCGCCATCAACATCCTGGCGCTCGGCTTCACCACCTACTTCGCCAAGCTCTGGTTCAACGCCGGCGAGGCGGCGGCCAAGGGCGGCTCCCCGAAGCAGTCCCCGCCGGCCGACGACATCACCTCTGTGACGATCCCCGGCCTCTCCGACTGGCTGCACAGCATCGAGAAGCACCACTGGTTCTTCGTCTCCGACCTGGCCGGCGTCATCGGCGGCCTGGTCACCAACGTCTCGCTGCTGACGATCCTGGCCGTCGTCCTGTTCGTCGTCACCTTCTTCGTCCTGTGGAAGACCGCCTTCGGTCTGCGGCTGCGCTCCTGCGGCGAGAACCCGGTGGCCGCCGAGTCCCTCGGCGTGAACGTCTACGCGTACAAGTACGCCGCGGTCGTCGTCTCCGGCGCCATGGCCGGACTCGGCGGGGCCTTCCTCTCCCTGGTCACCTCGCACATCTACAACGAGGGCCAGACCGGGGGCCGCGGCTACATCGGTCTCGCCGCGATGATCTTCGGCAACTGGCGGCCCGGCGGACTCGCCATGGGCGCGGGCCTGTTCGGCTTCGCCGACGCGCTCCAGCTGCGCAACGGCGGCGAGTCCGTCCACGCGCTGCTGCTGCTCCTGTTCGTGGTGCTGGCCGGCCTCGCCGTCTGGAAGCTCTACCGCAAGAGCTTCGTCCAGGGCGGCGTCAGCGCGGTGATCGCCGCCGCGGTCCTGGTCTGGTACCTCGCCACGGACACCGTGCCCACCGAGTTCGTCAGCGCGACCCCGTACATCGTCACGCTGCTCGTCCTCTCGCTCTCCGCGCAGCGGCTGCGGATGCCGAAGGCGGACGGCATGCGCTACCGCAAGGGCCAGGGCAAGTGACGCCCCCGGCCCGCGACGGGGCCGACTGGGACGCCCTGCGCGCCGCGGCCCGGGACGCCATGTCCCGGGCGTACGCGCCCTACTCCGGCTACCCGGTCGGCGTCGCCGCCCGGGTGGACGACGGCCGCACGATCACCGGCTGCAACGTCGAGAACGCCTCGTACGGCATCGGGCTCTGCGCCGAATGCGGGCTGGTCTCCACGCTGCACGCCACCGGCGGCGGCCGGCTGACCCACTTCACCTGCGTGGACGGGACGGGCGCGATCCTGGTCCCGTGCGGCCGGTGCCGTCAGCTGCTGTACGAGTTCGGCGGCCCGGAGCTGGTCCTGGAGACCCCGGACGGCTTCCGCACCCTCGACGAGATGCTGCCGCAGGCCTTCGGCCCGGCGCACCTCGGCTGACCACGCGCCGGGTGGGCCCCGATTCCGGGCCCACCCGGCGCCTCTTTCTCTCTCTATGCGCGTAGAGTCACCAGGACCCCACGCATGCGCACGTACCGGCCGGAAGGACGCCAGACCATGGACGCCATCTCCGTCATCCGCACCAAGCGGGACCGAGGCGAGCTGACCCCCGAGCAGATCGACTGGGTCATCGACGCGTACACCCGCGGCGAGGTCGCCGACGAGCAGATGTCCGCGCTGGCCATGGCGATCCTGCTGAACGGCATGAACCGTACGGAGATCGCCCGCTGGACCGCCGCCATGATCGCCTCCGGCGAGCGGATGAACTTCGACACCCTGTCCCGCCCCACCACGGACAAGCACTCCACCGGCGGCGTCGGCGACAAGATCACCCTCCCGCTCGCCCCGCTGGTCGCCGCCTGCGGCGCCGCCGTCCCCCAGCTCAGCGGCCGCGGCCTCGGCCACACCGGCGGCACGCTCGACAAGCTGGAGTCCATCCCCGGCTGGCGCGCCCACCTCTCGAACGCCGAGATGCTCGACGTCCTCGACACCACCGGCGCGGTCATCTGCGCGGCGGGCGACGGCCTGGCCCCCGCCGACAAGAAGCTCTACGCGCTCCGCGACGTCACCGGCACCGTCGAGGCGATCCCGCTCATCGCCAGCTCGATCATGTCCAAGAAGATCGCCGAGGGCACCGGAGCCCTCGTCCTGGACGTCAAGGTCGGCTCCGGAGCCTTCATGAAGACCCTCGACGACGCCCGCGAGCTCGCCTCCACCATGGTCGCCCTCGGCACCGACAGCGGCGTCCGCACCGTGGCCCTCCTCACCGACATGGCCACCCCTCTCGGCCTCACCGCGGGCAACGCCCTGGAGGTCCGCGAATCCGTCGAGGTCCTCGCCGGCGGCGGCCCCAAGGACGTCATCGACCTCACCCTCGCCCTCGCCCGCGAAATGCTCGACGCGGCCGGCCTCAAGGACGCCGACCCCGAGAAGGCCCTCGCCGACGGCTCCGCCATGGACGTCTGGCGCCGCATGATCTCCGCCCAGGGCGGCGACCCCGACGCCCCGCTCCCGGTGGCCCGCGAGCAGCACGTCGTCAGGGCGTCGTCCTCCGGCGTCCTCACCCGCCTCGACGCCTACGACATCGGCGTCGCCGCCTGGCGCCTCGGCGCCGGCCGCGCCCGCAAGGAGGACCCGGTCCAGGCCGGCGCCGGCATCGAACTCCACGCCAAGCCCGGCGACGAGATCACCGCCGGCCAGCCGCTGCTGACGCTGCACACGGACACCCCGGAGAAGTTCGACTACGCCCTGAAGGCCCTGCCCGACGCGTACGACATCGCCCCGGCGGGCACGGAGTTCACGGCGGCGTCGGTGGTGCGGGAACGTATCGCCTGACCTGCGGGTTCCTCGTACGGGTGAACGGGATCGGTGGACTGCCATCGGTCCCGTTCGGCATGCTGGACTCGGTGACGCACCGATAAGAGGAGATCGCCATGAGCGCACTCACCGTCGACCCGGCGCCGGGCCAAGGCCAGGAGTGGGACGACCTCGTCCGGATCTGGGAGGAGACGGACGCGCCCGAGGGCTGCAAGGTGGAGATCATCGAGGGGATCGTCACTGTGTCGCCACCGCCGTCCAAGGACCACAACACCACTGCGGAACTGCTGCAACGCAAGCTCTACGCCGTCATTCCGGAGGACTGGGGGATCTATCAGACCCTCGGTGTCTCCGTCCCCGGCCGCGCGGGCATCTACATCCCCGACCTCGTCGTCGTACCACGGGCCATCGCGTCGGGCCCCGGCAATCGCGTCCCGGCGGAGGAGGCCCGGGTCGTCGTGGAGATCACCTCACGGGCGAACGCCAACCACGACCGGATCGGCAAGGCGCACGGGTACGCGAAGGCGGGCGTGCCGTTGTTCCTGCTGCTGGATCCCTGGCAGTCGGGCCGGCCGACCGCCACGTTGTACGGGGAGCCGTCCGGGAGCACGTACCGGGTGCTGGACTCCGTCGAGTACGGAGGGACGCTGAAGCTGCCCGAGCCGTTCGGGACGGACCTCGACACCGGGATCTTCCCGGCCGGCTGAGAAGCACGGCGCCGCCGCGATGAGTTTCGCCCGCGGCGACGGTCTCCTTGGCATGGATCTCATGCCGCCGACGGCACTCGTCGTCACGGGCCGCATCACCCGGGCCGGGGTGCCGGCCCTCTGCGCACGTCTTGAGGCGATACTCGCCGCCACTGACGCAACGGTCGTGGACTGCGACGTGGGCGGCATCGAGCACCCTGATCTGGCCTCGGTGGAGGCGGTCGCACGGCTGTCGCTGGTCGCCCGCAGGGCGGGCGGGCGGCGGTTGCGGCTGGTCGGGGCCCCGCCCGCACTGCGTCTGCTGCTCGATCTGGTGGGGATCGAGGACGTGGTGGGGCTGGTGGGGGAGGACGGGGGCTGAGAGGGGACCGTCCCGAGACCCGTCGGCCGGCCGGGCCGGGCTGCCGGACCCGTCCTCCGCCCCGCCGTCACTCCTCGTCCCCGCCCCTACTCCTCGGCGTCCGTTCTGAACTCCGCCGTATCGCAGATCACTTGCACGAGCCGGGCCGTCGGCTGCCCGTCCGGCGGGACGTACTTCTCCGAGGGAGAGGCCGCCGCGCCGGAGGGATACGCCGAATCCCACGGGTTCGGTGGGCGCGGGACCGGCGTCACGCGCAGGGGCGTGGACCGCGACGGAGTAGGCGTCGCCGGAGGGGCGTCGTCCGCCCCCGGTGGCCGTTTCGCGGTCTCAGGGACCCCCGGCACCTCCTGCGCCCCCGGCGACCGCTTCGCGGCCGCCCTCAGCTCCTCGCAGTCGTACTCCGGCTGGGGGCCCGGTTCGGCGGCCGAGGAGGGCGGGGTGACCGGGGCCGGGCCGGAGGTCGCGGTGACTTCGCCGAGCCACTGGGCCGTGGCCCAGCCGGCGACGGCGAGGACGGCCCAGCCGGCGACCAGGGCCCGGGTCGTGCCGCGCCTCACGCGGCATCGGCCGCCAGGCGGTCGGCGAAGCCGAAGAGGGGGAACCAGCGCGGGGTGTCGAGGAAGCAGTGCATCCCGGTGATGGCGCCGTCCTTGATATCGATGACCTGGACCGCCCAGGGGATGAAACCCTCGCCCTCGGGGTCCGGCTTGTAGTGGGCGAAGGCCGGGGTGCCGTTGGCGTACGTCGCGATCAGACGGGAACCGGCGCAGCTCGCGCCGATCGAGGTCATGAAGCCGGTGATGTCGTCGTGGCCCTGGAGCCACAGGTCGAACGGCGGCATCGTCATGATCGCGTCCTCGTGGAGGAGCGCGGTCAGCGCCTTCATGTCGTAGCCCTCGAACGCCGCCACGTACCGCTCCAGGAGCTTCGCCTGCTCCTCGTCCAGCGGGTCCGCCGCGTCGGCGGTCACCGTCTCCCGGTCGGTCAGCGTGGCCCGCGCCCGCTGGAGGGCGCTGTTGACGGAGGCGACGGAGGTGTCGAGCAGCTCCGCGACCTCGGCGGCCTTCCAGGCCAGCACCTCGCGCAGGATCAGCACCGCCCGCTGCTTCGGCGGCAGATGCTGGAGCGCGGCGACGAACGCCAGACGCACGGACTCGCGCGCGACGGCGGCCTCCGCCGGGTCCTCGACCGAGGGAAGGATCCGCCCGTCCGGCATCGGCTCCAGCCAGGTGTTCTCCGGAAGCGGGTTGAGCGCCGCCTGGGCGAGCGGGGTCGGGCCGGACAGGTCGACCGGCCTGGCCCGCTTGTTGCCCGCGTTCAGCATGTCCAGGCAGACGTTGGTCGCGATGCGGTACAGCCACGACCGCAGCGAGGAGCGCCCCTCGAACTTGTCGAAGCTGCGCCAGGCGCGGACCAGGGTGTCCTGGACCGCGTCCTCCGCCTCGAAGGCCGAGCCGAGCATCCGGTAGCAGTAACCGGTCAGCTCGACCCGGTGTCCCTCCAGACGGCTGTCGATGTCCGTCGTCGTCGCCGTCAGATCACTCATCGCGTCGCTTCACCCCTGTTGCGCTGTGACACCGCTCACTTCAGCACTTCGGAAGCTACCGCACGCCACTGACAGCCGGGGCGGGAAGAGCAGAAGCGATCACGTTCCGGGCTTGCGCCCGTACACGTAGACGTCGTCGCCGTTCCTCAACAGGCTCCAGTATGTCTTCGCGTCGGCGGTGCGCATGTTGACGCAACCGTGCGACCCCGGCGGGTTCCACATCTTCACGCCGACCGCGTGGAAGGCCTGGCCGCCGTCGAAGAACTGGGAGTACGGCATCGCCACGTGGTACAGCGACGAGACGTGGTTCTTGTGCCGCCAGTAGATCTTCTTCGAGCCCGTCCGCGTCTCGTAGCCGTCGCGCCCCGTCCGTACCGGCACCGGCCCGAACTTCAGCTTCTTGCCGTCCTGGATCCAGCTGATCTGCCGGGTCAGGTCCACGCACGCGATGCGCCCCTTGTTGGTGGGGCACTTCCCGGCCTTGTTCGGCGTCTTCCCGGCGGCCTTCTGCGCGGTGAGCGTCTGCATGGTGCGCCAGGTCACCGGCCCCGCGTACCCGATCGTCGGGGTGACCCCGTACGTGCTCTGGAACGTGCGGATCTTCTTGCAGTCGGCGGCCGACTGCCGGCCGTCCACCTTCAGGCGCAGGTACTTCTCCACCTGCTTCTGGTACGGCCCCGTCGACGTCGTACAGGACGCGGCCTCGGCCGTACCCCCCGTACCCAGGACGAACGCCGGTACGGCGGTCAGCCCGGCGACGGCCAGCGCGAGCCCGCGCCGTGCCGTCGCGCCCCGTATGCGCCCCATGCTCCCCGTGCCCCTCATATGCGCCAACTCCCCTTCGCGCGCAGTGCGGTGATTCCGCCTGCTAGACGCGCGTCGGGGAGTCGAAGGTTGTGCGCCGAATGTCACGGTTCTGTACGGGGCTGCCGTACGGGGGCCGGTTCCGTACGGGGCGGCCTCGCGGGCGTCAGTTCCGTACGGGCACGAGCGCCGCCGCCCGCAGCCGTTCCGTACGAGCCGCGCGCGACCCGTACAGCGTGATCGAGACGACACCGAGCACCGCGAGCAGTCCCAGGCCGACCGTGCCCGCCCAGCCGCCGGCGTGGAAGGCGACGGCGCCGAGGGTGCCGCCCGCGCTGGAGCCGAGGTAGTACGCGGACTGGTACAGCGCCGAGGCCTGGGCGCGGCCGGTGGTGGCCGTACGGCTGACCGAGGAGGAGGCGACCGCGTGCCCGGCGAAGAAGCCGGCCGTGATCAGGACCAGGCCGAGGAGGACGGCGGCCAGCTGGTCGGCGAGCGAGAGCAGCAGACCCGCGGCGGTGGTGGAGACGGCGAGGTAGAGCGCGCCCCGGCGTCCCAGCCGGCCGACGAGCCGGCCCGCGGCGGCGGAGGAGACCGTACCGACCAGATAGACCAGGAAGATCGATCCGACGATGCCCTGCGGAAGGCTGAACGGGGCCTCCACCAGCCGGTAGCCGATCACCGTGTACACCGCGCCGAACACCGTCATGAACAGCGCGCCGATCGCGTACAGCCGACGCAGCAGCGGATCGGCGAGATGGCCGCCCACGGTCTTCGCCAGCGCCTTGGGGTTCAGCGAACCGGGGGTGAAGTGCCGGGCCCGGGGGATCATGAAGTGGAAGACGACCGCGCAGGCCACGGCCAGCAGCCCGACCGCGCCGAGGGCCGCGCGCCAGCCCCAGAGCTGGGCGATCCAGCCGGTGAGGATGCGGCCGCTCATGCCGCCGATGCTGTTGCCCGCCACGAACAGCCCGATCGCGGCGACGAGCGCCTTCGGCCGGACCTCCTCCGCCAGATACGCCATCGCGGAGGCGGGGAGCCCGGCGAGCGCGGCGCCCTGGACGGCGCGCAGCGCGATCAGCCAGCCCAGCGACGGTGCGAACGGCACGAACAGCCCGATCGTCACCGCGACGACCAGCGATCCGGTCATCATCTGCCGCCGCCCGAACCGCTCGGAGAGCGCGCTCAGCGGCAGCACGCACAGCGCCAGCGCGCCCGTCGCGGCGGAGACCGTCCAGCTCGCCTGCCCGGCGGTGGCGCCGAAGGACGCGGAGACGGCGGGCAGCAGCGCCTGGGTGGAGTAGAGGAGTGCGAACGTCGCGACACCGGCGGCGAAGAGCGCGAAGCTCATCCGGCGGTAGCCGGGGCGGCCGGGTTCGAGCCGGTCCGCGGTGGCGGTCGGCGCGGGGGCGACGGAGGTGACGGGGGACGACGGGGTCGAGGCGGCCACGGTGAGGGTGGACGCCCCGGTACTGGCGGGAGGCATGCCACGAACCTAGGACGACCTCCTTTCATGCGTCCAATGCACAAACACGCGATAATCCATCCCATGGCGCATCAGCACAGCTCACGGCCTCGGCTGTCACCAAGCAGTTACGAAGAAGACATTCGCGCGGTGCTCGCCCCGCGCCTCGCCTACTTCGAGGCCGTCGCCCGCCACGAGCACGTCACCCGCGCCGCGCAGGAGCTGGGCGTCCCGCAGTCGACGCTCTCGCGGGCCATGGTCCGGCTGGAACAGGACCTGGGCGTCGCCCTGTTCGCCCGCAGGGGCCGCACCGTCTCCCTCACCCCCGCCGGCCGCACCTTCCTGGCCTCGGCCGAGCGCGCCCTGGCGGAGGTCGAGAAGGCCGCCGACTCGGTCCGGGCCGACGCCGACCCCACCGCGGGCCGGGTCGCCTTCGGCTTTCTGCACACCATGGGCTCCGAGACCGTCCCCGCCCTGATCCGCGCCTTCCGCGCCGACCACCCCCGGGTCCGCTTCCAGCTCGTCCAGAACTACGGCGAGGCCATGATCGAACGCCTCCGCGCCGGCGGCCTCGACCTCTGCCTCACCTCCCCGGTCCCCGACGCCCCCGACCTCGTCACCCGCCGCCTCGACGAACAGCGCCTGCGCCTCGTCGTCCCCGAGGACCACCGCCTCGCCGGCCGCCGCCGCGTCCGCCTCGCCGAGGCCGCCGACGAAACCTTCGTCACCCTCGAACCCGGCTACGGCCTCCGCCGCATCACCGACGACCTCTGCGCCGAGGCAGGCTTCACCCCGCGTGTCGCCTTCGAGGGCGAGGAGGCCGAAACCCTCCGCGGCCTGGTCGCCGCCGGCCTCGGCGTCGCCCTCCTCCCGCCCCCCGCCGTCGCCCGCCCCGGCGTCGTCGAACTCACGGTGACGGCCCCCCGCGCCGCCCGCGAGATCGGCGTCGCCTGGCTGGACGGCCACCCGGACACACCCCCGGTGGCGGCGTTCAAGAAGTTCCTGCTGTCGCGGCGGGGGAATCTGCTGCCGGAGTGAGGGGGGATCCACTCTCCGGTGTCGTATCCCCTCGCCACCGTTGAAGTGTCTGGGGTCGGTAGCGATCAGTCCCTGGCTTCGGGCTACCTCGTTGAACAAGCGCTGACGGGCAATGTGTGAGGACCTGTGCGTGAGGTGACCTGTAGTTGGCATGAGAGGTGCATCTGAGTGACTCATGCTCGCGCAAGCCCCGACAGGTTCCATCCCCGGAGCTACGGGGAGCAGTTGTGCGCAGCAGACCCGTCGGGGCCATCCCCGCTGTAGCGAGGAGCGCGTAGGCTCATTTGCCTGAACCGAGTATGCCTTGAACCACTGAGCGTACGAATCGGACGCCGTAATCGGTGCTCATCGGTGCGAAAGAGCTAAGGAGAACGCAGAACCCGAGCAACTGGGCTGCCTCGTGTACCGATGTCCCCGCCAGTTTGAGGACAGTGCCGGCGGTGACGACGCATACGGTCAAGGACCGGGCGGAAGAGTGGCATGACTGCCCTAGACGAGCGCTGATTTGTGGTACCTGCGCTGCAGTTCGCTGACCGTCATTCATCCGATGCCTACCGTCTCTTCATGGATTGGTGCGAAGTGCGCTGCTGTCCAACAAGAGTAGGGGGAGTAATGCAGACCCGTCGTTCAGGAAGGCTGTTCTCGGCAATGTGAGGAGCTGAATTCACCCTTGCGTGCCTCGGGATCGCCATCGCCTGGACGACTATTGTGCAAATGTTCGGGGTAGAGGGGATTTCGCTACCGGACCCGCGAGATGATCCGACAGGTCAATGGGTTCCAATCGCTCCTGCAATCCGGGCGCTGGGGGCTTGTCTGGCAAGCGATCTTGCTCGGGTCGCGGAGTCTGAGGATCAGTGGGGGGAGGTGAGGTCTGGCCTTGCGTTGGGTGGCCAGACTGCCGAAGCGGGTGCGATCGCGCGGAACTGCTCGGGACGACAGAAGCAGCGTTCGACTACGGAGTTGGCCTTGTGGAGTCTCCGACCGAAAGGTGGCGGCCTGCCGCTGGCACCCCTTCGCTGCGGGCGGTGGGCCCTCCTGGTCGGCCCGTTCGAGGGAATGATCTGGTTGCTTCGCCTGCCCAGGACCTGGCGGCTCGGCCAAGATCTGGACGACTAAGGGCTGTTGAGTAAGAACTTGAGCGCTCTTCAGATCCACCCAACAGGCACCTGCCACGCCGGTGGGAAACGGTGCAGAGTCGGACAGCTGATCTGGTCCACCATGGCCGAAATCGAGCAGGGTTGCCGTTGTGCAACAGCCTTAAAACCTCAAGGGACGCGTCAGGTCTCCGGCACGGATGCCCGCACCGACCCGGTGCGCCCCGGCTCGTTCGTGACTGTTCCAGAGGCGGTGGAATCGTTGACTCGGTTGACGTCCACCCCACGGCCCCGACGGAGGTGCCGGACAGGTCGCGGAATGCCCACGAAATCGCCTGGTTGGCCAGAAATGCCCCCACCCTCCGGCTCCGTGGCCCTCGTTGTTACGGAACTCGGCGCCGACGTAGCCCTGCACGGCCGGATTCCGGGCGGGGACTTCGAACTGAGGCTGAGTTGTGAGCAGAAGACAGGAATGGTCCGGATCGAGGTCTCCGACACCCACGACGCCCGCCCCGACCCCGATGCGGTCGCGGAGCGGGAGGCCCTTGCCGACGCCGGGAGGGGGCTTCCCATCGTTCGGGCCGTTGCTCTCCGCTGGGGAGTGAGCGACCGCAACGGGCCCGGAAAGACGGTGTGGGCGGAGGTGGGGCCGTCCGGGCCGCCGGACGAGGTGCGTACACCGCGCCCGGTCGGTGAGCGGCCCCGCCCCGCGGGTGGTCAACGATCATGTGAACGACGCCCGTTCCGGCGAATCGCAGGGCCCCGCCGCATGCCCGCTCCGCCGCCCGGGGCGGGCCGTTCCCGGCGGGCCGGGATCGTCCGAGGCCGCCCGGAGGCGCTGGGGTGCGCCCTACTCTGGCAGTTCTGACGGGGGCCAGCTGAACAGAGAGGGGCAGGGCCATGACGAGTGACGCCACGCCGGATCCGTACGCCGACCCGATCGCGTTCGGACAGCGCATGCAGATGCTGCGTACGAGGAGGGGGATGTCGCGGCCGGTCGTGGCCGGGCTCCTGGGGATGTCGCCGTCGTGGGTGAAGCAGGTGGAGACGGGGCAGATCGGGATGCCGAAGCTGCCCATGGTGCTGCGCATCGCGGAGTTGCTGCGGGTGCGGGCGCTGTCGGATCTGACGGGGGATCTCTCGGACTCCGTCGACCTGTTCATCGGCCCCGGGCACTCCCGGCTCCCGGCGGTCCGGGACGCGGTGAACGTCCTCGTGGCGGACGGGACGCGGCAGGCCCCGCCGGCCGCGCGACTCGCGGCCCGGCTCGCCGAGGCGTGGATGGCCAGGCACCGGGCGCCGAACCACCGGGAGGTGCTGGGTGACTTGCTGCCGGGACTGATCCGGGACGCGCAACTGGCCGTCAGGCAGGCGGAGTCGGCGACGGACCGGCGGGCCGCTCAGGCGGTGCTGTCGGAGGTGTACTCGCTGGCGCAGTTCTTCGTGGCGTACCAGCCGGACAGCGCGCTGCTGTGGCGGGTGGCCGAGCGGGGCATGGTCGCCGCGCAGGAGTCCGAGGACCCGCACGCGATCGGCGTCGCGGCCTGGCTGGCCACGCAGGCGCACCGGGACATGGGCAGCAACCACTTCGACGCCGCCGACGCCCTGACGCGGGACGCGCTCGCCCACCTCGACCGGTTCCTGCTGGAGGCCGACGACCGGACGACCGCGATCACGGGGGCGCTGCAGTTCGAGGCCGGGTACACCGCCGCCCGGCGCGGGGCCCGGGGCGAGGCCTGGGGCTGGTGGGACAAGGCCCGCGCCACCGCGAAGCGGCTGACGCCCGGCTACTACCACCCCATCACCTCCTTCTCCACCGCGATCATGGGGGCCCACGCCGTGACCGTGGCCGTGGAACTGCGCGCCGGAGGCGAGTCGGTACGGCAGGCCGTCGACGCGGACAGCACCGCGATCCCCTCCCGCCCGAGGCTGGCCCGGCACCGGATCGAGGAGGCCCGCGCCTACCACCTGGACGGACAGGCGGAAACCGCGCTCGCCACCCTGGAACGGGCCTACAAGGCCGCCCCGGAGACCATCCGCTACAACGGCTACGCCCGGCGCATCGTCCTGGAGGAGACCGAGTCCCGCGTCCCGGTCCGCCGCCACCGCGCCGCCGCCCTCGCCGACCAACTGGGACTCCTCGCGGCGTAGGGGGTGACCGGCGCACTGCGCCGGCCCCGCCGGGACGTCGCCCCCGATACTCCGCGCGGCCCGAGGACGCCGGAACGGAACCCGTCGAACCCCTGGCCGAGGGGCAGGAATCCTGCCCCTCGGCCGTCCCGCGCGCTCGTACCGTCGGAAGACACCGCCCACGAGAGAGCGTCAGGGGGACGAGCCCGTGATGACCATCAACGAGTACGAGTTGTCTCGCGACGGGGACGCCAGAGCCCCGCGTCCCGGGACACCGGCCACCACCGAAGCCCGCGTCGCCTTCCAGGGCTGCCCCTGCGCCCGCTGCCGCGCCGCCCGCGCCGATGCCGCGTACCGGGCCTGGCTGGCCCACACCACCTCCTGCGCCACCTGCCGCGCCGGCGCCGCGTGCGTCACCGCCGTGGGCCTGGGCCGCGCCTGGAGGAACCGCCGATGATCTGCGCCCGCTGCGACGAGCCCATGACCGACGAGGAGGCCGTCGCGTACACCGTCCCCGGAGCCTCCGGACCCGGCATCACGATCCACGTCCACCGCGTCCTCTGCGACATCCCCGACACGACGCCCCGCCGGTACCCGACACCACCCTGCTGACGGATCGGCACTCGGGCAAGCATGCTTCCGGTCCCGGGGCGACAAAGCCCGCTTCTGCCTGAGGCTGTTGGCCAGGGCATTTCCGCGCGTGCGGGGAGCAGACGAAGCCATCGAAGTAGCTTCTCCAAATCGCGGGACCATCCCCGCACGCGCGGGGAGCAGGCGTCCGCCGGGAACGTGCCCTGGGACCAGGCGGGACCATCCCCGCACGCGCGGGGAGCAGTTCAGCCGCCACTGGACGACCTTGTTGTCGGCGGGACCATCCCCGCACGCGCGGGGAGCAGTCGCTCGATTTACGGAGGGCGTCATCCCGGCCGGGACCATCCCCGCACGCGCGGGGAGCAGGCTGCCCGACCTGTGACGTTATCCGTCCAGGGCAACGAATCTGACCACTTTCACGCAATCGGGCATAAGCGATCAAACCTCCCGTTGTTGACTGGGTCGGTTGAATCGGGAGGGGCAACTTACAAGAACTCGGCCCCTTCTGGGGCTGGTTCTCTCCAACTAGCCCCATATTCAGGTGGCTTTCATCATATGACCGCCCAGCACGGCCTCTTCCCTGTATCCATCTCCCATGACCCCCGCACACCGAGGCGTCCCCGACTCCGGCCTGCGCCTCAGGCTTTCCAGGCCCGCACGTGTCGTGTGGGCCAAGCATGACCGGGACTCCGACGGGTGGCTGCCGTTGTGGCGGCACATGGAGGACAGTGCCGCGGTTGCGGGGCTGTTGTGGGACGGGTGGGTGCCGCGGAATGTCCGGGGTCTGATCGGCGACGCGCTTCCCGAGGGTCAGGAGGACGGGCGGCGGCTTGCCGTGTGGCTGGCCGGGGCGCATGACGTCGGGAAGGCGACTCCGGCTTTCGCCTGCCAGGTCGATGTGCTCGCGGACCGCATGCGGGACGAAGGACTGGATATGCGCTCGGCCAGGGTCATGGGCCCGGACCGCAGGATCGCGCCGCACGGGCTGGCCGGTCAGGCGCTGCTGGGGGAGTGGCTGCGCGAGCGGTGCGGCTGGACGGTGAAGCAGGCGGGGCAGTTCACGGTCGTGGTCGGCGGGCATCACGGCGTACCGCCGGAGCACGGACAGATCGACGCGCTGCGCAGACATGGGAGCCTGCTGCGCAGTCCGGGACCGGGCCAGGACGTCTGGCGGCGGGTGCAGGACGAACTGCTCGACGCCTGCGCGGAGGAGTACGGCGTACGGGACCGGCTGAACGCCTGGCGGGAGGTGAGGCTGCCGCAGACCGCTCAGGTGCTGCTCACCTCACTCGTGATCGTGGCCGACTGGATCGCGAGCAACGCGGACCTCTTCCCGTACTTCCCGCAGGACTCCGCCCGCACCGGCGAGGAGCGCGTCGCCGCCGCCTGGCGCGGGCTGGATCTGCCCGCGCCCTGGTCCCCGCACGATCCGGCCGAGGATGCTCAGCAGCTCATCGGCTCCCGCTTCGGCCTGCCGGAGGGGGCGAAGGCCCGGCCGGTGCAGGAGGCCGCCGTCGAGCTGGCCCGTTCGGCCGGCACGCCGGGGCTGATGGTGATCGAGGCCCCGATGGGTGAGGGGAAGACGGAGGCGGCACTCGCCGTCGCCGAGATCTTCGCGGCCCGCTCGGGCGCCGGCGGTGTCTTCTTCGCGCTCCCTACCATGGCCACCGGCAACGCCATGTTCCCCCGGCTGCTCGACTGGATCGAACGGCTCCCCTCCGCCCCGGGCGCCCGGCACTCCGTGCTGCTCGCCCACTCCAAGGCGGCGTTGAACGAGCAGTTCGCCGACCTCGTGCGCGACAGCGGCCAACGCATCGTCGCCGTCGACCTCGACGCCCCGGAGGCGCCGCGCTGGCATCCCCGGGACACCTCCCACGCCGCATCCGCCGATCTCGTCGCACACGCCTGGCTGCGGGGACGCAAGAAGGCCATGCTGTCCTCCTTCGTCGCGGGGACCATCGACCAACTCCTCTTCGCCGGACTCAAGAGCCGCCACCTGGCAATGCGCCATCTCGCGGTGGCGGGCAAGGTCGTCGTCATCGACGAGGCGCACGCCTACGACACGTACATGAGCGTCTACCTCGACCGCGTCCTGTCCTGGCTCGGTGCGTACGGGGTTCCCGTGGTCGTCCTGTCCGCGACCCTTCCCGCCCGCAGACGGCAAGAGCTCGTCGAGGCGTACGCGGGGGCCGGAGCCCGAGGAGGCGACGGACACGCGGCGTTCGATGCGGTGGGGGAAGCCGCCGGCTATCCGCTGCTGACCGCCGTGAGCCACGGCGGCCGGCCGGTCATGCGCAGCCCCGGTGCCTCAGGGCGTGGTACGGACGTCGTGCTCGAACGGGTCGACGACGACATGGAGGTTCTCGTCGCACGGCTCGCCACCGAGCTGGACGGCGGTGGCTGCGCCCTCGTCGTACGCAACACCGTCACCCGCGTACTGGAGACGGCCAAGGCGCTCAGAAGCAGGTTCGGCGACGAGGGCGTGACGGTCGCGCACTCGTGCTTCATCGATGTCGACCGGGCGGCCAAGGACGCGTATCTCCTCAGACGTTTCGGGCCTCCCCGTGCGGCACGCGGCCATCCTGGGGGTACGGCACAGGCCACTTCACCGGGCAGGGTGCCGGCCCGCCCGCCCGGCCCGCACATCGTCGTGGCCAGCCAGGTGGCCGAGCAGTCGCTCGATGTCGACTTCGACCTGCTCGTCACCGACCTCTGCCCGGTCGACCTTCTGCTCCAGCGCATGGGCCGTCTCCACCGGCACCGGCGCGGCGTCGGTCAGCAGGACCGTCCCGAGCGGCTTCGCCGTGCGCGCTGCCTGGTGACGGGCGCCGACTGGGAGGCCGAGGTGCCCGTTCCCGTACGGGGATCCGTCGCCGTGTACGGGGCGCATGCGCTCCTGCGGTCGGCTGCGGCACTTCTGCCGCACTTCGTACGCGGGGAGGCGCGTCCCGTCCGGCTGCCCGACGACATCAGCCCGCTCGTCCAGGCCGCGTACGCCGATGACCCCGACGAGCCCCGGGGCTGGGCGGAGGCGTTGGCGTACGCGCGTGAACGTCATGAGAAGCACCGCGCCGATCAGGCCGAACGCGCGGCCGCGTTCCGGCTGGGGAAGGTAGGGGCGGCGGGCAGGCCGCTGTTCGGATGGGTTGCGGCCGGAGTGGGCGACGCGGACGACACCCGCGCCGGGCGCGCCCAGGTGCGCGACAGCAGGGAGAGCCTGGAGGTCGTGGTGGTGCGGCGCCGGGCCGACGGCACGCTGACGACGGTTCCGTGGCTCGCGCCCGACCGGCACGGCAACCCGCTCGGAGGGCTCGACCTGCCGCTGGACCAGGTGCCGGCCCGGCGCGCGGCAAGGGCGGCGGCGAGCTGCGGGCTGCGGCTGCCGATCCAGTTCTCGTACGCCGACGTCATGGACCGGGCCATCGCCGAACTGGAGGAACTGTACGTCCCCGCCTGGCAGGTGAAGGAGAGCTCCTGGCTCTCCGGCCAGCTGGTTCTCGCGCTCGACGACGATTGTCAGACCCGCCTGGCAGGCTTTTCCCTGAGCTACAGCGAGAGCGACGGCCTTGAGGTGACCCGTGACCGAGACCGATGAGAACGCCGCCCGTGCGCTGTCGTTCGACCTCACATCGGAGCCCTGGATTCCCGTTCTGTTTCTGGACGGCACGCAAGCAGATCTGTCATTGCGGCAGGTCCTGGACCGGGCCCGCACGGTGAGACGGATCGTCGGGGACCTGCCCACCCAGGAGTTCGCCCTGCTCCGGCTGCTGCTGGCCGTCGCGCACGACGCGGTCGACGGGCCGCGGGACGCCGAGCACTGGGCGGAGCTGTGGGCCGACGACGACCCCTTCGCACCGGCCGGGGCGTATCTCGACGGGCATCGCGACCGCTTCGACCTCTTCCACGACCGCACGCCCTTCTTACAGGTCGCCGGACTCCGGACCGCGAAGGGCGAGGTCGCGTCCCTGAACCGCATCGTGGCCGATGTGCCCAACGGTGAGCCCTTCCTCAGTTCCCGCATGCCGGGTGCGGAACGGCTGAGCTACGCGGAAGCCGCCCGATGGGTCGTGCACGCGCACGCGTACGACACCTCCGGCATCAAGACCGGGGTGGTGGGCGACGACCGGGTCAAGGGGGGCCGGGTCTACCCACTCGGTGTCGGCTGGGCGGGCAGCCTCGGCGGCGTCTTCGCCGAGGGGCCCACGCTGCGTGAGACCCTTCTGCTCAACATGGTGGCGCCGGCCGACACCCCCGGCCTCAGCGACTGGGACACCGGTGACGACCGGCCCGCTTGGCGGCGCGATCCCTGCGGGCCGGGTGCCGGAGCCTTACGGGCCCCCACCGGAGTGCGTGATCTCTACACCTGGCAGACCCGCCGCATCCTGCTGCACGCGGACGGCGACGGCGTCCATGGTGTGGTCCTCGGCTACGGCGACCCGCTCACCTCCCGCAACAAGCACGGCTGCGAGCCGATGACCGCCTGGCGGCGCAGCAAGGCGCAGGAGAAGAAGCACGGTGAATCGGTCGCGTACATGCCCCGCGAGCACGACCCGACGCGCTCGGCCTGGCGGGGGCTCGCTTCCCTGATCGCCAATAGGGGCGCACCCTCGCAGGGTTCCGAGGCAGCGGACTACCTGCCTCCTCGTCTCTTCGAGTGGATCGCCCGGCTGGTGACGGAGGGAGAGCTGGACGAGGGATTCCTGCTCAGGGCGCGGATCATCGGCGCCCAGTACGGCACGCAGCAGTCGGTGGTCGACGAGGTCGTCGACGACCACATGGCCATGGGAGTGGTCCTGCTCCACGCACAGAGGACCGAGTACGCGGAGCAGGCGATCAGCGCCGTCAGCGATGCCGAAGAGGCGGTCACCGCGTTCGGCGACCTCGCGACGAATCTCGCCCGCGCCGCCGGTACCGACAGCGAGGGACCCAGAGCGGCAGCGCGCGACGCGGGCTTCCACCTGCTGGGCACGCACTACCGGACCTGGCTCGCCGCCCTGCACCGCAGCCCGGACCCGTACGGGGCACGAGCGGAGTGGCAGCAGCAGGTGCACGGCATCGTGTCCCGGCTGGGCGACGGCCTCATCGACCGGGCCGGGGACGCCGCCTGGGAAGGCCGGGTCATCACGGTCAAGTCCCGTACGGAATGGCTGAACGCGGGTCTGGCCGGCAACTGGTTCCGCCACCGACTCCGCACGTGCCTGGGTCACCCGGGGGATTCCGGCGCACCGACGGACACGACTCGTGGACCGGCCCCGGCCGGGACATCCGCCGGCACAACAGGCCCTGCCGTCGCCATGGCCTCCTCCACGGCCCCCACATCCGTCCCTGCCACTGCCGCGCCTGCCACCGAGGGGCACGTATGACGACGTCGACCAGCACCACCGCCACCGCTCTGCCGACGCCCCGCGACCGCGTCGAGAAGCTGGCCGGGGACCGCCTCCGCGTGTACCAGGAGGGATATCTCGCCGACCGTCCGGACGCCGTCGCGGCCCTGGCCCGGCTGCGCCGGGGGGCCGGGAAGAAGCCGGAACACGTGCCCGACCTGTGGGCCCTCGTCGACATCTCCCCCCTGCACACTCCACCCGAGGGCGCCCGTGCGCTGAGCGAATCCGAACTCGAACGTGCGGAGAACGCCCTGCATACGTCGCTCACGCTGTGGGCGCTGCACCAGCAGTCCCGCCGCGATGCGCGCATGCACCAGTCGAACAGCCGCGGAATGCCCCGCGGGCTGGGCGCGGCGGTGCGCCGCATGATGAAGCCCGACGAGATCGACGAGCCGCTGCGCAAACGACTGGTGCGGGCCGGTACGGCGCCCGACCTGCCCGTTCTCGCGCAGCGCCTGAGAGACATCGTCCTGTTGCTCCGCCGTGAGCAGTACCCCCTCGACTACGCGCTGCTGGCCGGCCAGCTCTACGTGTGGCAGTGGCCGGACGGCCCCGATCGCGTCCGCAGGGAATGGGGCCGGTCCTTCCACGCCCGGCAGAGCGAGGCCCGGCAGCCGCGTGGCGAAGAACGGCCGGGCGACGACCAGTACACCGACCAGAACGACAAGGACGCCTCGTGAACCGCTTCTATCTCGATGTGCACGCCCTGCAGACCGTTCCGCCGAGCAATCTGAACAGGGACGACACCGGTGCCCCGAAGTCATCGGTGTACGGGGGAGTGCCCCGCGCCCGGGTCTCCAGCCAGGCGTGGAAGAAGGCCACCCGGGACTACTTCGCGGCCGAGAACCTCCTCGACCCGAGCGAGCTGGGCGTGCGGACGAAGAGGGTCGTCGAGGTCCTGGCCGAACGGATCCGTGAGTACGACACCTCGGTGTCCGAGGACGACGCGCTGAAGCTGGCCGCCGAGGTCGTCACCACCACGGGGCTCAAGACCGAGGTGCCCCAGCGCAAGAAGGCGAAGAAGGCGGGGGCCGACGGCGCAGCAGCCGACGAGGAGACGCAGAACCGGCCGCCCGAGGCCAAGTACCTGGTCTTTCTCAGCGCCCGGCAGCTCGACGGACTGGCCCGGTTCGCCCTCGAAGGTGCGGCCGACCTCACGGCCTTCCTGAAGGACAAGGAGAACAAGGCCAGGGTGAAGCAGATCGCGGACAGCCGTCACTCGGTCGACATCGCCCTGTTCGGGCGGATGGTCGCGGACGCCACCGACTTCAATGTGGATGCCGCGGTCCAGGTGGCGCACGCGATCAGCGTCCACCGCGTGGACAACGAGTCCGATTACTACACGGCGGTCGACGACCGCAACGCGGACTCCGAGCCGGGTGCCGGAATGATCGGCACGGTGGACTTCAACTCCGCCACCCTCTACCGGTATGCGGCGCTGGGCGTCCACCAGCTGGCGGCGAACCTGGGGGAGGGGCTGCGCGAGGACGAGTCGGGGGTCACCCCGGTGCGCCGTGCCGCCGAGGCGTTCGTCCGGGGATTCGTCGAATCCCTGCCCACCGGCAAGATCAACACCTTCGGCCACCACACACGGCCCGACGCGGTGGTCGTCAAGCTCCGGACCACCCGCCCCATCAGCTTCGTCGCGGCGTTCGAGGAGCCGGTGCGGGGCGATCTCGGTGGTCACATGTCCGAGGCGTGCTCGCGCCTCGCGGAGTACGTGCCGGACATCGAGCGGGCTTACGGCGACGAGGAGTCCACGCTCACCTGGGTGCTCCGTGTCGGCCCGAGCACCCGGAAGCTGGCGGGCATCGGCGAGGAGACCGCGAGCATCGGCGAACTGGTCGCGGCGGTCGGCCGGGCCGTGGGCGAGCGCCTGGAGAAGCCCGCATGAGCGTGCTGACGATGCGGCTGGCGGGCCCGCTGCAGTCCTGGGGGTCGTCGGCCCGCTTCATCCGCCGCACCACGGAGGCGGCCCCGACGAAGAGCGGGGTGATCGGCCTGCTGGCAGCGGCGGCCGGCATCGAGCGGGGCGACGACACGGCCCTGGCCACCCTCGCCGGGCTGCGGTTCGGCGTTCGCATCGACCAACCCGGCAGCCGGGTCAGGGACTTCCAGACCGCGCACCACCTGGTAACTGGCGACTCCATGCCGCTGACCGAGCGCTTCTATCTGGCCGACGCGGTGTTCGTCGCGGCGGTCGCGGGCGAGGCCGGACTCCTCGCCCGGCTCTACGCGGCCTTGCGGGCCCCGGCCTATCCACTGTTCCTCGGCCGCCGCTCCTGCCCACCCGCCCAGCCCGTGGAGCTGGGGATACGCGACGGCGACTCGCTTCACCTTGCCCTGGCGGACGAGCCGTGGCAGGCGGCCGCCTGGTACCGGCGCAGGCACCGGGGCGAGGCCACGGTGTCCCTGACCGTGCTGCGAGAAGCGGACGAGGACGAGGGCGACGCGGACCACCAACGCGACCAGCCGCTCAGTTTCTCCGCCGAGCAACGTCGGCACGCCCTGCGCACGGTGGTCAGCAGGACGGTGACCGTCCTCAACCCGGACACCGTGCACCGGCGGCCGGAACGGCCCGTGCACGAGCCGTTCGACGCACTGGAGGAGAGCGCCCGATGTTCCTGACCCGTTTCCGCCTGAACACCGCGCGCACGGGCGCACGCCATCTACTGTCCTCACCGCAGGTGCTGCACGCCGCCGTCATGGCCTCGTTCCCCGGGCTCCTGCCCACGCGCGCCCCCGCCGCCGCGGACGGCCCCCGGGTGCTGTGGCGCCTCGACCAGAACGCGAGGGCCGAGGTGCTGCTGTACGTCACCGGTCCGGACCGTCCCGATCTGACGCACCTGGTGGAGCAGGCCGGCTGGCCCGCGCTGGCGGAACCCGACTCCCCGGGCTGGCAGACGCGTCCCTACGCCCCTTTCCTCGATCGTCTGACCCCGGCACAGCGGTGGGCGTTCCGGCTGACGGCCAACCCCGTGCACGACATCCGGCGGAAGCCGGACGAGCCGACCAAGCGCACCGCGCACCTCACCCCCTTCCACCAGGCGAGATGGCTCCTCGACCGTCAGGAGCGCTGTGGCTTCCGTGTCATGGAGAAGCCGCCGGGCGAGCGCCTGCTGCCTGCCGGGACCACGCACCGGGGCCATGAGCACCACGGCGACCGTTTCCAGTTGACGGTCGGTGACCGCAGGGGGCTCTCCTTCGACAAGGGGCGTGACAGAGCGCGCGAAGGGGGGAGGAGTCAGGGCCGCGTCAGCATCGTGACCGTGACGTTCGACGGCCATCTGGAGGTGACCGACCCGGTCGCGCTGCGACGCGCCCTCACGCAGGGGATCGGCAAGGCGAAAGCGTACGGCTGCGGCCTGCTGACCCTGGCACCTCTCGCCGGGACGGACTGAACCGGTGGCGACGGTCTCCCAGCGCACCGCCCTCACGCCGCGCCACCTCACCCGTACCGGCGAACGACTGTCCTTCGTCTACCTGGAACGCTGCGTCGTGCACCGGGACGCCAACGCGATCACCGCCGAGGACGCGGAGGGCACGACCCACATTCCGTCCGCGACGATCGGCACCCTGCTCCTGGGCCCCGGCACCCGCATTACCCACCAGGCGATGAGCGTGCTCGGTGAGACCGGTGCCGCCGTTGCCTGGGTCGGCGAACAGGGCGTGCGTTACTACGCGGGCGGCCGTGCCCTCACCCGCTCGTCTGCCCTCGCGGAGGCGCAGGCCGTTCAATGGGCCAACGCCCGCAGCCGCCTGTCCGTGGCCCGTGAGATGTACCGGCTGCGCTTCCCGGACGAGGACCCGGACGGTCTCACCCGCAAAGGGCTCCTCGGGTGCGAGGGCCGACGGGTGAAGGACTGCTACCGGACCGAGGCCGCCCGTACCGGCATCCGCTGGCGGGGGCGGAGATACATCCCCGGTGACTTCACCTCCGGCGACGCCGTCAACCAGGCGATCACCGCCGCAGCCCAGTGCATGTACGGAGTGGCCCACGCCGTCGTCTCCTCCCTCGGCTGCAGCCCGGCCCTCGGCTTCGTCCACTCCGGCCACGAACTCTCCTTCGTCCTCGACATCGCCGACCTGTACAAGACGGAGATCGGTATCCCCCTGGCCTTCGACGTCGCCGCGGAGAGCGAGGAGGACGTAGCGTCCCGAACCCGCAGAGCCCTGCGCGACCGCATCAACGAGACCTCGTTGCTCGACCGGTGTGTCGACGACATCAAGCAACTGCTGCGCCCCGGCGACCCGGACACGGCCACCCACGTCGACCGGGACGTGGTCACCCTTCAAAGCGACGGCGGAGCCGAAGTGGCTGCGGGCCGGAACTACGGCGAGCGCGATGACCACGAGAACGAGGACATGCTCTGGTGACCGTGATCGTCCTCACCAACTGCCCGGCTGGCCTCCGGGGCTTCCTCACCCGCTGGCTCCTGGAGATCTCCGCCGGAGTCTTCATCGGCAACCCCTCGGCCCGCGTCCGCGACGTCCTCTGGGCCGAAGTCCAGGAGTACGCCGGCCAAGGCCGCGCCCTCCTGGCCCATACCACCGACAACGAACAGGGCTTCACCTTCCGAACTCACGACCACGCCTGGCGTCCCACCGACCACGAGGGCCTGACCCTGATCCACCGCCCGAACGACTCGGCAGCCCACCCCCGCCTCCCTTCCCAAGCCCCGAAGCCGGGCTGGAGTAAGGCTGCCAAAAGACGACGGTTCGGAAAGGGATGAACGACCACGTCTGCTGCAGTATTAGACGTATGGACGGTTTGTCGCCATCCATGAAAGTGGCACGAAACTGCCCCGCGACGGAGCAACGCAGCAGGTCAGCAAGAGTGCTCCCCGCGCGTACGGGGATGGTCCCCCGCCGACAACGACTGGATCCGCGCCGGTCAGGTGCTCCCCGCGCGTACGGGGATGGTCCCGACAGCAGGAACGAGGCCCACACGGTGAACGTGTGCTCCCCGCGCGTACGGGGATGGTCCCTGCTGCGCCGTATGGCGTGGATGACGCGTACGGTGCTCCCCGCGCGTACGGGGATGGTCCCTCGCCCTCGTCGTTGACGACGAAGTACTCACCGTGCTCCCCGCGCGTACGGGGATGGTCCCGGAAGACCAGCGCCGCGAGCGTCGGGCCGTCGGTGCTCCCCGCGCGTACGGGGATGGTCCCGTGGGCGCGACGGTAGTCCTGCCGCGTCTCTCGTGCTCCCCGCGCGTACGGGGATGGTCCCCGGCGATGTGGCGGCGGCTCTACGAGCTGTGGGTGCTCCCCGCGCGTACGGGGATGGTCCCCAGCACCGCGCACACCCGCAAGGAGCAGCCCAGTGCTCCCCGCGCGTACGGGGATGGTCCCTCGCGGTACTTGTCCGGGCTGTCGTGCGCGGTGTGCTCCCCCCGCGTACGGGGATGACCCCCGCCCGGCGCCCGGGGCCTACGTGCTGGGCCGCGTGCCCCCCCCGCGACCGCAAGGGCGATGCCCTCGGCCCCGCTACCCACGAGGCTCCGTCCGGACCGGCACCGGGACCCGGCGCCGGGCACCCACCCCACCAGGGCCCCGGGCGCGCCCGGGTGTCGCCTTTGGTGCTTGCGTGGCTCGTCAAGGGTGTGGGGATGGGTTCTCACCCCCGCAGCGACTTCCCGAACCCCGCCGCCAGCGGCATCCGCAGGCCCAGCGGTGGCGGGGCCGCCAGGGCGTCGGCGACCGGGCGGGCGTAGGTGTGGCCGAAGAGGGCGCCGAGGACGAAGTCGGTGGCGAGGGCGGTGACTTCGGCGTTGTGCTGGCGCAGGGAGTGGCCGTCGGAGTGGACCTCGAAGCGACAGGTGTCGCGGTTGGACTTCTTGGCGCGTTCGGCGAGGCGGAAGGAGAGTTCGGGGTCGGAGCGCTGGTCGTTGGTGCCGTGGACGAGGAGGACCTGGCGGCCGACGAGGTGTTTGACGGGTTCCGGTTCGGCGTCGGGGGCGTCCGGGAACCAGGGGGCCATGGCGAAGACCGCGCCGACGGCGTCGTGGCCGCCCGCGCGGAGGGCGGCGCGGCCGCCCATGCCGTGGCCGGCCAGGCAGACGGGGACGTCGCCGTAGCGGCGGACGACCTCCTCGACGGCCCAGGTGGCATCGGCCGCGAGGTGGGCCTCCGTGGTGTTCCAGCCGCGGCAGCGGTAGTGGACGACGTGGGCGGCCAGGCCGTCCTCCTGGCCCGCGCGGGCCAGGGCGCGGGCCAGCGGGAGCTGGAAGGCGTAGGCGAAGGGGGAGGGGCGGCGGTACGAGTACGGCTCGCCGTCCGGGAGCAGCAGGACCACGCCGCTGACCGCTGTTGATGCTCCGGCCGCCGTGACGGCCCGTCCCAGCCTCGCAGCAGGCAGGGGGAGTGCGCGCTGTGCCATGACGTAACAGTGTCAGAAGGGGAGGTGTACGCCACCCGTATTCGCGGTCTCTGTTACGTATCGGCGAGCCGTGCCCCGCAGCGCTCTACGCGCGTAGGCGCTAGAGTGCGTGGATGATGAGCCCGACCCTCCATGTGCCCGGCCAGGATCAGATCCGGCGTGCCCCCAAGGTCCTTCTCCACGACCACCTCGACGGCGGACTGCGCCCCGGGACGATCGTCGAACTCGCCGCCGCGAGCGGATACGACGGGCTTCCCGAGACCGACCCCGACAAGCTCGGGATCTGGTTCCGCGAGGCCGCCGACTCCGGTTCGCTGGAGCGGTATCTGGAGACGTTCGCCCACACCTGTGCCGTCATGCAGACCCGTGACGCGCTCGTCCGGGTCGCCGCCGAGTGCGCCGAGGACCTGGCCGCCGACGGGGTCGTCTACGCCGAGATCCGGTACGCGCCCGAGCAGCACCTGGAGGCCGGACTCACCCTCGAAGAGGTCGTCGAGGCCGTCAACGAGGGCTTCCGGGAAGGGGAGCGGCGGGCCCGCCGGGACGGGCACCGCATCCGCGTCGGCGCCCTGCTCACCGCGATGCGGCACGCCGCCCGCTCGCTGGAGATCGCCGAACTCGCCAACCGCTACCGCGACCAGGGCGTCGTCGGCTTCGACATCGCGGGCGCCGAGGCCGGCTTCCCTCCCACCCGCCACCTCGACGCCTTCGAATACCTCAAGCGCGAGAACAACCACTTCACCATCCACGCCGGTGAGGCCTTCGGACTGCCCTCCATCTGGCAGGCCATCCAGTGGTGCGGCGCCGACCGCCTCGGCCACGGCGTCCGCATCATCGACGACATCGAGGTCGCGGAGGACGGCGCCGTGAAGCTGGGCCGCCTCGCCTCGTACGTACGGGACAAGCGCATCCCGCTGGAGCTCTGCCCGACCTCCAACCTCCAGACCGGGGCCGCCGCCTCGTACGCCGAGCACCCGATCGGACTGCTGCGGAAGCTGCATTTCCGCGCCACGGTGAATACGGACAACCGGCTCATGAGCGGGACCAGCATGAGCCGTGAATTCGAGAAACTGACCGAGACCTTCGGATACACGCTCGACGACATGCAGTGGTTCACCGTCAATGCGATGAAGTCGGCATTCATTCCTTTCGATGAACGTCTCGCGATGATCAACGACGTCATCAAGCCGGGCTACGCCGAGCTGAAATCCGAATGGCTCTTCGAGCAGACCGCCGCGACCAGCGTGTCCTCCTCCACGGGCGCCTGACGGAGCGGACGGAGAGCGGCTGGGAATTCCCCGTCCGGCCGCTTTTCCGCGTGTCACGGGATGTTTGCGGGAGGGGGTGCGGGCTGGCTACGTTGCAGAGCCGCTCCCATCCCCCTCCCCAAGGACGCATTCCTATGAAGAAGTCTTCCGCCCGGACGCTCGGTGTCGCCGTTCTCGGTGCCGCTTTCGCCGCTGCCGCCGCCGGTACCGCCTCCGCCGCCGCCCTCCCGCTGGAGACCGCCACCGGCGTCCTGCCCGTCGCCGGCTCCCTGGTGTCGGACGGTGCCTCCACGAAGGCCGTCCAGGACACCGCCACCGACCTCCTCGGCACCAGCCAGACGAAGGTCCTCGGCGAGGCCACCGCCCCGGCCAAGGGTCTCCTCGGCGGTCTGCCGGCCGGCGGCGCCAACACCAGCGGCCTCGGGGTCAACGGGCTGCCGCTCGGCCGCTGAGCCCCGGCCCGTCGCTCCACACGCCTGTGGGCGGACCCCCGAACCGGGGGTCCGCCCACAGGTGTGTCGTGCGCGGGCGGCGTTCCTACCAGGCGGCCGCCGTCGTCGTTCCCGACGTCTTCTCCTCCGGCAGCAGTACCCACAGCGCCAGGTAGAGCAGGAACTGCGGGCCCGGCAGCAGGCACGAGACCAGGAAGATCAGACGCATCGTCCGCGCGGAGGTGCCGAAGCGCCGTGCCAGCGCCGCGCACACTCCGCCGAGCATCCGTCCGTCACGGGGGCGGGCAAGACCGGCCATGGTGGGCTCCTTCGCGAACCGTCCGGGGAGCGTTCCGTTGTGCTCCCGATGTATCCAGGATGGCCCGCGCCCCTGCCTCGGGGCGTCGCTCTACGGGGCGATGCCGACCCTGGAAATCGTCGGGGTGGACCCCTGAGGGCCCCGGGACTCCCGGGGCTGCTCGGGGTCGATCCGGGGCAGCGGACGGATCCGCCGCGCCGTGCGGCGCCGCAGCCGGGCCCGCCAGGCCGGGACGACGAGGACATGGGCGAGCCCGACGCCCACGGTGTTCAGGAGCAGCGAGTCCACGTCGACGACCTGGCCCGGCACCCCGGTCTGGCCCAGCTCGATCGCCAGTGAGATCAGCGCGCCGGCCGCGACCGTACGGGCCAGCGAGGACCACGCCGGGACGGTGAGCCGGCCCCCGGCCAGCGGCAGCAGCACGCCCAGCGGGGCCAGCAGCAGGAGTTCCTTGCCGATGCGGCGGGCCGCCGCCGCGGGGCCGAGCGAGAGATCGGCCTTGATACCGGCGAAGGGCTGGAGATTGGATGCGGTCATCCACGGCACGTCCAGCGGGCGCAGGGTCAGCCAGCCGACGAGCAGCAGATACGCGAGGAGGAGCGAGACCCCGGCCGCGCGGAAGCGGATGACGGCTTGGCCGTCCGAACCTTGACGCACGATCCCCAAGACGCCGCGGGCGGCAGGATCGGTTCCGCTCGCCCCGGGGAGACCTGGCTCACCCGGCGGAAGCGGCGGCCCGGCCCGCGTGGGGCGTGCACCGGGCCGCCCCGGCGGCGGTCACGGCCGGGGTGTCGAGTCCAGCGTCGGCACGGCCTCGGGGCTGGCCTTCGTCTCCGCGGTGCAGAGGTAGCCGCGCGGCGGGTACGTCCCCGGGCCGCCGAGCGTCACCGTGTTCTCGGGGGACAGCGCATCGCTGTCCGCGAAGGTGCAGACGAGCTGGGCCAGCGCCTCCGGCACGAGGTCCTCGGGCTGTTCGCTCAGCCGGAGGGTGTCCGGGGTGTCGCCCCGTCCGGGGCCCGAGACCCGCAGCGCCGCCGGGACCCGGGTGGAGAAGCCCGCCAGCCGCTCGGTCTCCGGCGGTTCCCGCCGCACCTCGTCCAGCAGGGCGCGGGCGATCCTGAGCCGGTCCGAGGTGGACTCCTGGACCCGTACGGTGCGGTCCACCGCGACCAGTTCGCCCGCGCAGACCAGATAGACCTGGACCGGGATGCCCTGCTGGGCCTGGGCGGATATGTCCTCCGCGGGCATCGCGCACGGCACCCGGGACGGGGCCGGTCCGGCGTCGACCGGGACCGAGGTGGTGCGGATCCCGCAGCCCGCCGCCAGGGCCGCGCAGAGCACGGTGGTGGCGAGGGCGGCGGCGGGGCGGGCGCCCCGGCGGTTGCTGGGCGTCACGAGGCGTCGTCCTCCTGGTCCGGGAGCCGCGTCCCGTGCTCCTCGCCGGTGCGGTTCAGCGCCTCGGCGTCGCGCGGCAGCCGCAGGACGAACACCGCGCCGTCGCCGTCCGGGGAGTTCGCCGCGGTGATGTCGCCGCCGTGGATGTGCGCGTTCTCCATGGCGATGGAGAGGCCGAGACCGCTGCCGTCCGAACGCGGCCGGGAGGCGCTGGCCTTGTAGAAACGGTCGAAGACGTGCGGCAGGACGTCCTCGGGGATGCCCGGACCGTGGTCGCGGACCTCGATGACGAGGTCGTCGCCCTCGGTGCGCACCGCGACCCGTACCGGCGAACCGCCGTGCTTCAGCGCGTTGCCGATCAGATTGGCCAGGATCACGTCGAGCCGGCGCGGATCGAGGCGGACCATCATGCCGCGCTCGGCGTCCAGGTCCACCGCGTCCAGCCAGGCACGGGCGTCGATGCACGCGGTCACCTGGTCGGCCACGTCGACCGTGTCGAGCACCAGCCGGGCGGTGCCCGCGTCGAAACGGGTCACCTCCATCAGGTTCTCCACCAGGTCGTTCAGCCGCCGGGTCTCGCTGACCACCAGGTTCACGGCGGGCGCGATCATCGGGTCGAGGCTGTCCGCCTCGTCCTCCAGCACCTCGGTGACCGCGGTGAGCGCGGTCAGCGGGGTGCGCAGCTCGTGCGACATGTCGGCGACGAAACGGCGGCTGGACTCCTCCCGCGCGCTCATGTCCGCGACCTTCTTCTCCAGGGAGCCGGCCGTGCGGTTGAACGTCCTGGAGAGCTCGGCCAGTTCGTCCGTGCCCGAGACCACGAGACGGGTGTCCAGCTTGCCCTCGCCGAGCTTGCGCGCGGCCTCGCCGAGCCGCTGCACGGGCCGCAGCACCGTCGTCGCCGCCGCCTGCGCGAGCAGCGCGGAGCCCACCAGGGCCAGCGCCGTGGCGATCCCCAGCGACCAGGCCAGCGAGTTGAGGTCCTGCCGTTCCTGGTCCAGCGATTTGAGCATGTAGCCGGTCGGGCCGCCGCCGATGATCTTCGTGCCGGCGACCAGGTACGGCGTACCGCGGATCGAGGTCCGCTGCCAGAACAGGTGGTACTGGTACTTGTTGCCCGCCTTCACCGGCTGCTTGCGGTCCACCTGTTCCTGCAGCGACTCCGGCACGTTGTCGCGCGTGAAGGTGTCCAGGTCGGAGTTGCCGACGATGGGCTTGCCCGGATCGCGCTCGTCTATCAGCAGGACGCTGTAGCCGGGGCTGCTGCTCGCCATCTGCACGGCGGCCGTCTGGAGGTCGTCCCGCGACGGCTTCAGCGGCAGCGAGGCCGCCCGGGTCTGCATCTCCTGACGGAAGTCGCCGAGCGCCGCGTCCTGCGTACGCGTCAGCACCGCCTCGCGGTTCAGCCAGTACGCGATCGCGGAGGCCGACACCGCGGCGGTGAGCGCGACCAGCGCGAAGACGATGACCAGCCGCAGCCGCAGGCTGGTCCAGCGGAGCCCGCTGAGCAGGCCCCGCTTCACCGCGGTACTCACTGCGGCGAGTCCAGCCGGTATCCGACGCCCCGTACCGTACGGATCAGGGTCGGCGAGGACGGTACGTCCTCCACCTTGGCGCGCAGCCGCTGCACACAGGCGTCCACCAGCCGGGAGTCGCCGAGGTAGTCGTGCTCCCAGACCAGCCGCAGCAGTTGCTGCCGGGACAGCGCCTGACCGGGCCGGCGGCTCAGCTCCAGCAGCAGCCGCAGCTCGGTCGGCGTGAGCTGCAGGTCCTCGCCGTTCTTGGTGACGGTCATCGCGGACCGGTCGATCACCACGTTGCCGAAGGTCGCCGAATCGGTCGACTCCCGCTCGCCGCGGCGCAGCACCGCGCGGATCCGGGCGTCGAGCACCCGGCCCTGCACGGGTTTCACCACGTAGTCGTCGGCCCCCGACTCCAGACCGACCACGACGTCGATGTCGTCGCTCCGCGCGGTCAGCAGGATGATCGGCAGCTGGTCGGTGCGCCGGATGCGCCGGCACACCTCGAAACCGTCGATCCCGGGCAGCATCACATCCAGCACGACCAGGTCGGGCCGCTGCTCACGGAGCAGGTTCAGGCCGTCCTCTCCCGTCGCCGCGGTGGCCACACGGTGGCCCTGGCGTGACAGCGAGAGTTCGAGGGCCGTGCGGATGGCGTCGTCGTCCTCGATCAGCAACAGGAAAGGCACGCTGGTCATTCTGACCCATGGGGGTGCCCCAGTTCGACAGTTGGTCCCCTCTCTTGCGTCCCGCACCCCGTTCCCACGCGTCCCACACCCCTCATGCGTACGCTCCGCGCACCGTCCGCGCACCCTTCGTGCACCTTCCGTGCTTCTTGATCACCTTCGCGCAGGGGCCTGTGACAGGTCTGTGACAGTCGGCGGACAGCGCCATGAAATCGCCCCGGCAAGCTCGGTGGCACAAGGAACGGACGGACTCCACCGATGGGGGGCGCGAGATGAACGCAACTCACAGCATCACCGCAAGCGCAGTCGTCACGCGTCTCCACGACGTCGGGCGGAGCACCGAGAAGTCCGGCCCGGCACTGAACGGGCGGGGGTGCGAGCGCGCCGCGAGGCGTCCGCACCCGGCGTTCATGACGGTGGTCGACGCCGGCGACGGGGGAAGCGCGTACGGGGAGGGCTCGGGGGAGCGGAAGGTCCCGGCGCGGACCGAGGACGCCGAAGCGGCGTTCACGGCCTACGTCCGGGAGCGCCGTGCCTCCCTGTACGCCACCGCCTACCACCTGACCGGTGACCGGTTCGAGGCCGAGGACCTGCTGCAGAGCGCGCTGTTCTCGACGTACCGGGCCTGGGACCGGATCAGCGACAAGGCGGCGGTCGGCGGCTATCTGCGCCGCACCATGACCAATCTGCACATCAGCGCCTGGCGCAGGCGCAAGCTGAACGAGTACCCGACCGAGGAGCTGCCGGAGACGGCGGGCGACACGGACGCGATGCGCGGTACGGAGCTGCGCGCCGTGCTCTGGCAGGCGCTGGCGCGCCTCCCCGAGCTGCAGCGCACGATGCTCGTCCTGCGGTACTACGAAGGCCGTACGGACCCGGAGATCGCGTCCATCCTCGACATCAGTGTCGGCACGGTGAAGTCGAGCATCTGGCGCTCCCTGCGCCGGCTGCGCGAGGACGAGGTCCTCAGCTTCGGCCGTGACGAGGAGGAGTCCTTCGGCGAGCTGGTGGCCTGAGGCAGGGGGAACCCGCGGGAAGGGCTCGGGGGAGTCCGGGGGCCCGCGGGGCACGGGGATACGGGGGTATCGGGGGAAAAAGGGGGGACCACGGGGGAACGTGATCGCCGCTTCGGGGGAAGCGGCGGTGCACGGGGGACCACGGGGAAAGCCGAAGGGTCGGACGGGCCGGGGGGTCTTGTCCGACCCTTTGGCGTGTCCGGGGGCCGGGGGCGTACCCCCGTGCACCGCGGGCTGTCCCGCCGGGGCTGACGGAACGGCCCTCAGCCGGCGTCGGGGCCGGACGGCTCCGCGGTCGCGGGCACGGCCGCGCTCGCCGTCGCGGGGGTCCGGCAGCGGCCCGCCGCCGCGGCGGCCAGGCGGCCCAGGGCCTCGTCCTTGCCGCAGGGGTACGCGCCCAGCCCGGTCTGGCGCGCCACGATCCGGCGCTCGCTGCGCATCAGCCGCCAGCCCCGCCGCAGCAGGAACGGCACCGACTTGCGGCCCTCGCGCAGATCGCGCAGGAGCCGGCGGCGGAACGTCGTCGAGGGACGGCCGCGCAGGCACAGCGCGTCGGCGAGGAGGCCCAGCGACTGGCACCGCCCGACGATGTCCGCGGCGAAGATCCCCTCGGCGACGAAGAGCGGGGTGCGCTCGATGTGGAAGCCCTCGTGGCCGGTGCGCGAACTGGTGGCGATGTCGTACACCGGGACGTCCGTGTGCCCGGTGCGGCACAGCTCCTCGATCGCGGCGACGGCGGCGTCCGCGTCCCAGGAGTCGGGGGAGTCCCAGTCGATGTCCTGGGAGCCGGTGACCAGGGGCAGCGTGGGGTCGCCCGCCTCCTTGTAGAAGTCGTCCAGCCGCAGCACCGGAAGGCCGGTGCGCGCGGCGAGGGAGGACTTGCCGGAACCGGAGGGGCCCGCCAGCAGGACGACACGGCTCGAAATCGCTTGGGAACTCACAGAACACGAGTGTGAGGCATTGACCCGCACAGGGGATCCCCCGGAGGTCTTGTTGGTATCCAGCATCACACCTCAACTACGCTACGCATTCAGTCGATTACCCGATTCGATCGACGGTTCGATCGACCCGACCAGGCGGGAACCCCATGGCACGTCACGCACGATTCACCTCCCGGCGCCGCACGCTGCTGCGCGCGGGCCTGACCGTCACCGCGGTCGGCGCCGCGCTCGGCGCGGGGGGTGCGGCGGCCCAGGCGGCGCCGCTGCCCCTCGTCCAGGCGACGGGCACCGACACCAGCATCGGCGACGCCACCGAGGCGGCCGGCGGCGCGGTCACCGGTGCCCTCGGCAGCGCGGTGGGCAACGGCCTCGCCCCGGTGACCCACCTCCGGCTCGACCCGCTGGCCGGCACCGGCGTGGACCCGCTGGACAACGGGGTCGGCACCCAGGTCGCCGACTTCAAGCCGGTCTCCACGGCCCTGGTCACCGACCCGCTCACCAGCGGCGGCGCGCTCAAGGACCTGCCGGTCGTCGGCCAGGTCACCGGGCTGCTGCACGGCTGACGCAGGGCCGACGCACGCGAGGGCGCGGGCCGGGCACCCGGGAGATCCGGGGCCCGGCCCGCGCCCTTCGCGCGCACGCCCGCGTACGAGCCGACAGGTCCTCGTACGAGTCGCCAGGAGTCGCCTGCGAGTCGGGGCCTGTCAGTACGAGGAGCCCGAGACGCCCAGCGCGCCCGTGGGGTGCCAGACGGTCTTGGTCTCCAGGAACGCGGTCAGGCGGTGCGTGCCGGGGTCCCCGGACCAGTCGGGCTCCGCGTCGGCGTCCACAGCCTGTGGACGCCGGACGCGCTTGAGGTTGTCCGCCGCCGCGATCTCCAGCTCCCTGGCCAGCTCCGCGCCGGCCCCGGTGAGGTCGATGCCGTTGACGTCCTGGTGCGAGGCCAGGGGCGTGGCGATCTCCGCCGTGCGGCCGGACAGGATGTTGACGACGCCGCCCGGGACGTCCGAGGTGGCCAGCACCTCGGCCAGGGACAGCGCGGGGAGCGGGGCGTGCTCCGAGGCGACGACGACCGCCGTGTTGCCGGTGGCGATCACCGGGGCCAGCACCGAGACCAGGCCCAGGAACGAGGACTTTTGCGGGGCCAGGACCGCCACGACACCGGTCGGTTCGGGCGTCGAGAGGTTGAAGAACGGGCCCGCGACCGGGTTCGCCCCGCCCACGACCTGGGCGATCTTGTCGGTCCAGCCCGCGTACCAGACCCACCGGTCGACGGCCGCGTCCACCACGGCCGCCGCCTTGGACTTCGACAGGCCCTCGGCCTCCGTCACCTCGCGGACGAACTGGTCCCGGCGGCCCTCCAGCATCTCCGCGACGCGGTAGAGGACCTGGCCGCGGTTGTACGCGGTCGCGCCCGACCAGCCGCCGAACGCCTTGCGGGCGGCCACGACCGCGTCGCGCGCGTCCTTGCGGGAGGACTGCGGGGCGTTCGCCAGCCACCTGCCCTTGGAGTCCGTCACCTCGTACACCCGGCCGCTCTCGGAGCGGGGGAACTTGCCCCCGACGTACAGCTTGTAGGTCTTGAAGACGCTCAGTCGGTCATCGGACATCGAGGTACGCCTCCAGGCCGTGGCGGCCGCCTTCGCGGCCGAAGCCCGACTCCTTGTAGCCGCCGAACGGCGAGGTCGGGTCGAACTTGTTGAACGTGTTGGCCCAGACGACGCCCGCCCGGAGCTTGTTGGCCACCGCGAGGATGCGGGAGCCCTTCTCCGTCCAGATGCCGGCCGACAGGCCGTACTGGCTGTTGTTGGCCTTGGCGACCGCCTCGTCCGGGGTGCGGAACGACAGCACGGAGAGCACCGGGCCGAAGATCTCGTCGCGGGCGACGGTGTGCGCCTGGGTGACGTTGGTGAACAGCGTCGGGGCGAACCAGTAGCCCGCCGAAGGTAGTTCGCAGGGAACCGACCAGCGGTCCGCGCCCTCGGCCTCGCCGGTCTCGGCGAGCGCGGTGATCCGGGCGAGCTGCTCCGCGGAGTTGATCGCGCCGATGTCGGTGTTCTTGTCCAGCGGGTCGCCGAGGCGCAGCGTGGAGAGCCGGCGCTTCAGGGCGTCCAGCAGCTCCTCCTCGATCGACTCCTGGACCAGGAGGCGCGAACCCGCGCAGCAGACCTGGCCCTGGTTGAAGAAGATGCCGGTGACGATGCCCTCGACGGCCTGGTCGAGCGGGGCGTCGTCGAAGACGATGTTGGCGCCCTTGCCGCCCAGCTCCAGGGTGACCTTCTTGTCGGTCCCCGCGACCTGGCGGGCGATGGCCTTGCCGACGGCGGTCGAGCCGGTGAAGGCGACCTTGTTGACGTCCCCGTGCTCCACGAGCGCCTGGCCCGCGTCGCCGTAGCCGGTGAGGATGTTGACGACGCCCTTGGGCAGCCCGGCCTGCCGGCAGATGTCCGCGAAGAACAGGGCGGAGAGCGGGGTCGTCTCGGCGGGCTTGAGGACCACCGTGTTGCCCGTGGCGAGCGCCGGGGCGATCTTCCACGCGAGCATCAGCAGCGGGAAGTTCCACGGGATGACCTGCCCGGCCACGCCCAGCGGACGCGGGTCCGGGCCGTAGCCCGCGTGGTCCAGCTTGTCGGCCCAGCCCGCGTAGTAGAAGAAGTGCGCGGCGACCAGCGGGAGGTCCGCGTCGCGGGTCTCCTTGATCGGCTTGCCGTTGTCCAGGGTCTCCAGGACGGCCAGTTCGCGGGAGCGCTCCTGGATGATCCGGGCGATCCGGAACAGGTACTTGGCGCGCTCGGAGCCGGGCAGCGCCGACCACTTCTCGAACGCCCTGCGGGCCGCCTTCACGGCGCGGTCCACGTCCTCGGCTCCCGCGCGGGCGACCTCGGACAGCACCTCCTCGGAGGACGGGCTGACCGTCTTGAAGACCCTGCCGTCGGCCGCGTCGGTGAACTCACCGTCGATGAACAGGCCGTACGAGGGGGCGATGTCGACGACGGAGCGGGACTCCGGTGCCGGTGCGTACTCGAATGCGGATGCCATGGGGTATCAGTCCACCGTCACGTAATCGGGGCCGGAGTAACGGCCGGTGCTGAGCTTCTGGCGCTGCATCAGCAGATCGTTCAGCAGGCTGGAGGCGCCGAAGCGGAACCAGTGGTTGTCCAGCCAGTCCTCGCCCGCCGTCTCGTTGACCAGCACCAGGAACTTGATCGCGTCCTTGGAGGTGCGGATGCCGCCGGCCGGCTTCACGCCGATCTGGACGCCGGTCTGCGCACGGAAGTCGCGCACCGCCTCCAGCATCAGCAGGGTGTTCGCGGGCGTGGCGTTGGTGGCGACCTTGCCCGTCGAGGTCTTGATGAAGTCCGCGCCCGCCAGCATCCCGAGCCAGGAGGCCCGCCGGATGTTGTCGTACGTGGACAGCTCGCCGGTCTCGAAGATCACCTTGAGGCGGGCGGCCCCGCACTCCGCCTTCACGGCGAGGATCTCCTCGTACACCTTCAGATAGCGGCCGGAGAGGAAGGCGCCCCGGTCGATCACCATGTCGATCTCGTCGGCACCGGCCGCGACGGCGTCGCGGACGTCCGCGAGCTTCACGTCCAGCGCGGCGCGCCCCGCCGGGAAGGCCGTCGCCACGGAGGCCACCTTCACACCGGAGCCGGCCAGCGCGGCCGCGGCGGTGGCCGCCATGTCGGGGTAGACGCAGACGGCGGCGGTGCGCGGCGCCGTGCGGTCGGTGGGGTCGGGGTGGAGGGCCTTGGCGGCCAGCGCCCGGACCTTGCCCGGGGTGTCCGCGCCTTCCAGCGTCGTCAGGTCGATCATCGAGATGGCCAGGTCGATGGCGTACGCCTTGGCCGTCGTCTTGACCGAGCGGGTTCCGAGCGCGGCGGCGCGGGCTTCCAGGCCGACGGCGTCGACGCCGGGCAGCCCGTGCAGGAAGCGGCGCAGCGCACTGTCGGACGCCGTCGCTTCGGCGAATGCGGGTGCAGTGGTGGGCATGGTCACCACATGAGCATATCTACGCGCGTAGCGGCCTGTACAGGGGGTGGGGTCCGGCCACGGTTCCCGGCGTCCCCGCCGCGCGGGCCGCCGCCCACCCCGCCGGGCACGTCCGCGTGTCCGGACGGCCGCCCCGGCACGCGCCGCGGCCGTCAGGCAGAATCGGGCCCATGACGAGCCCCACGCCGCCCTCCGAGCCCACCTACGCCGACCGGACCTTCCGGTCGCCCGCCGGGCTGGTCGGGGGCGCCCTGATGCTCCTGCTCATCTGCTGGATCGGCGGGGACGCCGCGTTCCGGGGGCACGGCCGCGTGCCGTGGCTGGCCCTGGCCGGACTGCTGACCTCGGTGCCGCTGGTGATCGCCTTCACCCTGCGGCCCGTCGTGGCGGTCAACGACGAGCGCATCCGCATCCGCAACCCGTTCCGCACGATCGTCCTGCCGTGGACCGAGGTCGCCGACGTGCGCGCCGGGTACTCCAGCGAGCTGTTCACCGCCGACGGCCAGAAGTTCCAGCTCTGGGCGGTCCCGGTCTCGCTGCGCCAGCGCAAGAAGGCCGCCCGCAACCAGTCGCGCGCCGCCATGGACGACCCGCACCGCCGCACCTCCGTCACCGCCGACGTCCGCGACTCCAAGGCCCGCGTCGCCCCCGCCGACCAGACGGTCGTCGACCTGCGCGAGCTGGCCGAGCGCGCCGGCGGCGAACCCGTTCCCGGCGGCACCGCCCGCTCGATCCGCTGGGCCTACGAGATCATCGCCCCGGCCGTCGTCGGCGCGGTGCTGCTCGTGGTGCTGGGGGCGTTCGGCTGAGGGCGGCGGCCGTCAGATCTTGATGACCGTGACGCGTGGTCCGCAGAGGACGGCGAGGTCCTCCGGGTCCGAGGTCAGGACGGTGACGGGGCCGGGGGCCGAGAGGGCCGTGGCGGCGACCATGGCGTCGATGGCGTACTTGTGACCGTGCAGTCCGGCGTCGGCCAGGAGCGCGGCGGCCTGCCGGGCGAGGGAGTCGTCGACGGCTTCCACCACGAGGCGGGACAGGGTCCATTCCAGGGCCGGCCGGTTGATGCGTGGATGGATCACTTCGACGAGCGTGGCTGCGGACGTGATGACGCGCAGGTCGTCCGCACGGGCCAGCGCCAGCCAGCCCGTGACGGTCCGGTCGCGCAGAACGGCCCGGGCCAGTCCCTCGCTGTCGAGGACGAGCGTGCCGCCCGGGGTGGCGCTGGGCCGGGTCATGCGGCGGTGGCGTCCTTCTCCGTCGGGCGGCGGCGGGCCTCGTGCAGCTGATCGCGCAGGGCCTGGATCTCACCGTCCGTGACGGGGCCGTGCTCGGCCTCGGCGACCTGGATGAGTTCGTTGAGGTTGTCGCGCTCGATCTGGCGGCTGACGGCGGCGGCCACATAGGCGGACAGCCCTGAATGCCCGCTGCGCGCGCGGGCTGCCTCGGCGATGTCGCGGGGCATGGTGATGGAGTACTTGCCGGTGGGGTCACTCATGCTCTTTATCCTACCCGCTGTCCTCCTTGCCCTGGTGTCCCTTTCCGTGCGCGGTAGTCGTGCAGCCGCCGGAATCCCGTATCCGCGTGTATGCCGGGCGGCCGGGGGGCAACCAGCCGGTGAAAGCCGACCGGTTCGGCGGTTTTTCGGTGTACCGGTCACCTCCGTCTCCTTACATTGCGCCTGCCGCACCGGCATCCGACCGGGCGGCGGGGGGTGGGGCGTGATGGCGGGCGGGACGGCGGGCGGTGCGAGAGCCGAGGCGGGCGGGGCGCGGTGCCGGGTCGATGTGGCGGCCGGCGGAGGATACGAGTGGCGGCTGGTCGCGCAGAACGGGCGCGTGGTCGCCGTATCGGCCGGGACGCACGAGGCGTACGCGCAGTGCCTGGCCGATTTCGGCGAGATGCGCGCACGGGCCGCGGAGCTGAGCGGCGGGGTGCAGCACGCCCCCGGCGGCAACGGCTGGGTCTGGGTGCTGCGGGACGCGGCCGGGCGGTCGGTGGCGGTGTCGGCGCGGGCGTACGAACGGCACTCGACCTGCCGGGCCGCCCACGAGCGGTTCCGCTTGCTCCTGGGGGAGCTGGGGGCGGCGTGAGGGGAAGTTGCCCGTAGGGCACACCTCGTTCACACAGCGGTGCGGGCCCGGCCACCGCACCCCGCGACCGTCTGCCGCGTGACGAGAGATACGAGTGGGGCCGAGGCCGAGGCGCCCCGGCGGCTGTACGCGGATCCCGGGCTGCCCGACCGCGTCTTCCGCGGGGTGGCGCGCGGCGGCGGCGGGCTGGTCCTCGCGGTGATGCTGCTGGTCGGCGGGTTCCTGCTGTACCGCGCCTGGCAGGCCCTCTCCCGGGCCGGCTGGTCGTTCCTGACCACCGAGACCTGGGAGCCGGACGCCGGACGCTTCGGGATCGCCGCCGTCCTCGTCGGGACCGTGCTGATCGCGGTGGTGGCGGTCGCCGTCGCCGTACCGCTGGCGGTCGGCGGGGCGCTGTACATCTCCGAGTACGCCCCCGCCCGGCTGCGCCGCACCCTGATCAGCGTCGTCGACCTGATGGCCGCCGTGCCGTCCGTCGTCTACGGGCTGTGGGGGCTCTTCTTCTTCGAGGGGAAGATCCTGCCCACGGCCCGCTGGATGGCGACCTACCTCGACTGGATCCCCTTCCTCCGGGTGAGGGGCGCCGACCCGGACGATCCGCTCGCCCCCGAGACCGTGTACACCTCCTCGACCTTCGTCGCCGGGGTCGTCGTCGCGCTGATGGTGGCGCCCATCGCCTGCTCGGTGATGCGCGAGGTGTTCTCGCAGGCGCCGGTCGGCGAGCGGGAGGGGGCGTACGCGCTGGGCGCCACCCGCTGGGGCATGATCCGCAGCGTCGTCCTCCCGTTCGGCAGGGGCGGCATGATCGGCGGCACCATGCTCGGGCTCGGCCGGGCGCTCGGCGAGACCATCGGCGTCTACCTGATCATCTCGCCGGTCTTCGAGATCCAGTGGCACGTGCTGCAGAGCGGCACCAGCTCGGTCGCCGCGCTGATCGCCCTGCGCTACGGCGAGGCCAGCGAGTTCGGCATGTCGGCGCTGATGGCCGCGGGCCTCGCGCTCTTCCTGATGACCCTCGTCGTCAACTTCGCCGCGTCGTCGATCGTCGCCCGCAGCCGTTCCGGCGCGGCGAGCGAGTAAGTGAACAGGGCTGGAGACCATATGACCCTCGCACCCGAGAAGCCCGCCGTCGCCGAGGAGCGGACGCGGACCGCGGGGGAGCGGCGCCGCTCCACGCGTCTGCTGCGCGCCACCGACGTGTACGCCCTGCTGGGCGCCGCGGCCGCCGCGCTCTCCGTGACCGCGCTGCTCTTCACCCGGCTGCTGCCGTTCAGCGGCACGGTCGGCTTCCTCGTCATCGCCTATCTGCTCTTCCTCGGCTTGTACGCACTGCTCGTCTCCCTGGACGAGAACGGCCCGGCCGTACGCGACCGGCTGGCCGCCGTCGTCGTGCAGAGCCTCGGCCTGGTCATGGTCGTGGCGCTCGGCTTCGTCATCGTGTTCACGCTGTGGGAGGGCCGCAAGGCACTGCCGCACCTCAACTTCTTCACCGAGGACATGGCGAAGGCCGGGCCCCTGGACCCGCTGTCGGCCGGCGGCATCCTGCACGCGATCCTCGGCACGCTGGAGCAGATCACCATCGCCCTGGCCCTCACCGTGCCGAGCGGCATGGTCTGCGCGGTCTTCCTCAACGAGGTCCCGGGCCGCTTCGCCCGCTTCGTGCGCACGGTCGTCGAGGCGATGACCGCGCTGCCGTCCGTCGTCGCGGGCCTGTTCGTCTACGCGACGGTGATCCTGGCCCTCGGCTTCGACCGGTCCGGGCTCGCCGCCTCCCTCGCGCTCGCCGTGATGATGCTGCCGATCATCATCCGGGCGGCGGACGTGGTGATCCGGCTCGTCCCGGGCACCCTGCGGGAGGCCTCGTACGCGCTCGGCACCTCCCGCTGGCGCACCGTCTGGCACGTGGTGCTGCCCACCGCCCGCTCCGGACTGACCACCTCCGTCATCCTCGGCACCGCGCGCGGCATCGGCGAGACCTCGCCCGTGCTGCTCACCGCCGGGTTCACCGCCGAGATCAACGGCGACCCGCTCTCCGGACCGCAGGTCTCGCTGCCGCTCGCCACCTTCGAGTTCGTCAAATCACCCGAACCCACCATGATCGCCCGCGGTTTCGGCACGGCGGCCGTGCTGATGGCGCTGGTGCTCGTGCTGTTCGTCGTCGCGCGCGTCATCGGCGGGCGCGGACCGGGTCAGCTGACCCGGCGCCAGGAGCACCGCCGCGTCCTGGCCTCACGCCGGGACGCCGAGCGCTTCGCGGCCCGCTCCCCGAAGCCCGCGACCGCCTTGCGGCCGCGCCCCACCGACACAGGAGTGAGTGACCAGTGAGACCGGCAACCGTCTCCCGACTGACCACGGCGGTGGCGGCACTGGTGTGCGCGCTGCTCGCCCTGCACCAGCCGCCCGCGCGGGCGGCCGGATACACGAAGATCAGCGGCGGCGGCTCCACCTGGAGCTCCAACGCCCTCGACCAGTGGCGCCGCAATGTGTCCGCCAACAGCGGCATGACCGTCAACTACGCGGCGGTCGGCTCCTCGGTGGGCCGTGAGCAGTTCAAGAACGGCACCGCGGACTTCGCGGTCTCCGAGATCCCCTACGGGCTCACCGAGGCCGGCATGCGCGACGCCCCGCCGAAGCGGGGGTACGCGTACATGCCGATCGTCGCCGGCGGAACGGCCTTCATGTACAACCTGAGGATCGGCGGGAAGAAGGTCACCAACCTGCGGCTCTCCGGCGAGGTCGTCACCAAGATCTTCACCGGGACGCTGACCATGTGGAACGCCCCCGAGATCAAGGCCGACAACCCCGGGCTCGCGCTGCCCGCCCGCCGCATCATCCCCGTCGTGCGCTCCGACGGCTCCGGCACGACCGCCCAGCTGACCACCTGGCTGGCCAAGGAGCACGGCGGGCTGTGGGACGCGTACTGCAAGCGCGCCGGACGCTCCACACCCTGCGGGATGACCTCGTACTTCCCGGTCGTGCCCGGCTCCTCGACCATCGCCAAGTCCGGCTCGCTCGGCGTCTCCGGCTACACCAAGCAGGGCCACGCCGAGGGCGCGATCACCTACGTCGAGTACTCGTACGCGATCAAGACCGGCTTCCCGGTCGCCAAGATGCTCAACGCCTCGGGCTACTACGTCGAACCGACCGCCTCCAGCGTCGCCGTCGCCCTGCTGAAGGCCCGGATCAACGAGGACCGGAACTCCGAGAACTACCTGACCCAGATCCTGGACGGCGTCTACCGCTCCGGCGACCGCCGCACGTACCCGCTCTCCTCCTACAGCTACATGATCGTGCCCACGAACGCGGAGGCCCCCTTCACGACCGCCAAGGGCAGGACGCTCGGCACCTTCGCCAACTACTTCCTCTGCGAGGGCCAGCAGCAGGCCGAGGAACTCGGCTACTCGCCGCTGCCCAAGAACCTCGTCCAGGCCGGCTTCACCCAGGTGAGCCGCATCCCCGGCGCCCCCGCGTCGAGCGTCGACCTCTCGAAGTGCCGCAACCCCACGTTCTCCTCCGACGGCTCCAACACCCTGGCCAGGAACGCCCCCTACCCCAAGGCCTGTGACAAACGCGGCTCCACGCAGTGCGCCGACGGCACGGCGGGCGCCAAGCAGCAGACCCGGGTCGTCCCCGCCGCGACCGGCGGCGGTTCGGGAGGCGGCGGCAACGGCGGCGGTACGGGGGGCGGTTCCGGCTCCCCGGGCGGTACGGGCGGTACGGGCGGTGCCCCGGGCGGCTCCGCGGGCGGCGCCTCCCCGGCCGACGGCGGCGCGGCGGCGGCGGGCGGAGCGGCCTCCGGCGCCGTCGACCCCGACACCGGCGAACCGATCGACGACTCCGGCGGTGCCGGGGGCGGCGACGCCTCCGTCGTCGGCAATCCGGTCACCCTCGCCGCCGCCGACTCGGCCGGGCTGCGCGGTGTGCTGATGGCGCTCTCCGCGGTGCTGCTCGTCGGCGTGGTCGTCGGACCGCCCCTCACCGCGCGTGCGCTCGCCGCGCGCAACCGACGCAAGGAAGGGCCGCGATGAACCGCAGACGCCTCATGGCGGGGACCGGAGCCCTGCTCGCCGCCCTGGTGCTCGCGCTGCTGCCGCTGCCGGCCACCACGGCCCCCGCCCGCGCCGACTCCGGTTCGGCGGTGACGGTGAGCGGCCGCAAGGGCCCGTACGACGACTTCTCGAAGCTGCGGGTCACCGTCCACCAGACGAAGCAGCTGCGCGGCCAGGGGGTGCGGATCACCTGGACCGGCGGCAGGGGCACCACGACCGGGTTCGCGTACAACTACCTCCAGATCATGCAGTGCTGGGGCGACGACCCGTCCGGACCCACGCGCGAGCAGTGCCAGTTCGGTGCCGGGATGTCCCCGTCGCTGGGCGGGAACTGGACCGGCCTGCGCCAGATCGGGGCGGGGGCGGTCGACCCCGAGGAGAAGACCTACGTCGGCAACGGGCCGGGCGGCGAGTCCTACGTGCCCTTCCGGCCCGCGGACGGGGGCCCCGCCACCGTCTCCTCGCGCGACTGGACCTACTTCGCCACGCTCGACTCCAACGAGGAGCCCTTCGCCGTCACCCAGGCCGACGGCACGGGTGAGTTCACCTTCCAGATGCAGTCGGGGCAGGAGGCCTCCCAGCTCGGCTGCGGCAACGAGACGAAGAAGGCCGGCGGGACCACCACCCGCCCCTGCTGGCTCGTCGTCGTCCCGCGCGGCGAGCACGAGGTGGACGGAGGCCCCGGCCCCAGCGGCAACCGCCTGGAGACCTCGCCCCTGACCGCGACGAACTGGGCCCAGCGCCTGGTGGTGCCGCTGAGCTTCCAGCCCGTCGGCACCACCTGCCCGACGGACCGGGCCGAGCGCCGGGTGATCGGATCCGAACTCGTCACCGAGGCCATGAGCGCGTGGCAGCCGGTCCTCTGCGGCACCTCCGGCGGTGCCACGTACGCGTTCACCCAGAGCGGTGAGGAGCACGTGCGGGACACGCTCGCCCGGCCCACCGCCGGCTCCCCGCACCTCGGCTTCACCGTCGGGCCGCTGCCCCCGCCGGACGAGGGCGGAGCGGTGCACGCGCCGGTCGCGGTCAGCGGCCTCGTGGTCGGCTTCTTCGTCGAGATGCCGGGCTCCGGGCGGCTCGCCTCGATGAACCTCACCCCGCGCCTCATCGCCAAAATGCTCACCTCCTCGTACCAGAAAGGCGTGGTGAACAGAATCAGGGAAGTTCCCGAACATCTGAAGGGAAATCCCGTCAGCCTGTTCCACGACGAGGAATTCAGGAAGCTCAATCCCGTCTTCGAGACGTGGCCGAACTCGCTGGCCCCGTCCAATCTCGTGGTCCAGCTGGACAATTCCGACACCAGCGCGATGCTGTGGCAGTGGCTGCGGTCCGACCGCGAGGCGCGGGAATTCCTGGCCGGTGCGCCCGACCCCTGGGGCGCCCGGGTGAACCCGTACTTCAAGGACCTCCACCTGGACACCGACACGAGCGTCGACGACTTCCCCAAGGCCGACCCGACCGTCGTCACCCTGACGGTCGGCCCGCAGTCCGTGACGTACGGCAGCGACGAGATCGCCCCCTACGTCCAGGACATGCACGAGGGCGCGCTGCGCACCCGCCGGGGCAACGCCGGAGCCACGACCACCGCGGTCCCGGGCCCCGACAACTCGCCCCAGACGCCCGCGAAACTCGTCAACACCCCTCCGCAGGCCGGCCAGCGCATGGTCCTCGCCCTCGTCGACGCTGCCTCCGCGGCCCGCTACGGACTCCAGACCGCCGCCCTGCGCAACGCCGACGGCACCTTCGTCGCCCCCACGCCCGCCTCGCTCCTCGCGGGCGTCGGCGCGATGCGCGACACCTCGGGCGTACTCGCCCCGAACCCCGGTGGCGCCAAGGGCGCGGCGTACCCGCTCGCCTCGGTCGTCCACGCGGCGGCCTACACCACCGCGCCGGCCGCCGAGCGCAAGGACTACGCCGGCCTCATCCGGTACGCGGCCGGCCCCGGCCAGACCCCCGGCCTCGCGCCCGGACTGCTGCCGCCCGGCTACGCCCCGCTGCCCGAGGCGCTGCGCACCCGCGCGCTGGCCGCCGCCGACCGGCTGGAGCGCGGCGGCGCGGCAGCCGGGGCGGGGCCCGGTGCCGGGGGAGCGCCGGATGCCGGCGGGTCCGGCACCGGCGGGGGGTCCGGGGGGTCCGGCGGAGCGGGCGGCGGCGGTCCGGGCGGCGGCGGGGCCGCCCGCCGGCCCGGGGGGGGGGGGGCGCCCGCCCCCCCCACGGCGGGTGGACGGTGAGGGGCCGTCAATGTGCGGGCACAACCGCCCGGTCGAGCGCTTCGCCCTCGGGGGCCGGCTCCGCCGGGCCTGGGTCCGCCGCACGGCCCAGGTGGTTGAAGGCCAGGTTGAGGACGATCGCCACCACGCATCCGGTCGAGATCCCGGAGTCGAGCACGACCAGCAGGTCCTTCGGGAAGGCGTGGTAGAAGTCCGGCGCGGCGATGGGTATCAGGCCGACGCCGACGGCCGCGGCGACGATCAGCGCGTTCTCGCCCTTCTCCAGCGCGGCGGTGGCCAGGGTCTGGATACCGCTCGCGGCGACCGAGCCGAACAGGACGATGCCCGCGCCGCCGAGCACGGGCAGCGGGACCAGCGCGATGACGGACGCCGCGACGGGGAACAGGCCGAGCAGGATCAGGATGCCGCCGCCCGCCGCGACGACGAAACGGCTGCGTACCTTCGTCATGGCGACCAGGCCGATGTTCTGGGCGAAGGCGCTGCACATGAAGCCGTTGAACAGCGGGCTGAGCGCGCTGCCCAGGGTGTCGGCGCGCAGTCCGCCCTCGATCGTCCGCTCGTCGGCCGGGCGGTCGACGATCCGGCCGAGGGCCAGCATGTCGGCGGTCGACTCGGTCATGCAGACCAGCATCACGATGCACATGGAGACGATCGCGGCGATCTCGAACTGCGGGGCGCCGAAGTGGAACGGGGTGGGGAAGCCGACCACGTCGGCGTCGCCGATCGCACCGAAGTCGGTGATGCCGACGGGGATGGCGACGAGGGTGCCGGCGACCAGGCCGAGCAGGATCGCGATCTGTTGGAGGAAGCCCCGGAGCAGTTTGCGCAGCGCCAGCACGATCACCAGGGTGACGGCGGCCATGGTGATGTTGGTGGTGGAGCCGTAGTCGTCGGCGGTGGCGTTGCCGCCCTGGGACCAGTTGAAGGCGACCGGCAGCAGGGAGACACCGATCAGGGTGATGACGGTGCCGGTGACGACCGGTGGGAAGAAGCGGACGAGCTTGCAGAAGTACGGGGCGAGGACGAAGCCGAGGAGGCTGGCGACGATGATCGCGCCGAAGATCACGGCGATGCCGTCGTGCCCCCGGTCCTTGCCTATGGCGACCATCGGGGTCACCCCGGCGAAGGAGACGCCGTTGACGAACGGCAGCCGGGCGCCTATCCGCCAGAAGCCGAGCGTCTGGAGCAGGGTGGCGATGCCGGCGGTGAAGAGGCTCGCCCCCATCAGGAAGGCGGTCTCCTTGGGGGTGAGGCCCACGGCGGGCCCCACGATCATGGGCGGGGCGACCACGCCCGCGTACATCGCGGCCACGTGCTGGAGGCCGCTGGTCACCATCTTCAGTGGGGGGAGCGTCTCGTCGACCGGATGTTTCCGGTCGGAGGCCGCTTCGGGTCCGGGTGCTGCACTGGCGTCGTTGCGAAACCTGGGCGTGGCTGCCACGGCGGTTCCTCCGGTCGGGTACACGTCTGCGGTGACGTGGGTGTCAGGGAGGTGGTGCCGGGGCCGGTCCGGGGACCGGGCCCCGTGTGGTGCGTTGATGCAGGTGGGGCAGGTCGTGCAGCTGGTGCGGGCAGCTTCGGTCGCCGGTGCGGGAGGCGTCCGCGCTGGGCGGATGCCTCCCGCACCGGTTGCCGCGGACCCCGCTCGGGTCCGCGGCGGCCGGACGAGGGCCGTCCCCCTCGGCCGGCCGGTTCGGGGGGGCGGGTCAGGCTCCGGCGGCGATCCCGGCGAGGCGCCGGGCCTCGTCACGGGTGGCGACGGCGATGGCGTCCTCGTCCGCGGTGACCAGCCGGCCCGACTCGACGACGGGCCGGCCGCCGACGAGCGAGAGGGTGACGGGCGCGGCGGCGCCGAAGACGAGCGCGGTCACCGGGTCGGCGATGGAGGCATGGGCGAGGGTGTCCATCCTCCAGAGCACGACGTCGGCGAGCTTGCCGGGTTCCAGGGAGCCGATCTGGTCGGCACGGCCCAGGACCCTGGCCCCGCCGTACGTGCCGAGCCGGAGCGCCTGACGGGCGTTCAGGGCGCGTTCGCGGTGCGGGCCGAGGCGGTTGACGAGGAGGGCGTTGCGCAGCTCGGTGTGGAGTTCGCCGGACTCGTTGGAGGCGGTGCCGTCGACGCCGAGGCCGACCGGGACCCCGGCGGCGAGCATGTCCGGGACCCGGGCGATGCCGGCGGCGAGCCGGGCGTTGGAGGACGGGCAGTGGGCGACGCCGGTGCCGGTGCGGGCGAACGCGGCGATGTCGGCGTCGTTCATGTGGACGCAGTGCGCCATCCACACGTCCTCGCCGAGCCAGCCGGTGGACGCGAAGTAGTCGGTCGGTCCCATGCCGAACAGCTCGTGGCAGAACTTCTCCTCCTCCACGGTCTCCGAGCCGTGGGTGTGCAGCCGGACCCCGCGCCTGCGGGCCAGTTCGGCGCCCTCGCGCATGAGTGCGGTGGAGACGGAGAACGGGGAGCAGGGGGCGACGGCGATCTGGGTCATCGCGTCGAAGGAGGCGTCGTGGTGGGCGTCGATGGTCGCCTCGGTGGCGGCGAGCGCTCCCTCCAGGGTCTCGACGGCGAAGTCCGGCGGCAGTCCGCCGTCCTTCTCGCTGCGGTCCATGGAGCCCCGGGCGAGGGTGAACCGTACGCCCATGTCCCGGGCGGCGCCGATGATCGCGCCGGACAGGTCGCCCGAGCCGCGCGGGTAGACGTAGTGGTGGTCCATCGCGGTGGTGACGCCGCCGCGCGCCATCATGGCGAGCGAGCCCTGGGCGGCGGCGCGGACCATCGGTTCGTCGATGCGCGCCCAGGTCGGGTAGAGGGCGACCAGCCACTCGAAGAGGTTGTGGTCGGTGGCCAGGCCCCGGGTGATCCACTGGTAGAAGTGGTGGTGCGTGTTGATCAGGCCCGGGGTGAGCAGATGCCCGGTGCCGTCGATCCGGCGTACGACGTTCTCCAGACCCTCGGGGGCCCGGCCTGCGCCGACGGACTCGATGCGGCCGTCCGCGACGACGAGGTGTCCCGAGGCGTACTCGGTGTCGTCGGCGTCGACGGTCGCGATCGAGCAGTTCTCGATGACGATGCGTTCCACTCGGCCGGTTGCCGCCATGGTGCGTCCTTCTCTCGTCGGGGGTGCGGGCACGGCAGGACCCTAGGAGGATTTGAGTGCCGCGGCGGTGAGGCGGGCCGCGGGTGCCGAGAGGGTGGAGGGGCTGGGTGTGACCGGTGGAGGCGCGCCGGTCCGCCCCGGGCGGACGGACCCGGCGCGCCGCCGGGTCAGAGGTTGGTCAGGTCGACCGGGATCTGCGGCTCGACGCCGTCCCGGAGCACGGTGGCCTCGATCAGGCCGTACGGCCGGTCGGCCGCGAAGTAGACCTCGTTGTCGTTCTTGAGGCCGAAGGGCTCCAGGTCGACGAGGAAGTGGTGGTTGTTCGGCAGCGAGAAGCGGATCTCGTCGATCTCGCTGCGGCTGTTGATGATCCGCGAACCCATCTGGTAAAGGGTCTGCTGGAGCGAGAGGGAGTACGTCTCGGCGAAGGCCTGGAGCATGTGCGTGCGCGCCTGCTCGTAGGACTTCTCCCAGTTGGGCATCCGCTGCTCGTCGCTGGTCCAGTTGTAGCGCCAGCGGGCCGAGACGTCGGTGGCCAGGATGCGGTCGTACGCCTCCTTGAGCGTCGTGTACTCGTCCTTGACGTACCCCCAGAACTCGGAGTTCGTCGAGTTGAGCACGGTCAGCTCCTTGAGCCCGGAGATGATCTGCCAGTGCTCGCCGTCGAAGGTGATCTGGCTGGTGCGGATCTCCTGGTTGCGGCGGACGAAGGAGTGGTTGACCTCGTCCGAGCCGATGAAGCGGGAGTTGGCGTCGGAGGTGGCGATGCGGTCCCAGGCGTACTGCTCGATGCGGATCCGGGCCCGCTTGATCGGCTCCTGGGACGTCACGAAGTGGCGGGCGAGATGGATGCCGAACTGCTCGGCGGAGTCGATGCCGTGCTGCTTGGCGAAGGCGAACACCGTGTTCTTGGTGGTGTCCGTGGGCAGGACGTTGGCGTTGGATCCCGAGTAGTGGACCTCGTCCATGTCGCCGGAGAGGGCGACGGAGACGTTGAGGTCCTTGATGTGGTGGGTGTCGCCGTCCCGCACGATCCTGACGACGCGGTTCTCTGCTTTGCCGTACTGGTTCTGGCCGAGAATCGTGGGCATGGTCTGCTAGCTCCCTCGGTATACGGAGTAGCCGAACGGGTTGAGCAGCAGCGGTACGTGGTAGTGCTCGCCCGGAGTGACGGCGAAGGTGATCGCCACCTCCGGGAAGAACGCACCGCTGTCCCTTACGCGGGGGGCGTCCTGCTGCGCCTCGGCTTGCTTCTTGGCGGTGAAGTACGGCTCGGTCTCGAAGTCCAGCCGTACGTGGGTGGTGCCTTCCGGCAGGGCCGGCAGGTCCTTGCAGCGCCCGTCCGCATCGGTCGTGGACCCGCCGAGCGCCACCCACGGCGCGTCGCCGCCGCCGCGGGCGGAGAGCGAGACGGGGACGGCCCCGGCCGGGCGGCCGATGCTGGTGTCCAGGATGTGCGTGGACACCGATGCGGTGGTCGAGGTGCTCAAGGCCTTGCTCTCCTTCGGTTACGTGTCCTCGGCGACGAGGCGCGTGAGGCGGACGCGGTTGATCCTGCCCAGTTCGGTGCGGACGACCTCGCGCTCCCGCTCCGGCGTGTTCCCGATCCGGGACTTCACGGCGTCGCGCATCTGCTCACCGGTGGCCCCGGTGGCGCAGATCAGGAAGACGTGGCCGAACCGTTCCTGGTAGGCCAGGTTCAGGGCGAGCATCTCGGCCTTGAGTTCCTCGGAGGCTCCGGCCATCCCCCGCTGTTCGCGGGAGGAGACCGGGTCCCCGGGCTTCGGCCGGCCGATCGGGGGGTGACCGGCCATGGCCTCGGCCAGGTCCCGCGCGTCGAGTGCCGCCGTGGCGGTGTCGCTCGCGGAGAACAGGGCTTCGGCGGTGGCGTACGGGCGGTGGGCGAGGATCGCACGTCCCCAGGCCGTACTGGCACAGACCTCGTGCAGTGCGGTGGCCGCGGCCTCGTCCGCCAGGGTGTTGAACCGGGCCAGGCCCGGCGTGGAGCTCGAAGTCACGGGAGCCTCCGTGGCTGTGGTGCGCTGTGCGTTGGTCGGGCTGCGGGATAGCTAACGCCCTCCACCACACCACGTCAACACTTTGTTGAAATTCCGTTCATGTAAAAAGCCGCCGCCCGGTGATCCGGACGGCGGCCCGCGCGTTCATGTGCGCGTAACACGGGAAGGCGGCTCCAACTAGCCGCTCTTGGAGCCGTTTTCCCTGTTCAGGTAGTTGTAGACGGTGAACCGCGAGACGCCGAGCGCGCCCGCCACGGTCTCCACGCCGTGCCGCACGGAGAAGGCACCGCGCGCCTCCAGGGTGCGGACGACCTCCTGCTTGGTACGGCGGTCCAGCTCGGCGAGCGGTCTGCCGTGCCGGCGCTCCATCGCGGCGAGGATGTGGTCCAGCGATTCGGAGAGCTGCGGGAGCCGGACGGCTATGACGGCCTCGCCCTCCCAGGCCAGGACGACGTCGTCGGCCTCGGCCTCGCCGGGTCCGAGCAGCTCCGCGCCCATCGCGTCGACGAGCGGTCTGACCGCGCCGATCAGGGGGTGCTCCGCGGCCCCGGTCACCGCGGGCCCTCCCCGATCACGTTGACCTGGAGGGAGACCCGGGTGGCCCCGGACGCCAGGGTCCGGCGGAGCAGGGAGTCCACCGCGGTGAGCACCGCGTCCGCGCCGCCCTCCGCCGTGTTGCCGAAGGGGCCGACGTCCACGGCGTCCAGCTCGGCGGACTGGATGACCTCGCGGGCCACGACCGCGTGGGCCGGTGCCTCGTCGAGGTCGAAGGGCTCGGTGGTGAACTCCACTCTCAGGCGCACGGTCTCTCCTCTTGCCTCGGGCCGCGTCCGGGGCGGCCCGCAACTCCGGACCGACCCTAGCGCCCGGGGCCCGCCACCGGCAGCACGCAGACGGCGGCCGGGAAGGCGAAGGGCGCTCCCGTCGGGGTGAGGGCGCCGGTGGCGGCGTCGACCCGGAAGACGGTGACGGTGCCGGAACGCTGGTTGGCGGCCAGGAGGAGGGCACCGTCCGGGGAGAGGGCGGTGTGCCGGGGGAAGTCGCCGCCGACCGGGACGGTGTCCAGCAGGCGCAGCGCGGCCCCGTCGCCCTCGACGGCGTAGCGGGTGAGGCTGTTGTGCCCCCGGTTGGCGAGGTAGGCGAAGCGGCCGTCGGCGGTGACCAGGAGCTGGGCGGGGTAGCTGGTGCCGGCCCCGGTGCCGGTGGACTGCGGGGTGCCGGGGGTGAGGGTGCCGGTGGCGGGGTCGTAGCCGCAGACGACGACGGTGTTGTCGAGTTCGCAGGCGAGGTACGCGTACCGGCCGCCGGGGTGGAAGGTGAGGTGGCGCGGTCCGGCGCCGGGGCGCAGGGCGGCGTACGAGAGCTGGTCCAGGGTGCCGCGCGTCTCGTCGAGTCGGTAGGTGTACACCGTGTCGTTGCCCAGGTCGACGGCGAGGACGTGGCCGCCGTCGGGGGCGGTGACGATCTGGTGGGCGTGCGGCCCGCCCTGTCCGGGTCCGGGGGCGGGCGCGGTGTGGGCGACCAGGTCGGTGCGCTCGCCGATCGATCCGTCGTCGGCCAGGGGGTGCACGGCGACGCTGCCGGAGGTGTAGTTGGCGCTCAGCAGCCAGCGGCCGCCCGGGTGGACCGAGAGGTGGCAGGGGCCGGCGCCGCCGGTGGAGCGGGTGCCGAGCACCCGGAAGGTCCCGTCCCCGGCGAGCGCGACAGCGGTCACGCCCCCGTCGCTCCGCTCGTCGACGGCGTACAGGGTGCGCCCCGCGGGGTGGAGCGCGAGGTACGAGGGGTCGGGGACTCCGGTGACGGTCGTCCGGGCGGTGATCGCCCCGCTCACCGGGTCGTAGGAGGCCACGCCGATGCCGGTGCCACCGGGGCTGGTCGTGGTGTACGTGCCGAGGAAGAGCGTTCCGGCCGCGCGGACCGGGGGCTTCGGCGGGCGGGGGCGGCGCTCCTCGCGCGGGAGGCCGGGGGCGGCGGCGAGCGCGCCGCCCGCCAGGAGCGCGCCGAGGACGGTGCGGCGGCTGGTGGGGGAAGTCATGCGAGGCACCTCGTGGGGTCGGTGGCGTCGGACGGCACAGCCACAGTGGCGCTCCCCGGGGCCGCGGGCAAGAGACGCACCGGCCATTGCGCACAGCGCAACGCGGTTCCGACGCCCGTCCGTTCGGACCCCCGCGAGCGGCGGAATTTCCGGGGCCCCCTTGACAGTCCCCCACCCGCCCCGGCAACCTTCCATAAAGCAGAAACAGACTTCCGCAATACGGAAGGAGCGCCGACACCCTCATGGGCTACCCGGACCAGCGCTTCGATGTGAACCTGTCGATCCTCTTCACGGAACTCCCGCTCCTGGAGCGCCCCGCGGCCGCCGCCGCGGCGGGCTTCACCGCGGTCGAGCTGTGGTGGCCGTGGATCGACGACCCCACCCCCGAGCAGGCCGAGCTCGACGCCCTCAAGCAGGCGCTCGACGACGCCGGCACCCGGCTCGTGGGCCTGAACTTCTACGCCGGACGGCTGCCCGGCCCCGACCGCGGCGCGCTCTCCGTGCCGGGCGAGGAGTCCGACCGCTTCCGCGCCAACATCGAGGTGGCGGCGGCCTTCGCCGCCTCGGTCGGCTGCACGGCGCTCAACGCGCTGTACGGCAACCGGATCGACGGCGTCGACCCGGCCGTCCAGGACGCGCTCGCCCTGGAGAACCTGACCGAGGCCGCCCGCGCCGCCGACCGGATCGGGGCGGTCCTGCTGATCGAGACCCTGAACAGGCCGGAGTCCCCGGACTATCCGCTGGTGAGCGCGGAGGCGGCGATCGAGGTGGTCGACCGGGTCAACGCGGCGACCGGTCTCGGCAACGCGAAGTTCCTGCTGGACCTGTACCACCTGTCGATGAACGGCGAGGACCTCGGCCGGGTGATCGCCGCGTACGCGAGCCGGACCGGTCACGTCCAGATCGCCGACAATCCGGGGCGCGGCGCGCCCGGCACCGGATCTCTCCCGCTGGAGCGGCTGCTCGACGAGCTGACGAAGGCCGGGTACGAGGGCCGGGTCGGCCTGGAGTACAAGCCGGGCGACCGTCCGAGCGCCGCCTCCTTCGACTGGCTCCCGGCCACCGCGCGGGCCGCCCGCTGAGCGCGGCGGACCCCGTACACACGCTGAATCGGAAGGCACCCTCATGAGCAACAACCTCCCCAAGGTCGCGTGGATCGGGCTCGGCATCATGGGCTCGCCCATGTCCGAGAACCTGATCAAGGCCGGGTACGACGTCACCGGCTACACCCTGGAGCAGGACAAGATCGACCGGCTGGCCGCGGCCGGCGGCACCGGCGCCCCCTCGATCGCCGACGCGGTCCGGGACGCGGACGTCGTCATCACGATGGTGCCCGCGTCCCCGCAGGTCGAGGCGGTCGCCTACGGCCCGGACGGCATCCTGGAGAACGTCCGGCGCGGCACCCTGCTGATCGACATGTCCTCGATCACCCCGCAGACCTCCGTGGACCTGGCGAAGAACGCCGCCGAGAAGGGCGTCCGGGTCCTGGACGCCCCCGTGTCGGGCGGCGAGGCCGGGGCGATCGAGGCCGTGCTGTCCATCATGGTGGGCGGCGAGCAGGCCGACTTCGACACGGCGAAGCCGCTCCTCGAAGCCCTCGGGAAGACCATCGTGCTCTGCGGCCCGCACGGCTCCGGCCAGACGGTGAAGGCCGCCAACCAGCTGATCGTCGCGGTCAACATCCAGGCGTGCGCGGAGGCCGTGGTCTTCCTGGAGAAGTCCGGCGTCGACCTCGGCGCGGCGCTGGACGTCCTGAACGGCGGCCTCGCCGGTTCGACCGTCCTGACCCGCAAGAAGGACAATTTCCTCAACCGGGACTTCGCCCCGGGCTTCCGGATCGACCTGCACCACAAGGACATGGGCATCGTCACCGACGCCGCCCGCACCGTCGGCGCCGCGCTGCCCGTCGGCGGCGTGGTCGCCCAGCTCGTCGCCTCGCTGCGCGCGCAGGGCGACGGCGGCCTGGACCACTCGGCGCTGCTGCGCTCGGTGGAACGCCTCTCGGGCGGGTCCGTCCGGGCCTGACCCGGCCCCGCCCCCACAGACTTCCGGACGGTGCCGGCGCCGACACCTGTCCTGTCGCGCCCAGGCGCCGGCACCGTCCGGAACACCACGCTTCTCCCTCCCCCTCAAGAAATTCAACAAACTGTTGACGTCGGGTTCGGGGCGTATCTACGCTCCTGGAGCCCCCAGGGGGTGTCTCGTCGCAGTTCAGCAGCTCCCGTACGGAAGGTCGCCCCGACACCATGACGCAGCGTGTGCTTACGACCGAGTCCGGCGCCCCGGTCGCCGACAACCAGAACTCCGCCACCGCCGGCGTCGGTGGCCCGATCCTCCTCCAGGACGGCCATCTCCTGGAGAAGCTGGCCCGCTTCAACCGGGAGCGCATCCCGGAGCGCGTGGTGCACGCCCGGGGCTCCGGAGCGTACGGCTACTTCGAGGTGACCGACGACGTCACCGGCTTCACCCGCGCCGACTTCCTCTCCGAGGTGGGCCGCCGCACCGAGACGTTCATCCGCTTCTCCACCGTCGCGGACTCGCTCGGCGGCGCGGACGCGGTCCGCGACCCGCGCGGCTTCGCGCTCAAGTTCTATACGAACGACGGCAATTACGACCTCGTCGGCAACAACACCCCGGTGTTCTTCATCAAGGACCCGATCAAGTTCCCCGACTTCATACACTCGCAGAAGCGCGACCCGTTCACGGGCCGTCAGGAGCCGGACAACGTCTGGGACTTCTGGGCGCACGCGCCGGAGGCGACCCACCAGGTCACCTGGCTGATGGGCGACCGCGGCATACCCGCCTCGTACCGGCACATGAACGGCTACGGCTCGCACACCTACCAGTGGACGAACGCCGAGGGCGAGGCCTTCTTCGTCAAGTACCACTTCAAGACCAACCAGGGCGTTCGCTCGCTCTCCTCCGAGCAGGCCGCCGAACTCGTCGGCAAGGACGCCAGTTCCCACCAGACGGACCTGCTCCAGGCGATCGAGCGGGGCGTCAACCCGTCCTGGACCCTGTACGTCCAGGTCATGCCGGCCGCCGAGGCCGCCGACTACCGCTTCAACCCCTTCGACCTGACCAAGGTGTGGCCGCACGCCGACTACCCCCTCCAGCGGGTCGGCCGGCTGGTCCTGGACCGCAACCCGGACAACGTGTTCGCCGAGGTCGAGCAGGCCGCGTTCTCCCCCAACAACTTCGTGCCCGGCATCGGGCCCTCCCCGGACAAGATGCTCCAGGGCCGCCTCTTCGCCTACGCGGACGCGCACCGCTACCGCCTCGGCGTCAACCACACCCACCTCCCGGTGAACGCCCCGCGCACCGCGACCGTCGACAACTACGGCCGCGACGGCCTCCACGCCACCCGCAACGGCGCCCGCCACGACAAGAACTACGAGCCCAACTCGTACGCGGGCCCCGCCCAGACGGACGCCCCGCACTCCGCCCCGCTCGCCGTCCACGGCTGGACCGGCACCCACGCCGCCCCCGCCCACACCAAGGACGACGACTTCTTCCAGGCCGGCGAGCTGTACCGCCTGATGTCGGACGACGAGAAGTCCCGGCTGATCGCCAACATCGCCGGCGGCCTCTCCCAAGTCACCCGCGACGACGTCATCGAGAAGAACCTGGCCCACTTCCACGCGGCCGACCCCGAGTACGGGGCCCGCGTGGAGGAGGCGGTCCGCGCCCTGCGCGAGGACTGACCTCCCACCCACAGACCCTGCCCGTGCCGACCGCGCCCACCCGGATGAGGGGTTCGCGCACGGCACGGGCAGGACGAGGGGGATCCGCCGGACACCCCCTCGGGCCGCGGCGGCCGGTGCGATACCAGTGCGGTGGTACGGGGCGGCGGCGTTCCGGTTCCTGACCTGAAGGAGCCGGACACCATCCCCTCCCGCACCACCGCCGCGGCCCCTGCCACCTCCCGGAACCAGGGCGTGGAGTACGGATACGGTCCCGTACTCCACGCCCTTTTCCCGTACCCCGGCGACACGGCCCCCGGGGCGGGTGACTCGGCGTCGAAGTCGTGCTTTGCTGACCCGGTTTGACGGACCGAGAGACGCACGGCCCGCGCACAGCAACGCGCGCGGACGCACCGCACGAGGAAAGAGGAAAGCCGACGATGATACCGCCGCTCACCAGAACCCGTTCCTGGTCCCTGCCCCGGTGGTCCGCCGACCCGCGCCCCTCCGCGCCGCGCACCACGCCCGGCAGGCGCGCGGCCGGCGTGCTGCTCGCCGCCACCGCCTGCGTGGCCGCGCTGCTCGTCCCCGCGCAGACCGCCGCCGCGGCGACCGTCCCCACCGGCCCGGTCTTCAACAAGCCGACCGGCACCACCGCCGAGCAGCAGACCATCCGCGCCCAGGTCCGTTCCGTCATCGCGAACGCGGACAGCGGCTCGGTCCTGCGCCTGGCGATGTACCACCTCTGGGACGAGACGGTCGCCAACGACCTCGGCGCCGCGAAGGCCCGGGGCGTCAGCGTCAAGGTCGTCCTCGACGAGAGCACGCTCGACTACCCGGCCTCCTACGACCTCCTCAAGAGCAGCCTCGGCACCAGCACCTCCGCCGCCTCCTGGGTCGCCCTCTGCGCCAAGGGCCGCTCCTGCCTCGGTACGGCCGCCAGCGGCATCAACCACAACAAGTTCCTGCTCGCGAGCAGTGTCGGGGACGGGGCCCAGAAGAACGTCGTCGTCCAACTCACCTCGAACCTGACGCCGTCCAACTACAGCCGCTACTGGAACAGTTCGGTCACCGTCGCCGGCAACACCGCCCTGTACGACGGCTACGTGGACTACTTCACGCGTCTCCCGGCCCAGAACCGCACCGCCTGGTCGTACACGTACGGCAACGCCGGCGACTACAAGTACTACTTCTTCCCCCGCGCGGGCAGCGACAACACCACGGACACCGTCGTCAACGCGATGGACAACATCACCTGCCGCTACACCGACTCCGGCGGCACCGCCCGCCGCACCACCGTCCACGCCGCCATGCTCAAGATCACCCGCCAGGGCGTCGCGGACAAGCTCCGCGCGCTGGCCGGCCAGGGCTGCCTCGTCGACCTCGTCTACAGCGAGACCGACTCCGGCACCTGGACCGCCCTCCACGGCGTCTCCGGCCTCACCAACCGCTGCTACCAGCAGCCCGACGCGGACGACTCCACCGCGCCCAACCGGATCGTCCACTCGAAGAACTGGATGGTCGACGGCATGTACGCCGGCACCGTCCAGAAGGTGATGTTCACCGGCAGCCACAACTGGAGCGGCCCCGCCCTCCGCAACAACGACGAGGCCATGCTCCGCATCACCACCCCGTCCGTCTTCGACGCCTTCGAAGCCAACTTCCAGGCCACCCGCGCCGCCGCCGTCCCCGGCACCAGCGACAACGTGGCGGTCTGCAAGGGCTGACCTCGACCGGCACTTCGTACGAGAGGGGCACCTGCGGATCTTCCGCAGGTGCCCCTCTCGCCGGTCGCGGCGGCTGCCGCCGGGCCCACCGCTCCTGTAGATCCGCTGGCTGCCGGGCAGCGGGTCGTAGCCCACGAGCCGGGTCGGTCCGAACCCGATGTCCGCCTGGCCGTGCGCGTCGACGTGGTCGTCCTCGGCCCGCATGGTAGTGGCGTGCCGCACCTCGGGGGCGAAGCGCCGCAGGTGACCGGGCAAGGAGGCCGGCGCTCCCGCCCGCCGGGCACGCGAGTGTTCTGGTTCTCAGACGCTCGTTCGGGGTCGGTTGATGCCAAGGCGTTCCCAGAGGCCGGCCAGATGCGTGTGCAGGACTTCCTCGGCGTCCTCCGCGGTCAGGTGGCCGATGAGCACATGGGTGGTGAGGCCGTCGGCGAGGGCGAGCAGCGCGTGGGCCTCGTACCGGGGGTCGGGTGGCGTGGCTCCGTTGTCGGCCGAGCCGCTGTCGGTGACCTCTGCGACGAGGCGGACGAGAAGATCCCGGAGGGCCGCGTAGCTGGTTCTCAGCGGGTCGGCGAGCGACTCGCTGACAGCGGCCTGCGCGATGAACGCGAGCCAGATCCGTGCTTCGGCACGGTGTTCCTCGCGGAGCAGGGCGATCTCGTCGGCCGCGTGGCTCAGAGCGGTGGCGGCCGACCGGGCCGGGCTCGCGGTGAGGCGGGTCCTCACACGTTCGGTGAGACGTTCGCCGACGTGGTCGACGGCGAAGAGGAGCATCTCCTCCTTGCTGCGGAAGCAGCGCTGTACGGCGCCCAGCGAGACCTGCGCGCGGGCGGCGACATCACGCATGCTCACCCCCTGCGGCCCGTGTTCGTCGGCGAGGAGGCAGACGGCCTCGGCGATCCGACGGCGTCGGCTTTCGTAGTCCACCTGTTTGGGCATGGTCGAGCAGCCTCCTTATTCCGATACGATCGTATCACTTCTGGGTTAGGGTTCGGCCACCAGCACTTCGGCGTGGGGATGGGAAGCATGATGATCAGGCAGGACGCTCTGTGGGCCATGACGGCCGCCGCTCAGGCGGAGGCGGTCCGAGGCGGGGAGATCTCGGCGGTCGAGCTGGTCGACAGCCACCTGGACCGCATCGCCGAGGTCAACCCGCAGGTCAACGCGGTCACGCAGTTGATGGCCGAGCGAGCCCGCGAGGCCGCGGCACATGCGGACCAGCGGCGGGCGGCGGGCGAAGACCTCGGGCCGCTGGCCGGCGTGCCGTTCACGGTGAAGGAGACCACCGCTGTCGAAGGGGTGCCGACCACACTCGGAACGTCACGCTTCCGCGACCTGGTGGCTCCGGCCGACGCACCCCCCGTGGCCAGGCTCCGCGCGGCGGGAGCCGTCCCGATCGGCCACAGCAACATGCCCACCCTGGTCCTGGCCGGGATGCACACCCGCAGCGAGTTGTTCGGCGACACCGTCAACCCGTGGAACCGCGGCCGGACCCCGGGCGGCAGCAGCGGCGGTGACGGCGTGGCCGTCGCCACCGGCATGGCCGCACTCGGACTCGGAAACGATTCCGGCGGATCCGTTCGGATCCCCGCCTCGTTCTGCGGCGTCACGGGGCTGAAGCCGACCACCGGACGGTTCCCCGCCGACCACCGCCTCCTCGGCCCCGAAGACCCGGGACCGGCCTCACAGATGCTGGTCACCGACGGACCCCTGGCCCGTACCGTCGCCGACCTGCGGCTGGCCTACGAGGCGCTGTCCGGGACCGACCCCCGGGACCCCCGGGCCGTCCCCGTGCCCCTCTACGGCGAACCGCTGCCGGGGCCGCTCAAGGTCGCGGTCGTCGCCGACCCCGGAGGCCACGGCGTCCACCCCACGGTCCGCGGGGCCGTCACAGCGGCAGCGGACGCGTTGCGCGACGCCGGGTACGACATCCGGGAGATCGCGGACGTTCCACGACTGGACGAGGCACTTGAGGCGTACGGCCGGATCACCGCGACCGAATTCGCCCCGACCTGGCCGGCGGTGCGGAAACTGCTCGGCGAGGGCGGAGACCGCTTCATCCAGATGGCCATGGAGAAGACCCCGCCCGCGAACGCCGCCGAGCTCACGAAGCTGATGGGGACCTGGCTCGGCATCCGCCGCTCCTGGGCGGAATTCCTCGACGCGTACCCGCTGCTGCTCGGCCCGGTGTTCACCGAGCCGCCCGTCGAGCCGGGACTGGAGTCCCGCGACGAAGCGGGGCGCGAACGGGTCGCCAACGGCATGCGCCTGTGCACGGTGACCAGCTTTGTGGGCGTACCCGCGGTCGCCGTACCGACCGGCCTCGACGACGGCCTGCCGTCCGGCGTACAGATCATCGGCCGCGCGTTCCGGGAAGACCTGTGCCTGACCGCCGCCCAGGAGATCGAGAACCGCCTCGGCGTGCTCACTCCGATCAGCCCTCGTGCCGAATCCCCGGCTGCCGGACGGTAGGCGGAGCCACTGCGGAAGACAGAGCGCCTCGACCTCAAGGGGCCCGGTCAGGCGAGATGGGCGCGGCGAGCAGCCCTGGCCGTGGGCCGGTCACCACCGCGCCCCGTAGAACGGAGGGCAAGCCGGCAGCATCCCCAACAGCACCACCTTCGCGTACAGCGGGCCGCCGTCGACACCGAGCCGCCGCCCATGGCCGGCGACGCTCGGGTCGACGACGCCGAGCCGAACAGCGGAGGCCGGCCACAGCCCGCGCGCGGCCGCCGCGGTATGCCGCGAATCGACCCACGACTGACGCGGCAACTGAACGGCGCCAGCGTCGGGCTCCTGCGCATCACAGCAGGTAAGGCCACAGGCTGACGCTGTTCCGCTGCACACTGATCTCGACCCACGTTCCATGGACAGCAGTCGATGGCGGCGGGTAGGCGAGGTCGAACAGGATGTGGGTTCCCGCTACTTCCAGCACGGCTCCGCCATCGCCCGTCAGGCCCAGCCGCCCCCGAAAGACGATCCGGCCGTCTTCCTCCTCATCCACCCCGGGTGAAAATGAAGTGGCCGGTCGAGTGTTGCCGCCCCAGGCCACGTCCTCTTCAACGGTCCACTCCACATGATGTTCGCGGCCCACTCCCGTCGGATCGCCGCACCAGAACGCCGCAACGGTCCCCACCTCCGAGCACACCCGAACCGTCGCGCGCCCGTCGGCGTCCTCCCCCACCGCTTCCACTCGGACCAACACCCCGCCATCATCCACGGCAGGCCTGCGTTGCCAGACACTCCCGCCAGGACAGAACGCTCTTTCTAGACGGTCCCGTACGTTGCGGCCGTTCGGGGGTTCGAGCGATTCGGCGAGCAGTTGGGGGTGGGGCGCACTCCGCTCCGAGTTCCGAAAGGAATACCGAGCGCCGCCGAACCGCTCGAACGACAAGCTCATCCCTTGATGAACTCGATGATCTGCGGGGCGATCTTTTTCGGGGCCATGACGACGGCGCCGTGGTTGAGTCCGGGCAGGGTGCGGTGGTCGGCCTGCGGCAGGATCTCGGTGACGGCGAGGGCGGCGCGCCGGAATGCGGCCGGGCTCTTGCCACCGGTCAACACGCGGGTGCGTATGCCCACCCCTTTCCACTCCTCGGCATCGAGCGGCTTGCCTTGCTGGGTATCGCCCATGACCGCGATGTCATAGGGCAGGGTGCCGGCCAGCCTGGTGAGGTCTGCCCACATCTTCGGCATGAGCCTCATGAAGAACACGGCGATGCCGGGCATGCCTTGGACCCTGGTCATGAAGTACGTGACCGCGTCGCTGTGCCGGCCTTCCGCAAGTAGCGCGGTGATCTGCTGCGCGAGATCCTTGGGCGGTCCGTCGTCGCCTTCGGCGACCACGAACGGAGGCTCGTACAGAGCCAGGCGGTCGACGTTCACTCCGGCCGCGGCCGCGCGCAGGGCAAGTACCGCTCCGGAGGACGACCCGAACAGCGACGCCGAACCGCCGACGTGTTCGACCAAGGCGACGATGTCCTCAATCTCGCGGTCAGGGGCGTAATTTTGGCTGTCACCGCTGGCACCCCGCCCGCGCCGGTCGTAGTTGATGACGGTGAAGTGCTGGGCGAGGAGGGCCGCGAGTTTGGTCGTGTCCGAGCGGTCTGCCAATGCCGAGGCGATCAGGACGACGGCCGGCCCGCTGCCCGACTGCTCAAACGCGATCTCGGTGCCGTCGGCGGAGACGACGCGGGCCTCGGCTCCGGCCGCCTGGTCTCGCGCTGTTGCCATGTTTCTCTCTCCGGTTCGTGTAGGGGCCGTACCGCTGGTGTGTGCGTTACAGCCCATAGGACGCCCGCAGCGCAGAGAACTCATCGGTGCGACGGGCGTTCGGTGCCGAAGCCGTCACATTTCGGCGAGGACGGGCTCCCTCACGCAGGATGGGTGGCCTTGGGGCGGCGGTGGCAAGTGGCGGCCTGCCGGCGATGGAAGATCCTCGGCGGCTGCCGTCTCAAGGGCGATGGCGTTCGCCACGCGACCAATCTCGCAGGACAACCCGACGGACCACGCTGGACAATGCCCAGGTGGACTTCGTGATCGACACCCCCTGAGTGGAGGACGCCCCAGCCCTTGCCCACACGCTCCTGGCGGCCTGGCTCCTGGCGTATCCCAACCAGGACGCAGGGATCGACGAGGCATGGATCCGGGCGCAGCGCGGCAATGTGGTCACCGACGAGGGCATCGCCCAGTGGCGCGAGTTCATCGAGGAGGCCGGGCGCCGGCCCGCGCAGCTCTTCTGCCGTGTCGTGCGCCAGGGGGACGAGATCATCGGCTTCCTGTGCGGGCGCCGCGACGAAGCGGTCAGTCTCGGACCGATGTACCTGCTGCCCCGGGCGCAGGGCCGAAGCATCGGACGCGACTTGATGACGCTATTCCTCACCTGGGCCGACGACGCACCCATCCGCCTGTGGGTCACCGCCTACAACGAGCGGGCCATCAGCTTCTACCAGCACTACGGGTTCGAGGACACCGGCGAGCGGCACCTGTGGCGGGACAAGCTGCCGAACCTCCGCATGGCCCGGACCGGCCCGCCGGAACGACGAGAAGACCAGCCCTGATCGGTTGCACTCCGACGCGACGGCCTCGCCCCTGACGGCTTCCCAAACAGCCGCGGCGGGAAGAGACGCCTCTTGAGTCCGCGCTCGAGACCTCGTCATGAAACGATCGATCGGTGACGCACCACGTGGATCGCGCTCGGTCCCTTGAAGAGCTTGAACGCGCCGGCTGCCCGGAACCGTCACCCGACAGCAGTCGTCTTGTCACTACTGCTCACGCCCTGCGGCGTCGACCGATCGGCGAGCTGACCGTCGAGGACATGCGCTTGTTGATCGGACAGCACATGGGCCTGCCCCACCTCCTGCCGCTGGCGCTGGAGGTACTGCGGGAGAACCCGATGGCAGAGGGGCACATGTACGAAGGTGATCTGCTGTCCGCAGTCCTCACCAGGAACCCGGCGATCTGGGCCGAGTTTCCCGAACTCGGCCGAGAACTGAACGAGATCGTCTCGAAGTTGGCTGATCTGCCCCCTGACTTGCAACGGAAGGTTGAGCGCTTCCGGGCTCCGTAGAACACCGCCGCAGGACGTTCCCCGTGGGAGGAACTGCCGGCGTGTCCACGGAACGTCTCGCAGGCCCTGCGCATCGCCGCAAAGGCGCAGAGTTCTCCCAGCGGCTGGGACGTTTCCGCTGGACCGTCGAGCGCACCGTCTCCTGGTTCGCCGGATGCGGCTCACCGCATCCCGGATGGTGTCGGTCAGGGCCGTCCCGGACCCGGACTGACCACACCCGGTCCTCGTCCGGTCCGCCCCCGTGGGCCGGCTCGGTATCCCCACGCTCGTGGAAGGCGGCGGCTTCGCGTACCGCACGGTGCGCGCCACGGACCGGGGACCGCTACAAGCTTGGCACCATCGGTGATGGTCCGCGCGGGCCGTTACCGGGCCCCTGCCACCCCGCTTCTGCGCGCCTGCTTCCTCCGGCGAACTTCGAAGACGCCTGCTGACGTCAGTAGGCGTTCATGTACCAGATCACTCCGCCGAGACATACCGGCAGAGTGAGAGCCATCTGGAGCATCCAGGGAGCATCGGGCCCCTCGTCGTCAGGCTTGCCGGGGTTCTCCGCACGCCACGCCATGAATACGCGCATCGCCTTCCCATGGCCCACGGCACCCAGGCCGATACCCAGCACTGTTCCGCAGTAGACGGGAAGCAGGTCGTGGAGAGGCTGGTCGTACTTGGCGCTGTAGGCCGCGATCGCCAGGAAGCCTGCCACCGGCCCGCACGACACCCAGATCATCTGCCGCCGGTTCACCATCCCCGGGAACATCGCGGCGAGAAACAGAACAGCGCTGATCGCGGCCCAGAGCCACCACAGCGGTGAAGACCTCTCCGGCACCGAGCCCCTTCCATCCGCCGTCGAGATCACGGCCCGACAACCCTCGACCTCCCCCACAAAGGCCGCGCTTTCTGCCGATTCCACAGAGCACGGCTTATGGGATCACCATATCGACCCGTGTGCGAGAACGGCTCACGCCGGGGTCGACACATGTCAAGAGCGCCTACGAGGGGCCGTAGGCGCTCTTGGGGGGGGCAACGGTCCGAGGGTCAGGCGCCCACGAACGGCCTGATCGCCGTGGGCGCGTGACCCGGTTCCGTCGCCAGGTCCTCGAACTCGTTCACCGAGGCGATGTCGGTCCCGCTCATCGCGATGTTCGTGACGCGTTCCAGGATCGCTTCGACCACCACCGGGACGCGGAACTCCGCCGCCAGCTTCTTGGCCTCCTCGAAGGCGGGGAGGAGGGCGTCCGGTTCGGTGACGCGGATGGCCTTGCAGCCCAGGCCCTCGACCACCTTGACGTGGTCGACGCCGTAGACGCCGAGTTCCGGGGAGTTGAGGTTCTCGAACTCCAGGTTGACCTGGAAGTCGATGTCGAAGGTGCGCTGGGCCTGGCGGATGAGGCCGAGGTAGGAGTTGTTGACCAGGACGTGCACGTACGGGATGCGGTGCTGGGCGCCCACCGCCAGTTCCTCCAGCATGAACTGGAAGTCGTAGTCGCCGGAGAGGGCGACGACGGAGCCGTCGGGGTCGGCGGTGGCGACGCCCAGGGCGGCCGGGATGGTCCAGCCGAGGGGGCCCGCCTGGCCGCAGTTGATCCAGTGGCGGGGGCGGTGGACGTGGAGCATCTGGGCGCCGGCGATCTGGGAGAGGCCGATCGTGGTGACGTACCGGGTCTCGGGGCCGAACGCGCGGTTCATCTCCTCGTAGACCCGCTGGGGCTTCAGGGGGACGTCGTCGAAGTGGGTGCGGCGCTGGAGCGTCGCGCGGCGTTCCTGGGTGGCGGCGGCCCAGGTCGCGCGGTCCTTCAGACGGCCGGCCGCCTTCCGTTCGCGTGCGACCTCCACGAACAGTTCGAGGGCCGCCTTCGCGTCGGAGACGATGCCGAGGTCCGGGGCGAAGATCTTGCCGATCTGGGTGGGCGCGATGTCGACGTGGACGAAGGTGCGGCCCTGCGTGTAGACGTCGAGCTTGCCGGTGTGGCGGTTGGCCCAGCGGTTGCCGATGCCGAGGACGAAGTCGGATTCCAGGAAGTTCGCGTTGCCGTAGCGGTGGGAGGTCTGGAGGCCGACCATGCCGGCGTTGAGCGCGTGGTCGTCGGGGAGGGTGCCCCAGCCCATGAGGGTCGGGACGACCGGGACTCCGGTCAGTTCGGCGAACTCCACGAGGAGGTCCGAGGCGTCGGCGTTGATGATGCCGCCGCCGGCGACGAGGAGCGGGCGTTCGGAGGCGTTGAGCAGGTCGAGCGCGCGCTCGATCTGCTTGCGGGACGCGGCGGGCTTGTGGACCGGCAGCGGCTCGTACAGATCGGGGTCGAACTCGATCTCGGTGAGCTGGACGTCGATCGGGAGGTCGATGAGGACCGGGCCGGGGCGGCCCGTGCGCATGAGGTGGAACGCCTGCTGGAAGACGCCGGGGACCTGGGCGGCCTCCAGGACCGTGGTGGCCGCCTTGGTGACCGGGGCGGCGATCGAGGCGATGTCGACGGCCTGGAAGTCCTCCTTGTGGAGGACGGCGGTCGGGGCCTGGCCGGTGATGCAGAGGATCGGGATCGAGTCGGCGATCGCGGAGTAGAGGCCGGTGATCATGTCGGTGCCGGCCGGGCCCGACGTACCGATGCAGACGCCGATGTTCCCCGGGCGGGCCCGGGTGTAGCCCTCCGCCATGTGGGAGGCGCCCTCGACGTGGCGGGCGAGCGTGTGATGAACCCCGCCGGCCGCCTTGAGCGCCGCGTAGAAGGGGTTGATCGCCGCGCCCGGCACACCGAACGCGTTGCTGACGCCCTCGCGCTTGAGGATTTCGACTGCCGCGCGGGCAGCGGTCATTCGAGGCATTGAGTGCTCCTGCTCGGACCTGGGTGGAGTCGGGCTCTGTCGCGCCACCTGAGAGCACCAATTCCGCATCACGGAAGTTTGATTCTGTTATACGGAAGTCAATGTAAAGTCCGTCCGGACGGGCGTCAAGGGAGGGCCCCAGCACCCGGGAGACGGGGACCGGGGCGGCCAAGTGGCTCAACTCCCTGCCCCGGGCCTCGCTCTTGGTGGAGCATGGGGCACGGAGCGGAGCCGCCCCGGACAGCGGGGGCCGGCCGCCTCCGCGTGCCGGAAGGAGCCCGCGGTGGACGAGGGGGAGCAGAGGGAGCACAGCGAACAGGTGGGGGGAGCGGTTCCGGTACGGTGCCCGGCCTGCCGCCGCGACCACGCGTACGTCCCGCCCGCCTACGCCTGCCCCTGCGGCGCCCCGGCCGTCCCGCCCCTGCTGCGCGGCGCGCCCGTCGCCCCGGTCACCCACCGCACCTGGACCGACGACTGGGTGACCGTGCGCTGCCTCGGCTGCGGCCGGCACGACCAGTGGCCGCAGCCCGAACTGTGCTGCCCGTGCGGAGCCGTGCTGCGCCTCCCCGTCCGGCCCGTGGCCGCCCCCGGCCGCCCCTCGGCCGCCTCCGCACCTTCCGGCTCCTCCGGCCCCTCCGGCCCCACCCGGACGGGCGGGACCGACGCCACGGGCCGAACCGGCCCCACGGGCAGGACGAACATCACCGGCCCCTCCCACATCCCGCTCCCCCGCACCGCCCCGGCACCCCGCCCGCCCTTCCGGCCGGTGGCCATCCGCTCCGCGCGGGACGCGGTCGCCGCCGCCGCGCGGTATCTGACGTGGCTGGGCTACCGCGACGTGACCCGGTCCGCCGGGCGCCCGGCCTCACGGATCGATCTGCGGGCGGCCGGGGCGATCGCCCAGGTCGACGCCACCACCCGGCCCAGCACCCGGCGCGATGTCGAGTGCCTGTGGCTCCACGCGCTCAACTCCTCGGTGACCGGGGTGTTCTTCTCGCTCGCGGGGTACGCCCCGGACGCCGGGGAGCGGGCCGACGCACTCGGCGTCCCGCTCTTCACGATGGATCCGACGGGCCGGCCGCACCCGCTCAACGGCCCGGCCGACGATCTGCTCGGCACCGGCCCCTGAGCCGGGCACCCGTCGCCCTGCCGGCGGCCGGCGGGATACTCGGAGCATGCGCATCCGTACCGCGCGCAGCGCGGACCTCCCCCTGCTCCAGGACATCGAACGCGCCGCCGGCGAACCGTTCCGCGCCCTCGGCATGGCGGCCGTGGCCGACGACGCTCCCCCGCCGCTGGATCTGCTGGACGCCTACCGCGCGGACGGCCGCGCCCGGGTGGTCACCGGCGACGACGACCGGCCGCTCGGCTATCTGCTCGTCGACCGGGTCGACGGCTGCGCCCATGTCGAGCAGGTCTCCGTCCATCCGTCGGCCGCGCGGCGCGGTCTGGGCCGCGCGCTCATCGACGACGCCGAACGGTGGGCGGTGCGCGAGGGGCTGGAGGCGCTGACCCTGACCACGTTCAGAGACGTCCCGTGGAACGCCCCGTACTACGCCCGGCTCGGCTTCCGCGTCCTGGACGGGTCCGGTCCCGATCGCCCGGACGGTCGGGGCTCGGCCCGACCGAACGAATCCGGACTCACCGAAGGCCTGCGCGCCATTCGCGCCGCGGAGGTACGGCACGGCCTGGACCGGTGGCCACGGGTCTGCATGCGCCGTGACGTGCCGCAGCTCACAGGAACCGGGCGGCCACACTGAGTGCAATCGGTCACGTTCGAGCCAGGGGGACACATTTGTTCGGTGTGTTGTCAGTGGCGGGCTCTAGAGTGGGCGCATGGTCTTAACTCCACGGCATTCCACCGCTACGGCACCGTCGCACACCGTCTTCCCCGCCCAGCCGGCCCACCCCGCGGCCGTCGAGGCGAACGAGGCGATCCGTGCGCTCGTCGACGCGCGCGCGGGCCGTGAGTGGTCCCCCGTGGAGTCCGCGGCGTACGAGGTCCTGCTGATCGAATGGGCGGCGGCCACGAAGGGCACCGCCGGCGACGTCATGGAAGCCGCCTGACGGCACCCCTCCCTCTTTCTCCGGTTTCCTCTACTTCCCGTAGTTCTCCCGCAGTTCGATCTTCCGGACCTTCCCGCTGACCGTCATCGGGAAGGCGTCCATGATCTGGAGCAGACGCGGAACCTTGTAGTGCGCCAGCTGTTCGCGGCAGAACTCCCGGATCTCGTCCAGCTCCGGCGGATCGGCCGGGTCGACGGGGATGACGCAGGCCAGGACCTCCTCGCCGTACCGCTCGTCCGCCACCCCCACCACCTGCACATCGGCGACCTTGGGGTGGCGGTAGAGGAACTCCTCGATCTCGCGCGGGTACACGTTCTCGCCGCCCCGGATGATCATGTCCTTGATCCGGCCGACGATCTGCACATAGCCGTCCTCGCGCATCACCGCGAGGTCGCCCGTGTGCATCCAGCGCCCGGCGTCGATGGCCTCCGCCGTGCGCTCCGGCTCCTCCCAGTACCCCAGCATCACGCTGTAGCCCCGGGTGCAGAGTTCACCGGACTCGCCGCGCGGCAGCGTCACCCCGGTCACCGGGTCGACGACCTTCACCTCGATGTGCGGCATCACCCGGCCCACGGTCCCGGTGCGGCGCTCCAGATCGTCGTCGCGGCGGGTCTGGGTCGAGACCGGTGAGGTCTCCGTCATCCCGTAGCAGATGGACACCTCGTCCATGTGCATCTCCGCGACGACCCGCTTCATCACCTCGACCGGGCAGGGGGATCCGGCCATGATGCCGGTGCGCAGCGAGGAGAGGTCGTACGAGGAGAAGTCGGGCAGGTTCAGCTCGGCGATGAACATGGTGGGGACGCCGTACAGCGAGGTGCAGCGCTCCTGTTGGACGGCCGAGAGCACCGCGCCCGCCTCGAACGCGGGCGCCGGGATCACGATGCAGGCGCCGTGCGAGGTGATGCCGAGGTTGCCCATGACCATGCCGAAGCAGTGGTAGAAGGGCACGGGCAGACAGACCCGGTCCTGTTCGGTGTAGGCGACCAGTTCCCCCACGAAGAAGCCGTTGTTGAGGATGTTGTGGTGGGAGAGCGTCGCGCCCTTGGGGAATCCGGTGGTGCCCGAGGTGTACTGGATGTTGATCGGGTCGTCGCAGGACAGCCCGGCCTCCCGCTCCGCGAGCTGAGCGGGGCTCACCGCGGGCGCGGCGGCGAGGAGTTCGTCCCAGGACGGGTCTCCGATGTAGTGCACGGCGCGCAGGGCGGGGCAGCCGGAACGGACCTCGTCGACCAGGGCCCGGTAGTCGCTCGTGCGGTGGGAGAGCGAGGCGACGAGAAGCGATATCCCGGCCTGCTTGAGCACGTACTCCAGCTCGTGCGCCCGGTAGGCGGGGTTGATGTTGACCATCACGGCGCCGATGCGGGCGGTCGCGTACTGGACGAGGACCCATTCCGGGCAGTTGATCGCCCAGATCCCGACCCGGTCGCCCTTGGCCACGCCCGACGCCATCAGCGCGCGGGCCAGTTCGTCGACGGCCGCGCCGAACTCCGCGTACGTCCAGCGCCGCCCCGACGGTACGTCGACCAGCGCCTCGCGGCCGGGGTACGCCTCGATCGCGCGGTCGAGGTTGCGCCCGATGGTGTCGCCGAGCAGCGGTGTGGTGCCGGTGCCGTGCGCGTAGGACGGCGGTGGGGAGGCGGTGTCCGCGGTGTGCCGGGCGGTGGACGGCTCGCTCATGCCAGGTCCCCCTCGCTGTACTCGGTGCCCGCGCCCCGGGCCGTGGCCTCGCGCAGTTCGATGCGGCGGATCTTGCCGGAGACGGTCTTGGGCAGATCGGCGAACTCCAGCCGGCGGACCCGCTTGTACGGGGCGAGCACGGCCCGGGAGTGCTCGAAGAGCACCTTCGCGGTGTCCGGTCCGGGCTCCCAGCCCTCGGCGAGGACGATGTACGCCTTCGGGACGGCGAGGCGCACCGGGTCGGGGGCGGGCACGACGGCGGCCTCGGCGACGGCCTCGTGCTCCAGCAGGGCGCTCTCCAGCTCGAACGGCGAGATCTTGTAGTCGGAGGCCTTGAAGACGTCGTCGGCCCGGCCGACGTAGGTGATGTAGCCGTCGGCGTCGCGGGAGCCGATGTCGCCGGTGCGGTAGTAGCCGCCCGCCATGGCCTCGGCGGTGCGGTCCGGGTCGCCGTGGTAGCCCGTCATCAGGCCGACCGGGTGGCCGGACAGATCGAGCGAGATCTCGCCCTCGACCGCGCCGGGCTCCCCGCTGACCGGGTCGAGCAGAACCACCTGGTAGCCGGGGCTGGGACGGCCCATCGAACCGGTCTTCAGGACCTGGCCCGGCGAGTTCGAGACCTGGACGGCGGTCTCCGTCTGGCCGAAGCCGTCGCGGATGGTGACGCCCCAGGCGCGCCGGACCGTCTCGATGACCTCCGGGTTGAGCGGTTCGCCGGCCGCGACGACCTCGCGGGGCGGCGTCTTCAGCTGGGAGAGGTCGGCCTGGATGAGCATGCGCCACACGGTGGGCGGGGCGCAGAAGCTGGTGACGCCGGATCGTTCCATCTCCGCCATCAACCGGCCGGCGTCGAAGCGCGTGTAGTTGAAGATGAAAACGGTCGCCTCGGCGTTCCACGGGGCGAAGAGGTTCGACCAGGCGTGCTTGGCCCAGCCGGGCGAGGAGATGTTGAGGTGGACGTCGCCGGGGCGGAGCCCGATCCAGTACATCGTCGCGAGGTGGCCCACGGGGTAGGAGGCGTGGGTGTGCTCGACGAGCTTGGGGCTGGCGGTGGTGCCCGAGGTGAAGTAGAGCATCAGCGGTTCGTCGGCGTCCGTCTCGCGGTCGGCCGTGAACGTCTCCGGCTGGGCGTCGGCCCCGGTGTAGGAGAGCCAGCCCTCGGTCTCGGCGCCGACGCAGATCCGGGTGTAGTCGCCGGGCACCTCGTCGAACTTCCCGGTGTCCGCGTCCCGGACCAGGACGTGGCGGACCCGGCCGCGGTCGACCCGGTCGCGCAGGTCGACGGGGCCGAGCAGCGGCGTCGCGGGGATGACGACGGCGCGCAGCTTCATGGCGGCCAGCGCGGTCTCCCACAGCTCGACCTGGTTGCCGAGCATCACCAGGATGCGGTCGCCCTCGCGGACGCCCTGGGCGCGGAGCCAGTTCGCCGCCCGGTTGGAGCGGGCGGACATCCGGGCGAAGGACACCTCGGTGCGGTCGCCGTCCTCCTCCACGATGTGCAGGGCGGTGCGGTCGTTGTCCTCGGCGATGACGTCGAACCAGTCGAGCGCCCAGTTGAAGTGCTGGCTGCGGGGCCAGCTGAAGCCCTCGTACGCCGCGGTGTAGTCCTCGCGGTGCTCCAGCAGGAAGTCCCGGGCGGCCCGGAACGTCTCCGTCGCACTGGTTGCCGACATGTGCCCTCCTCGTTGCGGACCCTCGATACGGCCCGGACCGGTCACTTAACATCATGTAAACAGTGACTCAGGTCTCACCACCCCCGAACGGGGGTGGCGGGGGGTGCGAGCCTCCCGGGGCCGGGCGGAGGGACGTCGGCGTGCCGGAATCGGGCGATGCGGTCGAGATGCAAGCGGCGCTGCTGCGGCTGCGCCGGACGAGCGGGCTGCCCGTGGCCTTCGGCGGGCTGCTCTCCGATGCCCGTCACGCCCGGATCGCCGAACTGAACGGGGCGCAGACCGCCGCCCTGCGCGGGCTGGTCATCTCGGCCGGCAGCGGGCTCGGCGGGAAGTCGATCGCGCTCTCGCGGCCGTGCGCGGTCACCGACTACCACTCCTCCCGTCACATCAGCCACGAGTACGACGTGGCGGTGGCCGCGGAGGGGCTGCGCTCGGTGGTCGCCGTCCCCGTCGTGGTGCGCCGCCGGGTCCGGGGCGTGCTGTACGGAGCGCTGCGCGAGCCGCTGACGCTCGGTGACCGCACCTTCGACGCGGCCGTGGCCGCGGCCCGTGACGTGGAGCAGGCGCTCGTCGTCCGCGACGAGGTGCAGACGCTCCTCGCGGCGACCCGGGAGGAGGTCGCCGGGCCCACCGCCTCCCCCGCCGCCTGGGAGGACGTGCGGGAGGCCCACCGCGAACTGCGCGCCCTGGTGCCGAAGGTCGTCGATCCCGCGCTGCGGGACGAGCTGATCGCCGTCTGCGGGCGGCTGGCCTCCGCGTCGGGGACCCGGGTCCCCGGGCAGCGCGACGTCCTGCTCGCGCCCCGCGAGGTCGACGTCCTGGCCTGCGTCGCGACCGGCGCGACCAACGCGGTGGCGGCCGGGCGGCTGGGGCTGCGCCCGGAGACCGTGAAGGGCTACCTCCGCTCCGCAATGCGCAAGCTGGGCGCTCACACCCGTCTGGAGGCCGTCGTCGCGGCCCGGCGGGCCGGGTTGCTGCCGTAGGGCGGACCGCCGGGCCGGAGCGTTCAGACCGTCGTCGTCTCCCGGCGCTCCGCCGGCGCGTCGCCGGATGCCCCGCGGGAGCGGAGCAGATCGGCGAGGGGGCAGTCGGTGACGGCGCAGACGTGGCAGCCGAGGTCGGTGGTGCGGAGCGTGGGCGGGGCCGGGTCGGCGGGGGCGGTACGGGGACGGGGGCCGTGTTCCTCGCGGTAGTCGAGGAGCAGGAGGGCCGAGTCGTCCGCGCAGCCGGTCGCCGAGTGCCGGGGCGCCGCGTGGCGGCAGGCGTCCGCGCGCAGCCGCCGCAGCCCGGCCTCGGCGGTGCCGCCGCGCAGCAGGGCCCCGCGTTCCAGGAGCGGGTAGAAGCGGCCGGCCGCGTCGCGGGTCTCGTCGAGCCCGTCGGTGTGGAAGAGGACCCGGTCCCCGGCGGACAGCACCCGGGTGTGGCGGCCGGGGCGGCACTCGATGAGCCCGTCCAGACCGAGCGGGGTGCCCGGGTGCTCCGGATCGGCCCGCACGGCGTCGCCGGAGGCCGGGACGACGAGCGGTCCGGGGTGGCCGTAGTTCAGGATCCTCATGGTGCCGTCCCAGGTCACCTCGGCCATGACGGCGGTGACGAAGCGCTCGTCGCCGCGCCGCAGGAGCGCGCAGGACAGCTTCACGCCGACGGTGTCGAGCCGGTCCGCGACCGGGGCGCTCTCCCGGAAGGCGGCGAGGACGGCGGCGGCCACGCCGACCGCGTCCAGGCCCTTGCCCTGGACGTCGCCGACCAGGATCCGGACCCCGCCGTCGACCGGGACCACCTCGTAGAAGTCGCCGCCGATGCCGGCCGCCTCGGCCGCCGATTCGTAGCTGGCGGCGATGCGCACCGGGCCACGGTCCACCGGCACGGGGGCCACGATCGTCCGCCGGGCGGCGTCCGCGACGTCGCTCACCGCGGCGAGGCGGCATTCGCCGCGCAGCCGTATGCGGGCGGCGGCAGCGGAGAAGAAGGTGACGAAGGTGATGGCCAGCAGTGAGGAGACTCCCCGGCGCGAGTCGAGCAGCCCTTCGTCGAGTGCGAGCACCGTGGCCAGGGAGGCGGCGAACAGCCCCGTGCCGAGCACCCCGCGCACCGAGGCACGGCAGGCCGCCAGGGCCGGACCGACCGCGTAGAGCGGCAGGAGTCTGACCTCCTCGCCCAGGAGGACGTCCACCAGCGCGACGAGCAGCACGGCCGCGACGCCCCGGCAGTCGAGGTACCGGGCGGTGGGCCACCTCGGCTTGTGCATGGTCGCTGTCTCCTCCCCGGCGGTGCCGTGGGCGCGTAATGGGCGGTCCCGGCCGAGGATGACCGGACACCGTTGCCCCGCGCGGTGCGGCACGGTTGCCGGACGGTTGCCGTCCGGGCCGCGTGCGCGGTTCGGGACGTTCGTCCCGGACGAGGTGCCGTGTGTCCTGGGTCACGGTCCGGGGCTTCGGTCCCGGACTTCGGTCCCAGACTTCCGGCCCGGACTTCCGGCCCGGACTTCCGGCCCGGACTTCGGTCCCGGACTTCCGGCCCCGGGCTCCCAGGGTCTCCGGAACCCGCCCGGTTCCACGGCCTTCCCGGGCCTACGGGTCTCCGTAGGATCCGGCGCTCACGGCCCCCCGGGCCCCTCCGCCGCGAAGCGGTACCCCACACCCCGCAGGACCTCCACCGGGTCGCCGGCCCCCGGACCGCCCGCCGCGCGCAGTTTGCGGCGCAGCCGGAGCACCCCGAACTTGACCCGGTCGCGGCCCACGGCCATCGGGTCGTCCCAGACCTGGTCCAGCAGTTGTTCGGTGGTGACCACGCGGCCCCGGTTGCGGACGAGCACCTGGAGCAGCCGGTACTCGATGGCGCTGAGCCGGGCCTCGCCGCCGTGCCAGAGGGCGGCCCGCCGTTCGGGCAGCAGCCGCAGTTCGTCCAGTGCCTCGTCGCCCGTCCACTCTCGGCGCCCGGCGCGGCGCAGCAGGGCCTCGATCCGGGCCAGCAGTTCCTCCGGTTCACAGGGCTTGACCAGGTAGTCGTCGGCGCCGGCGCGCAGGGCCCGGACCCGGTCGGCGACCGCGTCGAGGCCGGAGAGGACCAGGACCGGCAGATCGCTCATGTCGCGGGCGCGGGCCAGTACCTGCCAGCCGTCCAGCTCGGGCAGGCGCAGGTCCAGGACCATCAGGGCGGGGCGCTCGGCGAAGAGCAGCCGCAGCCCCTGCCGGCCGTCCGCCGCGCACAGCACGGCGTAGCCCCGGGCGGCGAGCAGTTCCCGCAGCGCCAGTGCCGTCGCGGCGTCGTCCTCCACGATGAGCAATCGGTCCATCACGACCTGCCGTACCCGGACGGTGACTCCACGCCGCCCCTGGGCGGGGCGACGGGCTCCTTCGAGTCAACCAGCCCGGCCGCCGGTCCGCAGCGGCTCAGTCCCCGAAGTCGATGAAGGAGGCGAACCGCACGTCGTACGGCGCGGCCGGGGCGTCCGGCTCCGCCGTCGCGGCGAGCAGGGCCTCGGCCTCCTCGGTGACCGCGTCGCGCTCGGCGGCGGTGAGCGCGCGCAGCGGCTGGACGGTGAGCGTCCCGGGCGCCGGTCCGGTCGCCGTGCCGTGCCGCCAGATCGCCGCGAGGGATCCGTCGGCCAGGACCGTTCCGTACGCCTGGTTGCCGACGCCGTTGCGCCCCTTGAGGTGGGGCGGGATGACACGGGTGCGGTCCGCGTGGCCGAGGAGGACGTTGTCGAATTCGGGCAGGAAGCGCGGCGGGGCGGGGGTGTCCTCGTCGGGGCGGGGGGCGTCGGGCAGGTCGAAGAGTTCGACGCCGTGCTCGTCACGGAAGGTGAGGAGGTCCGGGCGGAGGCGTTCGAAGGCCTCCCGGGTCCGGGTCAGTCCCGACCAGGACTGGAAGTCCTTGACGGAGGCGGGGCCGAACGCGCCGAGGTAGCGCAGCACGGTGGCGTCGAGTGGGGCGGCCGGGCGGGAGGGGCGGCTCAGCCAGTGCTCCACGGTGGTCAGGGCGACCTTGCCGCTCCTGCCCCACAGGCCGCGCGGTGTGACCTGGACCAGGGGCAGCAGACAGCGGGCCGCCGTGCTCAGCGACTGCGGGTCGGCGTCGGGCCACTCCAGGAGGAGGTGTTCGCGGATCTCCTTCGGGGTGCGGGGCTCCTCCTCGACGTACGCCCTGGCGAGCGCGCCGAGCCGGTCCAGGTCCACGCCGGTCAGCCCGGCTCGGAACATGCGCAGCTCCCGGTTGCGGGCCGGCTGGACCAGGGGGCGCAGGGTCAGGGCGTCGTCGGCGGTGTGGGTGTGGACGGTGGAGCGCAGGCTGACGATGCGGACGACCGCGCGGGACTCCATGAGCCCGGAGAGTTCGGCCGGGGCGAATCCCTCCAGCCGGGCGAGGAGCTGGTAGTACGGCGGCTTCGCGTTCTGCGCCTGAAGGCCGACGAGGTGGTGCACGGCGCGCTCGGCGCTCATCGCGGTGCGGCGGAGCAGGAGTTGACGCGCCAGGGTCGCGCGTCCCAGGGCCCGGGGGGTCAGTACGGGGACCGGGGCGGAGGTCTTCTTCTTCACGGCCATGGGCGGCACGCTACGCGGTCATCCGGTCGGATCCCGACCTGATGGGGGCCGGCCGCCGCGACCGGATCGGGGCGGGCGCGAGGCCGGTTCAGCGTCCGAGGTCGCCGGGGGCGCCGGGGTGGGCGGCGCGCCAGGCGGTCATCGAGCGGTCCCACTCGTCCCCGGACAGGGCGGTGAGGGAGGCCGGGAAGAGACCGTCCTCCTCCTTGGCGATGTGGTGGTGGAGTTCGTCGACGGACTCCCGCAGCCGGAGCACGTCCTGAGGGATCATCAGGTCCACCGTGTCCAGGAACGCTGCGAGTTGGCGGTGTTCCTGGACGAGTGCGTCGATGTAGCCGGCGTACTCCGGGTCGTCGCCCATGACCGTGAAGAGGCCGTCCTCCTCGCCCCGCCAGTGCGCGCGCAGTTCCCCGGCCATCCGGGCGATCAGGCCGGTGGCGAGGTCCGTGTCGCCCCGGTCCAGGGCACGCAGCGCTTCTCCGGCGGTGTCCGTGACGGTCTCGTGCTCGGCGATGAACTCCTTGATCAGGGGGATCTCGCGGCAGCCGCAGTAGTGGCACATGGGGTCACCGTAGTCGGAGATATCGGCGGAAAAGCTCCTTGCGCGGGCATTTCGCGGAGTGCTCGGCGAACGGCGCCGCCAGGGAGCGCGACGGCCCCGGTCCGTGGCCGCGGATCGCCTTCCCGCATGCCCGGACCGGGGCCGTACCCCGGACGCGTCGTCCGTTACTTGCTGACGGCGAAGCGCATCAGGGCCTGCTCGTCGCCCTGCTTGATCTTGCCGGTCTCGTTGATCACCTGGAGCTTCCAGCCACCGCCGACACGCATCGCCTTGGCCACGGCGCAGCCGTTGTCGTTGGTGAGCAGGCTCGGCCAGATGTCGGCGACCTGCTGCGAGCTGCCGCCCGTCGCGTCGTACACCTTGAAGCTGATGTTGCGGGCGTCCTGGAAGGAGCTGCGCTTCTTGTACGCGGCGGCGATGAAGACGATCGACGTGATGTTCTGCGGGATCCGCGCGAAGTCGACCGTCACGGTCTCGTCGTCACCGTCGCCGCGGCCCGTCTGGTTGTCGCCGCTGTGCTGGAGCGAGCCGTTGCCCAGCGGGTCCAGCGAGTCCAGTCCGGCCAGCCGCACGGGGTCCCCGTCCGCCATCGCGATCGCGATCAGGTCGAGGTCGGTGCCCTTCTTCTGGCGGATCTTCCCCATCAGCCCGCCACTGGAACCCGCCGTGGGATCCCAGGACACCCCGATGGACAGGTGGGTGACCCCGTCCAGATCCGCCGGGCCGTCTTCCTTCTTCAACGTGATCATGCGTGATCCTCTTCGTGGCGAGATTCCTACAGGTCGAGTGTGCCTGGTGTCTTCAGGGAGCAGCCCCCCGGGGGCAAAATTTCGACCAAGTGTTGGACGACTGACGCCGAATTGTCCTGCTCGGGCAGGATGGTGTCCGGCTCGGGCCCGTGATAAGAAGACGCCCCCGTGGCGGTGACCACGGGGGCGGTGGGGACGGGATGCGGTGCTACGGGGCGGGTTCCGGTACGACGAGGGGCGTCCCGAGGAGCTGGTGCCCGCCGCTGGCGAGCATCCGCACCTCCCCGAGGTCGCTGATCTCCGCGCGGACGATCCCGGTCTCGTCCTCGTACACCGGGTGCCCGCCCGCCCCGGACCGTTCGGTCCGGTGGACCACCACCGCGTCGTCCTCCACGGCGGACGACTGAAACACCAGCTGATAGCTCTCCGGGTACTCCATGACGGCCTTTCCACGACGGACTGCGGCCTTCCCCTCCATGGTCTCGCACCCCGGGCGGAGACGCCCCCGCACCGGGCGCACGCTGCGGGGCCCGGCCCCTGCCGCCTATCCTGAAGGGGCCGGTCACGGCGGACCGGGCCGGCGCGCAGGACCGGGATCCCCGACACCCGGAAGGAAAGCGTCATGGATGATGCCGACCGGGGCGACGACGTCTATCAGCCCCAGCAGCCGGAGGCCTCCGACCCCGTCGAGCAGCTCGAACCGGAGGACACCCTCGACAACCGGGACCTCACCGACGTCCTGGACGAGGGGTACTCCCCGCCCGAGCGGCCGTGGGCCGTGGAGGACCGCGGCACCACCGCCTCCGAACAGCACCGCGGCGAGACGCTGGAGGACCGGCTGGCCCGGGAGCTGCCCGAGGGCTCGGTCCCGGACGGCGACGGCGTGGGCGATGTGGCCGACGGCGACGGCGAGCCCTGGGACGCCGAGGTCGGTACCGTGCGCGCGGGCCGGCTCACCCGTGAACTCGACCGGAACGACCCGGACACCACGGCGGGCGAGGACGTCGGCATCGACGGGGCCGCGGCCTCCGCCGAGGAGGCCGCCGTGCACGTCATCCCCGACACCTCCGCCTGACCAAGGGCTGTCCCGTAGGGACCTTGACCTCGGAGGTAATCGACGCCCCACGGCCCGTCCGACATCGTGTTCCTCACGAGCACAGCGCTCCCGGCCACCGGCCGGAGCCGACGAGAGGACCGCACGATGACCGCCTACTACGACGCCGTCCAGCGCTACTTCGCCGCCTGGAACGCCGCCACCGCCGAGGAGTTGGAGAAGGCCGTCGCCGCGGCCTTCACCGAGGACGCCACGTACACCGATCCGTTCACCGACGTCCGGGGGCACGAGGCGCTGGCCGCCGCGATCAGCGGGACGCAGGAGCAGTTCCCCGGTTTCACGTTCCGGCTGCTGGGCGAGGTGGACGGACACCACGCCCTGGCCCGCTTCGGCTGGGAGCTGGTCTCGGGGGCCGACGGCTCGGCGCCCGTGGCCGGTTCGGACGTGATCGCCCTCGCCGAGGACGGGCGCATCGCCTCGGTCAGCGGCTTCCTGGACCGGCTGCCGTCCTGACGGACCGGCCCCGCCGCCGCGCCCGGTCCCGGTCATCGCGCGGCGTACACGGCGGCGAGCAGCAGCAGGTTGCAGACGCCCTGCGCCGCCGTGCAGGCGAGCACCGATCCGGTGACCGCCCGGCAGAGGCCAAGCGCGAGGCCCATCAGGAAGACGGACAGCACCGCGCCCGCCGCCACCTCGGCGTCGAACGGCTTCAGGCCGTAGTCGCCGAGGTGGACGAACGACCAGGCGGCCGCGGTGGTGACGACGGCGGCGGCCCCGCCCCGTTCCCGTTCGACCGCCTCGTACAGGACGCCCCGGTAGCAGACCTCTTCCACCAGCGGCACCAGGAGCCCGAGGCAGAGCAGCATGGCGGCGGTGTCCGCCCAGGGCGCACCGGGCACCATGCCCTGGAAGATCCGGGGCACCCAGACCGTCCAGTTGTCGTCGTCGGCCCCGAAGGCGCCGCGCGCGGCCAGAAAGGTCTGGGCGTAGACCAGGGCGACGAGCCCGGTCGTCAGGAGCGCCGCGCGCGGCGGGAATCCGCGCAGCCCGGTCCGGGGCCAGCCCCGGCGCTCCACCACCAGCAGGACGCAGGCGCTCAACGCGACGGACAGCACCATCAACGCGAAGTTGTACGCCCCCGCCAGCCGCACGGCGGCCAGCACGGCGAAGAGCGCCGCCGCCGACGCGAGCGGGGCCCGCTCGTGCCGGCGGCGCAGCCGTCCCAGGACGTCCGGCACGGGCCCGCTCATCCGCCGGCCGAGGGGGCGGCGGTGCGGCGGCGGCGGCCGGGCAGAGGCGGCAGCCACCAGTTGTACTTCCGCAGGAGCATCAGCGAGGCCGGGACGAAGAGCATCCGGATCACGGTGGCGTCCAGCAGGACGGCGAGGCCGAGTCCGGCCCCGTACTCCCTGAGCATCAGCGTGGACGACAGGGCCATGGTGCCCAGGCTCCCGGCCATCACCAGCCCGGCCGCGTTGATGACCCGGCCGGTGTCGACGACCGCCTCCATGGTCGCCTCGTCCTGGTCGAGACCGCTCCGGATCAGATCGCGGACCCGGGTAACCAGGAAGATCTCGTAGTCCATGCCCAGCCCCATCATCAGGACGGTGAGGAAGATCGGCAGGTCGTCGATGATCGCCTCGCCGCGCCAGCAGGCGAAGATCAGCACGGTCAGTCCGATCGCGAGGACGTTGCTGAGCATGATCGTGGCGATCAGCCGCACCGGCACGAGCAGCGAGCGCAGGGTGATCACCAGCATGACGAACACGCCGAGGCTCACCAGCAGCACCATCCGCCAGAAGCTGGAGCGCAGCGCGGCGCCGTACTGGAGGTCGACCTGGGTGGCGCCGCCGAGGTTCAGGGTGCCCACCGCCGCGCCGTCGCGGGCCAGGACGGTGTCCAGGCGCTGGACGGTGCGGGCCGCCGCCTCGGAGTACGGATCGTCCTTCAGGGCCACGACGAAGCGCAGCGCGCCGTCCGGCGAGGCGTAGTCCTCGGTGACGCCCGTGCCCGCCGCGGTCAGCCGGTCCGCGCTCCAGCGGCTGCCGAAGGGGTGGCTGAGGGAGTCGACCGAGGCGACGCCGTCGGTCGCCGCGAGTGTCTCGGTGAGGCGGGCGACCGCGGCCAGGCCCCCGGGCGTGGGCCGGCCGTCGTCGAGGACGCCGTCGGCGGCGCGCCCGGTGACGATCGTGGGCAGCACCGCCGCGTCGCCCCAGGTGTCGGCCACGGTCTCGTACCCGGCCCGGGAATCGGTCGCCGGGCTCAGCGCGACCGGGTCGGACGTGGAGCGGTTGCCGCTCACCAGCAGGGCGAAGGGCACGGTCGCGACGAGGAAGAGCACCACGATCGCCGCCCGGCGGCGGCGGGCGAACTCGGCGGTGCGGCGCAGATGCCGCGCCATCGCCCCGTGGCGTTCCAGATCGGCGAGGGGCGACCGGCCGAGGGCGAAGAACCGGTCCCCGAGCAGGGCCAGCAGGCACGGGGTGAGCGTGAGGGCGGCGGCGAGCACGATGGGGATGCCGAGGAGGCCGCCGTAGCCGAGCGGCGGGATCCAGTCCACCGGGGAGAGCAGCGTCGCCCCGAAGGCCAGGACGACGGCGACGGCCGCGAGGACCATGCTCTCGCCCGCGTGCACCGTGGCGTGCACGGCCGCCTCCTTCGGGCCGCGCCCGGCCAGGCGTTCCTGCCGGTAGCGCGAGGACAGCAGCATGCTGTAGTCGACACCCGCGCCGAGCATCACGAACTGCATGATGGTGACGGTGAACTGAGTGAGCGTCACCTCTCGGCCGAGCAGGTTGAGCGCGGCCTGGCTGACGTTCATCGACAGGCCCACGACCGCGAGCGTCAGGACGGCCGGGACGAGCGCGCGGAAGAAGAAGAGCAGGACGACGAAGATGATCACGTACGCGACCGACTCCATCAGCGCGTTGTCGGACTCGGCCTTCTCGTACGTGTCGTGGATCAGGGCGAGTTCGCCGGTGACGTGGACCTCGACACCGGCTCCGGCGCGTTCGGAGAGGGTACGGGCGGTGTCGCGCAGCCACTCCACGTCCGGGTCGCTGCCGGCCTTGTCCGTGTAGCTGACCGAGGCGAGGGCGGCCCTGCCGTCGGGGGCGACGAGCCGGTCGACGAGTTCCTTCGGTACGTCGAGGGGGAACGCGGACCAGTCCGTCTGCCGGGCGAACCGGGCGGCCACGGCGGTGACCGCCGCGTCGTCGTCGGCGGCGGCCGCCTCCTCGGCGGGTCCGGCGAGCGCGGTGGGGATCGCGCCCCGCCGGACCTCGGCGTCGACGGCCGCGCGCCGGGCCGCTTCGGTCGTCGCCCGCTCGCGGACGCGCTCTCGGACGCCGGTGAGAAACCCGGCGGTGGTGTCGCGGTAGACGGTGAAGGCGGAGGAGGAGCGCTCGACCTCGCCGTCGCGGCGCAGCCCGGCGATCCGGGTGTCGAGGTCGGCCAGCAGACCGCGGACCTGCGGGGTGCGCACGTCCGTGCCCTGGACCACGACGACGACCTCCCGCTCGGAGCGGTGCGGGAAGGACTCCTTGATCCGCGCGTCGGCACGGGCGCTGCTGGTGCCGGGGACGACCTTGGAGGCCCCCTGGTCGGTGAGGACGTCGGTGAGTCCGGTGGCCAGCGGGGTGCAGGCGGCGATGAGGACGGCCCAGGCCGCGACGACCAGCTTCGGGTGGCCGACCAGGGCGTGCGCGAAGCGGCGCAGGACCCGCTGGAGGCGGCCGTCGGGGGCGTCCGGGGGGCCGCCGGCCCGGGAGGCCGGTCCGGCGGTCGTGGTGGTGGCGTCGCTCACGCGGCACCCGCCGACTCGTTCGCCGGGGTGCGGCCGCCGCCCCGCCCGGCCGCGGGCCTGCCGCCGGCCACCACGACGAAGGTGTGCTCGATCTCCAGGGTGCCCTCGCGGGCCAGGAGTTCGGCCAGGGCCGCCTCGACGCGGTCCAGGACGAGCTGTTCGCGCGACTGGTCCACGGCGGTCTTGAAGCCGGCGGCCGCGCCCGAGCGCTGCACCCACTCCATGACGTCGGCCGGGGTGTGGGCGGGGATCGTCTGGGATCCCTCGCGCCGCACGTCCACGGTGAGGTCCGCCTTGGCGAACCAGCGTGCCACGGTGGCGGCGTCCTTGGGCAGCGACACCCGCACCATGCTGGTGAGCAGCGAGGGGTCGTCGGCGAAGACGCGTTCCAGGCCCTGGGTGAGGGCGTGGTGGGCGTCGGCACGCGTCTCGATGACCAGGACCCTGCCGCCGGGGCGCAACACCCTGCGGATCTCGGTGAGGAGCCGTACCGGCTTGGCGTAGCAGATGGCCCAGCCGACGACGACGAGGTCGGCGGAGCCGGCGGGCAGTCCCTGGACGAAGGTCTCCATGTCGCCCTCGCTCAGCTCCACCGTGAGTTCCGGAGTGCTGCGGACGAGGGGGTGCACCTTCTCCCGGGCCACGCCCAGCATGCCGGGCGATTTGTCGACGGCCCGCAGCGAGCCCCGGCCCCCGAGCCTGCGGACCAGTTCGGCCGTCAGATGGCCGGTGCCGCAGGCGAGTTCGACGACATCGCTGCCCGGCACCACGGTGACCTCGTCGAGGGCCGCCACGGAGTGGCCGCCCATGACCGGGCTGAAGAAGGTGTCGTAGTCCGAACTGGCCGCGTCGTAGTCCGCGGTGGGGTCGGCATGGGCCCCGCTGAGGGTCAGGCGCAGTGCGCGTGCGGCAAGACGCAGTCGGCTCATGGTCGGGCTCCTTGGTCGGTGGTTCGGTCGGGAGGGGTCGTGACGGTCGGGAGGACGAGGAGCAGCGCGACGGCGCAGAGGCAGGCGCCGGCCGCCGCGCGGGCCTGCGGCGGCCAGAGCGCGCCCAGCGCTCCCCCGGCGGCCAGCGCGGGCCCGGCCAGGACGCAGGCCCGCCGGGCGGACGGGGCGAGGACGCGCAGGAGGCAGCCGGTGGCGAAGACCGTCGCCGGGACCCCGGCGACCAGTACGGCCGCGGCGGTGCCGGCCGCCGCCGGGGGGCCCGGCACGGCCAGGGCCGTGCCGAGTCCGAGCAGCGCCGCGGCCAGGGCCCCGGTCAGCCGGGGAGCGGCGAGCCGCGCGGCGAACCGGCAGCCGAGCGCGCCCGCCACCGCGCAGACGAGCAGGGCGGCGAGGACGGCCCCGGTCCCGAAGCGGTGGGCGCAGGGGCGCAGGCAGGCGGCGGCGATCACCCCGGCCGCCGCTGCCACGGCCAGTGCCGCGGCAGTCAAGGTTTGCCCGGAAGGAGCGGCGTCAGGTGCGTGCTCTCGGCGTGCCGGCCGGAAGTCCTCGTACTGGGCGTACGTGGGCTTTCGGCCGGTGCGGCGAGAGTGCGTGCATGGCGTCGCGACGGGGCGAACCTTGGCTGATGCGGCACTAGGGAGGGCGCCGGTGGCGGGCCGCACCGGATCAGGCCGCGGTGGCCGCGGCACGGTGCCGTGGGCTGCCGGCCGGGACCTCGGCGGCGAGGGCCTCGACGACCCGGTCGAGTTGTTCGGGGGTGTGCGCCGCCGTGTAGCTGGTGCGCAGGCGGGGCGAGGCGGCGGGCGGGATGACCGGGTTGACGTACACGCCCCGTTCGACGAGGCGGTTCCAGGCGGTGAGGGTCTCCGTGGTCCCGGCCATCGGCACGGGGACGATCGGGGTGGGGCTGTCGCCGGTGGGGATGCCCGCGCCGGCCAGGCCCCGGCGCACCCGGGCCGCGTTGGCGAGGACCCGGTCCACCCGGTGGGGTTCGGCGCGCAGCACGCGCAGGGCGGTGAGGGCGGTGGCCGTGCTCGCCGGGGTGGGCGAGGCGCTGAACATCAGGCTGCGCGCGTGGTGCTTGAGGTAGTGGATGGCCTCCTCGCTGCCGAGCACGGCTCCGCCGATGGAGGCGAGGGACTTGCTGAAGGTGACGGTGATCAGGTCGACCCGGTCCGTCAGTCCGAAGTGGGCGGCGGTGCCCCGTCCCCGGGCGAGTACGCCGAGGCCGTGGGCGTCGTCCACGAGGAGCCGGGCGCCGTACTCGGCGCAGACCTCGACGACGGCGGGGAGGTCGCAGAGGTCGCCCTCCATGGAGTAGACGCCGTCCACGACGACGAGCCGGGCGGCGTCGTCGGGTATGCGCTCCAGGGCGGTGCGCAGTCCTTCGGCGTCGTTGTGGGGGAACCAGCGCATCCGGGCGCCGCTGAGCCGGCACCCGTCGATGAGCGAGGCGTGGGCCTCCCGGTCGGCAACGACGTAGTCCCGGGGCGACAGCAGTCCGGCGACAGCACCGAGGTTGGCCTGGTAACCGGTGGGCAGGACGAGCGCGGCGGGTTTGCCGAGGAAGGCGGCGAGTTCGGCCTCCAACTGCTCGTGGAGGTCCGTGTTGCCGTTCAGGAAGCGGGAGCCGGTGCAGGAGGTGCCGTACCGGCGCAGGGCGTCCTCGGCGGCACCGACGAGGCGGTCGTCGCCGGTCAGGCCCAGGTAGTTGTTGGAGCCGCACATGATGAGTTCGCGGCCGGCCCGCCGGACGACGGACGCCTCGTGCCCGTCGAGGGGGAGGAAGAAGGGATACATTCCCGCGCTCATCAGATCGGAGGCCGCGCGGTATTCGTCGAGCCGGTCGTAGACGTCGGGGAATTTTAATCGAGCGTTCACGAAACTCTCCCACCGGAATGCGGGCACGCCACAGGTGTCCGCCTCATTCGGATGTTCCAGAGAAAGGGGCGATCACGTCGGCGGCGTATGCCGAGGACGTATCGCAAGAACTCGAAAACGAGCCGTCACCTGGTCCGGTGCATCATTCCCGGACGAGCGAGCGGGGCGGATCGACGCTGATCCACCGGAATGCGCTCGCCATGGTCGCTCAACCGGGGCACGAAAGCACCCGGGAGTCGCCGTTACCTCTCGGACGAACCGTGAACCATTCAAATCCCCCCGATTGACAGATCACTTCAGCCGGTTCCCGAATCCGCGCCGGCCCCGCCGACACAGAACGTAGGCAAACCGCAGACGCCATGTCAACCCACATCCACAGCGCCCGGCCGTTGATATGGAATTAACGGTTCCGATGTATGGAGCCACTTTGCCCCACCCTCGGAACACTCCCTGAACCATCTCCGGGAATCGCCTCGGAGGCCATGCTAGCCTGCATTCGACCGTCCAGACGGTCGGACAATACCGGAAGTCGGAGAACGGGGCCGTCGATGCATGATCGAATCCTTGACGCAGTGGAGAGCGTGCTGCTGAAAAGGGGCATCGACGCGGTCCGGCTGGACGCCGTGGCGGCCGAGGCGGGGGTGAGCAAGGGCGGGCTGCTGCACCACTTCCCCAACCGCCAGGCCCTGGTCGAAGGGGTCGTGCGCCGGCTCGTCGGCCGCTTCGAGGCGGTCCTGCCCGGGGAGGACGCCCCGCCCGGGGCCTTCACCCTGGCCTGGCTCGACGCCTCCATCCCGCCGGAGTCCCCCGAGGACGACGACCCGGCACAGGGTTCGGTCCCGGTCGCCCTGTTCGCCGCCGCCAACGGTCCCGCCGTGCTCGACGTCCTCCAGGAGCGCTACCGCGCCTGGCAGGAGCGCCTGGACCGGGACGGACTGCCGCCCGGCGTCAGCACCCTGGTCCGGATGGCCGTGGACGGCTGGTGGACCGCCCGGCTCCTGGGCCTGGCCGACCCGCGGGGCGAGGACCACCGCCGGCTCCGCGCCCTGGTGCTCGGGCTGATCGAGGGAAGGGCGGCCGCCTGATGGGAATCGCCATGGTGGCCGGGGCCATCGTCTCCGAGGTGATCGCCACCCTCTCGCTGCGCGCCTCGCACGGACTGAGCCGGCCGTGGCCCACCCTGGTCGTCGTCATCGGCTACGCGGCGGCGTTCGTCCTGCTCGCCCAGGCCCTCAAGAGCCTGGACGTCGGCCCGGTCTACGCGGTCTGGTCCGGTCTCGGCACCGTGGGGGCGCTGGTCGGCGGGGTGCTCCTCTTCGGCGAACAGCTGCACACGGCGACGGTGGTGGGCGCGGGACTCATCGTGTTCGGGGTCGCGGTGATGTATCTGGGCGGAGGGCTCGCCCACTGATGGCGCGCCCGGCCGCCCTCGCCTCCTGCCCGCCCCGGCGGCCCTCCGCCCTCGGCGCGGTCAAGGCCACCATGCTCGTGACCGATCTGGGGTTCGTCCTCTACTGGGCGACGGCCCTGCTCGGCCTCATCCCCGCCGAGCTGGCCTACAAGGACTACACCGACCCCGTCATGACCGACTGGAACTACTCCTTCCTCCCGCTGGACGCCGCCGCGAGCGCGACGGGCCTGGCCGCCCTGGTCCTCGCCCGGCGCGGCCGGCCCGGATGGCGGACGCTCATGACCGTCTCGCTCACCCTGACGAGCACCGCCGGGCTCCAGGCCGTCGCCTTCTGGGCGCTGCGCGGCGACTGGTCGCCCACCTGGTGGATCCCCAACCTCTTCCTGCTGCTCTTCCCGGTCCCGGCGCTGTATCTGACCGCGCGCGCCCGGTCCCGACCGGATCGGACCGATTCCTGGAATTAACCTCTGATGCCTTGTCATCGGCTGTTCTACGCGCATAGCTTGTGCACCCTCACCACACTCTGAGGGGCAGTTTCCGTGCGTATATCCAGACACCGTTCCGTCCTGCTGGCCGGCGCGGTAGCCGTGACCCTCTCGGCGACCGCGCTGCCCGCCGCCTTCGCCGCTCCGTCCTCCACCGTCGTGATCTCCGAGGTGTACGGCGGCGGGGGGAACTCGGGTGCGACGCTCACCCGGGACTTCGTCGAGCTGGCCGGGGTCGGCTCGGGGACGTTCGACCTGTCCGGTTACAGCGTCCAGTACCTGCCGGGCGCCCCGTCCGCGGGTTCGCTGTGGCAGGTCTCCGCGCTGAGCGGTTCGGTCGCCGCGGGCGGCCGCTATCTGGTCGCCGAGGCGGCGGGGACCGGCGGCACCGTCGCACTGCCCGCCCCGGACGCCACCGGCACCGTCGCGATGTCCGCCGCCAGCGGCACCATCGCCCTGGTCTCCGGGACCACCCCGCTGACCTGCAAGACCGCGGCCGACTGCGCCGCCGACACCCGGATCGTCGACCTCGTGGGCTACGGCTCCGCCGTCGTCCGGGAGGGCAGCGGCCCCGCCACCGGCGCCTCGGCCACCGCCTCCGTGGCCCGCCCGGCCTCCCTCGCGGACACCGACGACAACGCGGCGGACCTCGCCGCGGGGACGCCCACCCCGGTCAACGCCGCGGGCGACACCTCCGGCGGTGGCGAGGGGCCCGGCGACCCGGGCAACCCGACCGAGCCCGGCACCGTGCGCGTCCACGACATCCAGGGCACCACCCGGGTCTCCCCGCTGGACGGCAAGGGCGTCACCGGGGTGCCCGGTGTCGTCACCGCCGTCCGTACCTCGGGATCGCGCGGCTTCTGGATCCAGGACACCGCCCCCGACGCCGACGCGCGCACCAGCGAGGCCGTGTTCGTCTACACCGGCTCGGCCGAACCGAAGGTCGCGGTGGGCGACTCGGTGCTGGTCAGCGGCGTGGTCGACGAGTACTACCCGTCGTCCACCACCCAGTCGGTCACCGAGATCACCTCACCCCGCGTCACCGTCGTGTCCTCGGGCAACCCGCTGCCCGCCCCGGTGGTGCTCGACGCCGCCTCCGTGCCGGACGCCTACAGCCCGACGGCGGGCGGCGGTTCGATCGACGGACTGCCGCTGGAGCCGTCCGCGTACGCCCTCGACCTCTACGAGTCGCTGGAGGGCGTCCGCGTGCGGATCGCCGACACCCGGGTCACGGGTGCGACGACCGCGTACGACGAGATCTGGGTGACCGTCGCCCCGAAGCAGAACCCCACGGAGCGCGGCGGGACGCTCTACTCCTCGTACACCGACCAGAACAGCGGCCGGATCAAGGTGATGTCGCTCGACACCAGTCGTCCCTTCCCGGTCGGCAACGTGGGCGACGTGCTGGCGGGGGCCACCACGGGCGTCATCGACTACGCCTCGTACGGCGGCTACAACCTCCAGGCCACGGAGCTGGGCACCCTCGTCGACAAGCATCTGAAGCGTGAGGTCACCCGGAAGCAGAAGGGCGGCGAACTCGCCGTCGCCACGTACAACGTGGAGAACCTGGACGCGCTGGACGAGCAGGCCAAGTTCGACACGCTCGCCGAGGGCGTCGCGGTCAACCTCTCCTCCCCCGACATCGTCTCGCTGGAGGAGATCCAGGACGACAACGGCGCGGTCAATGACGGCACGGTCGGCTCCGAGGCCACGCTGAAGCGGTTCACCGACGCGATCGTCGCGGCGGGCGGACCCCGCTACGCCTGGCGGTACGTCGCCCCGCAGGACGGCGAGGACGGCGGGGAGCCGGGCGGCAACATCCGCAATGTGTTCCTCTTCAACCCGGAGCGGGTCTCCTTCACGGACCGCGCGGGCGGCGACGCGACGACCCCGGTGGCCGCCGTGCCGACGAAGAAGGGTGTGGCCCTGTCGGTGTCGCCCGGCCGGATCAACCCGGCGAGCGCCGCGTGGGCGGACAGCCGCAAGCCGCTGGTCGGCGAGTTCCGCTTCCACGGCAAGCCGGTCTTCGTGATCGGCAACCACTTCGCCTCCAAGGGCGGCGACCAGCCACTGCACGGCCGCTACCAGGAGCCGTGGCGCAGTTCGGAGTCGAAGCGGATCCAGCAGGCGACCGAGGTCAACACCTTCGTCAAGTCGCTGCTGGCGGCGGACAAGTCGGCCCGGGTCATCACGCTCGGCGACCTGAACGACTTCGCGTTCTCGCCGGCGGTCTCGGCGCTGACCGACGGCAAGGTCCTCAAGCCGCTCATCACCACGCTGCCGGCGGACGAGCGGTACAGCTATGTGTACGACGGCAACTCGCAGACGCTGGACCACATCCTGACGAGCCCCGGCATCCGCCGGTTCGACTACGACGTGGTGCACATCAACGCGGAGTTCGCCGACCAGGCGAGCGACCACGACCCGCAGATCGTGCGGGTCAAGGTGGAGGGCCGCCCCTGATCCGGCCGGGCGGCCGGGGCGCTCAGCGGACGCCCCGGCCGCCCGTCGGCAACGCCGCGTCCGCCGTGCGCGGACGCGGCAGCGGGGCGACGGGCCGCAGTGCGGCGGCGGACTCCAGCGGGCGGTCGGTGAAGAAGCGGGTCACCAGCTCGGCCACGTCCTCGGAGCGCTCCAGCACGACCCAGTGGTCGGACTCCCCGATCGTCAGGAATCGGCTGCCCTCGATCGTCGCGGCGAAGGCCCGCTGCCGTTCGGCGGAGGTCACCGTGTCGTGCTCGCCCGCGAAGACGAGGGCGGGCACCCCGCTCAGCCCGCCGGAGAAGTCCGGCCGGTGACCGAGCGCCCGGATCAGTGAACGCTCGGCGTGCGGGGACCGGGTGAGCGCGTGCACGAACGCCCGGCGGACGTAGCTGCGGGCGAGCGCCCTCCGGTGGACCGGCCGCTCCGGGTCGGTGCACAGCAGCACGTCCGAGGCCAGCGCGGCAAGCCCTTCGGCGTCCCCTGCGTGCAGCCGGGCGATCGCGGCGGCCCACCGCTCGCGCTGTTCGTCCCCGATGTGGGCGGGCACCCCGCCGAGCGCCAGCCGGGCGATCCGGCCGGGGTTCCGGCGGGCGCAGCCGAACGCCATCGTGGTGCCGTAGGAGAAGCCGAAGAGGTTGACGCGCTCGGCACCGAGGTCGTCGAGGACCCCGGTGACCGCCTCGCACAGGAGGTCGTCGCCGCCGCCCTCGGCCGGCAGCGGGTCCGCGTCGCCCATGCCGGGCAGGTCGACGGTGACGACGTCGGCGTGCGGGCCGAGGTGGGCGTCCATCTGCGGCCAGCCGTGGATGCCCTGGAGCGCGCCGCCGAGCAGGACGACCGGTTCGGTGCGGGGGGCGGGGCAGGGCAGGACGCGGTAGCGGTAGCGCAGTCCGCGGACGGTGAGGTCGCGGACGGTCGCGTCGGGCAGGGTCATGGGCGTGGGGGGTCCCGTCGGTCAGGCCCGGGTGAGGACGAGCGCGGCGTTGTGCCCGCCGAAGCCGAGCGAGGTCTTGGCGGCGGCCTCGAACACGGCCGGGCGGGCCTCCTTGCTCACCACCTCGACCGGGATCTCGGGGTCGGGGGCGTCGAGGTTCACGGTGGGCGGGACGAGCTGGTGCTGGAGGGCGAGGACGGTGAGGGCGGTCTCGATGCCGCCGGCCGCCCCGAGGGTGTGCCCGGTCATCGCCTTCGTCGAGGTGACCAGGGGGTGTTCACCGAGGACGCGGCGGAGCACGGTCCCCTCGATCAGGTCGTTGGCGACCGTCGAGGTGCCGTGGGCGTTGACGTGGCCGATGTCGGCGCCGGTGAGCCCGGCGTCCGCGAGCGCGGTGCGCAGGGCGCGTTCGATGCCGAGTCCGTCGGGGTCGGGGGCGACGGCGGAGTAGGCGTCGCTGGAGGCGCCGTAACCGGCGACCAGGGCGCGGACGGTGGCGCCCCGGGCGGCGGCGTGCTCGGGGCGTTCCAGGACGAGGAGGCCGGCGCCCTCGCCGACGACGAAGCCGTCGCGGTGGGTGTCGAAGGGGCGGCAGGCGGCCTGCGGCTCGTCGCGCCGGGTGGATACGGCCCCCAGCCGGCAGGCGCTGGCGATGAGGAGCCGGGAGCAGACGGATTCGGCGCCGCCCGCCACGACGATGTCGCAGGCGCCGGTGCGCAGCATCTGGTGCGCGGTGCCGATGGCGACGGTGCCGGAGGAGCAGGCGGTGGAGACGGCCTGGCTGGGGCCCTTGGCGCCGAGGTCGGTGGCGACGCTGCTGGCGGCCCCGTTGACGACGGAGAGCGGGGCGAGCTTCGGGGAGACGCGGCGGGCGCCGCGTTCGGTGAGGGCGGTGTGCTGTTCGTCGTAGAAGGGCAGTCCGCCGTGGGCGGAGCCGATGACGACGGCGACGCGCCCGCTGTCCCAGGCCGAGGGGTCGAGTCCGGCGTCGGCGACGGCCTCGCGGGCGGCGATGACGGCGAGCTGGGAGAAGCGGTCCATGAGCCGCTGGACGGCGACGCCGAGCACCGCCCTCGGATCGAGCCCGGCGACGGTGTACATGAAGTCGCAGGGCAGATCCTGGAGTTCGGACCGGTGCGGGACGTGGGGGGCCTGTTCGGCGGAGGAGACCCCGTGCCAGGCGGCGGCCGTGCCGACGCCGGCCGAGGTGACGAGCCCGATGCCGGTGACGGCGGCGGCGAACGGCGCGGCCCGGTACGGGGCGGTCATGCGGCGGCCCGTCCGTGGACGGCCTCGACGAGCCGCCCGACGGTGTCGCGCGAGGTCAGCTGGACGTCGTCGAGGTCCACGCCGAGCCGGTCCTCGATGAGGAGCCGCAGCTCCTCCAGGGCCAGGGAGTCCAGTCGCAGCTGGCGCAGCGACACCTCGGGGCGGATCGCCACCGGATCGGTCCCGAAGTTCGCCACCAGCAAGGTACGGATCTCGTCTGCCGTGTTCATGGGGGGGCACTCCTGCCTGTCGTACGCGGTGACGCCTTGCCGCGTGCGGGGTGAGTGCCGTCGGGGGACGCCGGCCGGTCCGGTTGGAACCTTTTATACGCCCTGTGGGAGGCGCCCCCCGTCCGCGTTCCCCCGTGCGGTGGGGAGCCCGTCCAGGTGTGCGAATCCCGTGCCGGGTGGGGTGGGGGTGGCACGATGGGCGGACCTACGAGCGAGGGAGTCGGCATGGCGGTGGAGAGCGACGGCGGGGCGGCCCCGCGGCTCAGTCCGAGCGGCTGGGTGGCGAAGCAGGCGGAGTTGTACGAGTCCTCGGGCGGCACCAAGGGCACCACCCAGCTTGGGGTGCCCTGTCTGCTGCTGGACTACGTGGGCCGGCGCAGCGGGACCGTGCGGCGCACGGTGCTGATGTACGGGCGCGACGGCGACGACTATCTGATCGTGGGGTCCAACGGCGGCTCCGACAGCCATCCGCTCTGGTACCTCAACCTGCTGGAGAACCCGGCCGTGGAACTGCGGGTGGGCACCGAGCGGTTCCCGGCCGAGACGAGCACGCTGTCGGCGCGGGAGAAGGAGCGGGTCTGGCCGGGTCTGGTGGACCTCTTCCCCCGGTACGCGCAGTACCAGGAGGGCACCGCGCGCGAGATCCCGGTGGTCCGGCTGCGCCGGACGGGCTGACGGGCCGACGGGCCGGTCTCCTCGGCGCGGGCGCACGCCCGTACACTCCGCGATCATGACGACCGAAACGACGCCCGGGGCCCCGACGGCCGCGTCCGATGCCCTGTTCGCCACCATGTCCACGATGCGCGCGATGCGCCGCCTCAAGCCGGAGCCCCTTCCGGAGGAGACGCTGGAGCAGTTGATACAGGCCGCCGTCTGGGGTCCCAGCGGCGGCAACATGCAGTGTTACGAGTACGTGGTGGTGACGGACCGTGAGGTGATGGCACGTCTGGCTCCGCTGTGGAAGCGGTGCGTGGACGCCTACCTCGCGACGACCGGGAAGTTCGCGCCGGAGGGCATGGACGAGGCCGCGTACGGGCGGATGGTGGCCGCGATCGAGTACCAGCGCGACCACTTCGCGGACACCCCGGCACTGATCGTCCCCTGCTACCGCTTCCCGGAGCCGCGGCTGGACGAGGAGGGGCTGGGGGTGTACGCGCAGGCGCTCGGCCCCGCCGGGGTCGAGCACATGATGAGCACCCAGACCCGCTTCCAGGCCCTGGCCGAGGGCTCGTGCGTCTACCCGGGGGTGCAGAACATCCTGCTCGCCGCCCGCTCGCTGGGGCTCGCGGCGAACATCACCATCTGGCATCTGATGCTGGAGCAGGAGTGGAAGGAGGCCCTGGGCATCCCGGAATCCATGCAGACCTTCGCCGCGATCCCGGTCGGCCTGCCGATGGGCAACTTCGGGCCGATCCGGCGGCGCCCGGTGGCCGACGTCGTCCACCGCGACCGCTGGTAGCCCGCACCGCCGGGCCCCGTCTCCCGGACGGGGCCCGGCGGCCCGCCCCACGACACCCCTTCCGTTCTGAGTGACCGTCAACTCCATTGGAGTGAAAGGCTGTTCGACACGCCGGAGAGTCGTTGTCATGCCCTGAACAGATCGATAGCCTGGCCGGGCTTCGCGGCCCCTCGGCCCGCCCGTCGGGCCCGGGGCCGCTCCTCTTCTCCCCCACAGAGCAGGAGCAGGTATGCCCACACGCGCCGCCGCCCACACCAAGGCCCGCGCCTCCGTGCTGGCGGCCCTCACCGCCACCGTCCTCGCCGCGACCGGCACCCCGGCCCTCGCGTCGACGGACACCGGGCACCCGATGAACCGGGCCCTCGCCCGCGCGGCCGCCGCCTACGACGTACCGCGCGATCTGCTCGCCGCCGTCGGCTACGGGGAGACCCGGCTGGACGGCCACCACGGGCGCCCCAGCCAGGCGAACGGCTTCGGGGTGATGCACCTGGTCAGCAACCCCGCCCAGCACACCCTGGAACGGGCCGCCGACCTCACCGGCGCCCCCCTGATCCGGCTGCGCACCGACACGGCCACCAACGTCCTGGGCGGCGCGGCGGTGCTGCGCGGCTACGCCGACACCCTCGGGCTCGACGCGAAGGACCGCGACGACCTGAACGCGTGGTACCCGGTCGTCGCCCGGTACAGCGGTTCGCAGGGCCCGACGGCCGCCCTCTACGCCGACACGGTCTTCACCTTCCTCGCGGACGGGCTGGACACCGTCACCCCCGACGGCGAGCCGGTCTCCGTGACGGCGCGCCCCGTCTCCCCGCAGAAGGACGCGACCGCGACCGCCGTCAGCACCCGCAGCGCCGACTACCCCTCCGCCCTCTGGGTGCCGGCCGACCCGGCCAACTACGCCAAGGGCCGCTCGGCGACGATCGACAAGGTCGTCGTCCATGTCACCCAGGGCTCGTACGCGGGCTCCATCAGCTGGTTCCAGAACCCGGCGTCCCAGGTCAGCTCCCACTACGTGATCCGCTCCTCGGACGGCCAGATCACCCAGATGGTGCGGGACGCCGACACCGCGTACCACGCGCGCAGCGCCAACTCCTCCTCGCTCGGCATCGAGCACGAGGGCTTCATCGACGACCCGACCTGGTTCACCGACAGCATGTACCGCTCCTCGGCGGCGCTGACCGCGTACCTGTGCGACCGGTACGGCATCCCGAAGGACCGGGCGCACATCATCGGGCACAGCGAGGCGCCCGGGAACGACCACACCGACCCGGGGCAGTACTGGGACTGGAACCGCTACATGCAGCTGGTCGGCGGGAGCACCGGCGGCTCGCCCGGCACGGACGCGCTCAGCTTCCCCTCGTACGCGACCCAGCGCAGCGGTTCGGCGGGGCCGCAGGTGAGCGCCGTGCAGACGCTGCTCAACGCGCAGGGCTTCCCGTCCGGCACGGTCGACGGGAGCTTCGGGCCGGCCACCTCGGCGGCCGTCACCGCGTTCCAGAAGGCGCGCGGGCTGGACGCCGACGGGGTGGTGGGGGCCAGGACCTGGACCGCGCTGCTGTCGGCCGGCAGTACGCCCGTGCTGGCCGAGGGCGGCTCGGGCGACGCGGTGAAGCGGCTCCAGCGGGCGCTGACGGCGGCGCTCGGCTCGACGGTCGGCATCGACGGCTCCTTCGGTCCGGCGACGGCGACCGCGCTGCGCTCCTATCAGTCGGCGCGGGGCCTGTCCGCCGACGGGATCGTGGGTCCGGCCACCTGGGCGGCCCTCCAGGCAGGCCGCTGACCTGCGCGGTCCCGGGGCCGCGCGACGGCTCCGGGACCGCTCGTCACGTTTGGGTAACCTCCCGGAAACCCTTGACGCGCCTCCGGGGGCGTTCTTAACCTCCTCGTGTAAGTCGCTCCTCACGTGCTGCGGCGCTTTCCGCAGTGTTTTGGCAGGCACAGACATAGACCACCTGTCGGTGGTTTCGTCATGCCTGTTTTTTTGTGCTCCCCGTGCCGCCGATGGGTCTTCCTCGAAGGCGGATTCATGGCACAACGTCCGAGCGTCAAAGGCGTCGGCGACGTCGTTGCGCTCATCGATGGGCTGGGAAAGATCACCGGCCGGGCGCAGGTCATCTGGTTCCTCGTATTCGGCGGGCTGTTCCTCGACGCCTACTCGAACGCGGCGCTGAGCGCCGGCCTGGGGCCGATGACGACCCAGATGGAGCTGACCAGCACCCAGGTCTCGATCCTCACGGCCACCGCTCCGGCCCTGGCGATCATCTTCAACCCGGTCGGCGGCTGGCTCGCCACCCGGATCGGCCGGGTCCCCCCGCTGCTCATCGCCAAGGTCTTCGCCATCGCGGGCGCGCTGCTCGCCGCGTTCGCCGGTGACTTCACCGTCGTCTGGCTGGGCCGGGTGCTGGTGGGCGTGGCGTACGGCATCGACTTCGCCGTCGCCATGGCGCTGCTCGCCGAGTACACCCCCGCCAAGCTGGGCGGCCGGCTGAATCTGTGGCAGGCCGTCTGGTACGTCGCCACCACCAGCAATCTGGCGCTCGCGCTGCTCTTCTTCAACCTGGACGTCGGCGCGGACATCTGGCGCTGGTCGGTGGGCTCGGCCGCCGTCGTCGCGGTCGCGCTGCTGCTGGGCCAGTGGCTGATGCTCAGGGAGAGCCCCACCTGGCTGGCGAGCAAGGGCCGGCTCGACGAGGCCGTCCTCAACCTCGACCGGATCTACGGGATCGAGGCCGTCGCCGGGAAGCCCGACGAGGCGACCCGGGCCGCGAGCGAGGCCCCCGCGATCGGCTTCCGGCAGGCCGGGGTACTGTTCCGCGGCGACTACCTGCCGCGCACGATCCTGTCCTCGGTGATCTCGCTCGGTCAGTCGATGCAGTACTTCGCGGTCGGCTGGTACCTCCCCCTGATCAGCCTGACGATCTTCGGCGAGAGCTTCGAGAAGGCCACAATCGGCTCGATGGTGTTCAACGCCTTCGGTATCGCGGGCGGACTGCTGTCCGCGTACTTCGGCCGCCGGCTCGGACTGCGGCTCAGCTCCGCCGCCGGGTTCGCCGGGGTGTTCGTCGCTCTGGTCGCGATGGGGCTGACCTTCGAGAAGGTGCCCACGGCCGTGGCGTTCCTGCTGCCGGTGCTGTTCATCCTCTGCCACTCCACGGGACCCGGCGCCAACGGCAAGTCCATCGCCGCGCTCTCGTACAGCAGTGATGTGCGCGCGCTGGGCACCGGGGTCACCGGCATGGTCGGCAGCTTCGGCAGTGTCGCCGGGCTCTACCTCTTCCCGCAGATCAAGGAGGGGCTCGGCCTCGCCGACACCTTCCTGGTCCTGTCCGTCGTGCCGCTGCTCGGCATGATCACCTGCCTGGCCATCAAGTGGGACCCGATGAAGGCCCCCTCGCCGGACGAGGTGGCGGGGCAGGACGCCGCCGGAGCGGACGCGCGGGAATCCGCGCCGGCCGCCGCCGCGCGCTGACCGTCCGCCGGTCCCGCCGCACCCCACGATGGTCCCTCTCCCCCTCCGTACAGCTCGCGACGCTCGCAAGGAAAGGCCCGCAATGACGCAGACGCTCCCCGGCGCCGCCTCCCGGCGCGGTGTGCTCGCCATCGACGAGGGCACCACCGGCACCCGGGCCGGAGTCGTACTCGACTCCGGCGGGGCGCACGAGGTGTTCTACCGCTCGATCGCGGTCAGCCACCCGGACGACCACTCGGTCGAACAGGACCCGATGGAGATCTGGACCGCCACGCTCGACGTGGCGCGCCGGGCCGTCGCCGCCGCGCGGGCGGAGGGGATCGCGGTCACCGCCGTGGCCCTCTCCACCCAGCGGGCCACCGCGATGCTGTGGGACCGCGTGACCGGGCGGCCGCTGCTGCCCGCCGTGGTGTGGCAGGACCGGCGGTACGCCGCCGAACTCACCGCGCACGAGGAGCGGTGGGACGCCGTCCTCACCGCCCGCCAGGGCCGGCCCGTCGGGGCCCGCGCGCCGTTCCTCTGGGCCGCCCGGCAGATCGCCGCGCACCCGGAGGCGGCCGAGGCGCACCGCGCGGGCCGGCTGCTCTTCGGCACCGTCGACACCTGGCTGATCTGGCGGCTGACCGGGGGCGCCGTGCACGCCACCACCCCGACCAACGCCGCGTCCACCGGCGGCTATCTGCTCCAGCGGCACGCCTGGGACGAGGAGTGGATCGGCCATCTCGGCTTCCCCCTCGACCTGCTGCCCGAACTCCGCTCCGACGACGCCGGGTTCGGCACCACCGACCCGGCCGCCCTCGGCATCTCCGTCCCGCTGGCCGCCTCCATGGGCGACCAGCACGCGGCCCTGATCGCGCTCGGCGGTCTGGCCGCCGGACAGGGCATGTGCATGTACGGGACCGGCGCGTTCGTCGACGCGGCGACCGGCACCACGCCCGCCCTGCCCCGGCCGGACATCGCCGGGGTGCTGGCCCAGCCCGGCTACCGGCAGGGCTCCACCAGCCACTACAGCCTGGAGGCCTACACCTCCACGGCGGGTTCGGCGCTGCGCTGGCTCTGCGACGACCTGGGCCTGTTCGCCTCGCCGAAGGAGCTCGGTGAGGAGGCGGGCCGGGTCCCCACCCGGCCGGGCCGCACCCCGCGTTTCGTCCCGGCGCTCGCCGGGGTCAGAACGCCGGTCTGGCACCCGGAGGCCACCGCCGCCCTCACCGGGCTCACCCTCGCCACCACCCGGGCCGATCTGGCCCGCGCCGTCCTGGACGGCATCGCGCACTCGGTGTGCGACCTCGTCGACGGGGTCGCCGCCACGATGGACGCCCCGTTCACCCGGCTGCGGGTCGGCGGCGGGGTCGCGGGCAGCGACCCGCTGCTGCGGATCCAGGCCGATCTGACCGGTCTGCCGCTGGAGCGGGTCTCCGACTCGGCCACCGCCAGTCTGCGGGGAACCGCCTATCTCGCCGGGGTCGCCCAGGGGCTCTGGGGCTCCCTGGAGGAGGTCGTCGAGGCGCAGCCGCGGGGCCGGGTCTTCGAACCGTCCCTCGGCGCGGACGAACGCGCCGCCCAGCGCGCGGCCTGGCGGGATGTGCTCATCGGCCATCTCCAGGACCCCGCCCTCACACCCCTCATCCCCCACTGACGGCCCCCAGCCGTCGGCAGGCGGTGGCCGCCCGCCCGACCGCGCGGCCACCGCACCTTGAACCACCAGGAGTTGATGTTGTGATCACCATGCCCGCCAGGAAGCCGCGGCGCGCCGCCGCGGCGACCCGCCGCACCCCGCTGCTGCTGGACCGCGCGGCGGCCAAGCGGCGGCTGGCCGACGACACGTACGACGTCCTTGTCATCGGCGGCGGCGTCACCGGGGCGTACGCCGTGCTGGACGCCGCCTCCCGGGGGCTGCGCGCCGCGCTCGTCGAGAAGGACGACTTCGCGTCGGGCACCTCGTCGAAGTCCTCGAAGATGGTGCACGGCGGCCTGCGCTACATCGAGCAGGGCAACGTCAACCTCGTCCGCCACTCGCTCCTGGAACGCCACCGCTTCCGCAAGAACGCCCCGCACCTGGTGCACCGGCTGCCGTTCCTCTTCCCCATCCTGGAGAAGGAGGGCGTCTTCGACGCCCGGCTCGCCAAGGGCTTCGAGGGTCTGCTGTGGACCTACGACCTGGTCGGCGGCTGGCGGATCGGCAAGCTGCACCAGCGGCTCACCGTGCCGGAGGTCCTCGCGCAGGCGCCGACGCTGCGCGCGGAGAACCTCAAGGGCGGGCTGGTGTACTTCGACGCCCGCACCGACGACGCCCGGCTGGTGCTCACCATCGTGCGCACGGCCGCCGCCCTGGGCGCGACCGTGCTGAACGGCGCCAAGGCCGAAGGACTGCTCATGCAGGCCGGGAAGGTCTCCGGCGCGCGGGTCTCGGCGGACGGCGACACCTTCGACATCCGGGCGCGGGCCGTCGTCAACGCCACCGGGGTGTGGACCGACGAGCTGGACGCCAAGGCCGTCGACGGCCACCGGCCCCAGGTGCGGCCCGCCAAGGGCGTGCACATCGTGGTGCCGTGGGACAAGGTGCGGATCAACTGCACGGTCACCGTCCCGATCCCGGGCCGGGCCCGCCGCGCGACCTGCACCCGCTGGGGCAACGCCGTGGTGCTGGGCACCACGGACGAGGACTACCAGGGCTCGCCGGACGATGTGCACTGCACCCGCGAGGAGATGGACTTCCTGCTGGAGGGCGCCAACACCGCCTTCGAGGGGAAGCTCACCCCGGACGACGTGGTCGGCTCCATCGGCGGGCTGCGCCCGCTGGTCGGCGGCAAGGAGGGCGCGACGCTCGACATGCGCCGCGACCACCACATCAGCGTCGGCCGCACCGGCATGGTGACGGTGACCGGCGGCAAGCTCACCACCAGCCGGCACATGGGCGAGCTGGTCATCGACAAGGTGATGACCGTCCTGGGCCGCCGGGGGAAGAGCCGCACCACCGACCTTCCGCTGCTCGGCGGGGCCGGCTACGACGCCGAGGCCGTGGCCGCGTCCGGCGGGCTCGCCGCCCATCTCGGCGAACGCTTCGGCACCGAGGCCCGCTTCGTCGGCGACCTCATCCAGGAGGACCCGACGCTGGCCGAGCCCGTCGTCACCGGACTCCCGTACACGAAGGCCGAGGTCGTGTACGCGGCACGGGCCGAGCTGGCCCGTTCCGTCGACGACGTCCTCTCCCGCCGCACCCGCGCCCGGCTCTTCGCCCGCGACGCCTCCGCCGAGGCGGCCGGCACCGTCGGCGCGATCCTCGGCCGCGAACTGAACCTCAGCCAGTCCGAGGTGGAGCGCTCCGTCTCCGACTACCTCGCCTCCGTCCGCCACGAAAAGTCCGTACTCCTCGAAGGGGCCGCAGCATGATCAGCCGTCAGACCATCACCCACCCGTTCAACCGGGGCAACTACACGGTCGGCGCCCCGAGCTTCGCCAAGTGGGCGCAGAACACCCCGGTCGGCGACGGCGAGGCCGCGCTCCAGAACGACCCGGTCGAGGTGCCGGAGGCCGTGATCGGGGCGCTGCGCGAGGTCGCGCGGGCCGTGCACGTGGAGCGCGAGGAGGTCGTCACCCGGACCCGTGACTGGTGGGCCGGTTCGATGATCGGCGAGACCGAGGGCCGTCCCGCGACGCCGGACGCCGTGGTCGTGGAGGCCGACGACGCCGACCAGATCGCGGCCGTGCTGCGGATCTGCCACGAGGCGGGCATCCCCGTCACCCCGTCGGCGGGCCGCTCCAACGTCACGGGCGCGGCGCTCCCCGTCTTCGGCGGCGTCGTCCTGGACGTGTGCGGGCTGAACGCGATCACCGGGTTCGACGCCGAGTCGAACGTGGTGGACGTGCAGGCCGGCATGTTCGGCGACCTCTTCGAGAAGCAGCTCCAGGAGGAGTACGGCGTCACGACGGGCCACTGGCCCTCCGCGTTCGCCGTCTCCACGGTCGGCGGCTGGATCGCCTGCCGGGGCGCCGGCCAGCTCTCGACCCGCTACGGCAAGATCGAGGACATGGTCGTGGGCGTGGACGTGATCCACGCCGACGGCACCCGCGCCACGTACGGCGACTACGCCCGCGCGGCCGTCGGCCCGGACCTGCGCCAGCTGTTCATCGGCTCCGAGGGCACCCTCGGCGTCATCGTCTCGGCGCGGCTGCGGGTGCACCCCCTCCCGGAGTACGCGAACGCCGTCGCGTACGGCTTCGCGACCTTCGCCGAGGGCCTGGAGGCCTGCCGGCGGATCATGCAGCGCGGGGCGACCCCGGCGGTGCTGCGGCTGTACGACGCCCTGGAGTCGGGCACCCACTTCGGCCACCCCGAGACCAATCTGCTGCTGGTCGCGGACGAGGGCGACCCGGCGATCGTGGACGCCTCGCTGAAGGTGGCGGCCGAGGTCTGCGCGGAGTACGGCCCCGAGCTGGACTCCCGGGCCGTCTTCGAGCGGTGGCTGGACGAGCGGATGCTGGTCGGCAAGTCCTCGGACGGCTTCACCCCCGGTCCTGGCTTCGTCGCGGACACCCTGGAGATGGCGGCGTCCTGGGCGGACCTGCCGGTGATCTACGACGAGGTGGTGGCCGCGATCCAGTCGGTGCCGGGCACCCTGGCGGCCTCCGCGCACCAGTCGCACGCCTACACCGACGGCGCCTGCGTCTACTTCTCGCTCCGCGGCGACGTGGCCCCCGAGGCGCGGCGCGACTGGTACCGCGCGGTGTGGGACGCGGCGAACGCCGTCCTGATCGAGCACGCGGCGGCACTCAGCCACCACCACGGCTGCGGTCTGCTGCGCGGCCCCTACCTGCGGGAATCGCTGGGCGCCGGCTTCGAGACCTTCGTCGCGGTGAAGAAGGCCCTGGACCCGGCCGGCATTCTCAACCCTGGCAAACTGGGCCTTCCCAGCCGATTCGGTACGTCTCCGCTGAACTGACCCGGCCCTCCGCACCCCTCCTCCCAGGCAGGCCATGGCATGACCCCTTCCCCGTCCCGGTCCGGCGCCCCGCTCGATCCCCGGCTCGCCTCGGCGTTCGCCGAGGTGCCCGTGATCGCATCGGTCGTCGGCGCCCAGCCGCTGCGGCAGTTCCTGACCGCACCGGCCCGGGTGTGCATCCTCGCGTCGTTCGCCGTGGGGCAGCTGCCCCAGGTCGTTCCGGCGCTGGGCCGGGCGGGGAAGCTCGTGTTCGTCAACGTGGACAGCAGCCCCGGTCTGGCGCAGGACCGGGGCGCGCTGGAGTTCATCAAGAACATGGGCGCGCACGGCGTGGTCAGCACCCGGCTCTCGCTCATAGAGAAGGGCCGGCCGCTGGGCCTGCTGACGATGATGAAGGTGTTCGTCACCGACCGGTCCAATCTGCGCCGCTCCACGGACGCGATCGCGCGCGGGGCGCCGGACCTGGTCGAGGTCATGCCCGCCCCGATCATCGCCCGGATGAGCGCGCAGGCCCAGCGCGCGATGTCCCCGTCGGTGGCCGCGGGCTTCGTGGAAGACCCCGCGGACGTGGCGCTCGCCCTGGCCCTCGGCTCGTCCGCGGCCGCCACCTCCGACCCCCGCCTCTGGCATCTGCGCCGCGACCAGCTGCCGCCGGTCCCGCCGGGCGCCCTCAAGAGGCCCTCCCCACCCCAGGAGTAGTACCGAAGTGAGTTACGTCGTCATAGCCCGCTACCGCACCCGGGAGGGCGCCGAGGACACCGTCCTGCCGCTCCTCGACACCATGGCCTTGGCCTCCCGCGCCGAGCCCGGCAACCTCGCCTACCGGGTCCACCAGGGCACCGAGGACCCCCGCGCCATCGCGCTCTACGAGGAGTACGCGAGCGAGGCCGACTTCACCGCGCACTGCGCGAGCCCGCACTTCCAGGAGATCGTGCTCGGCCGGGTCGTCCCGCTGCTGGAGAGCCGCGAGGTGCTGCGCTGCACTCCGCGTGAGGGGGCGGGAGCGTGAGGACCCGGGCCGTCGTCCTGCGCGGGACCTCGACCGCGCGCCCGTACACGGACTCCCGTCCGGTCGCCGTGGAGGAGCTGGAGCTCGGCGCTCCGCGCGAGGGGGAGGTCCTGGTCCGGGTCGCGGCCGCCTCGCTGTGCCACTCGGACCTCTCCGTCGTCAACGGCGACCGGGTGCGCCCGCTGCCGATGGCCCTCGGGCACGAGGCGGTCGGCGTGGTCGAGGAGACCGGGCCCGGGGTGCGCCGGGTCTCCCCCGGTGACCATGTGGCGCTCGTCTTCGTGCCGAGCTGCGGCTTCTGCGCCGACTGCGCGGCGGGCCGGCCCGCCCTGTGCGCCCAGGCCGCCGCGGCGAACGGTTCCGGGGCGCTGCTGCACGGCCCCTCGCTGCTGACCGACGCCTCCGGCGCCACCGTCCACCACCAGCTGGGCGTCTCGGCGTTCTCCTCGTACACCGTGGTGGCCCAGGAGTCGCTGGTGCCGATCCCCCGGGACATCCCGTTCACCGTGGCCTCGATGTTCGGCTGCGCGGTGCTCACCGGGGCCGGCGCGGTCATCAACACGGCGGCGCTGCGCCCCGGCCAGTCGGCCGTGGTCTACGGGCTGGGCGGGGTGGGCCTCTCGGCGGTGCTGGGCGCACGGGCGGCCGGGGCGTACCCGGTGATCGCCGTCGACCCGGTGCCGGAGAAGCGCGCCCTGGCCCTGCGGCTCGGCGCCACCCACGCGTACGCCCCCGACGAGGCGGTCGCCGCGATCCGCGAACTGACGTCCGGCGGGGCGGAGGTGGCGGTCGAGGCCGTGGGCAGTCCGAAGGTCATGGCCGCATGCCTGACGGCCGTGGCGCGCGGCGGCAAGGTCGTCTCGGTGGGGCTGCCCGCCCCGGACCGGACGCTGGAGGTCCCGGCGCTGGCCTTCGCGGGCGAGGGCAAGTCGCTGCTCGGTTCGTACATGGGCGACGCGGTGCCGCGCCGGGACATCCCGCGCTTCCTGGACCTGTGGCGGGCCGGGCTCATGCCGGTGGAGCTGATGCACACCGGGACGCTCGCCCTGGACGGGATCAACGACGCGATGGAGGAACTGGCCTCGGGCCGGGCGATCCGTCAGGTCCTGGACACCTCGGGTCTGCTGGCCGTGTGAGCGTCGGGACGGGCCCGTGCGCCGCCGGCGTACGGGTCAGTCCCCGCGTTCCGTGTCGCGCGCGTAGTGCAGTTCCACGACCCCGCTGCCGAAGGACCGGGTCCCGAGGAGCCGGAGCGGGGTGACCGTGTCCGTCAGCGGGAACATGCGCCGCCCGCGCCCGATGAGCACGGGGTGCACGGTGACCCGGTACTCGTCGATCAGGTCGAGCGCCGCGAACGACGCGGCGAGGTCGGCGCCGCCGAGCCCGAGGTCGCCGCCGGGCTGCTCCTTCAGCGCCCGCACCTCCTCGGGCACGACGTCGTGGATGACGGCGGTCGCCCAGTCGATGCGGTCCCGCGTCCGGGAGTAGACGTACTTCGGCTTGTCGCGCCAGATGGGCGCGAACTCGGCCGTCGCCCCGGCGTTCGCCGGGTCCTCGTCGGCGGTGGGCCAGAAGTCCGCCATCAGTTCGTGCACCACGCGCCCGTGCAGGAATCCGCCCAGTTCGGCGATGGTCTCGTTGAAGTACCGGTGCAGTTCGTCGTCGACCCGGTGCCAGCTGATGTCCTGGTCCGGGCCCTCGATGTATCCGTCGAGGGAGATCGACATGGAGTAGATGATCTTGCGCATCGCGGACCTCACCGGGGTGTCGGGGGCGGGCGTGCCCGACCCTACCCGGCGGCGGGGTCGCGCACAGGCACCTCGTACGGGTGGTTCGCGCACACCGTTGGTTCGGTTTTCCGAACCAACGGTCCGGGGGCTGCCGGGATCGATCGCCGCGCCGCACGGCCCCAGGATGGAGCCATGGCTGAGACGACGAGCACCACCACGGAATGGGCCGCGCGGGCGGACGGGCTGCACCGCGAGTACCGGCGCGGCGGCACCACGGTGAGGGCCCTGCGCGGGGTGTCGGTGGCCCTGCGCCCGGGGACGTTCACGGCGGTGATGGGGCCCTCCGGATCGGGCAAGACCACACTGCTGCACTGTCTGGCCGGGATGGACCGGCCCACCCGCGGCTCGGTGTGCTGGGGCGGCACCGAGGTGTCGCGGCTCCCCGAGCGGCGCCTGGCCGAACTGCGGCGCAGCCGGACCGGGTTCGTCTTCCAGGCGTTCAACCTGATGCCCGCGATGACCGTGGAGCAGAACGTCGAACTGCCGGGCCGGCTCGCCGGACACCGCCCCGACCGGGCGCGGGTCCGCGAGGCGCTGGCCCGGGTGGGGCTGACCGGCCGGGAGCGGAGCCGGCCCGGCCAGCTGTCCGGCGGCCAGCAGCAGCGGGTGGCGATCGCCCGAGCCCTGGTCTCCCGCCCCGAGGTGCTCTTCGCGGACGAGCCCACCGGCGCCCTGGACCGTGCGACCGGCCGCGAGATCCTGGGGCTGCTGCGCGAGGGCGTCGAACGGGACGGCCGGACCTGTGTGATGGTGACCCACGATCCGGCCGCCGCCGCGTACGCGGACCGGGTGCTGCTGCTCTCCGACGGCCTGGTCGTCGACGAACTGGACCGCCCCGACGCCGCCGCGATCGGCGCCCGGCTGAACGGGCTCGCCGCGTGATGCCGGTGTCCCTGATCGCGCTCCAGCAGATGCGCGGGCGGCCCGCCGCCTTCGTGGGCCTGGGTGCCGCCCTGCTCCTGGCCGTGGCCACGACGACGCTGTTCGGTTCGCTGCTCGCGGCCGAACTGACCGCCCCGGACGGGTCCGGAGCACGGACGGACGGGCCCGGCGTGGCCGTGATAGCCGGCGCGTTCGGGGAGATCGCGGTCCTGGTCTCCCTCTTCGTCGTCGTCAACGCGCTGGGCTTCGCCGTGGAACGCCAGCACCGCGAACTGGCCCTGCTGCGCACCGTGGCCGCGACGCCCCGTCAGGTGCGGCGTCTCGTACGGGTCCAGGTCGTGGCCGCGGTCCTGCTGGTGAGCGGGCCGGGCTCGGTGCTCGGCACGGTGGCGGCCCGCGGTCTCCTCGCCGCGCTCCAGAGGCGCGGGATGGCCTCGCCGGACCTCTCCGTCACCCCGGCCGTGCTGCCGATGCTCGTCGCGACCGCTGCCGCACTGGTCGTGGGGACGGCGGCGACGGCGGTGGCGGCGCGGCGGATCAGCCGGATCCCGCCGGCGGCGGCGCTCACCGCGAGCGCGACCGAACAGGCGCGCACCGGGGTGCCGAGACTGCTCGTGGGACTGGTGGCCGTGGCGGGCGGCGCCCTGCTGCTGCGGCTGGCGGCGACGCGCCCGGCGCAGGATCTCGACAAGGCCGGGCAGGCCGCGCTACTCGGCTCGCTGGCCCTGCTGGTCGCGCTCGCCCTGACCGGACCGCTGACCGCCCGGCTTCCGGCTGCCGTGCTCGGCGCGCCGCTGCGGGTCCTGTCGCCCGGGACGGGCTGGCTGGCCGACGCCCATCTGCGCGGGTACGCACGGCGGTTGTCCTCGGCCGTGGTGCCGGTCGCGCTCCTGGTGGGGCTCTCGGGCACCATGACGGCCATGACGCACACGGCGAAACGGGCGAGCGACGCGGACACGGGCAGTGTCACCTCGGCGACCGATGTGTGGCTGCGGCAGGGCGAGTTGGCGATGCTGATGTGCTTCGCCGCGGTCTCGACCGTCAACACGCTGGTCGCGGTGACCGCGGACCGGCGCCGTGAGTTCGCCCTGCTGCGGCTGGCCGGGGCGACCCGGCCCCAGGTGATGCGGATGCTCGCCGCGGAGGCGGCCGTGACCACGGTGGTCGGGGTGCTGCTCGGCGGCGCGGTGGCGGCCGCCGCCACGGCCGCGTACGGCACGGCGGTGACCGGCTCCGCCCTGCCGTCGGTCCCGGAGGCCGCCTGCGGCTGGATCGTGGCGGGCGCCGCGGTGCTCACCCTGCCGGGCATCCTGGCCTCCGGAGCATGGGCCGTGCGCGGTCCGGCGGCGGACGTGGCGGGCGGGGACCGTGGCTGAGGGGAGCGGCCCTCCCGCACCGGTGCGGCGGGGCCCGTTCTCCGTGCGGCGGGGCGAGTGGGCGTTCGCCCTCGTCGGGGTGGTGCCCGCCGTGCTCGGTGGCGCGTACGCGCTGGCCGTCGTGTACGCGGGTGTGCTGCTCTCGCTCACGGTGCTCGGGCTGCCCTTCCTGGTCGCCGGGCTGCTGGGCGCGCGGGGGCTGGGGACGCCGCACCGGTGGCTGGTCGGGCGGTTCCTCGGGGAGCGGGTGGAGGCCCCGGCCCCGCTGCCCCGGCCCGGCGGTGTCCTCGCCCGGGGGCGTGTGGTGCTGGGCGATCCGGTCGCCTGGCGGACCCTGCTCTATCTGGTGCTGCGGCTGCCGCTGGGCGTCCTGGGGCCGGTCGCCGCGGCCCTTCCGCTCGGCTGCCTCTGGCTCGTCGGATTCCCGCTCTGGGTGCGGCTGTGGGAGCCGGGCGACCCGGCGGCCGGGCCGTTGGACGCGGCGGCCATGGCCCTGGGGCTGGTCCTGCTCCTCGCCGTGCCCGCCGTGCCGCGGACGCTCGCCGCGGCCGAACGGGGGCTGGCGCGGCTGCTCCTCGGCCCGGCCCGTGCGGAGCGGCGGGTCCGGGAGCTGGAGAGCGCCCGGTCGGCCCTGCTCGCGGAGAACGACGACCGGCTCCGCCGCCTGGAACGCGATCTGCACGACGGCACCCAGTCCCGGCTGGTCGCGCTGGCCATCACCCTCTCGCTGACCGAGGACGCGCTCACCGCGGGGGACGCCCCCGATCCGGTCCGGCTTCGCTCCCTGGTCGACCGGGCGCGCGGCCAGACCGACGACACCCTCACCGAACTGCGGCGGCTGGTCCGGGGCATCCATCCGGTGTCCCTGGACGGCGGGCTCGGCCGGGCCCTTCCCGAACTGGTCATGACCTCCCCGGCACCCGTCACCCTCCGCGTCGACGTGCCGGAGCGGCCGGACCCGGCCGCGGAGCGCGCCGTGTACTACTGCGCGGCCGAACTACTCACCAACGCCGCCAAGCACAGCGGGGCCGGCGCGGTGGCGCTCACCGTCGAACGGAGCGGGGACCGGATCCGCCTGGTGGTCCGCGACGACGGCCGGGGCGGCGCCGTCGTCGGCACGGGCACCGGTCTGACCGGGCTCGCGGAACGCCTCGCGGCGGTGGACGGCCGGCTGCGGGTCGACAGTCCGCCGGGCGGCCCCACGACGGTGACGGCGGAGCTGCCGGCCCGGCTGTGACGGCCGCCCCGGGCGTCCTCGCGGTTCAGGCGTGCCCGGGGACCGCCGCCGCCTCGAACAGCCTGTCGTAGGCGCCGCGCAGTGCTGCCGTATCCATGAGGTGCTTCCCTTCAGTCGGGGGGTGTCGGACCCGCATCCCGTTCGGCCGCCTCGGCGACGCGTCTGATGTGCGCCAGGCGCCGGTCCCAGTCGGCCGCGAGCGAGGCCATCCACTGTGCGGTCGCGTCCAGCGCCGCGGGCCGCACCGCGTACCGCACCTCGCGACCGGCCCGGCGGCCGGACACCAGCCCGGCGGCGTCCAGGACGGCGAGGTGCTTGACCACCGCCTGCCGCGAGACGGGAAGGCGTTCGGCGAGCGTCGTCGCGGTGGCCTCGCCCCGCGCGGCGAGCAGGTCCAGCAGGTGTCTTCGCGTCGGGTCGGCCAGCGCACCGAGCACGCTGTCGACGGCCCTGGCGGCTCCGGAGGGCTCCTCCGTCACGTGGCGGGCTGTTCGGCGCGCGACTTGAGCGCGTCGAGCTCCAGGGGCCAGCCTCCGCTGTGGTCCTTCCGGTTCTGCCCGCGCAGCTCCTCGGACCCGGCCAGCGTCGCGAACCCGCTCTCGACGACGCGCAGCCGCGTCCCGTCGCCCTCCGGGGTCAGCGTGAACTCCACGAGGGTGCTGTTGTCCTCGCGCAGCTCCTCCCCGGGGAACGCGCTGGTCCAGCGGTACGCCAGATACGTCGGCGGCTCGACCCTCTCCACGCGTACCGGGAAGTCGCCGTGCTCGGCGTTCCTCGCCACCATCGACGCGCCCTGCTTCGCCACGGTCCCCGGCAGGCTCGCCTTGTCGGCCACCCAGAACCCGGGTTGGGCCACCAGCGACCAGACCCGCTCCAGGGAAGCCGCGATCAGGGTCTCGCTCTCAATCCGGTCCTCGCTCATCAGGGACTCCTCCGTCGTCATCATCGGATGCAACCTTAGAGTTGCACATCGACCGACCACACGCAACCCAGCGGTTGCGCATGCCCCGGGCGCCGCGCCGGACGGATCCGTCAGGAGGGCAGGCCCCCGCTCTCCGCGAGATACGTCAGCACGGCCTTGACCCGCCGGTTGTCCGTACCGCCCGCGCGCAGACCGAATTTGGTGAAGACCGAGGCGATGTGCTTCTCCACCGCCCGTTCGGACACGGCCAGCCGCTCCGCGACGGACCGGTTGGCGTGGCCCTGCGCCATCAGCTCCAGCACCTCGCGCTCGCGTGCCGTCAGCGCGTCCACCCGGCCGCGCCGACCGCCGCGCATCAGCCGGGAGACGACCTCCGGGTCCAGTGCGGTGCCGCCGCCCGCGACGCGGTGCAGGGCGTCCACGAACTCGGAGGTGCGGGCGACGCGTTCCTTCAGCAGATAGCCGACGCCCGCCGCGCCGTCCGCCAGCAGCCGGGTGGCGTAGGAGGTCTCGATGTACTGGGAGAAGACCAGGATGCCGGTGCCCGGGACACGGGTCCGCAGCTCGACGGCGGCCCGGATGCCCTCGTCCGTGTGGGTGGGGGGCATCCGGATGTCGACGACGGCGACGTCCGGGCGGTGCCGCTCCACCGCGGCGAGCAGGTCGGGCGCCGTCCCCGCGGTGGCCACCACCGCACAGCCGCGGGCCCCGAGCAGTTCGGTCATTCCGTCCCGCAGGACAACGGAGTCCTCGGCGAGCACCACACTGAGCTGTCTGTCCGTCACCCGCCCATTATCGGCGGCGGGTGCGGCCGCCCCGCCCCCGAGCCGTCGTGATCTACGCTCGGCGGACCGCCCCCTCCGCACCGCCCCGAGGAGCCGCCGCATGAGAGTCGGAACCGCGCGCGCCACCGCGCGCCGCTGGGTGGCCGCGCACGCCCGCGATCTCCCGGGCTACCGGGGTGCCTACTTCGGCGGATCGACGGTGGGGAAGCCGGACGACGCCGAGCTGGCGCCCTCCTCCGACGTGGACGTGATGGTGGTGACGGAGGCGGACGAAGTCCCGGTCAAACCGGGCAAGTTCCGCCACGAGGGCGCCCTGCTGGAGATCAGCCTCGTGCCGTGGGACGAGCTGCGCGACCCGGCCGCCGTGCTCTCCTCGTACCATCTGGCGGGCGCCTTCCGCACCGATACGGTGATCGACGATCCGAGCGGCGCGCTGCGGGCGCTGCACACGGCCGTGGCGCCCCGGTTCGCCGAGCGGAAGCGGGTGCGGAGCCGGTGCCTGGACGCCCGGCACCGGGTCGAGTCCCGGCTGGCCGCGCACGATCCGGGCGCCCCGTTCCACGAGCGGGTGACGGCGTGGATGTTCCCGACCGGGGTGACCACGCACGTGCTGCTGGTGGCGGCGCTGCGCAATCCGACGATCCGGCTGCGCTACCGGGCGGTGCGCGAGGTGCTGGAGGCCTACGGGCGGCCGGAGTTCCACCACGAGCTGCTGGACCTGCTCGGCTGCGCCGAGGTGCCGGCGGAGGTGGTCCGGCACCATCTGGGCGAGCTGGCGCGAACGTTCGACGCGACGGTGCCGGTGGCGCGGACCCCGTTCTTCTTCAGCGGCGATCTCACCGCCGGGGCGCGGCCCGTCGCCGTCGACGGCAGCCGGGACCTGGTGGAGCGCGGCGAGCACCGGGAGGCCGTCTTCTGGATCGTGGCGACGTTCGCCCGCTGCCACACGGTACTGGCGGCGGACGCCCCGGCGCTGCACGCGGAGCGGCTGCCGGCGTTCCGGGCGGCGGTGGCCGCGCTCACCGGGGTAACGGGGCCGGACGATCTGCCGGCCCGGGGCGAGAAGGTGCTGCGGTTCCTGCCCCGGCTGTGGGAGACGGCCGAGGAGATCCTCGCGGCGAACCCGGGGATCACCGGGGACAGCGCCCTGCCGCCGCCGCGGCCGCTCTGATAATTTGCCGGTATGTCATTCCTCCGTGCGTAGACCCGAGCCCTGGCCCCCGGGCGTGTTTCGCCACACGTCCTCGCCCCGGACCACGTCCCGGGTGGGCCGCTCCGGTGTCCCCGCACACCCCGGCGCCCTTGGTGCGCCGTTCTCACGAGGAATGCCGTCGTGTCTCTTTCGTATGTCTCCGTTCTGCGCGTCCCACGGGCCGCGCGCCCCTTCGCCGCCACCCTGGTGGGGCGCCTCTCCTACGGAATCGTCCCGCTCGCCCTGCTGCTCGCCGTCAAGAACGCCGCCGGTTCGTACGCGGTGGCCGGCGGGGTGATGGCCCTGTTCGGGGCCCTGAGCGTCGTCCTGTCCCCCGCCCGCGCGGCGCTGATCGACCGGTACGGGGCTCCGCGCGCCCTGCCGCCGATGGCGGGGGTGTACGCGGGGCTGCTCGTCGTCGTGGCCCTGCTCACCTGGCGGCCCGGCGCCCCCGTCGCCCTCGTCGGCGCGCTCACCGTGGCGGCGGGTGCCTGCACGCCGCCGCTGGGCCCGGTCATGCGGGCGGTGTGGAGCGCCCTGGTCCCCGACCGGGCGCTGCTGCAGCGCGCGTACAGCCTGGACGGGGTGGCCGAGGAACTGATGTACATCACCGCCCCGTTGCTCGTCGGGGTGCTGCTCACCGTCTCCGGGCCCTCGGCCGGGGTGCTCGTCGGCGCGGTGCTGGTGTTCTCCGGGGCGACGGTCCTGGCGACCTCGCCCGCGGTGCCGCGCGGCAGCCGTGCGCGGGCGGCCGGGGGCAAGGGTTCCGCCGCGCCCCGGCTGCGGCTGCGCGGGATCGCCCCGCTGCGGCACGCGGTCCTGGTGACGGGTGCGGTGGGCCTCGGCCTGGGGTCGCTGGAGCTGCTGGTCGTGGCGTTCACCGAGTCGCTGCACTCCGCGTCCTCGGTGTCCTGGGTGCTGGCCGCGCTGTCGGCCGGGAGCGCGGTCGGCGGGCTGTCCTACGGGGCGGTGCGGTGGCGGTCCCCGGACCGCGTCCGGTTGCCGCTGGTCGCCGCGGCGCTGGGCGCGACGCTGCTGGCGGCCGGGTTCTCGCCCGGACTGCCGGTGCTGGCGGTCCTGATCGCGGTCGCCGGGCTGTTCGTCGCCCCGGCGCTCACCACCGCGTATCTGATCGCGGACGCCTCGGTGGACGAGGGCCGGCGCACCCGGGCGGGGGCGTGGGTGAACACCGCGTTCAACGCCGGTTCGGCGGCCGGCAGTGCGGCAGCCGGCCTGCTGATCGACCGGCTGCCGCTCGCGGTGTGCTTCGCCCTGGCGGCGGCCCCCGCCCTGCTGTGCGCGCCGCTGATGCTGCGCGCCGGTGTCCGCGGGTCCCGGCAGGCGGGGGCCCCGGACACCGGCGCGCGGACGGACGCGGTCAGCGGAGCTTGATCGCTCCGCCGTCGGCCATCAGCGTCTGCCCGGTGATGTAGCGGGCGTCGTCGCTCGCCAGGAACGCGACGACGGGGGCGACGTCCGTGCGCGGGTCGCCGAAGCGGCCGAGGGGGACCTTGGCCGCGGACAGGGCGTACTGCTCGGGGTTGGCCTCCGCCCAGGCGGCCACCCCGGCGGTGCGGGCCATCGGCGAGACGACGTTGACCCGGATCTGGTCGGCGGCCCATTCGTTGGCGACGACCCGGCTCAGGCCGCGGATGGCCTCCTTCGCGGCGGCGTAGGAGGCCTGGTTGGGCTGGCCGTCGATGCCCGCGCCCGAGGCGAAGTTGATCACGGCACCCTGCCGGGCGCGCAGCTGCGGGTGGGCGGCCAGCATGAAGTTGCGGGTGGCGAACAGACCGGTGTCCAGGGCGAGCCTCCAGTCGTCCTCGGTCTGCTCGGTGAAGGGGCGCACCCGCGAGGCGCTGGCGTTGTTGACCAGGACGTCGAGGTGACCGAAGCGCTCGACCGCGGTGGCGACGGCCAGATCGGCGACGGCGCGGTCGGAGACGTCGCCGCGGAGGAAGGCGACGGCGTCGCCGAGGTCGGCGACGAGGGTGTCCCCCGCCTCCTGCTGGAGGTCGACGACCACGACGCGGGCGCCGCGCTCGACGAAGAGCCGGGTGACGGCCTCGCCGATGCCGGAGGCTCCTCCGGTGACGACGGCGACCTTGTTCTCCAGTGTCATTGCGCTGTTCCTTCGACTCGCTGGGTGCGGCGCCGCCCCCGCCGTACGCCTCTCAATATGCACCATACATCAGATATGTATGGTGCATATCAATGTGGCGTACCGGCGCTCAGGGGCGGCTCCACGCCTCCCAGACCGCCGTCAGTTCCGCCTCGACGGCCGGGGCGGCGGTGTCCAGCAGCCGGATCTGCGCACCCGGCCCCGCCAGCTCCGCGCGGCAGGGGTGCGCCGGGCCGGCCGGACGCGCGCCGAGCGCCGTGACCGAGCCGACGACTCGGTTCGGTCCCAGCAGTCCGGGCAGGGCGCGCACGGCGGTGTCGGTGAGGTCCAGGTCCTCGACCAGCAGTTCCTCGTCGTCGTACGTCACCCGGGTGACCACCCGCACGCTGCCGCCGCGCTCCCCCGAGCGGCCCAGCACGAGCGTGTCCCGCCAGAGCATCCGGGCCCCGGCGGCGAGGGCGACGTCCATCTCGCGCAGCACGTCCGCCCCGTCGGAGACGACGAACGGCTGCCCGCACCAGAGGAGTTCACCGCCCTCGGCGACCTCGACCCGGGCCCGCCACCGGGAGCGTCCGCCCCGGTGGTCGTAGGCGACGAGCCCGGCCGGCTCGACGAGTTCGAGGCGGGCGCCGGGGCCGACGGAGATCCGCAGTCCGAGGTCGTCGCCGGCCAGCAGCCCGGCCCGGGTGCCGACCAGGGCGATTCTGGTCCTGTCCGGCTCGGGCAGCAGGGGACGGGGCGCGAGGAAGGCGCCGGGGCGCAGTTCGCGGGCGACATGGCGGCCGGAGGCGTCGCGCTCGACGCCGACGACGACGGGCTCGTTCACGCGTGGTCGTGGCTGTGCGGCGCCATCGGGCCCGGGTCGGTGGGGACATGGGCGCCCGCGCGGTGGCGGGCGAGCAGGTCCCGTACCCAGTCGGCCAGTTCCGCGACGGAGGCCAGGTCCTTGCGGGACAGGGCCAGGACGGGGAGCCCGCCGCGCACGGACGCGGCGTCGGCGACCATCGCGGCCACGTCCACCTCCACATGGGGCGCGAGATCCGTCTTGTTGACGATCAGGAGGTCGGCTCCGGTGATGCCGGGACCGCCTTTGCGCGCCACGTCGCCGCCGCCCGCGACATCGATGCAGAAGAGCTGGGCGTCCGCGAGGGCCGGGCTGAAAGTGGCGGTCAGGTTGTCGCCGCCGCTCTCGACGAGGACCAGGTCCAGCGGACCGAACTCCTCCTCCAGGTCCTCGACCGCGTCCAGGTTGGCGCTGACGTCGTCCCGGATGGCGGTGTGCGGGCAGGCGCCCGTCTCGACCGCGCGGATCCGCTCGGTGGGCAGCACCCCGGCCGAGCGCAGGAAGCGGGCGTCCTCGTCGGTGTAGATGTCGTTGGTGACGACGGCCATGGCCAGTTCGCCGGCCAGCTCGCGGCAGAGCGTGGCCAGGATGGAGCTCTTTCCGGTGCCGACCGGTCCGGCGACGCCCAGGCGCAGGGCGCGGGCCGGTGCCGCATGGACGTGCGGGTGGGCATCGGGGTGCGGGTGGGTGTGGGCGGGGCGGGGGTCGGGGGTCGTGTCAGGCAAGGAAGAGCCTCCGTTCGCGTCGTGCGTGGTCGAGCGCCCACTGTTCGGTGAGCGGGGCCGTACGGGCGGGCAGCAGGCCCGGACTCCGTACGGCGAGGGCGGTGCCGGCCGCCCGAGCCGCCTCGGGTTCGGCGGCGAGGATCCAGGCGACCGAGTCGAGCGGGTCGCCGGGCAGGAGCTTGAGCGCGGCCGAGGCGATGGTCTGGAGCTCGTCGTAGACGACGGCGTGCGCCAGTTCCTCCTCGGTCGCGGGGAGTACGGCGGCCAGCGCGCCGAGCGCGACCGGCCGCAGCGGACGGCCGTCCAGGGCGGACAGCGCGGTGACGGCGGGGTGGGCGGGGGCCAGGCGCCGGGCGAGCCGGTGCACCCCCCGGCCGAGCGCCGCCGAGGCCGTGCGCTGCGGGGCGACCGGGGTCCGGGCGGCCAGCGCCCGTTGCACCGGCCGGTAGTCCGGCCGGTCCTCCCCCGCCGCCCGCAGCGCGAGGACGGCGGCGGCCGCCTCGGTGACGGCGGTGGTGCGCAGCCGGGCCATGAGCAGGGCGGGGACGTCGTCGCGGGTGAGTCCCGCCGCGACGGCCGGCTCCAGTCCGGCGCTGTAGGTGTACGCGCCGACCGGGAGCCGCCCGTCGCCCAGCAGGAGGGCGGCCAGGGACGCCATCAGAACAAGGAGTACCGCTGGGTGAGCGGCAGTTCGGTGACGGGCGCGGGTTCGACCGGTTCGCCGTCGATGCGGATGGCGAAGGTCTCCGGGTCGACCTCGATGACGGGCAGCGCGGTGTTGTTCGGCAGGTCCGCCTTGGTGAGGTGGCGGGTGGGGCGAACGGCGACGAGTTCCCGCACGAGTCCGAGGCGTTCGGCCAGACCGTCGGCCAGGGCGGCCGGGGCGACGAAGCTGACGGACAGGTGCGGGGCGGCCCCGGCCGCCGCCGTCGGGCGCAGCAGCACGGGCTGGGTGGTGGGGATCGCCGCGTTGGCGTCGCCGAGCGGCGCGTACACCACCATGCCGCCCTTGAGGACGGCCGCGGGGCGGATGCCGAAGAAGGCGGGGTCCCAGAGGACCAGATCGGCGAGCTTGCCCGGTTCGACGGAGCCCACGACATGGTCGATGCCGTGTGCGACGGCGGGGCAGATCGTGTACTTGGCGACGTAGCGGCGGGCGCGTTCGTTGTCGGCGGGCAGCACGCTGCCCCGGTCTCCGAAACGGTTCTTCATCACATGGGCGACCTGCCAGGTGCGGCAGACGACCTCACCGATGCGGCCCATGGCCTGGGCGTCGGAGGAGGTGATGGAGAGTGCGCCGATGTCGTGGAGCACGTCCTCGGCGGCGATGGTGGTGGCGCGGATCCGGGACTCGGCGAAGGCCAGGTCCTCGGGGACACGCGGGTTGAGGTGGTGGCAGACCATCAGCATGTCGAGGTGTTCGTCGACGGTGTTGACGGTGTGCGGGAGCGTCGGATTGGTGGACGCCGGGAGGATGTGGGGGTGGGAGGCGACCGTGATGATGTCGGGCGCGTGGCCCCCGCCGGCCCCCTCGGCGTGGAAGACGTGGATGCCCCGGCCGGCGATGGCGTCCAGGGTGCCCTCGACGTAGCCGGCCTCGTTGAGGCTGTCGCCGTGCAGGGCGACCTGGAGGCCGTGGGCGTCGGCGGCCTTCAGCGCGGCGTCGATGGCGGCGGGGGTCGCGCCCCAGTCCTCGTGGACCTTGTAGCCGCCGGCACCGGCGAGCGCCGCCTCGCGAAGGGCCTCCTCGCCGACGGTGGACCCCTTGGCGAAGAGCAGGACGTTCAGCGGGACGGAGTCCAGCGAGCGGTGCATCATCGCGAGGTTCCAGGCGCCGGGGGTGACGGTGGTGGCCTTGGAGCCCTCGGTGGCCCCGGTGCCGCCGCCGATGACGGTGGTGGTGCCGGTGGCCAGCGCCTCGTGCAGGGTCTCCGGCATGAGGAAGTGGACATGGGTGTCGACGGCCCCGGCGGTGAGGATGCGCCCCTCGCCGGAGACCACGTCGGTGCCGGGTCCGATGACCAGGTCCGGGTGGACGCCGTCGGTGGTGTCGGGGTTGCCCGAGCGGCCCAGGGCGACGATGCGCCCGGAACGGACGCCGACGTCGGTCTTGACGACGCCCCAGTGGTCCAGGACGACGACATTGGTGATGACCAGGTCGAGGGCCCCGTCGGCGCGCGAGGCGGTGGACTGGGCCATGGACTCGCGGATCGACTTCCCGCCGCCGAAGACGGCCTCGTCACCGCCGACGCAGCGGTCCTCCTCGACCTCGATCCAGAGGTCGGTGTCGGCGAGCCGGACGCGGTCGCCGGTGGTCGGCCCGTAGAGCGCCGCGTAGCCGGCGCGGGTCAGCTCGGACATCTCACGGCCTCCTGTTCCTGTTCCTGTTCGGGGGTGCGGACCGGGCGGGCGGCGGGGACGACGAGGCCGGGCACCGCACCGCGTCCGCCGAACGCCACGAGGGGGACGTCCGCGCCGACGCCTGGTTCGAAGCGCAGCGACGTACCGGAGGGAATGTCCAGCCTGAATCCCCGCGCGGCATCACGGTCGAAGGAAAGCGCGGGATTCACGTCGGCGAAATGGAAATGCGAACCGATCTGAATGGGACGGTCTCCGTCATTCACCACGGTGAGCCGAATGGCGGGGCGTCCGGAATTGAGTCGGACCGTACCGGCGGCGGGCCGGATCTCGCCGGGGATCACGGGATCGGCGCGGTGATCGTGACGAGCTTGCGCCCGTCGGGGAAGGTCGCCTCGACCTGGACGTCGTGCAGCATCTCCGGAACGCCTTCCAGCACGTCGGAGCGGGTGAGCACGGTGCGCCCCTCGGTCATGAGGTCGGCTACCCGGGCCCCTTCGCGGGCCCGCTCCATCGCCCAGCAGGCGAGCAGAGCGGTGGCCTCGGGGTAGTTGAGGCGGACGCCTCGCGCGCGGCGGTCACGGGCGACCATTCCGGCGACGCTCAGCAGCAATTTCTCCGTGTCGGACGGAGTGAGAAACATGGGAAACCTCCATGGCGGCGGATCCCCGGAATTCCCGGAATCGCCTCGGCCACGTTCCTCTTATAAGCCTCCGGATGGCGCCGTGGCAACTTCCGTCGCACCGCAAAAAATCCCTTTCTGGCGTTATCGCCCACCATATACGGGCAAAGCGGGCAAATTTTGATCTTCGCGGGGCACGGAAGAGGCGGCCGCGCCCCCGGTCCCCCGGGGTGCGCGACCGCCTCGAACGCGTTTCTCAGCGGGTCACTTGAGGCCGAAGGCCCGGATGATCTCCTGGTCCACCGCGAGACCGCCGGGGGCCTCCGCGTGCACCTTCAGCGACACGGCCCCGGCCCCCTTCGCGGGGGTCCTGAACCGGGCGGTCCAGGAACCGGCCGCGTCCTTCCTCAGCTGCACCGCGCTCCAGCTCTTCCCGTCGTCGTAGCTGACGGACATGGTGGCCTTCGTGGCCTTCACGGCACCCTCCAGCCACTCCTGCGTGGTGGAGGCGAGAGCGATCTCGGTCCATCCGCCGGCCTTCACGTCACCGGCCAGGTCGGTCGCGACGCCGTAGTCCAGCTGGAGCATCGGGATGTCGACCTGGAACGGGCCGTCGGCGTCCGGCGCACCGGACTCGAAGGCCCACTCCGTGCGGGTGCGCACCGAGGTCTTCCAGGTGTCCGCGTCGCGCGAGGCGTCCAGGACGAGGCGGTAGGGCAGCTTCTCGGGGGCGAGGTTCCCGGCGTAGCCCGCGCGTCCCGGCACCTGGTCGAGCAGCGTGTCGCCCTGGTAGAGCGCGGCCGTGCCGGTGTCGTACTCCTTGTCCGGCATGGCGCCCGAATGACCGGCGCCGCCGTCCGTCCACGGCGTGACGTTGTACTGGATGTCGCCGTACTGCGAACGGCTCGGCCCCCAGTAGCCGGTGCCCAGACGCGGCCGGGCGACCGGGGCGAACCAGTCGGCCCGGTAGGTGCGGCCCGCCGTGTAGTCCAGGTCGCCGCTGCGCTGCTCCAGCGAGATGTCCGTGCCGGTCTCGTTGTACACCGAGTGGTCCTCGTACCAGAACGAGGCGCCCGGCAGCGGCGTGACCCATTCGGTGCGGGTGGCGGGGTACTTCTCGTACTCGGCGAAACCGATGCCGTAGCCGTAGTCGGGGATGTCGTAGCGGTAACCGCCGCCCACGACGTCCCGGTGGCCGTAGAAGGTGTTCTCCACCTTCGCGAGCCGGCGGGCGGACGGGGCGAAGGCGAGCGAGCCGTCCGGGACGGTGCCGTCGTGGCGGTCGACCAGGTCGTACACGTACCGGGCGTACTTCCGCTGGACCACGGTCACCTTCGCGCCGCGCCGTGCCTGCTTCACCAGGTCCTCGCCCGCCAGCCGGCGCACGGAGGCCACCGGGATCGGGAGCGTGGTGCCGTAGTCGGCGTAGGACTCCATCAGCACGCCGTCACCGGAGTTGACGACGAACAGCGCCTCGGCACCGGCCGCGATCGCGGCGGCCGCCCGGTCGGCGGGGGCCACCGCGTCGCCGCTGCGGATCACGACGGCCCTGCCCCGGGCGTCCAGTCCTTCGTAGTCGGCGGGCGCGCCCTCACCGGCGAAGACGGTGGCGAGCTTCTGACGCCGGTCCTCGGCGACCGGCGAGCCGCCCTGCACGGCCACGTCCACATCACGGCCGCCGGCCGTCAGGTCGACCAGCTTCTCGCCCTGCCGCCATCGCGTCAGGAAGGAGAAGCCGCCCTGCGTGACCTTCTCGGTGGGGCTCGCCCACAACTGGTCGTACGTCAGCGGGATCTGGTACGCGTCGCGCTGGACGGTCCCGTCCGGGGCGGTGCGCGCCATGTCGTAGCGCAGCTGCCGGGTCTCGGTCTCCTTCGGCGTCCGCACCTCGACCTTGTGGGCGCGGGAGGCGTCGAGGGTCACGGTGGAGGGCTTGTCGAGGACGATCTCGGGGGCGGCCAGGAAGGCGAGTGCCTTCGAGTCGGCGGTGTCGCCCTTGACGTCGGCGGCGGACCAGGCGGTGTACGTGCCCGGGGGCAGCCGGAGCGTGGTGTCGCCGGGGACCGCGACGGGCGTCAGGTTCGGGTCGCCGAGGGCGGCGAGGACCACGGTCCCGTCCATCGGCTCACCGGAGCGGTCGCGAAGCCGCAGCGTCAGGTCGTAGAGCTCCTGCTCCTTGTTCAGCGCGAAGCCGGTGTGCGCGACGACCGCGCCCGAGGCGTCCTCGGCGAGGACCTGTCCGGAGTACGTGGTGTTCACCGCGACCTTCGACGGGTCCAGCGAGAGCACAGCGTCGGCGGTCGAACCGGCCGGGACCGTGAGCCGATCCGTCGACAGCGTGTACGCGTCCGCGTCCCCGTCCGTCGACAGGTCGAGGGTCACGTCCTCGGTGCCGGTGTTGCGGTAGGTGACGGTCCGTTCGGCGACCGGGTCCGAGGGGCTGTGCGGCCAGTCGTAGGCGGCGACCGGCACGGAACCGGTGGCCTCGATCCGGGTGTCGACCGCGGCCTTCACATCGAGCCGGCCGGTGCCCTGCTCGTACGGGGTGTGGTCGGGCAGCAGCTTCGACGAGGTCATCAGCGCGTCCTTGACGCGCTGTCCGGACCAGTCGGGGTGGCGCTGCTTGAGGATGGCGGCGGCGCCGGCGACGTGCGGGGTGGCCATCGACGTACCGGACATCGACTGGTACATGCCCTCGATGCCCGGAACCGACTGCGAGGCGGCCGCGTTGATGTCGACGCCGGGCGCGGAGAGGTCCGGCTTGAGGCCGTAGGAGCGGACCAGCGGGCCCATGGAGGAGAAGTCGGCGCGGCCGTCCTGCTTGTCGACGGCGGCGACGGTCAGCGCCCGGTCCGCGGAGCCGGGCGAGCCGATCGTGCCGGCGCCGTAGGCGTTGCCGGCGGCGATGACGAAGAGCGGACCGCCGTCCGCGGAGAGGGTGTTGACGGCCTGGGCCATCGGATCGGTGCCGTCGTCGGGGACGTCCGAGCCGAGGCTCATGGAGACGACGTCGGCGCCCTCGGCCTTCGCCCACTCCATCGCCTCGATGATGCCCGAGTCGGCGCCGGATCCCTCGTCGCTCAGCACCTTGCCGACGAGCAGCCCGGCGGCCGGGGCCACGCCCTTGTTGACACCGTCGGACGCGGCGCCGGATCCGGCGATGGTGGAGGCGACGTGCGTGCCGTGGCCGTGCTTGTCGTCGACCTCCTCACCGGGGACGAAGCTCTTCGTCTCCAGGATGCGGTCCTTGACGTCCGGGTGGTCGGCGTCGATGCCGGTGTCCAGGACGGCGACCTTGACGCCCTTGCCGTCGTAGCCCTCGGCCCAGGCCTGCGGGGCGTTGATCTGCGGGACGGAGTCCTTCAGCGCCGCCTCGACGCGGCCGTCGAGCCAGAGCTTGGCGATGCCGTTGTCCAGCGAACGGGCCGTCGGGGTGGCCGCGATGTCGTCCCAGAAGGTGCGGACGGTGTCCTTGCCGGCCTTCAGGGCGGCGCCGTGGATCGAGGCGAGCGTCCGCACGGTGCGGCTGCCGCGCGGGGCGACGGGCAGCGCACGGGCGTTGCCCGCCGGGTAGGTGGCGATCAGGGGTATGCCGCCGCTGCGCCGGTCGTCGTAGCCCATCTTCGCGAGGGCGGTGATGTTGAAGAGGCGGCGGTCCAGCCGGCCTGCGGCGATCAGGCCGGAGGCCTCGTCGGGCAGGACGTAGAGGTCGTCCCCGGCCTGCTGGACGTGGACCCCGCCCGGCGCGCCGTCCGGACGGTCCACGGTGACGGTGTCCTGCCGGCCGGCCCCGTCGGAGAAGTGCACCACGTCACCGGTGACCAGGGTGATGTCGTACGTGCGCGCCTCGGGGGCGTTCCGGCCGGAAGCGGCGGCCGGGCCGGTGGCGGCGGTGGCGCTTCCGGTGACGGGCAGCAGCGCGCCGCTGGTCAGGGCGACCGCGGTCGCGGTCAGCAGCGCGCGGCGCCGTGCGCGGACGGGTCTCGCCCGGCCGCCGGCGGTGGAGGGTGTGGAAGTCATGCTGCTGATCTACCGGTTGGCGCTCCGGTTCGTCAGTGCCCGCGGCTGGCGGAAAACCGCCGCGGCGGGGAACCGCCTGTTCCGGAAGGTCCCGGACGCGGTCTCAGGCGGCGGATCCGAGCCGTCCGACGGGGGCCGGGGCCGGGTGGATCGGGGTGTGCGCGCCGGTGAGCGGGCGTCCGCTGCCGCCGCGTCGCTCGGCGACGATCTCGGCGGCGATGGACAGGGCGGTCTCCTCGGGGGTGCGGGCTCCGAGGTCGAGGCCGATCGGCGAGTGGAGCCGGGCCAGTTCCGCTTCGGTCACCCCGGCCCGGCGCAGCCGGTCGTTGCGGTCCAGATGGGTGCGGCGCGAGCCCATCGCGCCGATGTAGGCGACGGGGAGCCTGAGCGCGGTCTCCAGCAGCGGGATGTCGAACTTGGCGTCGTGGGTGAGGACGCAGAGCACGGTGCGCGCGTCCACCCCGGTCGCGGCGAGATAGCGGTGCGGCCATTCGACGACGAGTTCGTCGGCCTCCGGGAAGCGGGCCCGGGTCGCGAAGACGGGCCGGGCGTCGCACACCGTGACGTGGTAGCCGAGGAACTTCCCGGCCCGCACCAGGGCCGCCGCGAAGTCGATGGCCCCGAACACGATCATCCGGGGTGGCGGGACGCTGGACTCGACGAGCAGCGTGAGCGGCCGGCCGCAGCGGGAGCCGTCCGCGCCGATGGTGAGGGTACCGGTGCGCCCGGCGTCGAGCAGGGCCCGGGTCTCGGCGGCGGCGGTGCGGTCCAGTTCCGGATGGCCGCCGAGCCCGCCCTCGACCCCGCCGTCCGGCCGGACGAGCAGCGGCCGTCCGAGCAGTTCGGCGGGTCCGTCGGCGATCCGGGCGAGCGCCGCCGCCTCCCCCCGCGCGGCGGCGGCGAACGCGGAGGCGAACACCGGGCGGGCGGGGTCGTCCGCCCGTACCGGTGTCACCAGGATGTCGATGACGCCGCCGCAGGTCAGCCCCACGGCGAAGGCGTCCTCGTCGCTGTAGCCGAAGCGTTCGCGGACGGGGGTGCCGTCGTCGAGCGCCTGCCGGCACAGCTCGTAGACCGCGCCCTCCACGCATCCGCCGGAGACCGAGCCGATCGCGGTGCCGTCACGGTCGACGGCGAGCGCGGCGCCGGGCTGCCGGGGCGCGCTGCCGCCGACGGCGACGACGGTGGCCACGGCGAAGTCGCGGCCCTGCCCGGTCCATCGGTCGAGTTCCTCGGCGATGTCCAGCATCTCGGTCTCCTTGGCGGACGAGTGGGGGAAACGGCGTACGGGGAGGGTCAGCTGACGCCCAGCCAGCTCTCGATCGGGTGCAGGGCGAAGTAGACGACGAAGATCACCGTCAGTCCCCACATGAAGGCGCCGACCTCGCGGGCCCGGCCCTGGGCCGCCTTGATGGCGACGTACGAGATGACGCCGGCGGCCACCCCGGTGGTGATGGTGTACGTGAAGGGCATCAGGACCACGGTCAGGAAGACCGGGACGGCCACCGAGCGGTCGCTCCAGTCCACGTGCCGGGCGTTCTGCATCATCATGGCACCGATGACGACGAGGGCGGCGGAGGCCACCTCGGCCGGCACGATCGCGGTGAGCGGGGTGAAGAAGAGGCAGGCGGCGAAGAAGAGGCCGGTGACGACGGAGGCCAGCCCGGTGCGGGCGCCCTCCCCGACGCCGGTGGCGGATTCGACGAAGACCGTCTGGCCGGAGCCGCCGGCGACACCGCCGATCGCCCCGCCCGCGCCGTCGATGAACAGCGCCTTGGAGAGACCGGGCATCCGGCCCCGGTCGTCGGCGAGCCCGGCCTCCGTGCCGACCCCGATGATGGTGGCCATCGCGTCGAAGAAGCCGGCCAGCACCAGGGTGAAGACGATGAAGCCGACGGTCATCGCGCCGACGTCGCCCCAGCCGCCGAACTCGACGTCACCGAAGAGCGAGAAGTCCGGTGAGGAGACCGCGGATCCGCTCAGCTCGGGCGGGCCGCTGCTCCAGATCTTCGGGTCGACGTCGGCGGCCTTGTTGACGACGACGGCGACCACGGTGCCGACGACGATCCCGATGAGGATCGCGCCGGGGATGTTGCGGGCCTGGAGCATGAAGATGAGGAGCAGGGTCACCGCGAAGACGAGGACGGGCCAGCCGGCGAGTTCACCGGTGGGGCCGAGGGTGACCGGGGTGGCGGTGCCCTTGCCGACGAAGCCGGCCTTGTAGAGGCCGATGAGGGCGATGAACAGTCCGATGCCCATGGTGATGCCGTGCTTGAGGGGCAACGGGATCGCGTTCATGATCAGCTCGCGCAGACCGGTGACCACCAGCAGGCAGATCACCACGCCGTACATCACGCACATGCCCATGGCCTGCGGCCAGGTCATCTCCGGGGCGACCTGCGAGGACAGCACACCGGAGACGCTGAGCCCCGCGGCGAGGGCGAGCGGGACCTTGCCGACGAAGCCCATCAGCAGGGTGGTCGCGGCGGCGGCGAGCGCGGTGGCGGTGATCAGTCCGGGCTGGCCGAGAACATTGCCGTCGACGTCCTTGCCGCCGAGGATGAGCGGGTTGAGCAGCAGGATGTACGCCATCGCCATGAAGGTGGTGACGCCGCCGCGCACCTCGGTGGCGACGGTCGATCCGCGCTCGGATATGTGGAAGTACCGGTCGAGCCATGATCTTCCGGCGGGGACGCGCGAGCCGCGGCCCGCCTCCTTGGCGCCGGTCTTCGGTTCCACTGACTGCTGGGTCATGATGCCTGACTCCCAAGGTTCACAGGGGCACCCGCGATGACGAGTCGATATGCGGGATTTGGGATGACTGCGCTGGCGGCACGACCCGGGGGACGGCCCGAGACGAACTGTTCATGCGGAGTGGTGGGGAACGGGTACGGCCGGCGGCGCCGGAACGCCGCCGCGGAACGGTCCGGGGCCCGCGAGCGGTGCGGGATCCGGTGACTCCGGGCGGTGCGGCGGGGAGGGTGTGACGTTCCCTGGGCGCGCACCGCCCGGAGCGTGGTGGGGGAGCTCCGGTCAGGTGCCGGTGAGGTGCTCCGGGCGGACCGGGGTCCGGTTGAGCTCCAGCCCCGTCGCGTTCCGGATCGCCGCGAGGACGGCCGGGGTGGACGACAGGGTGGGGGCCTCGCCGATGCCGCGCAGCCCGTACGGGGCGTGCTCGTCGGCGAGTTCGAGCACATCGACCGGGATGGTCGGGGTGTCGAGGATGGTGGGCAGGAGGTAGTCCGTGAAGGAGGGGTTGCGCACCTTCGCGGTCGTGGGGTCGACGATGATCTCCTCCATGACGGCGATCCCCATGCCCTGGAGGGTGCCGCCCTGGATCTGGCCGAGGACGGACAGCGGGTTGAGGGCCTTGCCGACGTCCTGGGCGCAGGCCAGTTCGATGACCTTGACCAGGCCGAGTTCGGTGTCGACCTCGACGACGGCGCGGTGGGCGGCGATGGAGTACTGGACGTGGCCGTTGCCCTGGCCGGTCCGCAGGTCGAAGGGCTCGGTGGGCCGGTGGCGCCACTCCAGCTCGACGTCGACCGCCTCGTCCTCCAGGACGTCGACGAGGTCGGCCAGCACCTCGCCGCCGTCGGTGACCACCTTGCCGCCCTCCAGGAGGAGTTCGGCGGTGGCCCAGGCCGGATGGTAGGTGCCGAACTTGCGGCGCCCCAGCTCCAGCACCTGTTCCCGCACGGCCTCGCAGGAGTTCTTGACCGCGCCGCCGGTGACGTACGTCTGGCGGGAGGCGGAGGTCGATCCGGCGGAGCCCACCTGCGTGTCGGCGGGGTGGATGGTGACCTGGGCGACGCCGAGTTCGGTCCGGGCGATCTGGGCGTGCACGGTGACGCCGCCCTGCCCGACCTCGGCCATGGCGGTGTGGACGGTCGCGACGGGTTCGCCGCCGATGACCTCCATGCGCACCCGGGCGGTGGAGTAGTCGTCGAAGCCCTCGGAGAAGCCGACGTTCTTCAGTCCGACCGCGTAGCCGACGCCCCGGACGACGCCCTCGCCGTGCGTGGTGTTGGAGAGTCCGCCGGGCAGGGCGCGTACGTCGGGGCCGGCGCCGGCGCTCTCCCACTGGCGCTCGGGCGGCAGGGGGCGGGCCTTGACCCGGCGGAGCAGTTCGGCGACCGGGGCGGGCGAGTCGACCCGCTGTCCGGTGGGCAGCAGGGAGCCCTGTTCCATGGCGTTGAGCTGACGGAACTCGACCGGGTCCATGCCGAGTGCGGCGGCCAGCTTGTCCATCTGCGCCTCGTAGGCGAAGCAGGCCTGGACCGCGCCGAAGCCGCGCATGGCGCCGCAGGGCGGGTTGTTGGTGTAGAGGGCGATCGCCTCGATGTCGACGTCCTCGACCACGTAGGGGCCGACGGAGAGCGAGGAGGCGTTGCCGACGACGGCCGGGGAGGCGGAGGCGTAGGCGCCGCCGTCCAGCACGATGCGGCACTTCATGTGGGTGAGCTTGCCGTCGCGGGTGGCGCCGTGCTCGTACCTGAGCTTGGCGGGGTGGCGGTGGACGTGTCCGAAGAAGGACTCGAAGCGGTTGTAGACGATCTTGACGGGTTTGCCGGTGCGCAGGGCGAGCAGGCAGGCGTGGATCTGCATCGACAGGTCCTCGCGTCCGCCGAAGGCGCCGCCGACGCCGGAGAGCGTCATGCGGACCTTGTCCTCGGGCAGGCCGAGGACGGGGGCGATCTGGCGCAGGTCGGAGTGGAGCCACTGGGTGGCGACGTAGAGGTCGACTCCGCCGTCCTCGGCGGGGACCGCGAGGCCGGACTCGGGGCCGAGGAAGGCCTGGTCCTGCATGCCGAAGACGTACTCGCCGCTGACCACCACGTCGGCGCGGGCCCTCGCGGCCTCGGCGTCGCCGCGGACGATGGGCTGGCGGTGGACGATGTTGGGGTGCGGTACGTGCCCGATGTGGTGGTCGTCGCGGTTCTCGTGGATGAGCGGAGCGCCGGGCGCGGTCGCGGAGGCCTCGTCGGTGACGACCGGCAGTTCGCGGTAGTCGATGCGGATCTTCGCGGCGGCACGGCGGGCCGTCTCCGGGTGGTCGGCGGCGACCAGCGCGACCGGTTCGCCGTGGTGGCGGACGCGGCCGTGGGCGAGAACGGGGGTGTCCTGGATCTCCAGCCCGTAGTTCTTCACCTCGGCTGGCAGGTCGTCGTAGGTGAGCACGGCGTAGACGCCGGAGGTGGCGAGCGCCTCGGAGACGTCGATGGAGCGGATCTCGGCGTGCGCGACGGTGGAGCGCAGGGTGTGGCCCCAGAGCATGTCCTCGTGCCACATGTCGGAGGAGTACGCGAACTCGCCGGTGACCTTCAGGATGCCGTCGGGGCGCAGCGTGGACTCGCCGATGCCGCCCCGGGTGCGGGTTCCCTGGTTGATGCTGGTGGGGGATCCGGTGACGCCCATCGTCTAGACCGCCTCTTCCGCGCGGGCGGCCGCGAGGCGGACCGCGTCGAGGATCTTCTCGTAGCCGGTGCAGCGGCAGAGGTTGCCGGAGAGCGCCTCGCGGATGTCCGCGTCGGACGGCTCCGGGTTGCGTTCCAGCAGTTCGTCCGCGGCGACCAGCAGGCCGGGGGTGCAGAAGCCGCACTGGACGGCGCCCGCGTCGATGAAGGCCTGCTGGATCGGGGAGAGCGGGCCGGTGTCGCGGGTCTCCTCGGCGGTGGGCCGGGCCTTCCAGCGCTGCGCCGTGTCGACGGTGACGCCGCAGGCGCCGGAGGCGCAGCCGGTGCCGGGGTGGGCCTCCGCGCGGTGGGCGGCGAAGTCGGCCAGTCCTTCGACGGTGACGACGTCGCGGCCCTCGACCTGGCCGGCGGCGACCAGGCAGGAGCAGACGGGCACCCCGTCGAGACGGACGGTGCAGGAGCCGCACTCGCCCTGTTCGCAGGCGTTCTTGGAGCCGGGCAGGCCCATCCGCTCGCGCAGGACGTAGAGGAGGGACTCGCCCTCCCAGACGTCGTCGGCCTCGTGCGGGCGGCCGTTGACCGTGAAATTGACGCGCATGATCAGGCGGCTCCTTCGGTGCTGCGGCCGTTGCCGCGGTAGGACTCCCAGGTCCAGCCGAGGGTCCTGCGGGCCATGATCCCGACGGCGTGGCGGCGGTAGCTCGCGGTGCCGCGCACATCGTCGATCGGGTTGCAGGCGCCCGCGGCCAGCTGGGCGAACCGGGTGGCGACGGAGGGGGTGATGATCGCCCGGCTGTCCCAGAAGCCGCCCTCCTCCAGGGCGGCGTTCAGGAATTCCTCGGCCTCCTTGGCCCGGACGGGTGTCGGGGCGGCGGAGCCGATGCCGGTGCGGACGGTGCGGGTCTCGGGGTGCAGGGCGAGGCCGAAGGCGCAGACGGCGATGACCATCGCGTTGCGGGTGCCGACCTTGGAGTACTGCTGCGGCCCGTCGGCCTTCTTGATGTGGACGGCCCGGATCAGTTCGTCGGGCTCCAGGGCGTTGCGCTTGACGCCGGTGTAGAAGGCGTCGATGGGAATCATCCGGGTGCCCCGGACGGACGCGGCCTCGACCTCGGCGCCGGCGGCGAGCAGGGCGGGGTGGGCGTCCCCGGCGGGTGAGGCGGTGCCCAGGTTGCCGCCGACGCCGCCCCGGTTGCGGATCTGGGGCGAGGCGACGGTGTGCGAGGCGAGCGCCAGTCCGGGCAGCTCGGTCCGCAGGTGTTCCATGATGCTGCTGTACGGCACCGAGGCGCCGAGCCGTACGCTCTCGGGGCCCACCTCCCACTCGGTCAGCTCACCGATGCGGTTCAGGTCGAGCAGCTGCTCGGGCCGCCGGTGGTCGAAGTTGATCTCGACCATCACATCGGTGCCGCCCGCGATGGGTACAGCCGTCGGGTGCTCGGCCTTGGCGGCGAGCGCCTCCTCCCAGCCGGCGGGGCGAAGGAAGTCCATGAGTGGCTCTCTTCTCGATCGGTCGTTCGCTGGGGCTGGGGGACGGCCGGCCCGGTTCCTGTTCATGTCTTGTTCACGCGGTGTGCGGCCCAGTACACAAGCCCTGCTCCACCTGGTGCAGTCACCGAAACCATGAAGGAGTTGGCTGGTCTCCGCCCCCGTCTTGTAGATTCGAACGAATGGCGGGGACTCGTTACCTCGCGGCAATACCCAGTTCTTCCCCGCACGAACGAAAGAGAACGGCGACGAGATGCGGCTGCGCACCCTGCTGGAGACGGATGCCCTCGGCCTGCGGCTGCTCGGCGGCGAGGACGAACTGGACCGTTCGGTCCGTGGTGTGATGACCACGGATCTGCGTGATCCGAGCCGCTATCTCACGGGCGGCGAGCTGGTGCTGACCGGACTGGCCTGGCGCCGGGACGCCGGGGACGCGGAGCCCTTCGTACGGATCCTGGCGGCGGCCGGCGTGGCCGGTCTCGCGGCGGGCGAGGCGGAGCTGGGCGACATCCCGGAGGACCTGGTCGAGGCGTGCCGCCGGCACCGGCTTCCGCTGTTCGCGGTCCACGAGACCGTTGCGTTCGCAACGATCACCGAGCATGTGGTGCGCCAGGTGTCGGGCGAGCGCGCCGGGGACCTGGCCGCCGTCGTGGACCGGCACCGCCGGCTGATGACCTCGGGCCCGGCGGGCGGCGGCCCGGAGGCGGTCCTCGATCTGCTCGGCTCCGACCTCGACCTGCGGGCCTGGGTGCTCTCCCCCACCGGGCGGCGGATCGCGGGCTCCGGTGAGCCGCTGCCCGCCCCGGTCGGCGCGGAGCTGGCCGGGGCGCATCTGGCCGCGGTGCGCGCGGGCCGCCGCGCCCCGCACCGGGCCGTGAGCGGTGGCGTGACCTACGCGCTGTTCCCGATCCGGAACGTCGGCCGGGGCGCCGCGCCGGCCTCCCGGGACGTCCGGGAGTCGGTCCTGTCGGACTGGCTGCTGGCCGTGGAGGCCGACGCGGGCGACTGGCCGGCCGCCCGGCTCGATCTGCTCCAGGGCGTCACCCAGCTGATCGCGGTGGAGCGGGAGCGGCGGGACGCCGCCCGGACGGTGCGCCGCCGGCTGGCCCAGGAGGTGCTGGAGCTGGTCCAGGCGGGGGCGCCGCCCGCCGAGATCGCCGCCCGGCTGCGGGTGGCCGCCCCGGTGCTGCTGCCGGGGCTCGGCGCGGCGCCGCACTGGCAGGTGGTCGTGGCCCGGGTGGAGTGGGACGAGCACGGGGCGCCCGGCGGCTCCGGCTCCGGGATCGCCGGCGGCCCGGCCGCGCAGGCGCTGCTGGAGGAGATCCTGATCGACCCGGCGCTCTCGGGCCCCGATTCCGCCGACCGCATCGCCGTCGCCCATACGGGTGATGAGGCCGTCGCGCTCGTCCCGCTGCCCGCCCTCGCGGCGGCGGACAGGGAGGAGACCGCGGCCGAGGAGGCCCCGGAGGACCCGGCGCTGCACGCCGACACGCTGCTGGATGCGGTGCGGACCCCGCTCGCCGCGGGCCTGGCCGACGACGGCCGGCTCACCCTGGGCGTCAGCGCCTCGGTGCATTCGCCCGAGGGGCTGCGCGGCGCCCTGGAGGAGGCCCGGCACGCCCGGCGGGTGGCGGCGGCCCGGCCGGGGCGGGTCTGCGCGGCCGGCCACCACGAGCTGGCCTCGCACGTGCTGCTCCTGCCGTTCGTCCCGGACGACGTGCGGCGCGCGTTCACCGCACGTCTGCTCGACCCGCTGCGCGACTACGACCGGCGCCACCGCGCGGAGCTGATCCCGACCCTGGAGGCGTTCCTGGACTGCGACGGATCGTGGACCCGCTGCGCCTCGCGACTCCACCTGCACGTCAACACGTTGCGCTACCGGGTGGGGCGTATCGAGCAGTTGACGGGTCGTGACCTTTCGCGGCTGGAGGACAAGCTCGATTTCTTCCTGGCCCTGCGGATGAGCTGACGCCCCGGGCCCGCGCCGGGCCCCGTGCACACCCGGTCGATTGTGAAAAGTTTCACCTATCCTTGACTCGACCTCTTGGCCCGGCGTGCCAATCCGTGCTGTGATGCGGCCAGACTCCGAGTGTCCGCCCCCGAGGGGGTCCGGACGCTCTCCACAGCTCGATGGCGCGCTCGGGGAGGGCAATGTGGCGCATACCGCCATGTCTGGTTCCGGAACGACAGCAGATGACGATCCGCCGCTCCAGACAGCGGTATGGCGCCTGCGGTCGCGCGCCTGTTGGACGGACGCGGCCGCCCTGCTCGAACACGACGCCGCCACCGACCCGGCCGCGGCCCTCCAGCGCACGGCCCTGCTGACCGAGCGCTGTCTGTACACCGGTCAGGGCTGGACGGAGGCCGAGGACGCGCTGCGCACCGCCGAGGCCATGGCCCAGGACGACGCCGAGCGCGGGGCCGCGGCCTGCGAACGCGGCCATCTGGCGTACGCCTCGACCCTCCTCGGGGTGCGCGACCGGGCGGACGAGGCCCGGGTGGCGCTCGGCCGGGCCGCCGCCCTGCTCTCCCCCGCCGCACCGGCCCGTCCGCTGCTGGACTTCCGCCGGGGCCTGATCGCGCAGAACATCGCGGATTCGCCGCAGGCCGCGCGGGCCGCGTACCGCAGGGCGCACGCCGGGGCGACCGCCCAGGGGGACGCCCTGCTGCTCTCCTCCACCTGGCGCCATCTGGCCCTGATCGCCCTGCGCGAGGGCGAGTTGGCGGAGGCCCGGCACGGCTTCGCGGAGTCGCTGCGGATAAGGGAGGAGCTGGGCTATCTGGTCGGTACGGCCCCGGCCCTCATCGCCATGGCCGATTCGGAGCCCGAGCCGGAGGAGGCGGCCCGGCTGCGCGCCGAGGCGGGGCGGCTGTTCCGGCTGCTGGGCGGCGTACCGACCTGGCTGGCACCGCATCTGGACCCGCCGGACCCGGCGACGGCCGAGGCGAACTGAACCCGTCCGGAACCGCCGGCCGGGGGCGGGTCAGCGGTCCGCGCCGGCGAAGTGCTCCCGCACCAGCGACTGCACCACGGCCACGTCCTGGGCGATCAGCGCGTCCAGGAGGGCGGTGTGCTCGGCGGCGTCGGCCAGCAGATCGGCGCGGCGGGTGGCGGGGTTGTCCTCCAGCGGCCACTGGGAGCGGCGGTGCAGATCGTCGGCGACCATGACCAGCTGGGTGTTCCCGGCCAGGGCGAGCACCGCCCCGTGGAAGGCCCGGTCGGCCTCCGCGTAGCTCGCCCGGTCGCCGACCGCCGCCGCGGCGACCGTGGCGTCGGCCAGCGGGCGCAGCGCGCACCAGGCGGCCGGGGGCACGGTGCGGGCGAGCCGCAGCATCACGGGGACCTCGATCAGGGCGCGCACCTCGGCCAGCTCGGCCAGCTCGCCCGGCCCGCGCTCGGAGACCCGGAAGCCCCGGTTCGGCACGACCTCCACGGCGCCCTCGACGGCGAGCTGCTGCATGGCCTCGCGCACCGGGGTGGCGGAGACGCCGAAGCGGGCGCCGAGCGCCGGGGCGGAGTAGACCTGGCCGGGGACCAGCTCGCCGTCGACGAGGGCGGCCCGCAGCGCGTCCAGGATCTGGCCGCGCACGGAGTGCCGGCGCACCGCGGCCCGGGGGGCGGGCGGCTCGCTGTGGGTGTGCTCGCCCCGGGCCTGTTCGGGCACCCGGACGGACGAGGACGCGGTCATGGGGGCGGCGGACACGTACGGTGCCCACGCGTCCTCACGCGCTCTGCCCTGCTCCACGGGTACCTCCTCGGCCTTCGCGGGCACGGCTCGCGCGCGCCGGGCCCCTTGTGCACGATAGGCGCAAGGGGCCGCAGTTCAAACATCGATCGCGTCGGGTAAGGTAAGGCTTACCTGCAAACGATCGCGATTCGGTGGTCCCTGCATGACCCTTCCCACGCTTGCCCCCGGCTCGACGGCCTCGGCGGTGACGGACGCGTACGCGCGGCTGGCCGAGGTCTTCCCGGGGCTGCGCGCCGAAGCCCTGCCGGCCGGCGCCCCCTCGCCCGACGGTGCCGGATGGGTGGGCGCGCACGAGCTCGCGGCCGGTGGCGCCGCGCTCGACGCGTTCCTCGTCTGGGACGACGAGCAGGTACTGCGGGACTACGGCGAGCGGGCCCGGCCGGACGTGGTCGCAGGTTTCGGACTGCACCGCTACGCGTGGCCGGCCTGTCTGCTGGTGACGGTGCCGTGGTTCCTGCACCGCCGGGTGCCGAGGATCCCCGTCGAGGACGTGGCGTTCCAGCGGGCGCTGGGCCATCTGGCCGTCCGCGTCACGGAGTTCGCCTGCCTGCCGGACGATCCCGCGGCGGCACTGCCGGGCGCGCGGGTGGTGGCCGACGAGGCCGCGCTGCGCGCCGAGGTGCTGACGGCCGTGGCCGAGCACCTGGGGCCGGTGCTCGAAGGGTTCCGGCCGCGGATGCGACGCGGGCGCCGGGCGCTGTGGGGCATGGCGACCGACGAGATCGTCGAGGGCCTCTGGTACATCGGCGCGCTGCTCGGCGAGGAGCCGCGCGCGATGGCCGAGCTGGAGGCACTGCTGCCGGGCACCGCGAAGCCGTACGTCGGCACCCCGGGCTTCCGCGAACTGACCGGACCCGGCGGGGAGTCGCTGCCGACCCGGGACCGGGCGAGCTGCTGCATGTTCTACACGCTGCGCCCCGAGGACACCTGCGTCACCTGTCCGCGCACCTGTGACGCGGAACGGGTCAGCCGGCTGATGCCCGCGCCCTGATCCGCACCGCCCTCGGGAAGGCGTAATTCGAACCCAACTCGGCTTATCCGTATGGGTATTCGACCAGATCGTGAATATCCCACGACTCCGCCACCCCATTGGCGTTCTCTTGCACCGAAACCGCCTGGAAGCGTGGAATTCCCCGGCACGATGGCGTCCGAAACGCCTACGTGACACAAGGGACCGCGCATGAGACTGACCGACATATCGCTTGACTGGCTGCTGCCGGCCGTCGTGCTGCTGGCGGGGGTCATGGCGGCGGCCACGGTGGTCGCGCGCGGCAAGCGCGCCTCCGACACATCCGCGGCCGACGACTCCTGGGAGCGCAGCGAGGAACGGCGCAGACGCAAGGAGGCGCTGTTCGCCACCGCCTCCTACGTCCTGCTGTTCTGCTGCGCCGCGGTCGCGGCGGCCCTCTCCTTCCACGGCCTCGTCGGCTTCGGCCGGCAGAACCTCAGCCTCTCCGGGGGCTGGGAGTACCTGGTGCCCTTCGGGCTCGACGGGGCCGCCATGTTCTGCTCGGTCCTCGCCGTGCGCGAGGCCAGCCACGGTGACGCGGCCCTGGGCTCGCGCCTGCTGGTGTGGACGTTCGCCGGGGCGGCCGCCTGGTTCAACTGGGTGCACGCGCCGCGCGGTCTGACCCACGCGGGCGCGCCGCACTTCTTCGCGGGGATGTCGCTCTCGGCCGCGGTGCTGTTCGACCGCGCGCTGAAGCAGACCCGTCGCGCGGCGCTGCGCGAGCAGGGCCTGGTGCCCCGCCCGCTGCCGCAGATCCGCATCGTCCGCTGGCTGCGCGCTCCCCGGGAGACCTACGGCGCCTGGTCGCTGATGCTCCTGGAGGGCGTCCGCACCCTGGACGAGGCGGTCGACGAGGTGCGGGAGGACCGCCGGGAGAAAGAGCAGAACCGTCTCCGCAGACGTGACCAGGAGAAGCTGGACCGGGCGCACATCAAGGCCCTGAACCGGCAGAACCGTGCCTGGACCCGCATCGGCCGCGCGCCCGCCCAGGTGGATGTGCAGGCCATCGCCCCGGCGTCGGCCTCCACGCAGTCCGTCGCGGAGCCCGCCATATCGGAAGCGGGACAGCTGCCCCTGAGGCCCCGGCCGTCCCTGCAGGCCGTGAACGGCCCGCAGTCGCGGGACGTGCCGGAGCTGAACGGGACTGATCCCCGGACGGTGGACCTCACCGCCGAGGACGACACCCAGGCCCTGCCCCGGCTCGACTCGCTGGAGCAGAAACTGAAGGACCTGGAGCAGCAGTTCGGCTGAACCACCGCTCCGGGCTCCGTCCGGCGGAAACGGCCCTGATGGTCCCCGTCGACCGTCAGGGCCGTTCGCCGTCCAGTTCGAACCAGACCACCTTGCCCGGACCGCGGGTGCTGACGCCCCAGGCGTCCGCGAGACTCTCCACCAGGACCAGGCCCCGGCCGTGCGTACCGTCGTCGGCGTCCGGTACGTGCGACACGGGCATCCCGGGGACGAAGTCCCGGACCTCCACGCGGAGTCTGCGGGGCGCCACGCTGACGGCGACGACCGCTCCGTCGTCCGTGTGGACCAGCGCGTTGGTGACCAGCTCGCTCAGCAGCAGCTCGGCCACCTGAGCGGGCTCCTCCTTCCAGCGATATCGCAGTAATTCCCTTACCGCACCGCGCACTTCGGCCACGGCCGCCAAATCGGCGCGGCCGACTCTGCGATGCAATCGGGCCAGTTCCTGACGTTCCATCGTCTCCCCCGGCGACACAGTGAATCGTCCCCCTCCGCTCGGTCTTCCTCACGCCATGCATGCCCCGCCCACGCGCTGTCACGCGTCCGCGTTCATCAATACGTACGAAACCTCCCCCATATGTTCCGCTCGGACACACCCACGACCGGGGCCATCCCCCGTTCCGGTTAACTTCCGGGAAATTCACTCGACTTGGCGTTGACGAAGCGGCATCTACGCGCGTCATCATGGGTGGCATGCGAATCCCCCCACGGATCACCACGCTCGGCGGCGCGGCCGCCCTTCTGTCCGCCCTCCTCGTCGGCGGCCCGGTCACGGCGACCGCGACCGCCTCCCCCACCGCCACCCCCGTCTCCGTCGCCTCCCTCGCCTCGGTCGGCAGCATCTGCTCCTCGGATCTGCCCTCCCAGGCGCACGACACGCTCGACCTCATCGAGGCGGGCGGCCCGTTCCCCTACTCCCAGGACGGCACCGTCTTCCAGAACCGCGAAGGCGTCCTGCCCGGCCGGAGCACCGGCTACTACCACGAGTACACCGTGATCACCCCCGGCTCCCCGACCCGCGGTGCCCGGCGCATCGTCACGGGCGAGGCGTACGAGGAGGACTACTACACCTCGGACCACTACGCGACCTTCGACCTCATCGACTTCGACTGCTGAGGCCGTCCCCGGTCCGGTCCGTGCCGCAGCCCTCACCCCCCACCTGCGGCACGGACCTCCGGGCCACGGGTGCGCGACCGCACCCGTGGCCCGTGGTCCGTACGCGGGTCAGTACCGGGTCGCCACCTTCACATCGGCGAAGTCCCGGACGGCGTACAGACTGATGTAGTGGGCACCCGCCGCCGGACGGTCGATCGTCAGCGTGTGGGCCGTTCCGGCGCCGGTGGCACGGGCCGTGTACGAGCCGGTGGTGGCCCAGCCGTTCGCGCTGTAGTACAGATCGGCGTCGCCCGAACCGCCACTGGTGGTGACGGTGAGGCGGGCGGTGCCCTCGGGCACGTACAGATACAGATAGGAGTAGTTGCCCTCGGTGGCCCGCTGTCCGCTGCGGGCGCAGTTCTCGCCCAGTTCGCGCACGTCGCTCGCGGTGCACTCCGCGGACGGGTCGGGGTCGGGCCCGGTGCTCTCCCCGCAACTGCCGGCCGCGCAGGCGGTGAGCCAGGTGTTCCAGTCGGCGTCGTAGCGGCTGCCTATGGTCGAGGTGAGCAGGGTGCGCGCCCCGGCCCAGTCACCGGCGCGGTAGCGGCCCAGCAGGGTGTCGACGTCGGCGCGGTGCGACTGGAGCATGTAGCGGACGGCCAGATAGCCCCAGTTGTAGACACGGGTCTGGTCGGCGTTCTCGTAGGTGGTGTCGAACAGCGTCCGCAGGGTGTACGTGTGCTCCGCGGCGCGGGCGACGGCGTCGTCGTAGGTGACGCCCCGGTAGGAGTAGGAGACGTACTCCGCGAAGCCCTCGACCCACCAGATGGTCGGTGTGGTGATGTTGGCCTCGAAGTCACCGGCCATGTCGAACCGGCCGTCGAGGTAGTGGGTGTACTCGTGGTTGAGGTTCCAGATCTGGAAGTCCGGCCGCGTCCACTCGGCCTCGTAGGCGATGAACCGGGGCTGGTTGCCGGCCGCCGAGGGGTCGCCCTCCAGGTACATGCCGCCGTTGTTGGTGTCGATCCCGTAGATCGCCCCGGCGTAGGTCTGGTAGTCGGTGCTGGAGTCGAAGACGATCACTTCGATGGTGCTGTTGAGGTCACCGGCGACAGGTCCGCCGTCCCGGGCGATGCCGTGGAAGTAGGCGTCCTGGCCCTTGAGGCTGGTGCACGCCTTCGTCAGGTCGGCCGACGACATCTGCTGGGCGAGGATGCGGATGCTGTCGCTGCAGGTGTACGAGACCGGCAGGACGGCCGACTTCAGCCGTGCGGCCAGGTCGCAGGTGCCGTACGCGGCGCAGTCGGCCCGGTCGTAGTAGTCGGTCATCTCGGCCAGCCCGACCCAGAGCGGCGCGGTCGGCCCGGTGATCGCGGTGCGGCCGAGGAGGTCGATGACGAGCGGGCGGGCCTTGGGGCGCAGGGACGCCTCCTGGAGGAAGCGGCCGAGTTCCCGTCCGGCGTTGGAGGTCAGGTACGAGCGGTCGGTGCCGAGCAGGCCGAGGTGGTCGCGGGCGAATCCGGCGAGCGCGTCGAGCAGGCTCGGGTCGGCCTCGACGGCGCTGACGAACTCGGGCACCTGGTGGCCGCGGAAGGTCACGGTGTAGACGCTGTTGACCGCGTTGAGCATGTACCAGGAGCTGTCGTACGCGCTGTTGTAGTCGGCGAGCAGCCGCTTGACGACGTACAGATAGCGGGCGTTCTGCTCCGCGCTGTCGATGAGGACGACCGCCTCGGACAGGGTCTCGCCGTTGGCGTCGGTGACGTCGTGGGAGTGCGACGAGGCGAAGAAGGCGTCCAGCGCGCCCTGGATCGCGGTGCGCAGGGCCGTTCCGTAGTCGCCGACCGTTCCGGGGTCGTAGTACTGCACGTAGTAGCCGGCCCGGAGGTAGAGCACCAGTTGGGGCATTCCGGTGCTGCTGTCGCCGGGGTAGGCGGCCGATCCGGCGCGCATGGCGTCGGCGACGGCCACCATCTGGGACTCGCGGAAGGCGAGGTAGCCGTCGTTGCCCTTGACGGAGAAGAGCGTGTTGACGCAGTCCGTCGTCGAGGAGCGGATCTGCTGGACGAGGGCGCTGCCGGTGCGGCTGGTGAAGTCGGCCACGGAGCACGCGGCGGCCGGGGCGATTCCGGCGGCCTTCGCCGCGGTGCGGGCCTTCGCCCCCATCGAGGGGGCGGGGTGGCTCGGCTCGGCGGCGTCCGGGGCGTCGTAGTCGCGGCGCAGGGCGTCCTTGGACGCGGTGAGCGGAGCCCGGTCGGCGGGGCTCGCGGCGTCGGCGGCCAGATGACCGGCGTCCCGGACGGGCGCTCCGGCGGAGCGTGCGGCGGGGCCGCCGGCCTCGGGCGCCCCGGTGCTCGCCGGTGCCGCGGCCGGGGATGCCGGCCGGGGCTCGGCGGCCCCGGCCGGGGCCACGAGCAGTCCGATGCCCAGGCATGCGGCCAGGGCCGCGGTGGAGAGTGCGGTGAATCTCTGTCGAACCGTTCGGTTCCTCACGTGCCGCCTCCCAGCGGTGTGGTGCCGTGCGACGCGTCGCACGGCGAGTGGGGGATGGCGCGGGCCGGGCCGTGCCGGAGGGTCACCCCGCGGGGCCCGGAGGCCCAGGGATGATCTGACATGGACACGACCTCATTCGCGACCGTCAGTACAATGGCACATGTCACATGTCCTTAGGAAGCGGCCGGGCACACCTTTGTGAAGCCCTCAACTCAGGTGAGAGGCAGAGGTGTTGATGGGGCCCTGCTCAGGCGCGGGCGGCCGCCGCGCCTTCGGAGGCCGGGGCGGCGTCGGCGTCCGGCGTCCCGTCGGCCCACAGGGAGCGGACGTGGGACATATGGCCGAGCATGCAGGCCTCGGCGCCCTCGGCGTCGCCCGCGACGACGAGGTCCAGCAGTTGTACGTGTTCCTGCGCGGAGGCCACCAGCTGGCCCGACTCGGCCAGCCGGTTCAGGCCGAACAGCCGGGAGCGCTTGCGCAGTTCGCCGACCTCCTCGACCAGGCGGCGGTTCCCGGCCAGCCCGAGCAGGGCGAGGTGGAAGCGGCGGTCGGCGTCCAGATAGCCCAGGATGTCGTGGCGTCGGGCCGCCGCCACGATCTCCTCGGCGGCGGGCCGCAGCGCGTCCAGCTCCCGGGTGAGCCCCATGCGCGCGATCCGGCCCACGGTGGGCACCTCGATCAGGGCGCGCAGATCGGTGAAGTCGTCGAGGTCCTGCTCGGTCAGCTCGGTGATGCGGAAGCCCTTGTTGCGGACGGCCTCGACCAGTCCCTCCCGGGCCAGGTCGAGCATCGCCTCGCGCACCGGGGTCGCCGAGACCCCGAACTCGGCGGCGAGCGCGGGGGCCGAGTAGACCGTCCCCGGCTCCAGTTCGCCGGAGATGAGCGCCGCCCGCAGCGCGTGCGCCACCTGATCACGCAGATGTTCCCGCGCCGAGAGCGCGTTGAGCGACGTCAGGCGGGCCATGTCTGTTCCTCCGGGGCCGTGCGGAGCCCAAGAATACAATGTGACGTTGCCCGGCGGCCGGGTCCCGGCTCACAGCAGGAACCCAGCGGGGAACGGGTCGGCCGGGTCGAGGAAGTACTGCGCGGTGCCGGTGATCCAGGCCCGTCCCGTCACGGTGGGCACGACGGCCGGCAGCGTGCCCACGGTGGTCTCGGCGACGAGCCGTCCGGTGAACTCCGTACCGATGAACGACTCGTTGACGAAGTCGGCGCCCAGCGCCAGTTCGCCCCGGGCGTGCAGCTGGGCCATCCGGGCGGAGGTACCGGTGCCGCACGGGGAGCGGTCGAACCAGCCGGGGTGGATGGCCATCGCGTGCCGGGAGCGGACGGCGTCCGAGCCCGGAGCGATCAGCTGGACGTGCTTGAGGCCGTGGATGGCGGGGTCGACCGGATGGACCGGCCGGTCGTGCGCGTTGACCGCGTCCATCAGCGCGAGCCCCGCCGCCAGCAGTTCGTCCTTGCGCGACCGGTCGAACGGCAGCCCCAGGTCCTCCAGCCGGACCATCGCGTAGAAGTTGCCCCCGTAGGCGAGGTCGTAGGGCACCGTGCCGTGGCCGGGCACCCTCGCGGTCAGTCCGAGACCGGCGCTGAAGGAGGGGACGTTGGTGAGCGTGACGTGGACGGCGGCCCCGTCCTCCACCCGTACATCGGCCGTCACCAGTCCGGCCGGGGTGTCCAGCCGGACCCTGGTGACGGGTTCGGTGACCTCCACCAGACCGGTCTCCACCAGGACGGTGGCCACCCCGATGGTGCCGTGCCCGCACATGGGCAGACAGCCGGAGACCTCCATGAACAGCACTCCGACGTCGGCGTCCGGCCGGGTCGGCGGCTGGAGGACCGCCCCGCTCATGGCGGAGTGGCCGCGCGGTTCGTACATCAGAAGGGTCCGCACCGCGTCCCGGTGCTCCATGAAGTACGCGCGGCGCTCGGCCATCGTGGCGCCGGGCAGGGTCCCGACGCCTCCGGTGATCACCCGGGTCGGCATGCCCTCGGTGTGCGAGTCGACGGCGTGGAAGATGTGGCGGCTGCGCAAGGTTCCCCCTCGGTGGTCGGTGCGGGCGGGTTCAGTGCAGGCCCTCGGCGAGGGCCTTCTCGGTGGCGGCGCGCACGGCTTCCAGGGCCTCCGCGCCGAGCGGCAGCCGCGGCGGCCGGGTGGGGCCGCCATGGCGTCCGACGAGGTCCATCGAGGCCTTGATGGCCTGGACGAACTCCGGTTTGGAGTCCCAGCGCAGCAGCGGGTGCAGCGTGCGGTAGAGCGGGAGCGCGGTCTCCAGGTCCCCGTCGACGGCCGCCCGGTACAGCGCGGCGCACGAGGCGGGCAGCATGTTGGGGCAGCCGGCGATCCAGCCGGCGGCGCCGGCCACGGCGAGTTCGAGCAGGACGTCGTCGGCCCCGGCCAGCAGATCGAGTCCGGGGGCCCGTTCGGCGATCTCGTAGGCCCGGCGGACGTCACCGCTGAACTCCTTCACCGCGACGACGGAGCCGTCCGCGTGGAGCCGGGCGAGCAGCCGCGGCGTCAGATCGACCTTGGTGTCGAACGGGTTGTTGTAGGCGACGACCGGGAGCCCCGCGGCGGCGACCTCGGCGTAGTGCGCCCGGACCGCCTCGTCCACGCACGGATAGCCGTTGGGGGGCAGCAGGAGCACGGAGCCCACGCCCGCCTCGGCCGCCCGCTCGGCGCGGTGCCGGGACTGGGCGCTGTCGTACGAGGAGACCCCGGGCATGACGCGGGCCCCGTCGCCGGCCGCCTCGACGGCGACGCGCACGACCTCGTCGCGCTCGCGGTCGGTGAGGGTCTGGTACTCCCCCAGCGAACCGTTGGGGACCACACCGTCGCAGCCGGCGGCCACGAGGTCGCGCACATGGGCGGCGTACGCGTCGAAGTCGATGGACCGGTCCTCGCGCAGGGTGAGCGGGGTGGCGACCATGACGCCCCGCCAGGGGGTCTCGCGCTGCCAGGTGCTGTCCGTCATCTGGGCTCCTCACATGGGGTGGTACGGACGGGACGGGAGAGGTGTGGTTTCGGTGGGCGCCCCCGGGGGCGCCGTCACGGTTCCTCGGGGCGGTCGGCGCGGGCCAGTTCGCCGAGCGGGACGGGGCAGGCGAGCGGCCGGCGGTCGGGGGCGCCGGTCTCCGCCGCGCAGCCAGCCAGTTCCCGGACGGCGAAGCCGCAGGTACGTCCCTGGCACCAGCCCATTCCGGCGCGGGTGAGGAGCTTGACCGTGCGGCTGTCGCCGGCGCCGAGCGTGTCGACGGCCGTACGGACGGCCCCGGCGGTGACCTCTTCGCACCGGCAGATCTCGGTGCCGGGCTCCAGCCAGCCGGGCCAGCCGGACCCCGGCCGGTGCACGGCCCCCATCAGACCGGCGAACGCGCGCATCCGCTCCCGGGACCGGCGCAGCGCGGCCGTGCGGAGCCGGTCCCCGGGCGGACCGCCGCGGGCGTCCGCGACCACCGAACGGCCGGCGAGCTCCCCTTCGGTGAGGGCGAGCCGGACCCCGCCGACTCCCCCGGTCTCACCGGCGGCCCAGACGCCCGGCACGGTGGTGCGGGCCTCGGCGTCGAGCACGAGGCCGGCCGTTCCGTCGGGCCCGCCGCGGGTGGCGCAGCCGAGGCCGACGGCGAGGTCCGGCTGGGGCACCAGACCGTGGCCGACGGCGAGGGCGTCGCAGTCCAGACGGCGCCCGGTCCCCGGCACCGGCCGCCAGTCCGCGTCCAGCCGCGAGACGGTGACCCCGGTGACCCGCTCGGTGCCGTGGACGGCGGTGACCGCCCGGTGCGTCAGCAGCCGCACGCCGTTCCGGGCCAGCGCGGCTCGGTACCGGGCGCCTTCCGCGAGCCGGCCGGGGCAGCGGACGAGGGTGAGCGGCGCACGGGCGTACGCGCGGTACCCGGCGGCCTCGACGAGGGCGGGGACACGGGCCCCGGCGCGGGCCAGCGAGACGGCGACGGCCTGGAGCAGCGGTCCGCTGCCCGCGACGACGATCCGCCGGCCGGGCAGCACCAGGCCGGATTTCAGCATGGCCTGGGCGCCCGCCGCGCCGACGACGCCGGGCAGGGTCCAGCCGGGAAAGGGCAGCTGGCGTTCGGTCGATCCGGTCGCGATCAGCAGCCGGCGGGCCCGGAGCGCGGCCGGACCGTCCTGCCCGTCGGGCCCGGTGACACAGTGCAGGGTCCAGTCCTCGCCGGTCCGTTCGACCGTCCAGACGTGGTGGGCGGTGAGATGGCGGATCCGGCCCGTCGCGCGGTGCCGGGCGAGCCGGGCGGTGAGTGCGGCGAAGGCCTTCCGGCCGTGGTGCGGGGCCTCGGAGCTCGGGGGTGCGAGCCCGGGGGCGGGGGCGCGGTAGTACTGACCGCCCGGCGCGGCGGCCGAGTCGATCAGCAGCACGTCGAGCCCGCCGTCGGCCGCGGTGACGGCCGCCGCGAGCCCGGCGGGTCCGGCGCCCACCACCGCGAGTGCGGCGGGGGCCCGTTCAGTCGAGGTGTCCGGCATGCCCGGTGCCCTCCTGTGTGGTGACGACGTCGCCGGGCCGGGCCGGAACGAGACAGGCCCGCCGGTTGGGGCTCCCGTTCACCGTGGCCAGGCACTCGTAGCAGGACCCGATCCCGCAGAAGGCGCCCCTGGGCCGTCCCCCGTTCCGCGTGGTGCGCCAGCTGAGCACGGAGGCCGCCCAGAGCGCGGCGGCGATGCTCTGGCCGGGCAGTGCGGGGACCGGCCGGCCGTCGAAGGTGAGGGTGAACGCGGGTGCGGCCGCGGATGCGGAGGTACGGGTACGGGGGCGTCTCACCAAGGGCTCCTGCTCGGTCGGGAGGGGCGGAGGTGGTCGGGGCGGGCGGGTCCGTCGTGTGCGTGGGGCCCGGCCGAGGCGTTTCGGACGACCGGTCACGGGCTCCCGGACCGAGACGGACCGGGTGTTCGGCCGCTCAAGCGGTCCGCATGGTCAACGGTTCCGGTCCGAAGCGGACCGGGTGTTCGGCCGCTCATGCGGACCGCACGGTCAACGGTTCCGGTCCGAAACGGTCCGGGCGGAAGGGGTGCGGGTCGACGGGTGGCCGCTCGCCGAGGAGGGCGGCGGTGATCAGGGCGGCCGTCGCGGGGGCGAGCCCGATACCGGCGCCCTCGTGGCCGCAGGCGTGGAAGAGGCCGGGGACCCGGCCGTCCGGGCCGATCGCGGGCAGATGGTCGGGGAGGTAGGGCCGGAAGCCGTGGTAGGCGCGGAGCACCCGGGTCCGCGCCAGCACCGGGAACAGCGCGGCCGCCGCCGCGGCCAGCCGACTGACGACGGGAACCGACAGGGTGCGGTCGTAGCCGACCCGTTCGCGGCTGGCGCCGATCAGGACGGGCCCGGCCGCCGTGCCCTCCACCACGGGTGAGGTCTGGAGTTCCGCGGAGGCGCTGGACACGTCGGCGACGTACTCCGCCGCGTACACCTTGTGCCGGATCAGGCGCGGCAGGGGCTCGGTGACGAGGACGAAGCCGCGCCGGGGCAGGACGGGCAGCTCCACCCCCGCCAGCGCCGCGAGTTCCCCGCCGTGGACGCCCGTCGCGTTGACCACCGCCGGGGCGAGCAGATCCCCCGCGTCCGTGCGCACGCCCCGGACCTCGCCCCGCGGCCCGGTGAGGACGGCCGTGACCGTGCGGCCGGGGTGGAACACGGCGCCGTCGTCACGGGCGGCCCGGAGCAGATGGGCGGCGGCCAGGGCGGGCTGGATCTGGGCGTCCTGCGGATAGCGGACACCCCCGGCCAGATGGGGCGTCAGGTGGGGTTCGAGGGCGCGCAGTTCATCGGGGCCCACGGACTCGGCACGCACGCCGGCCGCCCGCTGGCCCTCGGCGGTCCGGCCGAGGGCGGCCAGCGACTCCGGTCCGGCGGCCACGACCAGGCCGCCCTTCGCCTCGAACTCCACCGCGTCCGGAAGTTCCTCGGCCAGTGAGCGCCAGAGTCCGAGGGAGAGGAGCGCGAGGTCCAGCTCCGGTCCGGGCGGCTTGTCGGAGACCAGGAGGTTGCCCTCCCCCGCTCCCGTGGTGCCGCCCGCGACCGGCCCCCGGTCCACGACGGCGACCGCGAGTCCGGACCGGGCGGCCGCCCGCGCACAGGCGGCACCGACGACCCCGGCCCCGACGACGATCACGTCCCACGCCTTCTTCGTGAACACGTCAGTAATATGTCACATGGTTCTGAGGGTGCCAAGAGGTCGTCGCCACAGGTGATCTGACGAGTCCTCATGTCTGTGGAGCGGCGCGCGCACGGCCGACGGGGGGAGGCTCCTGCCGGTGAGGGATGGCGCGGGGCAGCAGGGGAAGACAAGCCCTTGACCCTGCCCGACCGCGATCCGGAGGAGCGGCGATGCACGACGACAGCGCACTGGTGGAGGCCCGGCTGGAGCGGGCCCTGAACCAGTTCATCCGCCCCGCCACGTATGCGGACCGGACGCCGCTGACGCTCGCGGTGTGGCACGTCCGGGGCGAGCCGGTGCCGGTGGCCGAGGCGCTGGCCGCCTCGTACGCACCCTTCACGACGGGCACGGAGTGGGGCGCGCCCTGGTCCACCAGTTGGTTCCGGCTGACCGGGACGGTCCCCGCCGCCTGGGCCGGCCGGCGGGTCGAGGTGGTCGTCGACCCCGGCTTCTCCGGCCAGGCGCCCGGATTCCAGGCCGAGGGCCTGCTGTACGACGCGGAGGGCGTGCCGCTCAAGGGCGTCCATCCGCGCAACCGCCACCTCACCGTCACCGCGTCCGCCGCCGGCGGCGAGACGGTCTCCCTGCTCCTGGAGGCCGCCGCCAACCCCGCCGTCCTGGAACACGGCTTCGTGCCGACGCCGCTCGGCGACGTCCTGACGGCGGGCGACGCGCCGCTGTACCGCTTCGCCTCCGCCGACCTCGCCGTGCTGGACGAGGAGGTGTGGCACCTGGTCCTGGACATCGAGGTGCTGTCCGAGCTGATGCGGGAGCTGCCCGCCGACCGCTCGCGGCACCACGAGATCCTGCGGGCCCTGGAGCGCATGCTCGACGCCCTGGACCTGCACGACGTCTCCGGCACGGCGGCGGCCGGGCGGGCCGAGCTGGCCGGGGCCCTGTCCCGGCCGGCGTCGGCGAGCGCCCACCGGATCTCGGCCGCCGGGCACGCCCACATCGACTCGGCGTGGCTCTGGCCACTGCGCGAGACCGTCCGCAAGGCCTCGCGCACCTTCGCCAACGTCACCGCGCTCGCCCAGGACTATCCGGAGCTGGTCTTCGCCTGTTCCCAGGCCCAGCAGTACGCCTGGGTGAAGGAGCACCAGCCGCACCTCTGGGAGCGGATCCGGCGGGCCGTGGCCGACGGGCAGTGGGAGCCGGTCGGCTCCATGTGGGTGGAGTCCGACGCCAATCTGCCGGGCGGCGAGGCGCTGGCCCGGCAGATTGTGCACGGGAAGCGGTTCTTCGAGCAGGAGTTCGGTGTGGAGACCCGGGAGATCTGGCTGCCGGACTCCTTCGGCTACACCGCCGCGTTCCCGCAGTTGGCCCGGCTGGCCGGTGTCCGCTGGTTCCTGACGCAGAAACTGTCGTGGAACCAGACGAACCGGATGCCCCACCACACCTTCTGGTGGGAGGGCATCGACGGCACCCGGGTCTTCACCCACTTCCCGCCCGTCGACACCTACAACGCCCATGTCCACGGCAGTGAACTCGCCCACGCCGAAAAGAACTTCCGGGAGAAGGGGCTGGCCGGCCGCTCCCTGGTGCCGTTCGGCTGGGGCGACGGGGGCGGCGGTCCCACCCGGGAGATGCTGGAGAAGGCGCGCAGGCTCGCCGATCTGGAGGGCTCCCCGCGCGTCGCGGTCGAGAAGCCCTCCGCGTTCTTCGCGGCGGCCGAGGAGGAGTACGGGGCGCGGGCCCCGGTCTGGTCGGGCGAGCTGTATCTGGAGCTGCACCGCGCCACGTACACCACGCAGGCGAAGACCAAACAGGGCAACCGGCGCAGTGAACACCTCCTGCGCGAGGCCGAGTTGTGGGCAACGGCGGCAGCCCTGAGGTCGCCGGAGTACGCCTATCCGTACGAGGAGCTGGACCGGATCTGGAAGACGGTGCTGCTGCACCAGTTCCACGACATCCTGCCGGGGTCCTCGATCGCCTGGGTGCACCGCGAGGCGCGGGAGACGTACGACCGGATCCGCGAGGAGCTGGCCGGTCTGATCGCGGACGCGGTGGCGGCCCTGGGCCCGGCGCGGGTCCCGGCCGTCCTCAACGCCTCCCCGTACGCCCGTTCCCAGGTCCTCGAACTGGACGCCGAGGCGAGCGCGCTGTTGCCGCCCGGGGCGCGGGCGCAGCGGCTGGGCGGGGGCCGCACGCTGGTGCCGGCCGAGGTACCGGGACTGGGGGCGGGGCCGCTGGACGGTGCGGCCCTCCCGGGGGCGCCGGTCACGGCCGAGGCGTCCCGGGACGGCGGGAGCGTGCTGGACAACGGGCTGCTGCGGGTGGTGGTCGACGCGGACGGGCTGATCTCCTCCGTCCGCGATCTCGCGGCGGACCGCGAGGTGCTGGCCCCGGGCCGCCGCGCCAATCTGCTGCAACTGCATCCGGACCACCCGAACCACTGGGACGCCTGGGACCTCGACCGCCACTACCGCCGCGCGCACACCGATCTGACGGAGGCGGAGCGGGTCGAGCGGGTGGAGGAGGGACCGCTGCGGGCCTCGGTCCGCGTGGTCCGTGCCTTCGGCGCCTCGGCGGTCGTGCAGGAGATCCGGCTGGCGGCGGGGTCCCGGCAGGTCGACATCGAGACCGAGGTGGACTGGCAGGAGTCGGAGAAGGTCCTCAAGGCGGCCTTCCCGCTCGATGTGCACGCCGAACGGTCCACGGCCGAGATCCAGTTCGGCCATGTGCACCGGGCCACCCACGACAACACCGGCTGGGACGCGGCCCGTTTCGAGATCTGCGCCCACCGCTGGCTGCGGGTCGCCGAGCCGGGGTACGGCGTGGCCGTGCTCAACGACTCGACGTACGGCCACGAGGTGGTCCGCGCCCCGCACCCGGACGGGCTGGGCACAACCGTACGGCTGACGCTGCTGCGCGCCCCGCACAGCCCGGACCCCGCCACCGACCTCGGCACGCACCGCTTCCGGTACGCGCTGGCGCCCGGGGCGGAGGTCACGGACGCGGTCCGGGAGGGGCTCGCCCTCAATCTGCCGTTGCGAGCCGCCGTCGCACCCCTCGTCCCCGCGCTCGTCGAGACCGGTCATCCGGCGGTGACGGTGGAGTCGGTGAAACTGGCCGACGACCGCAGCGGCGATGTGGTCGTGCGGCTGTACGAGTCGGCGGGCGGCCGGGCACGGGCGCGGCTGCGGGCGGCGTTCCCCGTGGTGGAGGCGCGGATCACCGATCTTCTGGAGCGGCCGCTGGGTCCGGCCCCGGCCGGGCCGGACGGGCTGGAGCCGGAGCTGCGGCCGTTCCAGATCCTGACGGTGCGGCTGACCCCGGCCTGAGGCGGCCGGCCCGGCTCAGGGGCGGGGCACGTTGCGAAGGTTGGAGCGGGCCATCTGGACCATCCGGCCCACACCGCCGTCCAGCACGATCTTTCCGGCGGAGAGCGCGAATCCGGTGACCATGTCCGCGCTGATCTTCGGGGGGATGGAGAGCGCGTTGGGGTCGGTGACGACGTCGACGAGGGCGGGGCCGTCGTGCTTGAAGGCGTCCTTGAGGGCGCTCTCCAGTTGTCTGGGCTTCTCGACGCGGACGCCGTAGGCCCCGGCGGCGCGGGCGACGGCAGCGAAGTCCGGGTTCTTGTTGGTCGTGCCGAACGACGGGAGGCCCCCGACCAGCATCTCCAGTTCGACCATGCCCAGCGAGGAGTTGTTGAAGAGGACGACCTTCACGGGCAGGTCGTACTGGACGAGGGTCAGGAAGTCCCCCATCAGCATGGTGAACCCGCCGTCGCCGGACATCGAGACGACCTGCCGGTTCCGGTCGGTGAACTGGGCGCCGATGGCCTGCGGCAGCGCGTTGGCCATGGAACCGTGGCTGAACGAGCCGATCACCCGGCGTTTGCCGTTCGGTGTCAGATAGCGGGCCGCCCAGACGTTGCACATACCGGTGTCGACGGTGAACACGGCGTCCTCGTCCGCGAGGTCGTCGAGCACCGAGGCCACGTACTCGGGGTGGATCGGGACGTGCTTGTCGACCTTGCGGGTGTAGGCGCGGATCACGCCCTCCAGCGCGTCGGCGTGCTTCTTGAGCATCCGGTCGAGGAAGCGGCGGTCGCTCTTGGCCTTCACCCGGGGCGTCAGACAGCGCAGCGTCTCGCGGACGTCGCCCCAGACCGCGAGGTCGAGTTTGGAGCGCCGACCCAGGTGCTCGGGGCGCACATCGACCTGGACGATCTTCACATCGGTGGGCAGGAAGGCGTTGTACGGGAAGTCCGTGCCGAGCAGGATCAGCAGATCGCACTCGTTGGTCGCCTCGTAGGCGGCGCCGTAGCCGAGCAGCCCGCTCATGCCGACGTCGTACGGGTTGTCGTACTGGATCCACTCCTTGCCGCGCAGGGCGTGGCCCACCGGGGCCTTGACCCGCTCGGCGAACTCCATGACCTCGGCGTGCGCGCCGGCCGTTCCGCTGCCGCAGAACAGCGTCACCCGTTTGGCCTCGTCCACCATCCGGCAGAGCTTCTCGATCTCCGCGTCACCGGGGCGCACGGTGGGCCGCGAGGTGACCAGGGCGTGTTCGACGGACTTCTCCGGGGCGGGCCGGGAGGCGACGTCGCCGGGCATGGTGACGACCGAGACGCCGCCCCGGCCGATGGCGTGCTGGATGGCGGTCTGGAGCAGCCGGGGCATCTGCTGGGGGTTGGAGATCATCTCGTTGTAGTGGCTGCATTCCTGGAAGAGCAGCTCCGGATGGGTCTCCTGGAAGAAGCCGAGGCCGATCTCGCCGGACGGGATGTGCGAGGCGAGCGCAAGGACCGGGGCCATGGAGCGGTGGGCGTCGTAGAGGCCGTTGATGAGGTGCAGGTTGCCGGGGCCGCAGGAGCCCGCGCAGGCCGCGAGTCCGCCGGTGATCTGGGCCTCGGCGCCGGCCGCGAACGCGGCGGTCTCCTCGTGCCTGACCTGGATCCAGTCCATGTCCGGGTGGCGCCGGATGGCGTCGACGACCGGGTTGAGACTGTCACCGACGACCCCGTACATCCGGGTGACGCCTGCCCGGGACAGGATGTCGACGAACTGCTCCGACACGTTCTGCTTGGCCATGGGTGCGCACTCCCTCGACGGTTCTCCGGAGTCCATCAACCCATGGCCCGCGCGGTTACGCCTCCCAGACGCCGACCGCCGTCCGGTCGTCGGCGTACCCGGCCACCCTCAGCCGTGTGTCGTCGAGGAAGGCGCCGAGACCCGGTGGACCGGCCGCCGACCAGCGGGCGGACAGGGCCTCGGCGAGGGCGGGCTCGCCGCGCAGCGGCGCGGCGAGGCCCTGGCTGCACAGCAGGAGCGTGTCGCCCGGCCGGGCGACGGAGGCCCGGAAGCGGAAGGGCTCGGCGGGCGGCGGGACGGGGGCCTCCACATACGGCGCGGGGGCGGTGGTGATGCCGAGGTCCATGGTCAGGCGCTCGCCGCCGGGGGTGCTCTCGGGTACGGCCGCGCCGAAACCGGCGACGGATTCGGCGGCCGGCGGTTCGCTCTGCGGCACCAGCGGTTCGAGGTCCTGCCAGCCGCCGTCGCGGAGCCGGAACAGCCCGCCGCCGCCGACGCCGAAGAAGACCCGGGTGCGGCAGCCGGGGTCGGCGGAGAGCAGCAGACAGCGCAGGCCGGCGCTGTACTCCGCGGGTTCCAGGCCGAGTTCGGCGGCGCGGGCGCGCAGCTTGCCGTACGTACGGTCGGCGAGCCGGTGCAGTCCGGACTTGAGGTCGCCCCGCCGGTCCGCCCTTATGTCGTCGGAGAGCCGGGCGTGGCTCCGTCCCACGGCCTCGCCGATCCAGCGGCAGGCGTCGGCGGCGGCCAGATGGGCGAGGTCGGCGGTCCGGCCACCGCCGGCGACGGCGACCAGGACCAGCGCGTCCTCCCCGGCGCCGAAGCGGACGGTCAGCAGCGCGTCGCGCCGGGGCTCGCCCCGGTACCGCGCGGAGTCGCCCCGTACGGAGGCGGCCCGCAGGGTGTACGTGCCGTAGCGGGCGCCGTCGAGGACCGTGTCGGGGACCAGCCCGTCCAGGGCGCGCGGGTCGCTCGCGGGCAGCGCGGTGGGCTCCGCGTCGTACGTGGGCGGCCTGGCTCCCACATGGCCCACCTCGGCGCGCGGCGCGGGGACGGGGGCCGGTACCGGCTCGGGCTCGGGCTCCCGCGCCGCCGGGGCCGTGTTCTCGACGGGCGGCCGTTCCGTGACCGGGCGTCGGGGCAGCGGCGGCACGGCGGATTCCACGGGTTCGGCGGGTTCGGCGGGCTGGGCGGGCTCGACGGCGGCCGGTTCGGAGGAGGGGACGAGCCGGGCCGGGGCCGCCGGTTCGGAGGGAGGGGCGGGCTCCGGAGCCGCCGGTTCGGAGGAGGGAACGGGCTGGGCCGGGGCGGCCGGTTCGGAGGGGACGGGCTCCGGGGCCGCCGGTTCGGACGGGGCTGCGACGGTCGGTGCCTCGGTCTCGTCCCAAGGGGCGCCGGCGGCGGCCGGGGCCGGGGAGACGCGGGGATCGGCCGAGGGCCGCGAGGGTTCCCAGGAGGGCGGCTCCCAGGACGGTGGCTCCCAGGACGACAGCGACGGTGTCGGCTCCGGCGGCGGGGTCGGCTCAGGGGGCGGCGGGGCCGCGTCCCGTACGGGCGGTGCGGGCTCCGGCGGTGGTTCCGGTGCGGCCGGGCGGGGTGGGGCGAAGGTGTGGGGTCCGGGTGGGCCGGCGGGCGGCTCCCACGGGGCGCGGGCGGTGAACTCCGGCGACCGGGGCGGCGCCGTATCCGCCGTTCGGGTGGCGGCGGAGACCGCCTCCCTGGGCTCCGGCACGGGTGCGGCGGCCGCGTCCTCCCAGCCGGCCCCCGGCCGCAGCGCCACGGACGCCGAGTCGAAGCGGTCGTCGAGCGTGTCGGCCACCTGGCTCGCCCCGGTGTCCGGGGCGGATTCGTCGTACAGCCTGCGCCACCAGTCGTCCTCGTGGGCGGCGGGCGTCTCCCCCTGCTGACTCATGCCCTTATTGTCCACCGCGAGGGCCGTACGAAAACGGGACATCCGGAAAAAGTGCTCGGAGCCCGCCCCCGCGCAGGGGTCCGCCGGGCGCCCCCACCCCCCACGGGAAGGACGCCCGGCGGACCGGTCGGTGATCCGGCGTCAGCGCACGGCGTAGGCGTCGGTCACGGTCTGGACGACGGAGTTCCCGTGGGAGTCCGTCAGTTCGGTGCGCAGGGTGACCGGCTTCCCGGCCGCGCCCGCGTGGTCCACGGTCGCGGTCCACCGGCCGTCGCGCCGGGCGGTGACGGCCTCGGTCCAGGTCTCGCCGCCGTCGTAGGAGTAGGAGACCTTGGCCGACGTCACCGTGCCCGGGGTGTAGCCGGCGTGTCCGGTGACGCTCAGTCCGATGGTCTGGCCGTCCTTCGCGGGCAGCGTCTTCATGCCGTCCGAGGGGAGGTCGTACCCGGGGAAGAGCAGCGGGACGCCCTGCGAGTAGACGTTCTCGTCACGGTGCGAGCGGAACCGCCAGGTGGTCTCGGTGCGCGTCGAGCGCTTCCACACAGCGGCCGGCTGCCCCGACTTGGCGGTCATCAGGGTGAGTTCGTACGCCGCGTCCCCGGCCGGGACCTCGAAGACCCCGGAGGGCCAGCCCGTCCGGCCGGTCTCCTCGCCGTCGCGGGTGAGGCGCAGATTGCCCAGATCACCGAACGAGCCCTGAATCCCGGCGTGTTGGGTGTCGCTCCAGAAACCGGGGGCGACACCGATGAGGTTGTCCTGGCGTTCGGCGGCAAGCTGTTCGGCGCCGTTCGCGTCGCGGGGCGCGGACGGGACCAGCAGACCCCGGTACCACTCGGCGTCACGGTGCGAGCCCGCCCGGTAGGTGCGGAACGGGTCCATCATGTACTCGCCCCACGGGAAGCTGGACGAGAGGCCCTGCTGCCAGGTGCTGTCACCCGCCGAGTAGTACTCGGTCCGCTTCCCCGGCGCCGGAACGGTGTCGAACTGGCCCACGGAGAAGTTCGCCCCGTAGGGACGGGCGACCACGAGCGTGTCGACGAAGTCGGTGGCGACGCCCATCGACTCGTAGGTGGAGTCGACCCGGCCGAGGGCGCGGTCCTTGACCCGGTAGGTGCGGTCCGAGGTGACCGGGCCGTTCTCGGGGAAGGCCAGGTTGTAGACGAACGGGCTGACGGCGGTGGCCTTCCAGTCCAGGGCGACCGGTCCGGCGGCCAGCGCGTCGGCCAGGCCCTTCGCCTCGTCGGCGGGGATGCCGAGGGTCGGCAGCGGTGCCTGCGCGTATCCGACGGACGGCTGCCAGGGGCCCGCGGAGGTGCGGTGCACCAGCAGGGCCACGGCCCCGGCCGCCTTGGCGTTCTTCGCCTGGGCGCTGACCGTGCCGTCGTCCGGGACGGAGACCAGGACGACCTTGCCGAAGGCACCGGCGGCGGCCAGCTCCTCGGGGGTGCCCTTCCCGGCGTCGACGAGCGCGGCCCGGCCGGTGCCGTCGAGGTTGACGGAGCCCTGGGAGGCGGCGACCGGGTGCAGGGCTGCGCCGGAGACCACCGACAGCTTCTCGATCTTCGGGGCGTAGGCGCGCCAGAAGCTGTCGAACTCGAAGGAGCCGTCCCGGGCCCTGCCGCGGATGTCGACGCGGTAGTCCTTCACGAGTCCGCCGGCCGTGAGGGAACCGGCGTGCAGCCAGGTGCCGTCCCAGGTCCGCCCGAAGGCGAGGGTGCCGCTGCGGGTCTCGCTGGTCCGGTCCTCGGTCCGCACCCCGATCCGGTGGGCCTTGCGGGAGTCCAGGACCAGGGTGGTGTCCTCGGTGAGGTTCAGCTGCGGCCGGGCGAGGTAGGCGACCGAGCCGGCGAGCCGGCCGGTGGCGTCCTCGGGGTTCGGCGAGACGACGAATCCGGAGACGAAGTAGGCGCCGGGGCGCAGTTGGTACACCTGGTCGGCGGAGCCGTTGTTGAAGCGGCGCTCACCGGTGGCGGTGTCGGTGCCGATGACGTCCAGCGACGAGGACCCCTCGGCGGCCCGGCCCCGGTTGTCGATCAGCTTGACGCGCAGGGTGACGGTCTCGGCCCCGACGTACAGCGAGAACGGGGTGGAGACGGCGGTCCCGCCGGGGGCGGTGGCGAGGATCCGGCCGGTGACGTCGCCGTACTGCGCGGCCTTGAGACGCGCGGTCGGGTCGAGCTTCAGCGGGACCTCTGCCGTCCCGCCGGCGGGCACGGTGACGCTCTTCGCGCCGAGGGCGGCGACGGAGGACCGCACGGCGGAGCCGTCGTTGCCGGTGACGCCCCGGACGGCGAGCGACAGCTTCACCGGTTTGTCGCCGGTGTTGGTGTACGGGATCCGCACGGTGGTGCGGTCCGTCGCGTCCTGGGGCCAGTTGAAGGTGCCGCCCTGGACGGCGGGGGCGCCGGTCACGGTGGTGTCGATCGCGGCCTTCACGTCGAGCCGTCCACCGCCGGTCTCGCGGACGTCGCCGGGGACGTCGCTCTTCGCGGAGGAGACGAGGGCGGCCTTCACCTGCTGGGCGGTCCAGCCCGGGTGGCGCTGCTTGACGATCGCGGCGGCGCCGGCGACGTGCGGGGCGGCCATCGACGTACCGGACATCGACCGGTAGGCGTAGACGCCCCGGCCGCCGGCCGAGGCGGCGGAGATCGCGACGCCGGGGGCGGCGATCTCGGGCTTGAGGGTGTGGGCGCCGATGGCGGGGCCCCGGCTGGAGAACGGCGCGGTGGAGTCGTCGCGGTCGACGGCGCCGACGGTGAGGACGCTGGGCGCGCAGCCGGGCGAGGAGACCGTGTTGAGCGCCGGGCCGAGGTTGCCGGCCGCGACGACGAACAGGGTGTCCTTGCTCCTGCCGAGCTCCTCGGCGGCCAGGCTCATCGGGTCGGTGCAGTCGGTGGGGGTCTGGCTGCCCAGGCTCATGGAGACGACGTCGGCCTTCCGGTCGACGGCCCACTGCATGCCCGCGATGATCCAGGAGGAGTCGCCGGAGCCGCTGTCGTTGAGGACCTTGCCGACGAGGAGTCCGGCCCCGGGGGCGACGCCCTTCTTCTTCCCGCCGCTCGCCGCACCGGAGCCGCCGACGGTGGAGAGGGTGTGGGTGCCGTGGCCCTGGCGGTCGTCGGTGGTGTCGGAGTCGGTGAAGTTCTTCGACTCGGTGATGCGGCCTTCGAGATCGGGGTGTCCGGCGTCGGCGCCGGTGTCCAGGACGGCGACCGTGGTGCCCTTGCCGTCGTAACCGGCGGCCCACGCGAGGTCGACGCCGACCTGCTTGGTCGAACGGTCCAGGCTGGCCTCGACCTTGCGGTCCAGCCAGAGCTTCTTCAGCCCGGCGGCGGAGCGGGACCGGGCGGGGCCCGTGACGTCGGCCCAGAAACCGGCGGCCTGCTTCTTGTCCGCCTTGAGCGCGACGCCGTCGATGGACGGAAGGGCCAGTCCGCGCACGGCGCCGCGCGGGGTGGCGGGCGCGCTGCGGGCGGTGCTCGCGGTGTACGTGGCGATGACGGGCACGGAGTCCGCGTGGGCGTCGTCGTAGCCCTGGCGGATCAGCCCGGTGACGTTGAACAGCTCCTCGTCCACGGTGCCTTCGGCGAGCGCCTTCGCGGCGCCCTCCGGGTAGACGTAGAGGTCCCGGCCCGAGCGGCGGGTCTGCACGAGGGGGAGGGTGCCGTCCTCGCGCGGCTGGGCGGTGGCCGAGGCGCGGCCCGACGTGTCGGTGCTCACCCGGATCCGGTCGCCGGTGACCAGGGTGACGGTCACGGGTTCGGCGCCCGGGGCGGTGGCCGCGCTGCCGGTGAGTGGTCTCTTCGCGGTCGTGTCGCCCGGTGGCGCCGCCACGGACGGTGCGATCACCGTGACGGCGAGGACCGCGGCGGTGGCCGCCCCCAGGGCCGTACGCGATATCGGACGCATCGCTCTCCCCACGTCGAACCAGAACGAACAGGGCAAAGCCCCGCGTTCCGGAGGTTGTTGGTGCTGCGGTGGCGCCACATTGGCAGAGTGGCGGGCGGTACAGGGATGATGTTGTGCGGCGGGTTTACGCCGTGGCCGTTTTCCGCCACGGCCGTCGCACCGCGCCGCCGTACGCGCCGGGGAAACCACACGTCCGGGAGGGGCCCGAGGATGCTGGGAGCGATAGGTCTCGACGAGAGACAGGAATCGGCCTACCGCGCGCTCGTGGCCCTGGGCGCCGCGGAGGTGTCCGATCTGGCGCACCGGCTGGGCCTCCCCGAGGCGGACACCGAGCGGGCGCTGCGCCGGCTGGAGCAGCACGGTCTGGCCGCCCAGTCCTCCGCGCGCACCGAACGCTGGGTGGCGGCGCCCCCGGGTGTCGCCCTGGGAGCGCTCCTGACCCAGCAGCGCCACGAGCTGGAACAGGCGGAGCTGGCGGCGGTGCTGCTCGCCGAGGAGTACCGGATGGACGCCGACCAGCCGGCCGTGCACGATCTGGTCGAGGTGGTCACCGGCGCGAGCGCGGTGGCGCACCGCTTCCACCAGTTGCAGCTGGGGGCGGTGAGCGAGGTCTGCGCCCTGGTCACCGGGAAGCCGATCGCGGTCAGCGGGATGGAGAACGAGTCGGAGGAGCAGGCCGCCGCGCGCGGGGTCTCCTTCCGGGTGGTGGTGGAGCGCGAGGTGCTGGCGCTGCCCTCGGGGATCGTGGAGCTGTCGGCGGCGCTGAGCCGCCACGAGCAGTGCCGGGTGGTGGACCGGGTCCCCACGAAACTGGTCATCGCCGACGGCGCGATGGCGATGGTGCCGCTGACCGGCCGGGGCGCGGACCCCGCCGCGCTCGTGGTGCACGGCTCGGGGCTGCTGGAGTCGCTGACGGGGCTCTTCGAGGCGGTGTGGCGCGAGGCGATGCCGCTGCGACTGGCCGAGAGCGGTGGCATCGACGAGGACACGACGGGTCCCGATCCGACGGATCTGGAGATCCTGTCCCTGCTGCTGGCCGGGCTGACCGACGCCAGCGTGGCCAAACAGCTGGATCTCGGGCTGCGCACCGTGCAGCGCCGGGTCAAGGGGCTCATGGAGCTGACCGGGGTCTCGACCCGGCTCCAGCTGGGGTGGCACGCCTTCGAACGGGGCTGGGTCGCCCGCTGACACCGCTCCGGGACCGGTCCGCACACCCTCTGAGCTGCACCGACGCCCTCCGGGCCGGGGTGCGACGACGGGCGGGACCGGCCGGACTCCGGCAGGCTGGTGGCATGAGTGTGTGGCAGCTCGTCGCCGTGGGCCTGGTCATGCTGCTCGGCCTGATCGGTGTGCTGGTGCCCGGTGTGCCGGGGCAGGCGATCGTCTGGGCCGCGGTGCTGTGGTGGGCGCTGACCGACATGTCACCGGCCGCCTGGGGCGTCCTGATCGCCTCCACGGCGCTGCTGCTGCTCAACCAGGCCCTCAAACCGCTGCTGCCGCCGCGCCGCCCCCGCGAGTCGGGCGCGCCCCGGCGGACCCTGATGCTGGGCGGGATCGGCGCGATCGCCGGCTTCTTCGTGGTCCCGGTGATCGGCGCGATCGCGGGATACGTCGGCGTGATCTACGGGGCGGAACGGCTCCGGCTGGGCAGCCGGGGCGCGGGCTGGGCCTCGGTGCGCTCGGTGATGCGGACGACCGGCTACTCCGTGCTCGTCGAGCTGTTCGCCTGCCTGCTGGTGGCGGGCGCGTGGCTGGGCGCGGTGATCTGGGGCTGATCGCCCGGGAGGTCCGGGCCGTGCCCGGGGCATCCCGTCGTACGGACCCGCCCGCCAGGCCGACGGGGCGGCGCTCAGAGGGTCCGGCGGACCCCGTACGAGCGCCAGGGGCGCCACCGGCCGGAACCGGGAGTGCCGTACGGATCCACGTCCGGGTCGCCCAGGGCGCGCATCCGGATCAGCCGCGCGGCCGGGACGGTCATGCCGGGGACCCGGAGCAGCGCCTGCTCGGCCTCGTCCCGGTCGGCGCCCGCGTCCAGCCGCACCGCGCCGTCGGCGAGCGCCGCGGCCAGGGCCCGGAGCCCGGGGCCGGACGCGGACGCGGCGAGTACGACCGGCTCCGGGAACACCCGGGTGAGGCCGCCGCAGGGGGTGTCCAGGACCTTCCCGTACGCCTCGACCAGCTCCCCGGCCTCCCCCGGTTCCATCAGCGTCCGCAGGGCGAACTCCTCCGGATCGGCCGTGCCGGGCGAGCGCACCCCCGGGCGGGCGGCGACCCGTTCCGCGAGGAGCGGGTCGGCGGCGAGGAGGTCGTCCACGGCGTACGGATCGGCGTCCAGGTCGAAGAGGCGGCGCAGCCGCTGCACGGCCGTGCTCAGATCGCGCAGGTCCGTGAGGTGGATCCGGGCCTCCAGCCAGGATCCGGCGGACCGCTCGTCGACGGCGGCGATGCCGGTGCCGTGCGGCAGGCGCAGGGTGCGGCGGTAGGTGCGGGCCCCCGGCTCCCCGACGACCTCCTCGACCAGCGGCACCTGCTCGGCGGCCAGCAGATCGAAGACCTCGCGGGCGGCGTACGGTCCGCGGTGGGCGAGCCGGAGCGGGACACCGGCGCCCCGGGCCCGGCGGGCCCCGGTCCCGGTGCCCGTCTCGGCACGCAGCTGGCTCGGCGTGCGCGCGTAGATGGTGCGGATGGTGTCGTTGAACTGACGGACGCTGGCGCATCCGGACGCGAAGGCGATGTCCGTGACGGGCAGCTCGGTGGTCTGGAGGAGCACCCGGGCGGTGTGGGCGCGCTGGGCGCGGGCCAGGGCGACGGGGCCGGCGCCCAGCTCGGCGTTGAGCTGCCGCTGGACCTGGCGGGCGCTGTAGCCGAGCCGGCGGGCGAGGCCGGGGACGCCCTCCCGGTCGACGACCCCGTCGCCGATCATCCGCATGGCGCGGCCCACCACATCGGCCCGGACGTTCCACTCCGCCGATCCGGGCACGGCGTCCGGGCGGCAGCGGCGGCACGCCCGGAAGCCGTTGCCCTGGGCGGCGGCGGCCGTCGGGTAGAAGCGGACGTTCTTCCGCTTGGGGGTGACGGCGGGGCAGCTCGGACGGCAGTAGATGCCGGTCGTCGCGACGGCGAAGAAGAACTCCCCGTCGAACCGCGCGTCGCGGCTGCTCACCGCCTCGTATCTGCTCTCCTCGTCCCTCATACCGTCCAGTGTGCGTCCCCGGCGCACGCTTCACTCGCGGTTTTCGGACATCGAGCAGTGGGGCCGGCTACCGCACCCGCCCCCGCTTGGCCTCCATCGCGGCCCGCCCCTCGGCGCCCTTGCGCTTCCAGTCGCGCCGGATCTCCGAGCGGACCCGGGCATCCGTCTTGGCGACGATGCGCTGGTTCTCGCGCCGGAGCTTGAGGTAGCTGTCGAAGCGCCGCTCGGGCAGCGCGCCGTCCTCGATCGCCTCGCGGACCGCGCAGCCCGGTTCCGTCCCGTGCGCGCAGTCGTGGAAGCGGCAGTCCGCGGCCAGTTCCTCGATCTCCGTGAAGACCTGGCCGACGCCGGTCTCCGCGTCCCAGAGGCCGACCCCGCGCAGCCCGGGGGTGTCGATGATCACCCCGCCGGAGGGCAGCACGAGGAGGTTGCGGGTGGTGGTGGTGTGCCGGCCCTTGCCGTCGACGTCGCGGGCGGCCCGCACGTCCATGGCGTCCCGGCCGAGGAGGGTGTTGGCGAGGGTGGACTTGCCCGCGCCGGAGGCTCCGAGGAGCACGCTCGTCCCGCCGGAGACGATCGCGGAGAAGACGTCGACGCCCTCACCGGTAGTGGAGCTGACGGGCAGCACCTGGACCCCGGGGGCCAGGCGTTCGACGTCCTCGACGAGGTGGGCGAGGGTGGCCGGGTCGGGGACGAGGTCGGCCTTGGTCAGCACGACCAGGGTCTCGGCGGTGCCGTCGCCGTCCACCGCCCCGTCGCGCAGGAGCGCGTCGCCGCCGGCGCTGGACAGGGCGAGCGCCAGGAAGCGCTCCACCCGTCCCAGGTCGAGCTCGACCGCGAGGGAGACGCAGATGGCGATGTGGTCGACATTGGTGGCGAGCACCTGGCCCTCGGAGCGCTTGGACGAGGTGGAGCGGACGAAGGCGGTGCGGCGGGGCAGCAGCGTACGGACGAACCTCGGGTCGCCGTCGGCGTCCACGGCGGCCCAGTCGCCGGTGCAGACGATCCGCATCGGATCCCGGGGCACGACGAACGCGGTGTCGGCGCGGACCGTGCCCGTCGGAGTGACGAGATCGCACTGGCCCCGGTCGACGCGGACCACGCGTCCGGGAATCAGACCCCGCTCGGCGTACGGGGCGAACGCGGCGTCCCAGCCGGCGTCCCAGCCGTAGGCGGACAGGGAGGAGGAGAACGAGGAGGAGAACGGGAGAGACAAGGGAGACCCTTCACAGGGTGGTCCCGGCGGTGCGCACGGCGGCGCACGAACGCGTCAGGTCAGCCGGTGACCACGGGGGTGGAATCGATGTGCTTCGGCTCGTGGGCAGTGCCCACCGCAATGGCCTTCGCCAACGTCCTCACCTCCGGCTTGTCTCTCTGTCGGTACGGCGGTCGCTCCGCCGTCCATTACGCGGCACACCTTAGCGTCCGGTACGGGAGCGGCGTCAACGGATTATTTCCGGCCGCCCGTTCTCGCCCACCCCCTACCCCGATCGAGTGACACACAGGGCGATCGACCGGTCGCGGACGGTTAGGGTGCCGGACATGACCTCCCCCCAGACTGCCTCCGGCACCTTCACCCAGGCCCAGTTGGGCACCCTCACCCTGATCGGCTGGAGCGGCGAACACCCCCACACGGGCCAGGACATCGCGTTCCTGCTCGTCTACTCCCTGGGCGACGGCTCGGAGGGCCCCGCGGTCGGCGAGAGCGCCATGCGCATCGCGCTGGAGCGCTGCGGACTCCCGGTCGGCGGCGCCGCGGTGCGGGCCGAGGAGAAGCCGGGGCTGCCGGTGAAGCTCCTTGTCCAAGCCGGACAGGCGGTGCTGACGCTGCCTCATTTCTCGGCGCAGTATCCGGTGCCGCCGCAGTGGCTGGCGGCGGCCCACGCCCAGGGCGAGGTGCACGCCATGTTCGCCACCCGCCCGTGGCCGCAGGGCGCCCCGGGCCTCACGGTCGACGAGGCCATCCTGCGCGCCTTCGCCGGGGACCCGGCCGTCATCGAGTCCTCCGCCCACGCGGTCCTGCCGGTCCGCAGCCTGGGCTGACGCCGGACGCACCGATGCCCACCCCTCCCCCGTGGAGCGGTGGGCATCGTGCGTACCGCGGGCGGCCGGTAGGACGTACCGGCCGCCCGCGGTGCGGGGCTCAGTTGTTGCCGACGCCGTTCCCCGAGAGGACCGGGATGCCCTCCACCAGGTGCGACAGGGCCTCGTCGCCCTTGGCCTGGGTGGAGTTCTCGGCGCACTGCTGGTTCTGCGGCGAGTGCAGGACGTTGATGTCCTGGACCGCGACGGGCACCAGCAGGCCCACGAGGGAACCGGCGTTGGCCTTGATCGGCGCACCGACGCAGAGCTTGTTCAGGGAACCCTGGACGAGCTGGACCTGCGGGCTGCCGTCACCGCGGGTCACGGCGTTGCCGAACGCGTCGACGGCGCCGTTGCCGTTGACGGACGTGGTGCCCCCGTCGTTGCCGATCGCCATGGCCGAGGGGGCCGCGGCGGCGGACAGGCCGACCAGGGACACGGCAACTGCCGCACCGGCCATCATCTTCTTCATCACGCTTCACCTTTCGGAGCGTTCCGTTGGGGAACGTACTGCTCAACCCCCGCCGGAGGTTTCGGTTCCGCGGTTCCACTCAAAAGGGTTGAATCCGGTAAAAGTTCGACGCTTTGGACGTCAGTCCCGGGGGCTCTCCGCGGATGTCCGCGCCCCGGGGACGAGACCGCTCGCGCGGGAGGGGGGCGGGCCCGGGGCGCCGGCCTCCGGAGGCGCCGCGCGGTCGCGGGCCGCCTGCCATTCGGCGAGGAGGCGGTCGTAGATCGGGGTGCCGCCCTGCGGGGAGCGGCGCGGGTCCTGCCGTCGTCGACTGCCGTACTGGTCCATGGAGGGGCCCTACCCGGTCCGCCGGGGACCGTGGCCGCCGCTACGGCAACCGGCCCAGCCGCCCCGCCCGTTCGGGGGAGCCGGGCCCGTCCACGCGCAGGGGGCCGGCCCGCCCGGGACGGCCGGAGATCCGGCTGTCCCGAGACGGTCCGGCCCCCTGTGCGGTACGGAACCGCGGGTGCCCGGGTGCCGACTAGTTGTTGGCGACACCGTTGCCGGAGAGCACCGGGATGCTGTCCAGGATGTGCGACAGCGGCTCGTCGCCCTTGGCCTGGGTGGAGTTCTCGGTGCACTGCTGGTTCTGCGGCGAGGACAGGACGTTGAGGTCCTGCACCGAGATCGGGACGACGCCGAGCACGGAACCGACGTTGGCCTTGGCCGGCAGGGCGATGCAGGGCTTGTTGAGCGAGCCCTGGATGAGTGCGAACTGCGGGCTCCAGTCACCGTGGGTGGCGGAGTTGCCGTAGGCCTGGACGGCGCCGTTGCCGTTGACCGACGTGGTGCCCTGGTCGTTGCCGATCGCCATGGCCGCGGGAGCGGCGGCGGCGGAGACGCCGACGATCGAAGCGGCGACGGCGGCCGAGGCCATAATCTTCTTGATCACAGAAAAGCCCTTCTCGGGTTGTGCGTGTGCCCGCCTGTCCGGCACGGTCTGATCAACTCGCCCCGGCGGGAATGGTTGTGGCGCTTCACTCGAACGGTGTGCCCGTGCGCGCCTTCGTACGAGGTGTCAGCCGCCGACCGGGAGGCCGCCGATGAGCGGGGCGGCACCCTTGGCCGCCTGGGTGGCCTGACCGGCGAGCTTCGTGACCGTGCCGTCCTTGGTCAGGGCGTCGGCGGCGCCGTCCACGGCCTGCGAAACGGGGTCGACGACCTGTGGGGCCGCGGCCGTCACCTGGTTGATCCCGCCGTCGAGGCTGAAGTTGGGGGCCGTGGGGTTCGCGGCGGCGAAGGCGGGAGCAGCCGTACCGAGAGCGACCACGGAACCGGCGACGAACGCAGCTGTCTTCGCGTACTTCACTGTCGGATTCCCTTCTGCGGCGGCATGGCCTTCCGTCGCGTACGCGCGCCGCACCGGCCTTCCGTGGCGGTGATCCATGCCGCATTCCCTCTGCACAACGAGCGGTTCACGGGTGGGCAACTGGACGGTCCCGCTTTTCTGCGCCGTATGTGCCGGGACATCCGGGAAATTCTCCCGTACGGGGAAATGAGAAAGGCCCCGGACGGCGCTGTGCGCGGTCCGGGGCCTTCCGGTGCCGAAGGAATTCGGCGGGGTTTTCTCAGACGTTGGCGCAGGTGTTCCCGAAGGCCGGGTTCAGCAGGCCGACGACGTTGATCGTGTTGCCGCAGACGTTGACCGGCACGTGAACCGGAACCTGGATGACGTTGCCCGAGACAACGCCCGGCGAGTTCACGGCCGCACCCTCGGCGCCGGAGTCGGCGAAAGCCGGAGCGGCGGCACCCATCGCCATGAGGGTACCGGCGGCGACGGCCGCGATCTTGGTGTACTTCACTTTTCTACCCTTTCTTCGGCGGAGTCCGGAGCGGCTACGACGTTCGTGCCGCACGAGCACGGTCCTGCCATAACTCGTAACCCCGCCGCTGTCATTCGTAACGATTTCGGACGGTAAGCGAAACTCTTCCCGGAGGATATTCTTCGGAATCCGCCCGAATGACGCAGTTCCGGCGCATCCGGCGTCACGGCCGGATGCGCCGGGACCTTTCCGGGGTGGCCCCGGAAAGGACAGCAGCAGGCCCGGACCGCGCGGAGGAGGAACGCCGGCGGTCCGGGCCTGCTGACCGGCCGGATCAGCTGTTGCCGGCGCCGTTGCCGGAGAGCACCGGGATCCCGCTCAGGATGTGCGACAGCGGCTCGTCGCCCTTGGCCTGGGTGGAGTTCTCGGTGCACTGCTGGTTCTGCGGGGAGGACAGGACGTTGACGTCCTGGACCGCGATCGGGATGAGACCGATCAGCGAACCGGCGTTGACCTTGGCCGGCAGACCGATGCAGGGCTTGTTCAGCGAGCCCTGGACCAGGCCGAACTGCGGGCTGCCGTCGCCGCGCGTCTCGGCGTTGCCGAACACCTGCGAAGCCCCGTTGCCGTTGACGGAGGTGGTGCCGCCGTCGTTGCCGATGGCCATCGCCTGCGTCGCGCCGAGACCGAGGATGGAGGCGGCGACGGCGCCCGTAGCCAGGACCTTCTTGATCACGATGAACCCTTCTCGTACTGGACGCCCCGTACCGGAGCGCCCTGATCAACTGGCCTCCCGGCGTTTGGTTATCGGCATTCACCCGAATGTCGGGGTGAGGCGGACGTCCGTACGAGAGATACATCGAGAGCCGACGATTCATCGACCCGAACGCCTATACGTAGACCTTCCGAGTGATCACAGGATTTTCACGGATTCCACGTTTCCCGCCCACCCGACCCTCGTTATGGGTGTCGTCAAGCCTGCCCGGCGGGACGGCCACCCCCGCAGGTCGGTCGGGCCCGTCGGTTGCTGCACCGCCTGATGAACGAATGCGGGTCGATTACGCACCCGCGAGAACAAGTCCCAAGGAAGGGCAACGATGCGAAAAGCCTTGAGTAAGAGCGTGCTCGTCATGGCGGCGGCGTCAGGCATCCTGACCGCCTCCGGCGGCTACGCGTTCGCCGACGCGTCGGCCGACGGCGCCGCGATCGGCTCGCCCGGTGTCGGCTCGGGCAACACCGTGCAGGTGCCGGTGCACGTTCCGGTGAACCTCTGCGGCAACACGGTCAACGTCATCGGTGCGCTGAACCCCGCCTTCGGCAACGAGTGCGAGAACGAGAGCGAGGGGGCCTCGGCCGGCGACGCCCAGGGCGCGAGCGCCTCCGGTGTCGCGGCCAACTCCCCCGGGGTGCTGTCGGGCAACCTGATCCAGGCACCGGTCGACGTGCCGGTCAACGTCTGCGGCAACTCGGTGAACGTCGTCGGTCTGCTGAACCCGGCCGCGGGCAACGAGTGCGAGAACAGCTCCGAGGGCGTCGAGACGCCGGAGCCTCCGAAGCCCCACCAGCCTCCGAAGCCGCACAAGCCGCCGACGGGCCACGACCACGACTGCCACTGCGGGGGTCACCACAACCCGCCGGAGCCCCCCAAGCCGCCGAAGCCGCCGGTGCACCACCACGACCACAACTGCCCGCCCAGCCACCACCACAACCCGCCGAAGCCCCCGAAGCCGCCGGTGCACCACCACGACCACAACTGCCCCCCGAGCCACCACCACAACCCGCCGAAGCCCCCGAAGCCGCCGGTGCACCACCACAACGACGACTGCCCCCCGAGCCACCACCACAACCCGCCGACCCCTCCGGCGCCGCCCACCCACACCGGGTGGCACCACACGCCGCACAAGCACCACAAGCCGCCGCAGATGGCCCACACCGGCGCCAATGAGAACCTCGGCATCGCCGGTGGCGCCAGCGCCGCCATGGTGCTCGGCGGCGGTCTGCTGATGCGCCGCGCCCGCGCCGCGCAGAAGTAGTCGCCCGACCACGCGAAGGGGGCGGGCGGGACAGCCACACGCTGTCCCGCCC
>NZ_JBHVIN010000007.1:395349-431127 GCF_042799575.1 Streptomyces sp. NPDC057682 | reverse complement strand
CTGCCGCATCGTGAGGTTGGTGCGGTAGTAGACGGCCACCAGCAGGACCCGGTCCGCCAGCGGCAGGCACCACGGGCGCCCTCCACCGGGACCGTTACCTCCCCGCTCCCGTACCACCTTCACCAACTTCTCGAACCGGCCCATACGCAACCCGGTGAACGTCTCCACCCACAACGGCTCAGCCCGCAACACCCCACCCATACAAGAGGAATGCCCTAACCCAGACGTTCTGCAACAACCTTTAGGCGGTGTTTTCAAAATGATCACAACTGGTGGATCACCTGCGGACCTGACACCGGCAAGCCTCACGTCAGCCGCGCGAGCAAGCCCAACACCACTCTGGGCACGCCCGCCTTGTCGGTTACAGCTGCGAGATCGGAGATAGCTACGCCAGGGTCCGATACGAGGAGTTGGCGTGCCGGAAGGGGAATCCGGGAAGGCATCCTCACACGTACGCCGCATCTGCAGTCTGGGGTGGCAAAGAGTGAGGGGGAGGGATGGACGCTTCGGAGTTAGCGGTCAGAGCTGTTGGCTGCCTTGTGACATCCGTGATCGGGGCGGCAGGAGAAGCTATCGGCCAGAACGGTGGAGACGCTGTCGCAGACCTTGTCCGCAACCGCCTGAGTGGCAACCCGCAGGGGGAAGCGGCGTTGAGAGCGTTGGAGGCGGATTCCGGGAACGTGGGGGCACGAGACGAAGCGCAGAATGTTCTGCGTGAAGAGATTGAAAGCGACCCCGAGCTGCGGCATCAACTCTTGCTGCACCTGTCCAGCTCGCCAATCAATAATCGCGATTCGGTCGTCATCACGGGAAGTCGCCTTTCGCGTAGTCACATATCCCTCGGCCCGCTGACAATCAACAACACGCCGGGGGCACGGATCTTGATCGGGGCATCTTTACTGCTGGCCGTTGTGCTGGTCACCTTGGCCATCTACGGAGGGCAGCGCATCCTGATCTCACAGAGCCCAACTCAAAGCCCCTCCAGGCAGCAACCCCAAGGAGTAGGCAGTTCAGGCATCGGTGCCGGATCGCAGATGCTACCCGCCGAGAAAGCTGACCAGGCCCTGCTGACGGCCGAGGAAATGCCTCGGGGCTATGTCACATTCGACGTAGACACAGACGCCGAACGAGACCAGCAGGACGGATGTGCTGTCGACGGCATTGAGTTTGAACGTGATGGAGGCACGCCCGGATCCGAGTTCGTGGACTCTGCTTTCCTCATTTACGTCTGCTCTACAAACGAGGTAACGGGGAATGTCTTCCAGCAGATCGGCCAGCAAGTGGTAGAGCGGGGAAGCGATCTCGGAACTGCGACGAAGTTGGATTTCTCCAGTGTGGGAGATGAAAGTGTGGCAAACTGGTACAAATCATCGAATAAGGCGTTCGTTACGGCCCACGTCGGAAACGTTGTCCTGCGACTCCGGTACTCACCGTTCCAGGGGGCGAAAGCGCAGAAGGACGAGATGGCGGAAGTGCTTCGGCGGGGAGTCGAACGAGTCCGTGCCACACAGTCAGGCAGACGCTAATTCTCGTCTAATGTCACGCCCACATCAGGAGGGATGCGAGAGCGACGGCGGCTTCGTAGGACTCGGCGGTCTTGTCGTACCGGGTGGCGATGCCACGCCACTGCTTCAAGCGGTTGAAGCAGCGTTCCACGACGTTGCGGTGCTTGTAGATCGCATGGTCGAAGGACGGCGGGCGGCCTCCCCGGCTGCCTCGCCGGGCCCGGTTGCGGGCCTGGTGGGCCCGTTCGGGGATAGTGTGCGCGATGCCCCGGCGGCGGAGCCAGGTGCGGATCGTTTTCGAACTGTAGCCCTTGTCGCCCAGAACGTGGTCGGGCCGGGTGCGGGGCCGTCCCGGTCCGATCCGCGGCACCCGGATTGTCTCCATCACGGCGGTGAACCGGGTGCAGTCGTTGGTGTTGCCGCCCGTGACGACGAAGCCGAGCGGCCGGCCCCGCCCGTCGCAGGCCAGATGGATCTTGCTGGTCAGACCGCCTCTGGACCGGCCGAGGGCCGGGTCTTGGAGCCCCCTTTTCGGGCCCCGGCCGCATGCTGGTGAGCCCGGACGGCCGTGGAGTCGACCGACACCAGCCAGTCGATGTCGCCCGCCGCGTGGGCCTTCGCCTGGGCGGCCCGCAGCATCCGGCCGAACGTCCTATCCATCGCCCACCTGCGAAAACGCGTGTGGAGCGTGGCCCACGGGCCGTAGCGCTCGGGCACGTCCCGCCAGGCGACACCGGTACGGAACTTCCACACGATCCCGTTCAGGACCCTGCGATCGTCCAGCCGCTTCCGTCCCCGTGACGAATCGGGCAGCAACGGCCGGACGAACTCCCATTCGGCATCGGACAGTTCATGGCGACGTATCACCACACCATGATCCAGCAGCGGTGATCATTTGAAGACACCGCCCAGGGCGAGCACAGCACCAGCAACTGGGCGGTGGCGTGATCCGGGCCGTGGTCGACGAACTGGGGCAGCACGGCGGCAATGCACTCTTGGGATTGGAGACACCGACGGCGCCCCCAGAGGCGCGCCGGCCGCCCCTTGCGGCACCCGGTGCCGGCCCCGGTGACCGCAGCGTGCAGTGAGCCGCGACATCCACGACTGCCCTGCCGGCGATGCTGTGAGGCACCTACCCGGCGCCGTGGTCTGCGCCGTCTTCGGCCGGACCGGGGGTGCCCCGTCCCAGGCCCCTGCGGATCGCGATCTCCACGGGTGAGTACGCGCCGTCGGCCCGCTCCAGTTCGTACGGCGCGGCAGGCATCAGCGGTGGCTGGGCCATGAAGCGCGGCCGCACCCCATGGTGCGGTTGCGCCGAATGCACCAGGAACGGATGGCACAGAAAGACGTCGCCCGGGGATCCGGTGGCGAGGGCGAGTGGCCGGTGGTCGGACGCCGCCACCAGATCGGGGGCAAGGGTCAGCCCGCTCGCCCCGTCCGTCCCGTACTTCTCCAGCACCTTCGGCACGTCGAGGTGCGAGCCGACCCGGATCCGGGTCGGGGCGTCCTCCTCACCGACCTCGCTGAACAGGAACAGCATCAGCAGCGCCCGGCCCTGGGAGTGCAGATTCGTGAAGTACCAGCTCTCACCCTCCGGCAGATAGCTCCCCTCGATGTGCCAGCCCGCGTCGTCCGGCTCCTCCTCGTGCGGGAAGCGCAGCGGGAACGTGCCCAGCGAGTAGCGCGGCTCCCAGCGTCCCGCGCCGACGAGCAGGTCAAACGCGTGGTGCAGGGACGGGGAGTTGGGAGCGGCGGCGAACGGGCCCTGCGCCATGCCGGCCACCCAGTGCACGGGCTGCGTCCAGGTCGACGGGTCGTCCGGGTCGCAGCCCGTCTCCCGCCACAGCAGCCGCGCACAGTCTGCGGCCACGCGCGGCGCGACGGCGCCCTCCAACTTCACGAAACCGTCGCGGAGAAAACGGGATACCAAGGTTGTGTCATCCATGCCCCCCATCGTGCGGTGGCACCGGCCTCGCTCACCCGACATTTCCCGCGCCGCTTTTGTCGGGTGGGAGGATGGGGGTGTGGTCCCCAGCAACGCCGCCGCCTGAGCTCGTGCTCGGCAGAGGTGGCGTCTCGACCGTCAACCTTCGTCGAATTCGAGGTTGAAGACCTTCGCGAAGCCGCCAGCACGTGGGATGGTTCGCACGGTGACCTGAACGGTCGCACGTGAGGTCGGCGACCTATCCCAAAGGGTGGTAACAGGTGCTGATCGGAGTGCCCTGTACGGTTCCCCGCCTGGTCGTCCCGGCCTTCGGAACGGCGCCACACGCTTTGCGGCAATCTGCGCACTGTCGGCGGCTGTGCTGATGAAGGAAGCAGCGCGTCGACGCGTGGACCGGGCGCGAGCCCGGCCGGCAGGACACGCTGCGCCAGGTTCGCCCGTGCACTGTGAGAGGTTCGTCATCAGCTGGTCAGGTGTCGGCGGTGCTCGACGGGCCGAGCCGCCGGATGCATCGGACCGGCCGGCTTCCCCGGCTGTGTGAGATTTTGTGACACGTGAGAGGGTGCGGGGCGTGAGTGAGACACCGCCGAACACCCTGCAATACCGCTTCGACGGGCCCGAGGACGCCCCGGTCCTGATCCTCGGACCCTCGCTGGGCACCACATGGCATATGTGGGACAGACAGATACCCGAGCTCACCCAGCACTGGAGGGTCTTCCGCTACGACTTCCCCGGGCACGGCGGTGCGCCCGCGCACCCGGCCACGGCCGTCGGCGAACTGGCCGACCGGCTGATCGCCACGCTCGACGGGCTCGGGGTGCAGCGGTTCGGTTACGCGGGGTGCTCGCTCGGCGGCGCGATCGGGGCCGATCTCGCGCTGCGCCACCCGCACCGGGTCGCCACGCTCGCCCTGGTCGCCTCCTCGCCCCGGTTCGGCAGCGCCGACGAGTTCCGCCAGCGCGGGGTGATGGTCCGGACGAACGGGCTGGAGCCGATGGCCCGCACCGCGCCGGAGCGCTGGTTCACCCCGGCCTTCGCCGCCGCGCAGCCGGCCATCGTCGAATGGGCCGTCCAGATGGTCCGCACCACCGACCCCGGCTGCTACATCGCCGCCTGCGAGGCCCTGGCCACCTTCGACATCCGGGCCGACCTCGGCCGGATCGGGGTCCCCACGCTCGTCCTCGTCGGGGCGGAGGACCAGGTCACTGGGCCCGGCGATGCCCGCACGCTGGTCGCCGGCATACCGGACGCACGGCTCGCCCTCGTCCCCGGCGCCTCCCACCTCGCCCCGGTCGAGCAGCCGGCCGCCGTGACCGATCTGCTGCTCACGCACGTCGCCGCGTCCTGGCAGGACACCCTGGCGGCCGTCCCCCTGCCCGTGCCCGTCCCGCCGCTCTCCGCGCCCGTGCAGCCGGCCGGTGAACTCACCGCCGCCGGTGCCCCGCCCGAGACGTTGGACGGCGTGCGCCCCGACCCGTACGCGAAGGGCATGCGGATCCGCCGCGAGGTGCTGGGCGACGCCCACGTCGACGCGGTGACGGCCGCCGCCGACGCCTTCACCGGCGACTTCCAGGAACTCGTCACCCGCTACGCCTGGGGCGAGGTGTGGGGCCGCGAGGGGCTCGACCGGCGTACCCGCAGCAGTGTCGCGCTCACCGCCGTGGTCGCCTCCGGACATCTGGAGGGGCTGGCCGCCCACGTCAGCGCCGCCCTGCGCAACGGGCTCACCCCGGCCGAGATCCGGGAAGTGCTGCTCCAGACCGCCGTGTACTGCGGGATCCCGGCCGCGAGCGCCGCGTTCACCATCGCCCAGAACGTGATCCGGGACGAAACCACCCCGCCCGTGTAGCAGGATGGCGGCATGGACGCCCAGACGCCCGAGCCGCTCGGGTTCACGCTGACCAAGCAGACGCACTCCTGCATCCGTCTGGAGAAGGGCGGGCGGACGCTCGTCATCGACCCGGGCGGCTTCGCCGAGACCGACGCGGCGCTCGGGGCGGAGGCGATCCTCGTCACGCACGAGCACCCCGACCACTTCGACGAGGGGCGGCTGCGGGCCGCCATGGAGGCCGACCCGGCCACCGAGATCTGGACGCTGCGCAGCGTCGCGGACAAGCTCGCGGCGGCCTTCCCCGGCCGGGTCCGCACGGTCGGGAACGGCGACACGTTCCGGGCCGCCGGCTTCGACATCCAGGTCCACGGCGAACTGCACGCGGTCATCCACCCGGACATCCCGCGCATCACGAACATCGGCTTCCTGGTGGACGGTTCGCTCTTCCACCCGGGCGACGCCCTCACCGTCCCCGAGGCGCCGGTCGACACGCTGATGCTTCCGGTGATGGCCCCCTGGAACAAGATCTCCGAGGTCATCGACTACGTGCGCGAGGTGAAGCCGCGCCGCGCCATCGACATCCACGACGCCCTGCTCACCGACCTCGCCCGGCCGATCTACGACAACCAGATCGGAGCCCTGGGCGGTGCCGGGCACGCGCGCATGGCCCCGGGCGAATCGACGGGCGTCTGACCGGCGCCGCCCCGGCGGCTGTCAGTGGGAGCCGCTAGGTTTACGTCCATGCGCATCGCCACCTGGAACGTCAACTCGATCACCGCCCGACTGCCGAGGCTGCTGGCCTGGCTGGAGAGCACAGGCACGGACGTGCTGTGCATCCAGGAGACCAAGTGCACCGCCGAGCAGTTCCCGGCCGACGCGCTGCGCGAGCTGGGCTACGAGTCCGCGGTCAACGCCACGGGCCGGTGGAACGGGGTGGCGCTCGTCTCCAGAGCCGGGCTCGACGACGTCGTGACGGGGCTGCCCGGCGGCCCCGACTACGACGGCGTCCAGGAGCCCCGGGCGATCAGTGCCACCTGCGGCCCGGTCCGCCTCTGGTCGGTGTACGTGCCCAACGGGCGCGAGGTCGCGCACGAGCACTACGCGTACAAGCTGCGCTGGTTCGAGGCGCTGGGCGCCGCCGTCGCCGAGGACGCGGCGGGGCCCCGGCCGTTCGCCGTCCTCGGCGACTTCAACGTGGCCCCGACCGACGAGGACGTCTGGGACCCGGCGCTCTTCGAGGGCGCCACGCATGTCACCCCCGCCGAGCGGGCCGCCCTCGCCGCACTGCGCGAGGAGGGCCTGTCGGACGTGATGCCCCGCCCGCTGAAGTACGACCGGCCATACACCTTCTGGGACTACCGCGAGCTGCGCTTCCCGAAGAACAAGGGCATGCGCATCGACCTCGTCTACGGCAACGCCGCGTTCACCGCCGGGGTCAAGGACAGTTACGTGGACCGCGAGGAGCGCAAGGGCAAGGGCGCCTCCGACCACGCACCGGTCGTCGTCGACCTGGAGCTCTGAGGCGAGAGGGTGCCGGGGCGGGACCCCGGCACCCGTCCCCGCTCAGATCCGTCGGCCCGGCTCCGCCGTCGCGGGCACCGGCCGCCGTGTCCGCGCCCGGCCCAGCGCGGCCGAGGCCGTCGCGAGGGAGAGGAGCATCAGCAGCGCGCTCACCCACAGCGGTGAGCGGAAGCCGAGGCCCGCGCCGAGCGCCAGCCCGCCGAGCCACGGTCCGAGCGCCGCGCCCACGTTGAACGCCGCCGTGGAGAACGACCCCGCCAGCGTCGGGGCGCCGTCCGCGAGCCGGAAGACATGCGAGATGAGCGCCGTCCCGGTGCCGAACGCCAGCATGCCCTGGACGAGGACCAGCAGGGTGACGGCGACCGGGCTGCCGGCGGCCGAGGCGAAGAGGGACCAGCCCAGGGTGAGGGCCACCAGACCGGCCGCCGTCAGCGCGACGGGCCGGGAGTCGAGGATCCGGCCGCAGACGGCGACCCCGAGGAACGACCCCACGCCGAAGAGGGCGAGCAGCACCGGCACCCAGGCCGCGCCGAAGCCGGCGACCTGCCGGGCGACCGGTTCGAGGTAGGAGAACGCGCAGAACGTGGCGCCCTGCACGAGGGCGCTGGTGGCGAGGGCGAGCAGCAGCCGTGGCTTGGCCAGCGTCCGCAGCTCGGCGCGGGCGCTCGGCAGCCGCTCCGCGGGGCGGCCCGCCGGAATCGCCGCCGTGATCACGGCCAGCGCGGGGAGGCAGACCAGGGCCACGGCCCAGAACGCGGCCCGCCACCCCCACAGCCCGCCCAGCCAGGCCCCGGCGGGAACGCCCGCCACACAGGCGACGGTGACGCCGCCGACCACCACGGACGTGGCCCGTGCCCGCCGCTCGGGTCCGGCGAGCCCCACGGCGGTGACCAGGGCGACGGCCCAGAATCCGGCGTTGGCCACGGCGGCGACGGCCCGGGTGGCCAGCAGCACCCCGTAACTCGTGGTGACCGCGCCCACCACGTGGACCGTGGCGAAGACGCCGAGGAAGAGCAGCAGGGCGCGGCGGCGCGGCCAGTCGCGGCCCAGGAGCGCCATCAGCGGCGCCCCCACCACCATGCCCACGGCGAAGGCCGAGGTGAGCAGGCCCGCGGCGGGCAGGGAGACGTGCAGATCGTCGGAGATGCCCGACAGCAGACCGGACAGCATGAATTCGGAGGTGCCCTGGGCGAAGACGGCGAGCCCGAGCGCGTAGACGGCAAACGGCATGAAGAGACCCCATGGACGGCTTGAGGAACGGAAGCGGTCGGTCGGGGATGCGGGCCGTACCCGCTCGCGGCGGGAAAGGAGAGGCGGCGAGCGACGAAACGGCGGAACGGCGGCACGACCCGCATCACACGGGTCCGGGTGGCAGAGCGGAGCCCCCCGGCGACACGGGGCCGGCGGGAGGCGGACGCGGAAGCCACCGGCGGACCGGTGGCTAGCCTCTGTCGGACTCGGGGGTGCTCACGCAGGGGAAGGTATCAGCCCGTCGGTGGAGGGCTCCACCGGATTGCGGGTGAACGCCCGGCGTACCTGTGGTGTTCAGCACTCGAACGACAGGCCGCGCGCCCTGTGGTGCGGATCCGTGCCGGGGTGGGAACCTGAGTGGTATGAACATCCCTTTCTTGGACAACTGGCGTAAGCGTCACGACGGATCGAGCGCGGCGGGGCTGGCGACGGCCGTCGAGGCCGACCCCGAGGGCGTGGCCGAACTGCTCGCCGAATGCGAGCTGCTGCGTGTCCGGGCCGGGGACCGGGGGCTCGAACTCGACGACAGTCCGGCCTCGTTGGTCGCGCTCGACCAGTTGCCGCCGCGTTGGCGGGACGATCCGGAGGAGCTGCCCTGGCTGGGCAACGACGCGGGCCTCTATCTCGGCACGGTGCTGGTGCGCACGGTGGAGGGTGCGCACTGGCACATCTGGCCGAGTGGTCAGCCCGTCGTGCGACTGGCCTCGGGGCGCGAGATCGACGTGGTGGAGGCCGGTCTCGACTGGGCGATGACGGGCAGCCCCGAACTCTCGCAGGTGTACGCGGAGTCCGCCGAGGGGTGAGAACGGGCCGCACCGCCCTGCGGCGAGATAAAAAGCCTTATGCCCCATTTACGCGTGTCGGGCGCGAAGTCCCTTTCCGGGCTGGATAGTTTGCGCTGACCTCGAACAGCGACAAGTGGGCAGGGCAGCGTATGGCCGTCGATCCGTTGATCGAACTGCGGGACGTCAACAAGCACTACGGGAGCTTGCACGTCCTTCAGGACATCAATCTCACCGTCGGCCGCGGGGAGGTGGTGGTGGTCATCGGTCCCTCCGGCTCGGGCAAGTCAACGCTCTGCCGGACCATCAACCGGCTGGAGACGATCGAGTCGGGACACATTGTCATCGACGGGCGGCCCCTGCCCGAGGAGGGCAAGGGGCTCGCCGGACTGAGGGCCGAAGTCGGCATGGTCTTCCAGTCGTTCAACCTGTTCGCGCACAAGACGGTCCTGGCCAACGTCACCCTGGCGCAGATGAAGGTCCGCAAGCGGAAGAAGGACGAGGCCGACCAGCGGTCGCGGGAGCTCCTGGAGCGCGTGGGGCTCGCCGCGCACGCCGACAAGTACCCCGCCCAGCTCTCCGGCGGACAGCAGCAGCGCGTGGCCATCGCCCGCGCCCTCGCCATGGACCCCAAGGCACTCCTGTTCGACGAGCCGACCTCGGCCCTCGACCCGGAGATGATCAACGAGGTGCTGGAGGTCATGCGGCAGCTCGCCCGGGAGGGGATGACCATGGTCGTCGTCACCCACGAGATGGGCTTCGCCCGCTCCGCGGCCAACCGCGTCGTCTTCATGGCCGACGGCCGCATCATCGAGGACCGCACCCCCGAGGACTTCTTCACCGCCCCGGAGAGCGACCGCGCCAAGGACTTCCTGTCCAAGATCCTCAAGCACTGACGGGAGCCCTGTGTTGCGTACCCGAAAAGCGCTGGCCGCCTGTGCCGGCCTGCTGCTCGCTCTCGTCGCCGCCGGCTGCGGCAAGGAGGGCAGCCCGCCCGTGAAGGGCCCCCAGCCCGAGGCGCTGCCCGTCTACCACGTCGACACCGCCTTCGAGCTGCCGGACTCCCGGACCTGGACCAGCGCCAGGAAGCGTGGATACCTGCGCGTGGGGGCAAAGGAGGACCAGCCCTACCTCGGCGAGAAGGACCCCGCCACCGGCGTCTACTCCGGCTTCGACATCGAGATCGCCCGGATGATGGCCGCCTCGCTGGGGTTCGACCCCAAGACGATCCGCTTCAAGACGATCGCCTCCGCCAACCGCGAGACCGCCCTGCAGAACGGGCAGATCGACTACTACGTCGGCACCTACACCATCAACGACATGCGCAAGAAGCTCGTCGGGTTCGCCGGCCCGTACTACATGGCCGGTCAGGGGCTGCTGGTCCGCACGGACGAGAACGACATCCACGGCCCCCAGGACCTGGCCGGCAAGACGGTCTGCTCGGCGGCAGGATCCACCCCGTACCAGCGGATCGCCGCCGACTACCCCAAGGCCGACCTCGTCGCGTACGACACGTACTCGATCTGCGTCGACAACCTGCTCACCTACCAGGTCGACGTCGTCACCACCGACGACGCGATCCTGCTCGGCTTCGCCGCGAAGGCGCCGGACGAGATGAAGGTCGTCGGCAAGCCCTTCTCCGAGGAGCCGTACGGCATCGGGGTGCCGCGCAGCGACAACGCGCTGCGGTTCGCGCTCGACGACGCGCTGGAGGCCAACGAGAAGAACGGCAACTGGAAGAAGGCCTTCGAGGCCACGCTCGGGCTCTCCGGGGTGCCCGCGCCCAAGCCGCCGCCCATCGACCGCTACCCGGCGAACTGAGAGGACGGCCGGATCCATGGACGTACTCACCGACAACTTCTCGCTCTACGGCAAGGGATTCCTCGGGACCGTCGAACTCACCTTCTGGGCCTCGCTGCTGGCGCTGGTCCTCGGCTTCGTGATGGCCTCGTTCCGCGTGGCGCCCGTCGGTTCGTTCCGGGTGATCGGCACGGTCTGGGTGACCGTGCTCCGCAACACCCCGCTGACCCTGCTGTTCTTCGCCGTGCTCCTCGGGCTGCCGCGCTTCGGCCTGGTGCTGCCGTTCAACGTCTTCGCCATCCTCGCGCTGGGCTGCTACACCTCCGCGTTCATCTGCGAGGTGCTGCGCTCCGGCATCAACACCGTGCCCACCGGACAGGGCGAGGCGGCCCGCAGCCTGGGCATGACCTTCGGTCAGACGCTCGGCAACGTGGTGCTCCCGCAGGCCTTCCGCTCGGTCATCCCGCCGATCGGCTCCACCCTCATCGCCCTCGCCAAGAACTCCGCGATCGCCGGGGCGTTCAGCGTCACCGAACTCCTCGGCACCTACAAGACGCTGAACGAGCTGGGCTACAGCATCATCTGGACCTTCGTCTGGATCGCCGTCGGCTATCTGATCATCACCCTGTTCATCAGTGCGCTCTTCCATGTGATGGAGAAGCGCTGGGGAGTCGCCCGATGACCACCCACTCCGCCCCCACCGCCACCGCGCTCTACGACATCCCGGGCCCGGCCACCCGCAAACGGCATCTGGTCTACGGGATCGTCTCCACGGTCCTGCTCGCCGCCCTGGTCGGCTGGGTCGTCTATCTGCTCTTCGACACCGGCCAGTTCACCAGCGCCAAATGGACCCCCTTCGAGTACAAGGGCATCCAGGAACTCCTGCTGCGCGGACTCGGCAACACCCTCAAGGCGTTCGCCTACGCGGCGGTGCTGTCCCTGGCGCTCGGCGCGGTCCTCGCGGTCGGGCGGCTCTCCGACCACCGGCCGGTGCGCTGGGTGGCGACCGTCCTCGTCGAGTTCTTCCGGGCCATGCCCGTCCTGGTGATGATCTTCTTCATCTTCGTCGCCCTGAAGGTGCAGCCGCTGCCCGCCCTCGTCGCCGGACTGACCCTGTACAACGGCTCGGTCCTCGCCGAGGTGTTCCGCACCGGCATCAACGCCGTGGAACGCGGCCAGGGCGAGGCCGCTTTCGCCCTCGGGATGCGCAAGACGCAGGTCATGACCTTCGTCCTCGCCCCGCAGGCGGTCCGCGCGATGCTCCCGACCATCATCAGCCAGCTCGTCGTCGCGCTGAAGGACACCTCGCTCGGCTATCTGATCACCTACGAGGAGTTCCTCCACGCCGGAAAGCTCATCGCCTCCAACCTCGACTACGACCTCCCGTTCATCCCCGTGGTCATGGTGATCTCACCGATCTACATCGGGATGTGCATGCTGCTGTCCTGGTTCGCGACGTGGGTGGCCAAGCGGGAACGCCGCAGTCCGAAGACCGAGGGGACGGGCGTCGGCCCGGCCCAGCCGGGGACGCTGATGTCCGGCGCCCAGTAGACCGGGAACCGCCGCGAGGCGGCCCCCGGGGAGCGGTGCGCCGTCCGGCGGCAGCCGGTGATCACTTTCGCGCACACGGCACGGACGCGTACGAGGGTCCGTGCCGTGGGAAGAAGGTCAGCTGCGCGCCGGCCGGTCCGGTCACCGCAGAGCGCTCCGGGCCTGCCAGTCGGCCCAGGAGACGTTCCACGCCCCGTAGCCGTTGCCCACCGCGACCGTGCCCTTGGCGTCCGCGCCGGTGATCTCGAAGGGGTCACCGACGCGGGCCCGCCGGAACAGTTCGGCGGCGTTCGCGTCGCTCATCCCGACGCAGCCCGAACTGTGGTTGGCCCGCCCGAAGTACGCCGCGTTCCACGGCGCCGCGTGCGCGTACATCCCCGACCAGGTCAGCCGCATCGAGTAGTCGACCATCTTGTCGTAGGCGTCGCCCAGGCCGACGGTCTCGGACCGCATGTTGATCGTGCCCTCCTTGGCCATCAGGACGGCCGTCCCCCGCCAGGACGCCCGGTCCCCGCCCGGGGTCCCGCCCGACACGGGCACGTCCATGACCGTGCGGCCGTCCCTCTTCAGCGCCAGCCGGTGCCGGTCCAGGTCGACCCGGACCACCTGGCTCTCCCCGACGGTGAAGCCCGTCGCGTAGTCGCGGACGAAGAAGCCGCCCGAGGGGCCCGAGTCCACCCCGTTCAGCCCGGCGGCCAGCGTGATCCGGGTGCCCGGCTTCCAGTACTCCTTGGGCCGCCAGTCCACCCGGTCCCGGCCGGAGTAGTCCTCCACCCAGCCCCAGGAGCCCTCGGTGCCGTTCGAGGTGGTCACCTTGAGCGCCCGTTCGACCGCCGCCTTGTTCTTCACCGGATGGTCGAAGACGATCGACAGCGGCTGGGCGATGCCCACCGTGGTGTTCTTGCCGGGCGCCAGCGTCAGCTTGTTGACCTTGTCGGCCGCCGCCGTGGTGAACCCGGCCGTGTCACCGCCGCCCGCGGTGTCCTTCGCCGTCACGCGGTACGTGGTGCCGGGCGCGGCCGGGCGGTCGGACGTCCAGGTCCTGCCGTCGGGGGCGATCCGGCCGGTGAGGGCCGCGCCGCCCTGCGCCTCGACCGTCACGGTGCGCAGCTTCCCGGCGGCCAGGGTGACCGTGACCGGGGTGCCGGCGCGGACCGCCGCGCCGTGCGGGCTCACCGTGATCCGGGCCTTCGCCGGGGCGGCGGACGAGGCTCCGCCCTTTCCGTCCGCCGCGCGGTCCGAGGCCGAGGCGCCGCCGGAACAGGCCGTGAGCGTGAGCCCGAGGACCGCCGTCCCGGCGATCAGGGCGATCCGCGGGGCCGGCGCGGTACGGGCGGCGCGCCGGAAACGGGATATGGGCGAGGCGGGAATCAACGGAAGAACCTCCTGGGCCGTGCTGTGTCGTCGAATGAGAGGCATTCTCCGGAGCCTAGGTTCCGCGAATCCGCCGAAATAAGGGAATGCGGCGTGTGACGGAAAGCGCAGCGGAACGGTCATCGTCCCGTCACATCCGGCGCGCGGACCGGTCACGGACCGCTGTGAGCATCCTGTGCAGCCCCGCAGGACCGACCGCGGGGCCCACGAGGGAGGGCCACGGAGATGTCAGCGCTGCTCGCGACCGGAGACCGCAGCCGTGACCAGGAACTGCCGATCCACCCGCTGACGTCCGACCAGCACCGCGCGCACCTCGCCGGCCGGCCGGACGCGAGCTTTCTGCAGTACCCGTCCTGGGCCGGGGTGAAGGAGCAGTGGAAGGCGGAAAGCGTCGGCTGGACCGACGACCGCGGGGAATTGGCCGGCAGTGCCCTCATTCTCTACCGGCAATTCCCGGGCACCCGGAAATACTTCGCCTATATGCCGGAGGGGCCGGTCGCCGACTGGGCCGATCCGGGCCTGGACCGCTGGTTGCGCCCGCTCCTGGCCCATGTGCGCGCCGCGGGTGCCTTCGCCGTACGCATCGGACCGTCCCCGGCCTACCGCAGCTGGGACGCGCCCCGGCTCAAGGCCGGGACCGGGCCGGGCCGCAGCATCGGCGACGTCCTGGCCCGCGCCGTCGACCCGCTCGGCGTGGCCGTCGCCGACCGGCTGCGGGCCCGGGGCTGGCGGCGCTGCGGCGGGGACGGCGACGACGCCGACGCCCAGCCCCGCCACGTCTTCCGCGTCCCGCTCGCCGGACGCACCACCGAGGACCTGTGGTCCGGCCTCAATCAGGAGTGGCGCCGCAACGTCCGCAGGGCCGGGAAGGCGGGCGTGCGCGTCGTCACCGGCGGCGCGGCCGAACTGCCCGAGTTCCACCGGCTGCTGCGGATCACCGAGGAGCGCGACGGCTTCCGGCTCGGCCGCTCCCTCGCCTACTACCAGCGCCAGTACGCGGTGCTCAACGCCGAGAGCCCCGGCCGGATGCGCCTCTGCCTCGCCGTCCACCGGGGCGAGATCCTGGCCGCCCACACCATGATCACCACCGGGGGCCGGGTCTGGTACCAGACCGGAGCCTCCGCCGACCACCGGCGCGAGGTCCGCCCCAGCAACGCCCTGCAGTGGCAGATGATCCAGGACGCCTACGCCCTGGGCGCCGAGGTGTACGACATGCGCGGGGTATCCTCCACCCTCGATCCCGATGACCGCCCTTTCGGACTGCTGCGCTGGAAGCTCGGCACCGGCGGGCAGGTCGTGGAGACCCTCGGAGAGTGGGAGACATCGGTGGGCGGAGCGGCGAACAACGCGCTGTACCGGGCGTTCCAGACGTATCTGGCGCACCGGTGACCGCGGACACGGCCGCGGCGGCGGCCACCGACGCGAAGGCGGCACGGACGTCCGGCTCCGTGCTGCGCAGCGGCGCGGTGATGGCCGCCGGATCGGTCGTCTCGCGCGCGACCGGCTTCATACGCTCGGCGGTCGTCGTCGCCGCGCTCGGCACCGGACTGCGGGCCGACGGCTACTCGGTCGCCAACACCGTCCCCAACATCCTCTACATCCTGCTCATCGGCGGCGCCCTCAACGCCGTGTTCGTCCCCGAACTGGTCCGGGCCGCCAAGGAGCACGCCGACGGAGGCGCCGCCTACACCGACCGGCTGCTCACCCTGTGCACCGTCGGACTGCTCGCCCTCACCGGGATCGCCGTCGCCGCCGCCCCGCTGATCATCTCGGTGTACGCGCCCACCTACGACGGCGACCAGGCCGAGCTGACCGTCGCGCTGGCCCGCTACTGCCTGCCGCAGATCCTCTTCTACGGGCTCTTCACCCTGCTCGGCCAAGTCCTCAACGCCCGGAACCGGTTCGGGGCGATGATGTGGACCCCCGTCCTCAACAACCTCGTGATCATCGCGGTGTTCGGGATCTACCTGTGGACCGCGGCCGGTTCGGACGGCACGCTGACCGCCGGACAGACCCGGCTGCTCGGCTGGGGCACCACCGCCGGGATCGTCGTGCAGACCCTCGCCCTGGTCCCCGCGCTGCGCGCCGCCCGCTTCCGCTGGCGGCCCCGGTTCGACTGGCGCGGCAGCGGACTGACCCGGCCGCTGCGTGCGGCCGGCTGGCTCGTCATGCTGGTGCTGACCAACCAGGCCGCCTACTGGGTGGTGACCCGGCTCTCCACCGCCACCGGCCAGCACGCCGCCGACCAGGGCGTCCTGGGCGGCGCCGGCTACACCGCGTACAGCTACGCCTATCAGCTCTGGGTGGTGCCCCAGGGCATCGTGACCGTCAGCCTCGTCACCGCGCTGATGCCGAGGATGAGCCGGGCCGCGACCGAGGGCGACCTCGCCGGGGTGCGCCGTGACGTCTCCTACGCGCTGCGCACCTCCGCCGCAGTCGTCGTCCCGGCCGCCGCCGCCCTGCTGGCGCTCGCGCCGTGGGTGATGGGCTCCGTCTTCGGCTACGGGCGCACCGGACCGGCCGACATCACCGTGATGGCCGGGATGATGGCGGCGTTCGCCCCGGGACTCGTCGCCTTCTCCGGGCAGTACGTGCTCTCGCGCGGCTTCTACGCGATGAGCGACACCCGGACCCCGTTCCTCCTCAACCTGGTCATCGCCGCCCTCAACGCCGGGCTCTCGGCCGCCGCCTATCTGCTGCTCCCGGCGCGCTGGGCGGTGACGGGCATGGCCGGGGCGTACTCCGTGGCGCTGTTCGCCGGCTTCGCCGCCACCGCGTACGTCCTGCACCGCAGGCTCTCCCCGGCCGGGCCCGGCCGCACCGCGCTGCTGCGCTCGCCGGGGCTGCGGTCCCACGCCCGGCTGGCCGTCGCCTGTGTGCCCGCCGGACTGCTGGCGTACGCGGCGGCCCGCGCCGTCGACACCGGCGGATCCGGGCTCGGCGACCTCGCCGCCGCCGGGGCCGGGACCGCCGTCCTCGTCCTCGTGGTGGCCGCGCTGGCCCGCCCGCTGCGGCTGACCGAGGTGGCCACCGCGCTCGGCGCCGTACGCGGCCGGCTGCGCCGCCGCTGATCCCCTGCCCCGTCTGCCCCGCCTCCCCGCCCTTCTCGCCCCCGGGATACCGACGCCATGCCCCGCGTACTGCTCATCGAAGACGACCCCTCCGTCCGGGAAGGGGTCGAACTCGGGCTGCGCCGCCGCGGTCACGAGATGCGCGGCGTCGGGACCGGTGAGGCGGGGCTCGCGGCGCTCGGGGAGTTCCGGCCCGATCTGGTCCTGCTCGACCTCATGCTGCCCGGCATGAACGGCGTGCAGGTCTGCCGGCAGATCCGGGAGACCAGCCAGCTGCCGATCATCATGCTCACCGCGCGCGGCGACGACTTCGACGTGGTCGTCGGACTGGAGGCCGGGGCCGACGACTACATCGTCAAGCCCGCCCGTACCGAGGTCATCGAGGCCCGGATCCGGGCCGTGCTGCGACGGCTCGCCGAACCGGCCGGACGCGGCGGCACCGAGACGCACGGCGCGCTGACCGTCGACCGGGTCGGGCTCACCGTCGCCAAGGCGGGGGAGCGGCTGCTGCTGGCCCCCTCCGAACTGAAGCTGCTCCTCCATCTCTCGGCCTCGCCCGAGCAGGTCTTCAGCCGGCAGCAGCTCCTCGAATACGTCTGGGAGCACAGCTACCACGGGGACGCCCGGCTGGTGGACGCCTGTGTGCGCCGGCTGCGGCAGAAGGTGGAGGACGTGCCGGGCAGCCCCCGCTACATCCAGACCGTCCGCGGCTTCGGCTACCGCTTCGGCCCCGTCGGATGAGACGGCCCCGGCTCGCGGCCCGGTTCGGTCTGCGCACCCGCCTCGTCGCCGCGTTCCTCTTCGTCGCGGCCGTCAGCGCCGCCGCCACCGCGGCCCTCACCTACCGCGAGGCGCGTTCCGCGATCCTCCAGCAGACGCAGGACACCGCCGTCGCCCAGTTCCGCGACCGGGTCGGGGCACAAGGCATCACCCTGCCGCTGGACCCGACGACCCTGCGGGAGATGTGCCTTGCCCTCGCCCGCCAGGGCAAGTCGCACACCTGGACCGTCTTCGCCGAGTACGGGACGCTGCGGGCGTCCTCCTCGGACCGGCCGACCTCCGGCGTCATCACCCCGGAGCTGCGCGCGGCCACCCGGGCCAACGCCCACGGCTCCTTCCAGCGGGTCGTCTCGGGCGGCCGGCCCTGGCTCACCGTCGGCATGCCGACGGTCTTCGACCGGGGCGACGGCCGCCAGCCCACCGGTCTCGTCGTCTACGCCGTGATGCCGCTGTCCACCGAGGAGGCCAATATCGCCGCCATGGTGACCGCCGCCCGCGACGGGGCCGTGCCCGCCCTCCTCGTCGCGCTCGTCCCGGCGCTGCTGGCCGCCCGCAGTGTGCTGCGCCCGGTCCGCGAGCTGCGCCGGGCCGCCGCCGGAATCGGCCGGGGCGAGCTGGACACCCGGATCGCCGTCCGGGGCTCGGACGAACTGGCCGAACTGGCCTGGACGTTCAACGAGTCCTCCACCCAGCTCCAGCAGTCCGTCGAGGAGTTGCGCCGAGCCGAGGAACGGGCCCGGCGCTTCGCCTCCGACGTCGCCCATGAACTGCGCACCCCGCTCGCCGGTATGCTCGCCGTGACCGAGGTCCTGGACGAGGACGCCGCGGCGCTGCACTCCGACACCGCGGCCGCCGTCCGGCTGATCAGCACCGAGACCGGAAAGCTCGCCACACTCGTCGAGGACCTGATGGAGATATCCCGCTTCGACGCCGGGGCGGCGGACCTGCACGGCGACGAGGTCGACCTCGCCGAGACCGTCCGCAAGACGCTCCAGGCGCGGCACTGGGAGGACCGTGTCCGCACCGAACTCCCCGACGGCGTACGGGCGGTCCTCGACCCCCGCCGCTTCGACGTGATCGTCGCCAATCTCGTCGGCAACGCCCTGCGGCACGGCGCCGAGCCCGTCACCGTACGCGTCCGCACCGGCCGTGACGACGACGGAGCCGCGCTGCTGGTGACCGAGGTCCAGGACACCGGGCCCGGCATCGACGCCGAGGTCCTGCCGCACATCTTCGACCGCTTCTACAAGGCGGACGCGGCCCGCACCCGTTCGGCGGGCAGCGGACTCGGCCTCGCGATCACCCGGGAGAACGTCCGGCTGCACGGCGGCACCGTCACCGCCGTGAACGCCCCGTCCGGCGGCGCCCTGTTCACCGTCACCCTGCCCCTGGGACGCCGATGAGGGCCGCCCCCGCCGCGCTCCTGTCCGCGCTGCTGCTCGTCACCGGCTGCGGCATCCGCGCCACCGACGTCGTCGAGGCGGGCGAACCGGCCGTCGTGGAGGTGGTGCCGCACGGGAAGACCGGCACCGTGCTCTACTTCGTCTCCTCGTCGTCGGCCGCCCGGCTGATGCCCGTCGTCCGGGAGGCGGACTTCGGGGAGGGCACCATCTCGGAATCCGGGTCCGGCTGGTCGCAGCCCGGCGCGTACAAGGCCCTGGCCCTGCTCTTCATCGGCCCCTCCCGCAGCGAACGGGACGCCGGGCTCCGCACCGAACTGCCCACGGGCCGGACCGTGGTGAAGATCGAACTCAGCGCCGAGGGCGTGCAGGTCAGCGTCGACCGGCCGGTGACCGGTCTCTCCGAGCCGGCCCGCCAGCAGCTCTTCTGCACCGCCGCCCAGGCCCGCACCGCCGACCGGGGCGAGGCGGTGCGGGTGACCGGCACGGACGGGGTGATCGGACCCGCGCACTGCGCGGTCTGAGCGCCGGTCCGGGAGCGCGTGTGCTCAGTCCGCGACCTCGTGGCGGGCCTGGGAGACGGTGTGCGCGCGTGCGGCCTCGCTCGCCGCGGAGGCGTCACCGGCCCGCAGCGCGGCGATGATCGTGTCGTGCTCCCCGACGACGGCGCGCCAGTTCATCGGGTCGGCCGGTGCGACGAGCCGGTAGCGCCGGATCGTCATCAGGAGCTGGTCCGTCAGCTCGTCGAGGATGCGGTAGCCGGTCGCCGAGGCGAGGGCGCGGTGGAACGAGGTGTTCAGTCCGGGCAGCCGGTCCACGTCTCCCTCGTCCAGCGCCTCGCGCATCGCCTTCTGGACCTCCTCCAGCTCCGCGATCACGGCGTCGTCGGCCCGCTCGGCGACGAGCCCCGCGATCAGGCCCTCGATCGCCTCCCGGGCGAGGAACACCCCGCGCATCTCGGTGAGGTCCACCTCCGCGACGCTCACCCCGGCGTGGACCCGGGAGACCAGAAGGCCCTCCGACTCCAGGCGCTTGACCGCCTCGCGGACCGGGATCTTGCTCACGCCGTAGTCCCGAGCCAGCTCGTCCATGTTGACCTTGGCCCCCGGCCGCAGCTTGCCCTCCGCGATCGCCGCGCGCAGGCTCTCGTGGACGAGATCCGCCTTGCTCTTCACGGGGGGCAGCCGGCCCGCCCACGCCTTCTCGGTCATTCGTTCATCGTATGCGATATCTCCCGATGGGTGGGCGGGGCGGACGGGCCGACGGGCGGGCGGCCCGCGTCGCCCGCCGTCAAAACCGGGCGACCGTGTACCGGTCGACGACCGCCTCGTCGATCTCGGCGCCCAGCCCCGGACCCTGCGGAACGGTCAGGGCCCCGTCCCGGAACTCCGGCGGGTGGACCAGGATCCGCTCGCGGATCGGGTTGGGCAGCCGGTTGTACTCGTAGGTGCGCAGGTTCGGGGTGGCCGCGCAGAGCTGCAGGGCCGCGCAGAGGCTGACCCCCGAACCGACGCCGTGCGGAGCGATGTCGACGTGGAACGCCGAGGCGAGGGCCGCCAGCCGGATGGCCTCGGTGAGACCGCCGCACCGCGCGACGTTCGGCATGAAGACGTCCACGGCGCGGTGGAGCAGGGAGTCCCGCAGATCGAAACGGGTGAAGTGGGTCTCGCCGTTGACGACGGTGAGACCGGTACGGCGGCGCAGTTCGCCGAGGTTGGCCAGGTCGTCGACCTGGAGAGGCTCCTCGTACCAGGAGATGCCCAGCTCGCGCAGGACGCCCCCGACGCGGGTCGCCTCGTCCAGGTCGTACGCGCAGTTGACGTCGGTGAGGATCTCCACGTCGTCGCCGACGGCCTCGCGGACGGCCGTCAGATGGGCGCGGTCGGTGCGCTCCCCGCGGCCGATCTTGACCTTGAGGGCCCGGAAACCGTCCTCGGTGAAGCCCAGGGCCTGGCGGGCCGAGTCGGCGGGATCGGCGTGCAGGGCGACGGGGCTCGCGTAGCAGTCGATCCGCTCGCGGAGCGGGCCGCCGAGGAGCCGGTGCGCCGGCAGCCCGGCGGCCTTGCCGCGCAGGTCCCACAGGGCCAGGTCGATCCCGGCCAGGGCCTCCAGGTAGAAGCCGCGGTTGTGGCCGCCCGCCGCCTGTCCCTTGTACAGGCGCTCCCACACCGCGGTGGTGGCCAGCGCGTCCTGACCGGTCAGCAGCGGGGCCAGCACGGTGGCGACGACGGTCGCGGTGACCTCGGGGGAGGGCAGGCCGTAGCACTCGCCGACGCCCACCGAACCGTCCTCGGCGTGGACCTTGACCAGGGTCGCGTACTGGCCCCGGCGCGGCAGGACGCGATGGCTGGCGGCCGGGTGGCGCAGCCAGTCCGGTACGTCCTCGGGCGAGTCGTAGAGGTCGTCGAACGAGGCGGACAGGGCCAGGGCCTCTACCTTGGTGATGCGCAGGGGGTGCGGGGACATGCGGGGGTTCTCCAGTCGGTCGTGCGGCCGGGCGGGGGTCCGCCCGGCGGTGGGTCGGACGGCGGTCAGTCGTGGGCGGTCTCGCGCCCGGCGAAGACCGCGACGAGGGTCAGGGCGCAGGCGGCGAGGACGTAGAGGGCGACGGGTACGACGGAGCCGGTGGCCGACTGCAGCGCCGTACCGATGAACGGTGCCGTGCCGCCGAAGATCGCGCCGCCGATCTCGCGGCCCGTGCTGACCCCGCTGAAGCGCACCTTCGCGTCGAACTGCTCGGCGACCAGGGCCGCCTGGGGGCCGAACACCATGTCCTTGCAGAGGGGCATCGCGATCACGAAGGCCAGGAAGACCAGCGGTGTGCTGCGCGTCTCCAGGAGGGCGAAGAAGGGAAAGACGAACAGGGCGGTGGCGGCGAGTCCGAGGGTGACCGTCCGGCGCCGGCCGATCCGGTCGGAGACGTGCCCCCACAGGGGGATCGCGCCTATCTCCAGGGTGGCGGCGAGCGCGATCGCCCAGAGCAGCGTGGACCGGGGGATGTCCAGCTCGCTGGTGGCGTACGCGAGGGCGAAGGCCTGGATCAGATAGCCCCACACGAATCCGGAGACGGTGATGCCCATGGTGCGCACCACCGCGCCGGGCTGGGTGCGCAGGGTGTGCACGAGGGGGAAGCGGACCGTCCCGCCCCGCTCCTCGACCTCGGAGAAGACGGGCGTCTCCTCGATGCTCCGGCGCGCCCAGACCCCGAAGAGCACCAGGCCGAAGCTGAGCAGGAAGGGGATGCGCCAGCCCCAGGCCAGGAAGGCGTCCTCCGGCAGCAGCGAGACCAGGCCGAAGACGGCGCTGGCCAGGACGAATCCGGCGCCCGTGCCCATGGCGGGGATGGCGCCGTACAGCCCGCGCCGTCCGGGTGGCGCGTTCTCCACGGTGAGGAGCGTGGCGCCGGCGAACTCGCCGCCGACCGCGATGCCCTGGGCGATCCGCAGCACGATCAGCAGGACCGGGGCCCAGACGCCGATCGCGGCGTGGGTGGGCAGGGCACCGACCAGCGCGGTCGCGAGGCCCATGGCGAGCATGGTGATCAACAGGACCCGCTTGCGTCCGACGCGGTCGCCGAGGTGACCGAAGACGATGCCGCCGATCGGCCGGGCGGCGAAGCCCACGGCGAAGGTGGCGAAGGAGGCCAGCGTCGCACCGGTCGAGGACGAGCCGAAGAAGAGCGGGCCGAACACCAGGGCCGAGGCGAGGCCGTAGAGATTGAAGTCGTACCACTCCATCACCGTGCCGACGGTGCTGGCGACCATCGTGCGCCGCTGCTGTGCGGGCAGACGGTCCCGGCTCGTGGCCGGGCTTTCGGGGGCTGAGGACGTGCGCATGGGGACGTACACCACCTGGGGAGGGATCCGCGCGCTGCGGAGGGGGATGCGATGCGATGAAGGTATTCCGTATACGAAATAACGTCCAGGGGTGCGTCGGATCTTTTCTCCCGGCCGCTCCGGGAAGGGCCGGGGCAGGGACGTACGCTCAGCTCCCGCCCGGCGGCCCGAACGGCAGGGCGGGCGGGGCGGTCACCTCGGTGGGGCGGGCGAACACCGCGCCGTCCAGCGGGCCCGGCCGCTCCAGCCGGTGCCGGGCCGTCGTCACGAACATCAGCCCGCCGCCGAAGGCGACGCTGGTCGGCCGGTCCGCCGGTACGGCCACCGCGCACCGGCGGGTCCCGTCGGGCCCCAGGCACAGGACGCGTCCACCGCCCCACAGCGCGACCCAGAGGTTCTGTCCGTCGTCGACCGTCATGCCGTCGGGACGGCCCTCCCCGGGGGCGAGGCGGGCGAACGGTTCGGGCGCGCCGAGCCCGCCCGTCGCCGGGTCCACCGGGTAGCGCGTGATGGTGCCCCGGGCGCTGTCCGCGAGGTACATCAGCCGCCCGTCCGCCGTGAAGGCCGGACCGTTGGGCACCGTGAGGCCGTCGAGCACCTCGTGGACCGTGCCGTCGGGATCGGTGCGGTGGAGGGCGCCGGCGCCGTCGGTGGCGTCGGCCGCCATGCTGCCCACCCAGAACCGTCCGGAGGGGTCGCAGGCCCCGTCGTTCATCCGCAGGGCCGGTCCGGCCCGGGGCGCGGGCCGGGCCAGCCACTCGACCGCACCCCGCGCGTCCAGCCGTGCGATGCCGTCGCCCGCCGCCGCGATCCACTCCCCGGCGCGGCCGCCCGCCAGGGGCGCGACCGCGCCGAGCGGCATGCCGAGCCGCAGCAGCGGCGCGGGGGTCTCCTCGCTCGCCCCGGGCACCCGGAACAGATCGCCCCGCAGCAGGTCCACGTAGTGCAGGACCCCGCCCGTCCAGCGCGCGCCCTCGCCCAGGTGGTGGCGCGCCGGTGTCAGGGCGCGCCAGGCCGGGATGCCCGCCGCCGGGGTCACCGGATCGCGCTTCCGGGGGCGGCGCGCAGCAGACGCAGTTCGTCGCGGGTGGGCAGCCCTTCCCAGTCGCCCGCGCAGGCCACGGCGAACGCGCCCGTCGTCACCGCGCGGTCGAGCCGCCCCGCGACCGGCTCGCCGTCCAGGAAGGCCGACAGATACCCGGCCACGAAGGCGTCACCGGCTCCGACCGTGTCCTTGACCGGCACGGACACCGCCGGACGCGCCGTGCGCCCCGACGCGTCGTAGACCTCGGCGCCCTGCCCGCCGCGCTTGACCACGACCTCGCGCACCCCGGCCTCCAGCAGGGCTTCCGCCTGCCGGTCCTCGGACCGCGCTCCCGCCGGTGCGGCCAGGGCGAGTTCGTCGTCGGACGCGACAAGGACGTCCACGTACGGCATCAGGGGGCGCAGCGCGGCGGCGGCCTCCTGGCGGGACCACAGCTTCGCGCGGTGGTTGACGTCGAGGCAGACGGTCGTCCCGCCGGGCGCCGTCGAGGCCGCCTCGCGCACGGCCCGGAGGGGTTCGGGTCCCAGGGCGGCCGTGATCCCGGTGGTGTGCAGGACGCGTGGGCCCTCGGCCAGGGCCCGTTCCAGATGCCCCGGACCCAGGCGCGAACCGGCCGAGCCCGCCCGGTAGTACGAGACGCGGGTCAGGTCCGCGACGCGCGGCTCGAAGACGACGAGGCCGGTGGGCCCCTCGGCCCGCGCCGCGCACGCGACGTCGACGCTCTCCGCGCGCAGGGTGCGCAGCACCAGGGCCCCGAACTCGTCGGCGCCCGTGCAGCCGACCCACCGCACCCGGTGGCCGAGCCGGGCCAGGCCGATCGCGACGTTGGCCTCGGCGCCCGCGACGGACATCCGCAGGGCTCCGCCGGTCCTGATCGGCCCGTCCGCGCGGAGCGCGACCATGGCCTCGCCGAAGGTCAGGACGTCCGTCACGACGCCTCCCCGGTGAGGGCGCGGAACGCGGTGATGCGCTCGGCGAGTCCCGCCGGATCGCCGTCGGCGGCCCGGCCGACGAGCGGTCCGCCCACCCCGACGGCGAGGGCGCCCGCGGCCAGATGGGCGCGGGCCGCCTCGGCGTCGACACCGCCCACGGGGACGAACGGGACGTCGGGGAACGGGGAGCGCAGGGCCTTCAGCAGTTCCACCCCGCCGTGGCCCGCCGGGAAGAGCTTCACCGCCGTGGCGCCCTCGCGCAGCGCGGCGACGACCTCCGTGGGGGTGAGGGCCCCGGCCAGGACCGGCAGACCGAGCGCGCGGGAGGCCGCCACGGCCTCGGTGACCGCGGGGGTGACGGCGTACGCCGCGCCGGCCTCGGCCGCCCGCCGGGCGTCCTCGGCGGTCAGCACCGTTCCCGCGCCGAGCGGCGCGTCCGGGCCCAGGACGGCCCGCGCCCCGGCTATCACGCGCAGGGCGTCGGTGCCGCTGAGCGAGACCTCGACGAGGTCGATCCCGGAGCGGACGAGCGTGAGGACCGTGTCGAGCGCCGCCTCGGGATCGCGGCCGCGCACGATGGCGACGAGCCGTCGTGACGCGAGAGCACTGATGAGCTGGTCGGGTTGCACCGGATGCCTCCGGACTCATTGAGGGAATTTCGTAGATCGTATACGGTATGTGGACAGCGTGGAATCCCTTCCTCCGGTGACCGTCACCGGAGGCCCGGTTGCGAGGTGCGGAACGATGGCGCGTACGGCCCTGATCACCGGAGCGGCGGGCGGCATCGGCCGCGCCGTGGCGGCGCGCTTCGTCGCCGACGGCTACCGCGTCGTCGGGGTCGACCGGGACGACCCGGCGCTCCCGGGTGCGGCGTTCCACCGCGCGGACGTCACCGACGCCGACGAGGTGGCGGACGCCGTCGAAGCGGCCGCGGCCCCGGGAGGCGCGGTGGACGTGCTCGTCACCTGCGCGGGCGTCACCGAGGGCGCACCGCTGCACCGCACCACCGAGCAGGAGTGGGACGCCGTGCTGCGGGCCAACCTCGGCTCGGTGTTCCTCTGTGTCCGCGCGGTGCTGCCCGGCATGATCGCGGCGGGCTCCGGCGCGGTCGTCACGGTGGGATCGGTCCTGCACCGCACGGCGGCACCGGGGCTGCCCGCCTACGCCGCCGCCAAGGGGGCCATCGCCGCACTCGGCCGCCAACTCGCCGTGGACTACGGGCAGTACGGAATCTCGTTCGTCACCGTCTCACCCGGCTGGGTGCGCACCCCCGCCACCGAATCCCGCCTCGACGGCGAGCGGGACCTCGACCGGCTCCGCCAGAGCAACCCGCTCGGCCTCCTCGGCTCGCCCGAGCACATCGCCGGGACCGTCGCCTACGCCGCGTCCCCCGACGCGGCCCTGCTCAACGGGTCCGAACTCGTCCTGGACGCGGGCGCGTCCGCCGTCAGCCCCGCCAGCCTGCTGCGTGACGCGCACCGCGAGCGGATGGGTCTGCCGCCGCTCTGAGGAGCCCCGCGCGCACGGCGGGCGTGAGAGCATCCGTGGATGAGCGACGACCCGGAAACGCCCGAAGTGAGCGCCCTGGCGATCAACGTCACGATCCCCGAGGAGCTCCGCTGGACGGACACCCGGCGCGGTGAGGAGTTCAGGCTGAGCACGCTCAACGTCCGGCTCCTCCCGGACGGAAGTCTCGCCGCCAAGGCGTACGGCCGCCCGGTCGCCGGCGGACGCGGTGCCTATGTTTCCTTCGCGGTGCCCGACCGGCCCGAACTGGCCGCCCTGGTCGCGGCGGCGGCAGGCCGGGCCGGGGAGCTGTGGGCCGCCCACCGCGGCCCGGTCTGACGGGCGCGGATCAGCCCGTCGCCCGGTGGGAGTTGCGGGGCGTCGGCGCGGGCGCCTGGGCCGCGCGGGTCACATCGGCGACCAGTTCGACTACGTCGGGGCCGTACGCCTGGGAGTTGGCCACCTTCAGCAGCAGGCAGAAGGAATTGTTGCCGTGCTTGCGGGCCAGCCGTTCGTAGTTGCGGGTCAGATAGCGGGTGGCCGCCTGGTTGGTGATGGCCTGCTGGCCGCAGAACAGGAAGACCGGGCGGGCCTCCTGACCGGCCGTCAGCCGGGCCAGCACGACGTACTCGGCGACGCCCTTCTCGGCCCGGTAGCGTTCCGAGCCGATCTGGAAGGCGTTGCGGTCCGGGCCCGGTTCCGGGTCGGTGTTGATCCGGATACCGGGCAGCAGGGAGTGCAGATGGGCGGCCATCCGGCGGTTGGAGACCGGACCGCCGACACAGAATTCGGTGCGGTCGCCGAAGCCCTGCTGGGCGATGTCGTGGGACAGGATCTGAGCGTGCGCCGAGCAGTCCTTGATCAGGGCGGAGAGCTCCAGCAGTGCGAAGACGTCGTGCCGGTGGACGGCCCCGTCGCCGCCCGCGTCGCGGTTGACGACGAGCAGGCACTCCGAGTTCCCCGGCAGGCCGAAGAAGGCCTGCTTGCGCCGGAGCTTGCGGCGCCAGAGGTAGGTGCGCGCGAGCCAGCCGAGGGCGGCGCTGATGCCGGCGGCTATCACGCCCAGCACGATGTTGCGTACGTCGTCAGTCATGGGCGGGCATGTTAGCGGGCATTCGGCCTCAGGTTCGAGGCGGTCCTGACGCGGCGGCCGGGGCGGCGTTACCCTGCGCGGACAATCCCTCACTGGAGGTGCGCATGAGGCGCGACGTCGCACGGAACGTGTCGTTAACGGCTGTTCTGGCCGCCATGGTGACGGTCGGGGCGGCGGCCCCGTCCTCCTCCGCACCACCGGCCTCGCCACCGCCCAAGGCGCCCGTGGCGGTGGGTTACGGAGGAGCGGTCTCCAGCGTCGACGCGGACGCCACGGCCGCGGGGATCGAGGTGCTGCGCAAGGGGGGCAACGCGGTGGACGCCGCCGTCGCCACCGCCGCGGCCCTCGGCGTCACCGAGCCGTACTCGGCCGGACTCGGCGGCGGTGGCTACTTCGTCCACTACGACGCCCGCACCCACCGGGTCGAGACCATCGACGGCCGGGAGACCGCGCCGCGCAGCGCCGACTCCTCGCTGTTCCTGGAGAACGGACGGCCCATCGGCTTCGACGAGGCCGTCACCAGCGGACTCGGCGTCGGCACCCCCGGCACCCCCGCCACCTGGGACGCGGCCCTCGACGCCTGGGGCAGCAAGTCCCTGCGCCAGGTCCTGAAGCCGGCCGAGCGGCTGGCCCGGGACGGATTCGTCGTCGACGCCACCTTCCGCTCCCAGACCGAGGGGAACCAGGCCCGGTTCGCCGACTTCCCCGCCACCCGCAAGCTCTTCCTGCCCGGCGGCCGGCTCCCGGAGATCGGCTCCGTCCTCAAGAACCCCGATCTCGCGCGGACCTACGAAGAGGTCGGCCGCGAAGGCGTGGAGACGCTGTACCGGGGCCGGCTCGCCGAGGACATCGTGCGGACCGTGCGCACCCCTCCGGTCGACCCGGCCGCGGACCGGGTGGTCCGCCCCGGCGACCTCACCACCCGTGATCTGCGCGCCTACCGGGCTCTGCGGCAGGCGCCGACCCGCGTGGAGTACCGGGGACTCGACGTCTACGGCATGGCGCCGTCCTCCTCCGGCGGCACCACGGTCGGCGAGGCGCTCAACATCCTGGAGTCCATGGATCTGTCCAGGGCGAGCGAGGAGCGGTACCTGCACCGCTACATCGAGGCCAGCCGGATCGCCTTCGCCGACCGCGGACGCTGGGTCGGCGACCCGGCGTTCGAGGACGTGCCGACCCGGGGGCTGCTCGGCCAGCGGTTCGCCGACGGGCGGGCCTGCCTGATCAAGGACGACGCGGTGCTGACCAGCCCGCTCGCCCCGGGCGACCCCCGCCACCCCGCCGCGGGCTGCGCCACGGGCGGGACCGCTGCCCCGACGACGTACGAGGGCGAGAACACCACCCACCTCACCGCCGCCGACAAGTGGGGCAACGTCGTCGCCTACACCCTCACCATCGAGCAGACCGGCGGCAGCGGCATCACCGTGCCCGGCCGCGGATTCCTGCTCAACAACGAGCTGACGGACTTCTCGTTCGCCCCGGCGAACCCGGCCGTCCACGACCCGAACCTGCCGGGCCCCGGAAAGCGCCCGCGCTCGTCGATCTCGCCCACGATCGTGCTCAAGGACGGCCGGCCGGTCCTCGCCCTCGGCTCGCCCGGCGGTGCCACGATCATCACGACCGTGCTCCAGACGCTGATCGGCGCGGTCGACCGGGGGCTTCCCCTGGTCGAGGCCATCGCGGCCCCGCGCGCCAGCCAGCGCAACGCCGCCGCCACGGAACTGGAACCGGCGCTCTGGAACAGCCCGGTCCGCGCCAGGCTGGAGGCGCTGGGCCATGTCTTCAAGGCCAATCCGGAGATCGGCGCGGCCACCGGTGTGCAGCGCCTGCCGGACGGCCGCTGGCTGGCCGCCGCCGAGAAGGTCCGCAGGGGAGGCGGCTCGGCGATGGTGGTGACCCCGTCACGACAGAGGTGACGTTTCGTCAGTAACCGTACGGGTGGGGGCGGTCTGTCGCGCACAGCGCGGCGGGCCGCCCCCACCGCCTCGACGGGGGCATGCGGGGGCGTCCTGGCTGCTTTTCCCGGCAACGGAAGAGACTCCTCACAGAAGGGCACCCCCGGTGCGCATCCGAACGTTCGCCCTCACCACGGTCTCCGGCGCCGCCCTGCTCGCGGCCGGCTCCCTCACCCCCACCGCCCACGGCCGGGCCCTGCCCCGGCCCGAGGCGCCCGCCCCGGTCCGCCGGGCGGGCCCCGGAGCCTTCGCGCTCACCCCCACCGCCTACGCCCGTCCGGTGTCCGCGCCCCGGCGCGCCACGCGTTCCGCCCCGGCCCGAGCCGCCGTCCGGCCGGCGCCGGTCGCGGCCGCCGAACTGCTGGCGAGAACCGCCTCCTGCCACCGGATCTCGCACGGCCTGTACCGCACCGACGCGGGCGCGTCGCCCACCGTCCCGGTGTGCGGCGCGAAGGGCGCCGTCCACTGGAAGGCCGACTTGGACATCGACTGCGACGGCCGGACGACCGCGGCGTGCAACACCCGCACCGACCCCGCCTTCCAGGACGACACCGCGTTCCACACCTCCGACGGCCGCCCGCTGGACGCGCGCGAACTGCCGTACGTCGTCGTGCCGGGCCGCAGCGCCCGGTGGGACCCCGCCCGGGACGGGATCCGGGGCGGCGGTGTCGTCGCGCTGGTGCACGAGGACCGGGTGGCCTACGCCGTCGTCGGCGACACCGGCCCGTCCGGCCTCATCGGCGAGGCCTCCCTTGCGGCGGCCGGGGAACTGGGCATCGACCCGGACCCGAAGAGCGGCGGCGCCCCCGGCGGCGTCACGTACATCCTCTTCCGGGACTCCGCCGTGGACCCGATCGAGAGCAGGGACGCGGCCCGGAGCGCGGGGGACGCCCTGGCCCGGGAGTTCCTGCGGAACAACTGACGGCGAATCCCGGCCCCCGCCACCGGGACGTACGGTCGGCCGGGGCGGACGGCCCCGGACCGGCCGCCCGCTCACAGCGCGGTGAGGATCCGGGGGCCGTCGTCGGTGATCGCCACGGTGTGCTCGGCGTGGGCGGCACGGCTGCCGTCGGTGGTCCGCAGGGTCCAGCCGTCGCGGTCGGCGTGGAAGACGTCCCCGCCGCCCCCGATCAGCATCGGCTCGATGGCCAGCACCATGCCGTGCCTCAGCACCATGCCGCGCCCCGGCCGGCCCTCGTTGGGGACGGCCGGGTCCTCGTGCATGGCCCGGCCCACGCCGTGGCCGCCGAAGCCCTCCGGGATGCCGTAACCGGCCCGGCGGCAGACGGTGCCGATGGCGTGCGCGATGTCCCCGATCCGGTTGCCGACGACGGCCGCCGCGATGCCCGCGTCCAGGGCCTCGTAGGCGGTGCCGACCAGTCGGGTGTCCTCGGCGCGGGCCCGCCCGACGGTGAAGCTGATCGCGGAGTCCCCGGCCCAGCCGTCCAGTGTGGCCCCCGCGTCGATGCTCACCAGATCGCCGTCGCGCAGCGGCTCGTCGGTGGGGATGCCGTGCACGATCGCGTCGTTCACGGAGGCGCAGATCACGGCGGGGAAGGGGGTCGGCGCGAAGTGCGGCCGGTAGTTCAGGAAGGGCGATCCGGCCCCGGCCTCGCGGAGCACCGCGCGGGCCACCTCGTCGAGTTCGCGCGGGGTGACGCCGACCGCCGCCGCCTCGCGGGCGGCCGTCAGCATCCGTGCCACGACCCGTCCGGTCGCGCGCATGGCTTCGATGGATGTATCTGTCTTGAGTTGCACCATGCCAATTACTATACCGGTCGGAGCGGTATTAGAATGACGGCATGGTTCGAACGCCCCTCACCCCCGAAGAGCGCCTGCGCGGCGAACGGCTCGGCCGACTGCTCCGCGAGGCGCGCGGCCGCCGCAGCATGGCCGACATCGCGGCGAGCGCCGGGATCTCCGCCGAGACCCTGCGCAAGATCGAGACCGGCCGCGCCCCCACGCCCGCCTTCTTCACCGTCGCCGCGCTCGCCGGCGCGCTCGGCCTCTCCATGGACGAGCTCCTCACGCGCTGCGCCCCGGAACCGGAGGCCGTCCCGCTCGCCGCGCCGGCGGCATGATCCGAAAGTGACATCCGCTGCGTCCTACGAGGGGGGCCGGGCCGGGCTCGTCGTCCCCCTCGGATGCGTAGGGTTGACGTATGAGCCTTCAGGACTTCGCCCGCAGCGAGTACATCAGCCTCACCACGTACCGGAAGGACGGCACCCCGGTCGCCACCCCGGTGTGGTGCGCGGTCGCCGGGGGCGAACTGGTCGTCTGGACCCGGTCCGACTCGTACAAGGTCAAGCGGCTCCGCAGGGACGGCCGGGTGCGCGTCACCGTCTGCGATGTGCGCGGGCGCGTCCAGGAGGGCGCCCCGGCGGCCGACGGCACCGGCCGTCTGCTCGACGAGAAGGAGACCACCGCCGTCCGCAAGGCCATCGGCCGCAAGTACACCTGGAAGTACTGGCTGATCGACTATCCGGCGCTGATCGTCCGCCTCGGCAAGCGCCCCCACGCCGGGATCGCCATCACCTTCTGAACGGGCGCACGCCCGGGGCGTGCGCGGGGGCGGCGGCGCGCACCGTCCGCTCCCGGCCCGTAAAGCGCGTGTAGCCGTCCCGTAACACGACTGCGGTCGAATGCCTGCGGACTGGAGGGTTCCAGCCGAAGGCGGCCGAGGGCGACGATGACGGTGCATCAGCAGACGGTTTCCATGGGGGAGTTCGCACGCCATCTCCGGGAGGTGGTGGCGCCGCTCGATCCCGCCCTGGGGTGGTACGGCGTCTTCCGCGGGCGCGACCCCGAGGGCATGCGGGCCTGCCTCGACGGGGTCGAGATCCCGCCCTGGGACGTGCTGGAATCACTCCTCGCCGATCTGGCGGCCGTCCGCGGCGCCGCGTTCGCGCAGCACGCCTCGGTGCGGACGGCGGAGCTGTACGCCTCCGCCGCGGCCGCCCACGACCGCCGCCCCGGGGGACGCCGGCAGCTCGTCGAACGCCTGGAGTCGATGCTCCGCGCCCGCACCGACGCGGCCCGCCGGATCGAAGCCGCCCGGGGCGACCCGGACGGCGCCGACGCGCTCGTCTGGGCCCGCGACGACCACCACCGCGCCTCGGCCCGCTGCGTGGAACTCCGCCGCAGACTGGAGGCCGTGACGGCCTCGCCGGACGGGAGCGGCGCGGAGCCGGCCCCGGCCCCCACCTCCCCGGAAGCGGTGACGGACGCCCCGGCGGCGGCCCCCGCGCGCCGCAGACCGCGCGGTGCGCGGTTCGCCGGGCTGGAGGACGCCGACGACGGGCCCGTCGCGGCCCCGCCCGTCCTGCCCGTTCCGCCCCCGGCGGCCACCGCCCCCCGGGGCGCCAGGTTCGGCGGGGCGGCGCGCGGAGCGGACAAGGACCGGGACGGCGCGCGCCCCGAACCAGCGGACCCGGCCGCACTGCGCTCCGCGCTGACCACGGTCACCACCCTGGTCCGGCTCCGCGCCGAGGGCCGCAGCGGCGAGGCGCACGGCGTGCTCTGCGAAGCGGCCGGGCGCCCCGCGGCCGAACTGCCGCTGCTCGCCGAGGCCCTCCACCGCGCGGGGCTCGGCGCCGACTGGCCCACCCTCCTGTGGGAGGTCTCCTCGCTGCCCCCGGCGGGATTCGCCGCAGCCGCCGACGCGCTCGCCGGGGCGGGCCGCACGGCGGACTGCGGACACCTGCTCCGCCAGGGCGTGGCCCGCCCCGCCGCCGAGATCGCCGACGCCGCGCTCGCGCTCGGCCGGGCCGGACGGGGCCGCCAGATGGGGGCGCTGCTCGGCGCCTTCGTTCGCGTACGGACACCGCAGGACGCGGCCGGGATCGCCCGGCGCGATCCGCACCGCCTCGTCGCCCCGCTGCTCGCCGCCGCCAGGGCGGTCTCGGACGCGCACGGCCGGGACGTGGAGCACGCGCTGCGGGTCGCGGGCATCGGCTAGTGCCCCTCCCGGCAAGCTTTGCCCCGTCGCGCCGTCCAGCACGCACGCTCGCCGCGTTGGCCGAAAGCCCTGGTAGCTCCGCTACAAGGACTTCCGGCCGCCTTGCGATCGCACGCACTGGACGACGCTCCTCACGGGGCAAACATTGCCGGTCACGGCACTAGGACGTGTTGGGAAAGCAGCGCCGTCCGCCCGCCGAGCGGGGGGACTTTCGAGACACGCCCGAGGTCCTGTCACCGCGCGCCGGGGGCCGGGCGCGACACATCGGCCGCACGGGTGCGAAACCCGCCCGGTTCGGCCGGTTCGCCGTGGTGGTCTTGCCCCGCTGTGTGCCGGGGCCTACGTTCTCCCGTACGCCCGCGTCTACGGGCGTAGAAACGCGAAGAGGCTCTCTGACGCCGTGCCGAAGGAGCAGCTCATGTCCCACGTCGTACGCGCCGCCCTCGTCCAGGCGACCTGGACCGGCGACACCGAATCCATGATCGCCAAGCACGAGGAGCACGCCCGCGAGGCCGCCCGGCAGGGGGCGCGGATCATCGGCTTCCAGGAAGTGTTCAACGCCCCGTACTTCTGCCAGGTCCAGGATCCCGAGCACTACCGCTGGGCCGAGTCCGTGCCCGACGGCCCGACGGTGACGCGGATGCGCGAACTGGCCCGGGAGACCGGCATGGTGATCGTCGTCCCGGTCTTCGAGGTCGAGCAGTCGGGCTTCTACTACAACACCGCCGCCGTCATCGACGCCGACGGCAGCTACCTGGGCAAGTACCGCAAGCACCACATCCCGCAGCTCAAGGGCTTCTGGGAGAAGTACTACTTCAAGCCCGGCAACGCCGGCTGGCCGGTCTTCGACACCGCCGTCGGCAAGGTCGGCGTCTACATCTGCTACGACCGCCACTTCCCCGAGGGATGGCGCCAACTGGGACTCAACGGAGCCCAGTTGGTCTACAATCCGTCGGCGACCTCGCGGGGTCTCTCCAGCTACCTCTGGAAGCTGGAACAGCCGGCGTCCGCCGTCGCCAACGCCTACTTCATCGCCGCGATCAACCGCGTCGGCCGGGAGGAGTACGGCGACGACGACTTCTACGGGACCAGCTACTTCGTCGACCCGCGCGGCCAGTTCGTCGGTGAGACCGCCAGCGACACGGACGAGGAACTCCTGGTCCGCGACCTCGACTTCGGAATGATCGAGGAGGTCCGCCGGCAGTGGGCCTTCTACCGGGACCGCCGGCCCGACGCCTACGACGGGCTGGTGGCGCCGTGAGCGGACTCCACCACCGCCATCTGGCCGTCGCCCCCGACTGGCTGGCGCTCTACTACCGCCGTCCGCTGGAGATCACCCGCGGCGAGGGGCGGTACGTCTGGGACGCCGACGGCAGGCGCTACCTCGACTTCTTCGGCGGCATCCTCACCACGATGACCGCCCACGCCCTGCCCGAGGTCACCAAGGCCGTCACCGAACAGGCCGGGCGGATCATCCACTCCTCCACCCTCTACCTCAACCGGCCGATGGTGGAACTCGCCGAACGGATCGCCGCCCTCTCCGGCATCCCCGACGCCCGGGTCTTCTTCACCACCTCCGGCACCGAGGCCAATGACACGGCCCTGCTCCTGGCCACCACCTACCGGGGGTCGAACCAGATCCTCGCCATGCGCAACAGCTACCACGGCCGGTCCTTCTCGGCGGTCTCCGTCACCGGGAACGCGGCCTGGTCGCCCACCGCCCTCTCCCCGCTCCAGACGCTGTACGTGCACGGCGGCGTCCGCACCCGGGGACCGTACGCGCACCTGGGCGACGCGGAGTTCATCGCCGCCTGCGTCGCGGACCTGGAGGACCTGATCGGCCACACCAGGGCGCCCGCCGCGCTGATCGCCGAACCCGTCCAGGGCGTCGGCGGCTTCACCTCCCCGCCCGACGGCCTCTACGCGGCCTTCCGCGAGGTCCTGGACCGGCACGGCATCCTGTGGATCTCCGACGAGGTGCAGACCGGCTGGGGGCGCACCGGTGAGCACTTCTGGGGCTGGCAGGCGCACGGCCGGAACGGGCCGCCGGAGATCCTCACCTTCGCCAAGGGCATCGGCAACGGGATGTCCATCGGCGGTCTCGTGGCGCGGGCCGACGTCATGAACTGCCTGGACGCCAACTCCATCTCCACGTTCGGCGGTTCACCGGTCACCATGGCCGCGGGCCTCGCCAACCTCGGCCACCTCCTCGACCACGACCTCCAGGGCAACGCCCGGCGCGTGGGCGGTCTGCTCATCGAGCGGCTGCGGGCGGTCGCGGCCGGTTCGCCGTACGTACGCGAGGTACGCGGGCGGGGACTGATGATCGGGATCGAACTGGTCCGCCCCGGCACCGACGAGGCCGATCCCGAGGCCGCCTCCGCCGTGCTGGAGGCGGCCCGGGAGGGCGGGCTGCTCATCGGCAAGGGCGGCGGCCACCACACCAGCGTGCTGCGTATCGCCCCGCCGCTCTCGCTCACCGTCCCGGAGGCCGAGGAGGGTGCGTCGGTCCTCGCCGACGCGCTGGCCTCGCTGGGCTGAGCGCGGGGTGGGGGGGGGGGGGGGGCCCCCCCCCCCCCCGGGGCCCCCCCCCCCGGGGCGGGGGGGGGGGGGGGGCCCGGGCCCGGCCCGCGGGCGGTCAG
>NZ_JBHVIN010000007.1:106712-395339 GCF_042799575.1 Streptomyces sp. NPDC057682 | reverse complement strand
TGGCGGCGGGGGGGCCGGGGGCGGCGCGGGGGGGGGGGGGGGGCGGGGCCCCGGGGGGGGCGGGGGGGGGGGGGGGGGGGGGGGGGGGGCGGGGGCGCCCCCCCCACCCCGTGGGGTCAGCCCCGGTGGCCGGTGGGGCGGGTGAGGTCCAGGGCGCGGACCGGGTCGAGTTCGCCGTAGTACGCGAGGCCCTGGTGGCTCACGCCGGTGACGGTCAGCGCCGCCCGACCGGTGCCCGGGGCGACGGTCCCCTTCAGCCGGACCGAACCGTCCTTCCCCGTGATGCCGGTGAGCCGGCGCACCGTGCCCTCCCAGCTCAGCTCGGCGGTGACCTCGGCACCCTTCACCGGCCGGCCCTGCGCGGTCCGCACCACGGCGTCCGCGGTCACCTTCCAGGCGGACGGCGAACCGGGCCGGCCGAGCAGCCGGGTGGTGGCGCCGAACGAGGCGACGGCGAGCTGCGACGGCGGGTTCGGCTGGGTCAGGGCGACCTGGTCGACGGTCCAGAAGGCGCTGTTCGTCCCCGTGTACCGGAAGCTCAGCCGTGCTTCCCGGGCCCCCGACGGCACCGCCAGCTCCAGGTGCTCCACGGTGTTCGCGTTCGCCCGGTAGGCCTTGACGAGCCGCGGGGCGCCGTCGTCGTAGGACACGTACACATCACCGGTCTGCGGACCGTCGACCCGGTAGTCCGTGGCGAAGGAGAGCGTGGCCGTGGCCGCGCCGTTCAGCCGGTACGCGGGGCTGACCAGGGTGGAGTCGAAGGCACCCGCGGCGTGCGCCCTGTCGTCCCACTCGTCGGAGTCGGCCACCGCGAAGACGTCGCGCGCCCGCACGTTCGTCTCACGGCCCTGGCCGCGTTCGGCGTTGGACCAGAACGCGTCGGTGGCGAAGGCCCAGCCGCGCCACTCGGTGACCCCACCGGACGGCATCCGGGAGTTGTCGATGCTCCAGCCGTCCGGCGCGGTGTTCGTCCAGCCCTTGAGGTCGGCCGCGAGACCGGTCTCGTCGACCCGGGTGCGCAGTGCCGGGCGCAGCGCGTCGAAGGCGTCCGGCCGCAGATCGGCGAGCGCGGCACCGTCGAGGTCCCAGGCCGGGTCGGTGGCGACGCCCTCGTGGCGCAGGACGGTGGGCGCGATATCGGTGATCTTCACGTCGTCGCGGACCGATCCGGGCGCGATGCCGCCGCCCCGGGCGAGGACGAACGTGCCTCGCTCCAGCGGGGTGTTGCCGCCGTGACCGCCGGTCGGGGTGTGGCCGTGGTCGGCGGTGACGACGACGAGCCAGTCCTCGGAGGCGTACGTCGGACGGGCGGCGACGGCGTCGAGCAGCCGGCCGACCTGGGTGTCGGCGGTGTGCAGGGCCTTGAGATAGGCGTCGCTGGAGGAACCGGAGCCGTGGCCGGCCCCGTCGACCTCGTCCAGGTGCACGAAGGTGGAGTCGGGGTTGCCGTGCGCGAGGTAGTCCTCGGCCTTCGCCGTGGTCCCCTCGTCGTCGCCGCCGGCGATCCGCAGGTCCGTCTTCGCCCCGAACACGATCTGGGGGATCGGGCTCCAGGTGCCGACCACGAGCGTGGACACCGACGGGTCGGCCGTCTCCAGCCGGGTCGCGTAATCCGGGTACCGGCCGTAGTTCGGGGCCGTGAAGTCGTTGTCCGTCACATGGTGCTTGTCGGGCCAGACACCGGTGGCGATGGACGACCAGCCGGCGCCGGAGACGGTGGGCGCCATGGGCGAGGCGTACAGATTGCTGCGGGCCGTCAGACCCTCGGCGCGCAGCCGGTCCAGACGGGGCACATCGGCGCGCGCGAAGGCGTCGAAGGTGGCGCCGTCGATCCCGATGACCAGGGTCTTCGCCTTCTTGGTGCCGGACGGGAGCCCGGCGTACGGGGCGGCGGCGTCCCGCGCGTGGGCGCTGGCGACGGTGAACGGGAGGGCGAGGGCGGCGACGGCGGCGACGGCCGCCGCCGTGCGTGCGGAGCGCGGAAGGGACACGTGATCCTCCGGGATCGGTCGGTGGCACCGGGCGTTTCGGGGGCCCGGTCACCTCGCCGAGACTCCCGGCCGGGGGTGATCGGCCCGCACCGCGAACGGGACGGGCGCATGAACCGCACCCGACATCTGGACCAGACCCGTCACCGTTCCGTGATCTGTGACGAGGCGTCAGGCGCAGTGCTCCGACGCCCCGTCGTGCCCGGTGCCCCGTCCGGCTACCGCCCGACGCGGTCGAACCGCAGCGACCCCCCGAAGTTCTCGTCGTCCGTGCCCCACAGCCCCAGCCCGCGCGGCAGCGCGGCGACGGCCTCGATCTTCCGGTTGTCCCGGCGGGTGAAGCGCACCAGCGGGACCAGAGAACCCTCCGGTTCGAGCCGCAGCACCGCGTCATGGGCGTGGTTCACCCTGAACCGCCCCGCCTCGTACACCGCCGAGGCGAACGGGCCGTCGTCCACATTCGGGTCGGAGGCCGCCGACACCAGGACCGTGCCGTCCGCGCGCACCTTCAGATCGCTGATGTGGCGCACCTCGTCCCGGTCCGGGAACGGTACGGAGAACTCCTGCCGGGCCGTCACCGTGCCGAACTCCAGGCCGTCCGCCCCGATGCGCACCCGGGCCGCGCCGACGACCGCCTTCTCCGGGCCGCTGCCCCGGGTCGCCCACACCGCGTAGGTCCGCCCCGAGCGGTCCAGGTGCAGCGCGAAGGCCTCGTAGTTGTCGCCGTCGTGCCGCCCCGGCAGGGCGACCGGGCCGCGCCGGACCGTCGCCCGCCCGCCCGCCACCACGAAGTGGTACGCCTCGCCCCGGCTGGCCAGCGCGACATAGTGGCCCGGCCGGCCGGGCACGGCGTCCACGGCCTCCAGGTCCTTGGGGAGCGCGCCCCGCCACGTCAGTTCGCGCACGACCGGGGCCCGGCCCGGACGCAGGCTCACGCTCGCCACCCGGCTCTGGTCCTCCGCCTTGTTGTCCCGTACGACGACGGCGTCGACCCGGTCGCGGCCCGCCGGAGCGCCCTCGACCAGCGCCAGACCGCTGACCCCGCCGGTGATGCCCGTACCGACCCGCTGCCAGCCGTCGGACGCGGCCGAGGCGCCCGGGAGCACGGTGGCGAGGGCGGCGCAGGCGGCGGCCGTGACGATGAATCCGTTTCTGATCATGGAGTGACGGTAGGGCGGAGCTCGCCGCCCGGGGCCGAACCACCGCTCCCCGCACCGGGGTTCCGCCCGCACGAGTGAACCGGGGGTACGCGGGGCGACGGACGCGCCGCCCGGGGCCCGCAGCGCCGGACGGGTGAAACCGCACCGTCTTCAGCGGTGTGCGGAGGCGGTATTGCCACAGTGGGTACCCCACTCCTACGTTCTTCAGCACGCCCTCTGTCTACGTGCGTAGACCGAGCGGGGTGCGCCGCGCCGGCCCGCGTACCTCCCGACGGCGGCTCATGAGTGAACGGCCCCGACCCGACGCGAATGGAGCAGAAGCCTTGGCACGCACCCTCATCACCGGCGGACTGGTCATCACCGCCGCCGACGAACTGCACGCCGACGTCCTGATCGACGGCGGCCGCGTGGTGGCCCTGGCCACCCCCGACAGCCACGGCTGGACCGCCGACCGTGTCATCGACGCCACCGGGAAGTACGTGATCCCGGGCGGGGTCGACGGCCACACCCACATGGAGATGCCCTTCGGCGGGACGTACGCCTCCGACACCTTCGAGACCGGCACCAGGGCCGCCGCCTGGGGCGGCACGACCACGATCATCGACTTCGCGATCCAGTCCAAGGAGCACACACTCGCCGAAGGGCTCGACGCCTGGCACGCGAAGGCGGACGGTGTCTGCGCGATCGACTACGGCTTCCACATGATCATGTCCGACGTGAACGAGTCCTCCCTCCGGGAGATGGACGCTCTCGTCGCGTCCGGGGTCACCTCGTTCAAACTGTTCACCGCCTACCCCGGGGTCTTCTTCTCCGACGACGGCCAGATCCTGCGCGCCATGCAGCGCGCCGCGTCCAACGGCGGACTGGTCATGACCCACGCGGAGAACGGCCTGGCCATCGACGTCCTGGTCGAACAGGCGCTGGCGCGCGGCGAACGCGACCCGCGCCACCACGGGGAGGTCCGCAAGGCCCTGCTGGAGGCGGAGGCCACCCACCGGGTGATCCGGCTCAGCCAGGTCGCCGGAGCCCCCCTCTACGTGGTGCACGTCTCCGCCCGGGAGGCCGTCGCCGAACTCGCGCGCGCCCGGGGCGAGGGACTGCCGGTCTTCGGCGAGACCTGTCCCCAGTACCTCTTCCTGTCCACGGACAACCTGGCCGAGCCCGGCTTCGAGGGCGCCAAGTACGTGTGCTCCACGCCGCTGCGCCCCAAGGAGCACCAGGAGGTCCTGTGGCGGGGGCTGCGGACGGACGACCTCCAGGTGGTGTCCACGGACCACTGCCCGTTCTGCTTCAAGGGCCAGAAGGAGAAGGGCCTCGGCGACTTCTCGAAGATCCCCAACGGCATGCCCGGCGTCGAGAACCGTATGGACCTGCTGCACCAGGCCGTCGTCGACGGCCGTATCGGCCGCCGCCGCTGGATCGAGATCGCCTGCGCGGCCCCGGCCCGGATGTTCGGCCTCTACCCGAAGAAGGGCACCATCGCGCCCGGCTCCGACGCCGACATCGTCGTCTACGACCCCAGGGCCCAGCAGACGATCTCCGCCGCCACCCACCACATGAACGTCGACTACTCGGCCTACGAGGGCAAACGCGTCACCGGCCGGGTCGAGACCGTCCTGTCACGGGGCACCGTCGTCATCGAGGACCGCGCGTACGTCGGCCGGCCCGGCCACGGGACGTACGTGCCCCGCGGTCTGTGCCAGTACGCCAACTGAGCCGCGGGGTGCGCCGGGAGACGGCCCGCCGCGCGCGGCCCCCTCCGCGCACGCACCCCGCTCCCGCGCGACGCGCATCCCGGACGGGTCGGTGCACGGTCCGGTATGCCCCCCTGTGGAAGGATCGTCCGCACCGCTCCGCCCGACCGGCACCCCGGAACCCCGCCCGCCCGCGCGCGCCCCCGCACCGCAGGAGCGCGAGGGCGGCCCCCTGTCATCTCCCACACCAGGAGCAACCGGCATGGACTTCGGACTCGTACTCCAGACGGACCCGCCCGCCTCGGCCGTGGTCGGCCTGATGCGCCGCGCCGAACGCAACGGCTTCCGCTACGGCTGGACCTTCGACTCGGCGGTGCTCTGGCAGGAGCCCTTCGTCATCTACAGCCGCATCCTCGAACACACCGAACGCCTCGTCGTGGGGCCCATGGTGACCAACCCCGGCACCCGCACCTGGGAGGTGACCGCCTCCACCTTCGCCACGCTCAACGAGATGTACGGCAACCGCACGGTCTGCGGCATCGGCCGGGGCGACTCCGCGATGCGCGTCGCCGGACGCCACCCCAACACCCTCGCCCGCCTCGGCGAGGCCATCGACGCCATCCGCGACCTCGCCGAGGGGCGGGAGGCGCTGATCGACGGACAGCCGGTCCGGATCCCCTGGATCAGGAACGGGAGACTGCCCGTCTGGATGGGCGCGTACGGACCCAAGGCCCTCGCCCTGGCCGGGCGGAAGGCCGACGGCTTCATCCTCCAGCTCGCCGACCCCTTCCTCACCGAGTGGATGATCAAGGCCGTGCGGGACGCGGCCGCCGGGGCGGGCCGGGACCCCGACGCCGTCACCATCTGCGTCGCCGCCCCCGCGTACGTCGGGGACGACCTCGCCCACGCCCGGGAGCAGTGCCGCTGGTTCGGCGGCATGGTCGGCAACCACGTCGCCGACCTGGTCTCGCGCTACGGCGAGCACTCCGGCCTCGTCCCCGAGGCCCTCACCGCGTACATCGCCGGACGCGCCGGGTACGACTACAGCCACCACGGCCGCGCCGGCAACCCCGACACCGCCTTCGTGCCCGACGAGATCGTCGACCGCTTCTGTCTGCTGGGCCCGCCGGAGGCGCACATCGAGAAGCTGCGCGTCCTGCGCGACCTGGGCGTCGACCAGTTCGCCGTCTACAACATGCACGACGCCCGCGAGGCGACCATCGACGCGTACGGAGCCGAGGTCATCCCCGCGCTGACGGGCTGAGGGCCCCTCACACCGGATTGTCCGTGCGCCCCAGCAACGCGCTGAGATCGAACGTCTCGCTCGGCGACGGCGTGTTCCTGGGCACCGGATCGCCGAAGGCGGAGAGGTTCACCACCGCGTCGGCGCCGTTGCCCCGCACGCTCAGGCGCAGCGGGTACGGCTTGCCGGTGGCGGCGACGTCCACCGTGAGGGTGGTGCCGTCGCGCATGCGGGTCAGCGGGATCACCGGGGCCCCGTCGACGGTGGTCTTCTCCCCCTTGTTGAGGGTGCCGGTGTCGTCGTTGGCGTTGTCGCTGACGAGTTTCTGGAAGGTGTTGAGATCGCAGGTCTTCGTCACGGCACGGAGCCGGGGGTCGTCGGCCTTGCCCTTGACGTAGCGGTCGCCGATGATCGCGGCGAACGTCGTCCCGCCGTTGGGGACCTGGTTCTTCCAGAAGTCGGCGTCGGGTTTGATCCAGATGTCGTCGCCGCGCTTCACGACGAGCGCGGAGCCCTGGTCGCTCCCCAGGTCGACCGAGCCGTTGCAGTTGCCGTCGCGGTCCAGGGTCAGCTCCAGGGAGGTGGACGTCCCGCCCTCGGAGAGCTTCCCCTCGGAACTCAGGTGCAGGGACTCCACGCCGAGCAGCGCGTCGCGGGAGCGGTCGGCGATCTGCTGCGCGGAGAGCGTGTCGATGTCCTCCGCGTGGGCCACGCCACCGCCGATGACGCCGCCTGCGGTGACGCCGAGTACCAGGGCGGCCGTCCAGGCCGCCGGGCGGGTGCCGAGGTGTGAACCGGTCACGTTCGCCTCCTCGAAAGGTCGTGGCGGGAGTGTGCGGGTCTGCCTTCGGTCATTCGAGCGTACGTCGGCGGCGAGCCGCCCGCCCGCGCGGACCGGACCCGCACCCCGTGCACGCAGCGTGACGTTCCGGGCGGTTTTCGGTCGCCCGGACAGGGGGACGGTTGCCACGCACCGACCGTGTACGACCGAGAGGGAACCATGACCACACCGCTGAACCGCCTGTCCCGCGTCGCCGCCGTCGCCGGGCTGACCACCGCACTCGCCCTCTCCACCGGTCTGACCGCCGCCACCGCCGCGGCCCCGGCGGCCACCCCGCCCGGCCTCTCCTGCGACACCGGCAAGCACGCCGTCGACGACTACACCGGCTACGCGCTGTGCCGGAACAACGGCAACTCCCCGCAGACCTTCTGGGTCCACCTCGTCTGCGGCTGGTCCCCCGACGTCGACGGCGAGCACGTCACCCTCGACCCGGGCCGGTCCGGCCAGTCGACCGCCCACTGCGCGGGCCTCGGCACGGGGATCGGGGAGATCACCGTGCAGCCGTAGGGGGTGACGAGGCGCGCGGGCAGCGCCGGGTGGCGAAGCGTTCGTGCGCGGGCCCGTCGGTGGCGCGGCGGGCGTTGCGGGACGGACGCGCGCCGTGGTCGAGCAGGATGCGCGTGAGCTTCATGCCGTGCGCCCCGGCCCACCGCTCCAGCGCCTCGTACGCCGTCCCGGTGCCCGGACGTCCATGATCCGCGACCGGCCGCACCGTCGGATGCGTCTCGAAATCGCCCTCGAACTCCCTGTGTTCCGCCCACTCGCTCGTTCGCCGTCCGGGCGCGCGTCCGCACGGCCCGCCCCGTACGGGAACGTAACAAGCGGCACGGACAGCGGGCCCTCGCCCTTGAGCCCCCCGCCCCCGCTCGTTACTCTCCGGTAAGTCCGTACGGGCGTCCGCCGAGGCATCCGTCCGGCGGTCAGATGCCCCGTCCGGCGCGGTACGAGGGAGGCAGGAGCCGATGTCCTCAGAGCGGTCCACCGGGGTGGAGGCCGGGCTGGCCGGCAGTGTGCGGGCGCTCGCGGCGGGGGAGACGACATCGGCGCGGCTGGTGGCCGGGGCGCTGGAGCGGATCGCGCAGAGCCAGGGGCGGATCAACGCCTTCCGGCATCTGCGGGAAGAGGCGGCGCGGGCCGAGGCCGAGGAGGCGGACCGCCGGCTCGCGGCGGGGGAGCGGCTGCCCCTGCTCGGGGTGCCCGTCGCGGTGAAGGACGACACCGATGTGGCGGGGCTGCCCACGCACTTCGGATGCGCGGGGGAACGGCCGCCCGCGACTGCCGACAGCGAGGCGGTGCGGCGGCTGCGGGCCGCGGGCGCGGTCGTCGTGGGCAAGACGCACTCCTGCGAGCTGGGGCAGTGGCCGTTCACGGAGGGGCCCGCGTTCGGCGCCACCCGCAATCCGTGGAACACCGCCCACACCCCCGGCGGCTCCTCGGGCGGTTCGGCGGCGGCCGTCGCCGCGGGGCTCGTGCCCGCCGCGCTCGGCTCGGACGGCGCGGGCTCCGTCCGCATCCCCGCCGCCTGGACCCACCTCGTCGGCATCAAACCGCAGCGCGGCCGGATCTCCGTCCATCCGCACGGCGACGCCTTCCAGGGGCTCACCGTCAACGGCCCGCTGGCCCGCACCGTCGAGGACGCGGCCCTGCTGCTGGACGCCGTCGCCGGGCCCCATCCCGACGACCCGCACCGCCCGCCGCCCGTCCGGGCCGCCGAGGCCGCCCGCCGCGAACCCGGCCGGCTGCGCATCGCGCTCGCCTGGCGGCCTCCGCTGACCCTCACGCGCGCCGCGCCCCACCCCGACATCCGGCGTGCCGTCACCGCGCTCGCCGAGACCCTGGCCCGGCTCGGCCACGACGTCGAGGAGGCGCGCCCCCGCTACGGGCTCATCGGCCTCGGCTTCGTGCCCCGCGCCACCGCCGGCATCGCCGAACTCGCCGCCCGCCACCCCGAACCGGCGCTGCTGGACCCCCGTACCCGCAGCGCCCTGCGCACCGGCACCCGTCTCGGCGGCCGGATCGTGCGGGCGGCCCGTGCCCGTGAGGTGCGCCAGCACCGCAGGATCGGGGCACTGTTCCACCCGCCCCGGGGCCGCTCCGGACCCGGCTTCGACGTGCTGCTCACCCCGACGACCGCCCTGCCCCCGCCCCGGATCGGCCGCTTCGACGGGCTGAGCGCCTGGCGCACCGATGTGGCGATCGCCGAGGCCTGCCCGTACGCCTGGCCGTGGAACGTCCTGGGCTGGCCCGGTGTCAACGTCCCCGCAGGGTTCACCCCGGACGGTCTCCCCGTCGGCGCGCAGCTCCTCGGCCCCTCCCGGAGCGAGGAGACCCTGATATCCCTCGCCGCCCAACTGGAGGCCGAGCTCCGCTGGGCCGGCCACCGGCCGCCGGGATTCGCGGGAGGCGGGGAGCGGCGCACCCCGTGACGCTCAGGGGCGGTGCGCCGTCACCACCCAGACCCCGGCCCGCAGCAGCACCCCGTGCGGTGACTCGTACGGCCGGAACACCTCCTCCATCGCCGCTTCGGTGGCCTCGGAGACGGCGAGGCCGTGGGTGCGCGAGAGGTGGAACGCCACCGCGTCGGCCGCGTCCTTCCCCCACCAGGTCCGCGCGTCGACGCCCCGGACGGTGATGTCCGCGAACCCCGAGGCGCCCAGCACCGCGCGGACCCGGTCCGGCTCCGACAGCGACGCCATCGCCTCCGCCACCGGATTGCCGCCCGGATGCTCCCGGCCCAGCAAGGCGGACAGGGTGCGGAGTGTCCGGCTCTCCTCGCCCTCCACCGGCGCCGGCCGGGGACAGAGGAACACCAGCCGGCCGCCCGGCCGCAGCGCTCCCGCGATGTTCGTGAACGCGGCGACCGGGTCGGCGAAGAACATCACCCCGCCCCGGCTGAGCGCCAGATCGTAGGCACCGGGCTCGAAGGCGCAGGTCTGCGCGTCCGCCAGCCGGTAGGTGACACGGGGGAACCGGTCGGCATCGGTCAGCGCGCGGGCGGCGTCGAGCAGCGGCTCCGAGAGGTCGACGCCGGAGACCTCGACCCCCGGTGCCCGCAGCGCGGCCGTCCTGGCGGTGTGGCCGCTGCCGCAGCCGATGTCCACCACCCGCTCCCCGGCGCGGATGCCCGCCGCCTCGAACAGCGCGGCGTCGAATCCGCCGAGCATGGCGTCGTAGCGGTCCGGGTGGGCCGCCCAGTGCGCCCCGAGCGGGCCGTTCCAGGCTTCGGCGACGTTCACGCGTGGTCCCTCGCATCCGTGGTGAGCGTGGCCTCGACCCGTCCGACGGCGAGCATCGCGCCGAAGGCGATCAGATGGACGAGGCAGTGGTCGGTGAACGGGGGCGCAAGCCAGGCGGCCACGTCCTCGTCCGTGATCCGGTACGGGGCCCGCGCCGCGAGCACCGCCAGCCGGGCGCCCGGCCGCTCCGCCCGGTCCGGCAGCTCCGCGCCGGTCAGGGGCAGCGGGGTGACACCGTCCCAGGACGCCACCGACGCGCGGACCAGCGCCGCGTCCTCGTCGCTCAGCAGACCCGCGCCCGTTTCCGCCGCCGTGCGCAGCGCGCCGAACGCGGTCCCGGCCGGAGTACCGCCCGCCCAGGCGGGCGCCTCGCCCTCGGTCTCCAGCAGGGGCAGGCTCAGCCCGGCGACCGGGGTGCGCCGCACCGTACGCGACAGCGCGCGGCCCGCCACGCTCCGCACACAGCGGATCCGCTGGAGCCCCATCGGCAGCATGCTCTCCGTCAGCAGTGCCGAGACGATCCGGTTGATGAAGTGGAACGCGAGCGCGGTGCCGATCAGTTCGGGCGCGTCGGCACCCGGGAACGGCGGCGGGGTGCTCATGTCCTTGCCCCAGGCCAGCAGCGCCCGGTGGCCGGGATCGTCCGGCACACCGCCCCGCGCGATGGTCTCGGCCAGCCGGTGGTCGCCCGTGGCGTGCAGCAGCACCGTGTGCGCGTCCACGCAGAACGGACAGCGGTTGGCGAGCGACACCCCGGCCGCCACCACCTCCTTGTCCGTACGGGACACGTGTCCGGCCAGCAGCGTCTCGCGCAGCAGCGCCCAGGCCGAGGTGAGCAGCGGAGGGGAGGCCGACAGAACGACGAAGGTCGCCGCCCGGTCGATCCCGAAGTCGGTGGACATCTGGGCGTACACGTCCGCGACCACGCCGGTCGCGGACTTCGGAGGTTCGGGTGAGGTGTAGCGGAAGGGTCCGGTCATGGCGACGATGCTCGCCCCCGCACCGGCGCCCCGTCGTCGTACCGCCGGAGGCACCGCGGGCTGCTGCCCGGCGACCGGCGGCGGGCCGGAACTACTCCCCGGGGAGTAGCGGCGGGCCCGTCCCCCGGGGCGATGCCCCGTCCGCCGTACGGGAGTTAGTGTGCCGCACATGACGGGGGACACGGACAGCACCACGACCGGGGGACGCCGAGCCGGCCCGCCCCGCGGCGACCGGGCCGCGCTCCGCGCCCGGCTGCTCGACGCGGGGCTCGCGGCCGCGATCGGCGCGGCGGTCGTCGCCGCCGCCCTGGCGGCCTCCGACCCGGACGCCCTGGACCTCGTGCTGATCGCGGGGGGATCGCTGGCCCTGGTGGAGCACCGCCGCTCCCCGCGCGCCGTGCTGACGGTCACCACGCTCGCCCTGTTCGGCTACGTCCTCCACGACCGCCCCGGCAGCTGGGCGGCCTTTCCCGTCCTGGCCGCCGTGCACGCCGCCGCCCGCAGCGGACACCGCGGCTGGGGGACGACGGCCGGTGCCCTCTTCCTCGGCGGCTACTTCACCGTCCTGCTCACGGCGGAGCCGGCCGTCGAGGGCGTCGTGGAACGGACCCTGCTGCTCCTGGGCTGGTTCCTGTGCGCCGGGGTCACCGGGCTCATCGACAAGAACTGGCAGGCGTACCTCCGCCAGACCGAGCAGCGGGCCCTGGACGCCGAACGCGGCCGGGAGGAGGCCGCGTTGCGCCGGGCCGGCGAGGAACGGCTGCGGATCGCCCGGGAGTTGCACGATTCGCTGACCCACTCCATCTCCATCGTCAAACTCCAGGCCGGTGTCGCCGTCCATCTCGCCCGCAAACGCGGCACCGAGGTGGAGCCGGCACTCCTCGCCATCCAGGAGGCGAGCGGGGAGGCGATGCGCGAACTGCGCGCCACCCTGGAGGTGCTCCGCACCGAGGCGGCCGGACCGGGCAGCGGGCTCGACCGCATCGGCGAACTCGCCGACCGCGCCCGGGGCGCGGGCATCACCCTCGCGGTCACCGTCACCGGCCACGAGCGCCCGCTCCCCGCCGCCGTGGACCGCACCGCGTACCGGATCGTGCAGGAGGCCCTGACCAACGTCGCCCGCCACGCCGACCGGGCCCCGACCACCGTCGCCCTCTCCTACGGGCCCACGGCCCTGACCGTGCGCGTCGAGGACCGGGGCCCCTGCGGCCCCGGCGACACGATCACCGCCGGCACCGGCCTCACCGGCATGCGCGAGCGGGTCGCCGCGCTCGGCGGCACCCTCGCCGCCGCCCCGCGCCGCGCCGGAGGCTTCGCCGTGCGCGCCGAACTCCCGCTCCCCGCGACCGGATCCGCCGGATGAGCGGCGAGGACGCCCCGCTCCGGGTGCTCATCGTGGACGACCAGGCCCTGATGCGGGCCGGATTCCGGGCGCTGCTCGACGCGGAGGACGGCATCGAGGTCGTCGGTGAGGCGGAGAACGGGCGCGCCGGGGTGGAACTGGCCCGGCTGCACACGCCCGACGTCGCCCTCGTCGACGTACAGATGCCCGTGATGACCGGGATCGAGGCCACCCGGGAGATCGCCGCCGACCCCCGCCTCGGCGGTGTCCACGTGGTGATCCTCACCAACTACGGGCTGGACGAGTACGTGTTCGACGCGCTGCGGGCCGGGGCCGCGGGCTTTCTGCTCAAGGACACCGAACCGGCCGAACTGCTCCGGGCCGTCCGGGTCGCGGCGCGCGGCGACGCGCTGCTCTCGCCCGCCGTCACCCGCCGGCTGATCGGGGAGTTCGTCGCCAGGCCGCCCGACCGGGCGAGTGCCCCGGGCTTCGAGACCCTGACCCGCCGCGAACGCGAGGTCAGCGCCCTGGCGGCGCGCGGTCTGACCAACGAGGAGATCGCTGCCCACATGGTCATCAGCCCGTTCACCGCCAAGACCCACATCAGCCGCGCCATGACCAAGCTCGGCGCCCGCGACCGGGCCCAACTCGTCGTGTTCGTCTACGAGTCGGGCCTCGTCGAGCCGCGCGGGCGCTGAGGGTGCCGGTCACGGCACCCGGGCGGTCCACTCCGGCGTCGCGAACTTGGTGCGGACGAGTTCCTCGGCGCGGGCCAGCTCGCCCGGCGTCACCGCGCCCCGGGTGAGACCGTGCCGCCGACGGAAGGACTCGATCATGCGCTCGATGACGGTGTGCCGGGGGAGCCCCGTCTGCCGGCGCAGCGGGTCGACGCGCTTCTTGGCGCTCTTCGTGCCCTTGTCGGACATCTTCTCCCGGCCGATGCGCAGCACTTCGAGCATCTTGTCGGCGTCGATGTCGTACGACATGGTCACATGGTGCAGCACCGCTCCGGGGCCGCCGTCGGGCCCCACCACGCGCTTCTGCGCCGCGCCCGCGATCTTTCCGACCTCGGTCGCGATGTCGTTGAGCGGCTGGTACCACGCCTTGATGCCCATGTCGCCGAGGGCTTCGAGGACCCAGTCGTCCAGATACGCGTAGCTGTCGGCGAAGGAGAGCCCGGAGACGAGGGACTGCGGGACCGCCAGGGAGTACGTGATGGTGCTGGCCGGTTCCGCGAACATCGCGCCGCCGCCGGAGACGCGGCGGACGACGGTGACCCCGTGGCGTTCCACTCCCTCCGGATCGACCTCGTTGCGCAGCGACTGGAAGCTGCCGATGATCACGGCGGGGGAGTCCCACTCCCACACCCGGAGTGTCGGCGGACGGGTGCCCGCCGCGACCTCGGCCGTGATGACCTCGTCGAGCGCCATATGGAGGGCGGGGGACTGCGGCGCGTCGTGGATGAGCTGCCAGTCGTAGTCGCTCCACTCGGTGGCGTGCGCCAGCGCCCGGCGTACGGCGACGGCGACGCCCTCGGAGGTGAGACCGAGCATCACCGTCGACTCGGGGAGCGCCGCGTCGATCCGGGCGGCCAGCCCGGTGGTGTCGGTGGTGGCCGGGGCGCCCTCCAGCGCGGCGTCGATGGCGAGGATCGCCTCGTCCGGCTCCAGGAAGAAATCGCCTGCCACCCGTACGTCGCGCAGGGCCCCGCCCCGTACGTCCAGATCCACCACGACGAGCTTGCCGCCGGGCACCTTGTACTCACCGTGCACAGCCATGCCTCCAGTTTCCGTCCGGGACCCAAGCCTATGAACCGGTCCGAACGGACATAACGCCGACGCCTCGGGGTTTACTCCGACGTCTCGGGGTCTACTCGGTCGGCCGCGTATCCACCCGTCCGGCCCGTGGTATGGACCAGACCCTTGACACCCGCTTCCTTCACTTCTTAAATCACCTACTGAACTAAGTGCGCGCTCTGCTTCCGTCATGTGAATGAATGACATGCGCATGGCGAAGCCCCTTCCCCTCCCCACACCCCCCCCGGAAGGGAGAGTCATGGACTCCCCACGCCGTTCGAAGCGGCTGCTCCACGCCGTACTCCCGGTTCTCACCCTCGCCCTGGTCACCACGGCCCTGGCCGGCGGCCCCTCCGCCGCGTCGGCCGCCCCGGCCCCCGCGGTGCAGGCCGCCGCCGTCACCACTTTCGCCGATGAATTCGACGGCGCCGCCGGATCCGCGGTCGACGGCGGCAAGTGGCTCATCGAGACCGGCGACAACGTCAACAACCACGAGCGGCAGTACTACACCTCGGGCAACAAGAACGCCGCGCTCGACGGCCAGGGCCACCTGGTCATCACCGCCCGCAAGGAGAACCCCTCCAACTACCAGTGCTGGTACGGCACCTGTCAGTACACCTCCGCACGGCTCAACACCTCCGGCCGGTTCACCCAGGCGTACGGCCATGTCGAGGCGCGGATGAAGATCCCGCGCGGCCAGGGCATGTGGCCCGCGTTCTGGATGCTCGGCGACGACATCGGACAGGTCGGCTGGCCCAACTCCGGCGAGATCGACATCATGGAGAACGTCGGCTTCGAACCGTCCACCGTGCACGGCACACTCCACGGCCCCGGATACTCCGGCTCCGGCGGGATCGGCGCGGGCTACACCCTGCCGAACGGGCAGGCCTTCGCCGACGCCTTCCACACCTTCGCCATCGACTGGGCACCCGACTCCATCTCCTGGTCCGTGGACGGCACCGTCTACCAGCGCCGCACCCCCGCCGACACGGCCGGCCGGACCTGGGTCTTCAACAAGCCCTTCTTCCTCATCCTCAACCTCGCCGTCGGCGGCTACTGGCCCGGCGACCCGGACGGCAACACCGCGTTCCCGCAGCAACTCGTCGTCGACCACGTGCGGGTGACCACCGGTGACAGCCAGCCGCAGACCGGCGGCACCATCACCGGGATCGCGGGCAAGTGCGTGGACGTGGCCGGGGCGTCGACCGCCAACGGCACCCCCGTACAGCTCTACGACTGCAACGGCAGCAACGCGCAGAAGTGGAGCGTGAACGCCGACGGCAGCATCCGCGCCCTCGGCAAGTGCCTCGACGTGGCGTCCGGGGGAACGGCCGACGGGACCGTGGTCCAGCTGTGGGACTGCAACGGTTCGGCGGCGCAGAAGTGGACGGTCACGGGGGCGAAGGACATCGTCAATCCGCAGGCCGACAAGTGTCTGGACGCCACGGGCAACATCTCGGCCAACGGCACTCGGCTCCAGATCTGGACCTGCGCCGGCACCGCCAACCAGAAGTGGACGGTGAACAAGTGACGGCCCATCGCTTCCTGCACGGTCGTGCCTCCGCCGTGCGCGGACTGCTCGGCGCCGGGGCCGCCGCCGTCCTGCTGGCCGGACTGACCGGCACCCCCGCCCAGGGCGCCGCCGCCGCGGCCGGTCAGATCACCGGGATCGCGGGCAAGTGCGTGGACGTGGCCGGCGCGGGCACGGCCAACGGCACCGCCGTACAGCTCTACGACTGCAACGGCAGCACCGCCCAGCAGTGGGACGTCGGCACGGACGGCAGCATCAAGGCACTCGGCAAATGCCTGGACGTGGCGTCCGGCGGGACCGCGAGCGGCACCGTGGTCCAGCTGTGGGACTGCAACGGTTCGGCGGCGCAGAAGTGGACGGTCACGGCGGCCAGGGACATCGTCAACCCGCAGGCCGACAAGTGTCTGGACGCCACGGGCAACAGCTCGGCCAACGGCACCCGGCTCCAGATCTGGACGTGCACCGGCGCCGCCAACCAGAAATGGACGGCCCCCACCGGCGGCGGCGACCCCACCACCCCGCCCGCCGGGGCCATGGCCGTCGCCCCCTACCTGTACAACGGCTGGGGCAGCCCGCCCAACCCGGCCACCGTCATGAGCGCCACCGGTGTCAAGTGGTTCACGCTCGCCTTCGTCCTGAGCAACGGCTACTGCAACCCGCAGTGGGACGGCGGCAGACCGCTCACCGGCGGCGTCGACCAGCAGACCGTCAACACCGTCCGCGCCGCCGGCGGGGACGTCATCCCGTCGTTCGGCGGCTGGAGCGGCAACAAGCTGGAGAGCTCCTGCTCCAGCGCGGGCGAACTGGCCGCCGCCTACCAGAAGGTGATCAACGCCTACGGGCTCAAGGCCATCGACATCGACATCGAGGCCGAGGCCTACGACAGCGCCACCGTCCAGCAGCGCACCGTCGACGCGCTGAAGACCGTGCGGGCCGCCAACCCCGGCATCAAGATCTACGTCACCTTCGGCACCGGCCAGAACGGCCCCGACGACAGCCTGATCCGCAAGGCCGCCGCCTCCGGCCTCACCGTGGACAGCTGGACGATCATGCCGTTCAACTTCGGCGGCGCCGGCCAGGACATGGGCGCGCTCACCGTCCGGGCGGCCGAGGGGCTGAAGAACACCGTCAAGAACGCCTACGGCTACTCCGACGACGCGGCCTACCGGCACACCGGCATCTCCTCGATGAACGGCATCACCGACAACAACGAGACGATCACGGTCGCCCACTTCCGGACCATCCTCGCCTACGCGCAGCAGCGCCACCTCGCCCGGCTGACGTTCTGGTCGCTCAACCGCGACCGGCCGTGCACCGGCGGCGGCGCCGACAGCTGCTCCGGCGTCTCCCAGCAGCCCTGGGAGTACACGAAGGTCCTCGCCCAGTACGCCGGCTGACCCCGGACCGTCGGGAGGGCGGCGGGTGCGCGGCGGGAGGGGCACCCTCCGCGCACCCGCCGTTCCCCGGCCACCTCCCGGCCATGACCGGGCCGCCGGCGCCCCGGAGCCCCGTGCTTAGCTGGAGGGCATGATCGATGACTTTCTCGCCGGGGACTTGTCCGACGTCGAGGCGGCGGTCCGCGCAGCGGCCGCCGCCGAGATCATGCCGCGCCACCGGCAGCTCACCGACGACGAGATCGTCGAGAAGAACGGACCGCACGACCTGGTCACGACGGCCGACCGGCTGGCCGAGCAGCACCTCACCGCCTCCCTGAGCCGGATCCTGCCCCGCTCCGTGGTCGTCGGCGAGGAGGCCGTGCACGCCGATCCGGCGGTGTACGAGGCGCTGAGTGGCGAGGCCCCCGTGTGGATCGTCGACCCGGTGGACGGCACCCGCCAGTTCGTACGGGGCGAGACGGGATTCTGCACCCTGGTCGCCCTCGCCCACCGGGGCGAGCTGCTGGCCTCCTGGACGTACGCCGCCGCCCTCGACACGATGGCCGTCGCCGTGCGCGGCGGCGGGGCCGTGGTCGACGGCGCCCCCATACGCTCCGGCTCGCCCGCCCCCGACGCCGCGCTCCGGGTCGCCATGTCGCATCCCGACTACACGACGGACGCGCAGAAGCGGGCCCTGCTGGGCCTGAACACCGACGGCATCGAGCCCCGCCCCTGCGGTTCGGCCGGGCTCGAATACCTGGCCGTCGCCCGGGGCGAGATCGAGGCCGTCGCGTTCAACTGGGAGTACGCCTGGGACCACGCGGCGGGCCTGCTCCTGGTCGCCGAGGCGGGCGGCCACCAGGCCACGCTGTCCGGCGAGCCCTTCCGTATCACCGGCGGCAACGCGCTGCCCTTCACCGCCGCCCGCGACCGGGCGACCGCCGACCGTGTGCTCAGCGCGCTGCGCACCGGGGCCTGAGCGGCGCGAACGCGCGGGCGCCTCAGCGGGCCAGCAGCTCGCGGGTGAGGGCGGCGAGACGGGCGCGGGCCGACGGGTCGTACGCCTGGGCATGGGCGGGGGCGTCCGTGAAGCGGTCGAAGTAACGGCCGCTGACCCCGGCGAGCGCCGGGTCGGTGATCAGCCGCACTGTCGGGCGCACGCCCTCCTCGACGGGGACGGCCGGCGTCAGCCCGTACGCCCTGACCCCTTCGGTGTCCATGAGGTGGGCGGGGTGGAGGGCGTTGAACGTGACTCCGGTTCCGGGCGTCTCCTCGGCGGCCAGGTCGAAGGTGGACATGATCAGCGCGAGCTTGCTGCGGCAGTAGGCCTCCAGGCCCTCGTAACCGCGCTCCATCATCACGTCGTCGAAGTCGACGGGTGACTGCCCGACCGAGGCGACCTGTACGACCCGCGCCGGGGCGGAGGCCCTCAGCAGCGGCAGGAGTTCCCGGGTGAGCACCTGCGGCGCCAGATGGTTGACGGCGAAGCGCAGCTCATGGCCCTGCGCACTCAGCTCGCGGCGCAGCGGCTCGGAGCCGCCGCCGGCCACCGCGTTGTTCACCAGGACGTCGAGGCGGGGCTCGGCGGCCCGCACCCGTGCGGCCAGGGCACGGACCTGGTCCAGGTCGGAGAGATCGGCGAGGTAGGTGCGCACCGGTGCCCTGCCGCCCGAGACGGTCCGCACCTCGGCGGCCGCCCGGTCGAGCCGCCCCCGGTCGCGCCCGTGCAGCAGCAGGGTCGCGCCTCGTCCGGCCAGATCCCGGGCGAGGTGGAGGCCGAGCCCCTGGGTGGCGCCGGTGATGAGAACGGTCCGGTCGACGACCTCGGGGGCGGGGTGGCGCAGATGTTCAGTATCCATGGGTTGAGTTATATCAAGGGCTTTATGGTCAGCCCATGCCTTATATGTGATCGATCCTTGCTTCATGAGCGGGCCTGTACGCTCGCGGGCATGGGAATGACCGCCGGTGAACGCCTCGGCGCGGACATCAAACGCGCAGAACAGGCCCTGATGGCCGCCAAGAGCGCCGCGCTGAGGGGTGTCGATCTGAGCGTCGCGCAGTACGCGGCGCTGTTCGCCCTGGACGGCAACCCGGGGATGTCGGGAGCGGCGCTGGCCCGCGCCTGTCTGGTGACCCCGCAGGCGATGGCGGCGGTGCTCAAGCATCTGGAGGAGCGCGGCCTGATCGCCCGATCGGTGCACCCGTGGCATCAGAAGATGCTGGAGACCCGTCTGACGGACGCCGGGTCCGAGGTGCTGCGGCTGGCCGACGAGCAGGCCGTACGGATCGAACGCCGCCTCGCGGACGCGTTCACGCCGCAGGAGCGCGACACCCTGCGCGCCCTGCTGGCCCGCAGCGTCGAGGCCATCAAGCAGGACTGAACCGCGCGCCCCGGCCGGGAAGGGGCCGGCCGGGATCAGGCCGACCGCGCCGACAGCATCCCGCGCACGTCGCGCACGATCCGCCCGGCCGACTCCACCGCCGCGGTGTCCAGCCCCCGCAGGGCCTCGCCGACCCGCTCGGCGAAGCCCGCCGGGGTGTCGGGGAGGGCCGCCGCGGCGGCCAGCGCGCCCTTCTCGTTGAGGCACCAGGTGCGGTGATGGGCGTGCAGGGACTGGGCCAGGACGCCGAAGGCCCGGGACAGGCAGAGCGACACATGGAGCCGGTCGTCCGAACCGGCCGACTTGGCGGCCGCCGCGACCGAGAAGTCCGCCTCCCAGGCCGCGTCGGCCAGCGCCCTGCGCAGCGGTTCCGGATATACGGCGGTCTGCCGTCGCAGTTCCGTCAATTCGCCGTGCGGATCCGCCAGCACGCGGGCGAGCGCGACCTCGCCCGGATACGCGGGGGACCAGAAGCCGAGCGGATGGCCGGGCTGGATCCCCACCTCGAAGCGGCCCTCGCGGCAGTCGGCCCAGACGGATTCGACGCGGTCCAGATCGCGGAGGATCCAGTCCACCTGGACGTTGTCCACGCGCAGCCAGGCGCCGCCGTCGACCCAGGGGCCCCAGCCGCCCGGACCGGCGATTTCGACGGGCGAACCCTGGAACTCCGAGGCCAGCGCGGTCAGCGCGGCGAGGTCCGGCGCGCCCCGGTAGTACAGCCCGAGGTCCCAGTCGGAGTCCGGACGGTGGGTGCCCCGGGCCCGGCTGCCGCCGAGCGCGACCGCCCGGATTCCGGCGACGCCGGTCAACTGCTCGGCCATGGCCGCGATCCGGGGCGGCACGGAGGCATCGGACGGTGCGGCGGGGGCGGACGGCTGCGGAGAGGCGGAACGTGGAGTGGTCATCGGTCGGTGACCCTACCCGCGCCCCCGCTGTCGGTGCCTGCGAATATCCTGGGTGCCCAGACCGTCGGCTGACAAAGGAGTCCGAAGGTGCCGTCGATGCTCGATGCAGTCGTCGTGGGGGCGGGCCCCAATGGACTGACCGCCGCGGTCGAACTGGCCCGCAGGGGCTATGCCGTGGAGGTCTTCGAGGCCGGAGCGACCGTCGGCGGCGGGGCGCGCACGGAGGAGCTGACGCTGCCGGGCTTCCGGCACGACCCCTGCTCGGCCGTCCATCCGCTGGGCATCGGCTCGCCCGCCTTCGACACGATGCCGCTCGCCCGCCACGGCCTGGAATGGATCCAGCCCGATCTGGCGCTCGCCCACCCCTTCCCGGACGGCACCGCGGCCGTGCTGGCCTCCTCGGTGGGGGAGACCGCCATGGCGCTCGGCCCGCGCGACGCGGGCGCCTACCGACGGCTGGTCGAGCCCTACATCGGCCACTGGGACACCCTCGCCCAGGACTTCCTGCGCACCCCGTGGGACGGACTGCCCCGCGACCCCTACCGCTGGGTCCGCTTCGGACTCGACGCGATCCAGCCCGCCACGCTGCTCTCCCGCCGCTTCCGGGGCGAGAAGGCCCGCGGTCTGCTCGCCGGACTCGCCGCCCACGCCATCGCGCCCACCAGCGGCCTCGCGACCGGCGGCATCGCCCTGCTCTTCGCCCTCGCCGCCCACGAGCGGGGCTGGCCGGTGCCGCGCGGCGGCTCCCAGTCCATCTCCGACGCCCTCGCCGGGTACCTCCGGGAGCAGGGCGGCGTCATCCGCACCGGCACCGAGGTCAAGCGGCTGGACGAACTGCCGCCCGCCCGCGCCTACGTCTTCGACACCTCGCCGACCGCGCTCGCCCGGATCGCCGGACTCGGCCGCGCCTACCGGGGATACCGCTACGGCGCCTCCTGCTTCAAGATCGACTACGCGCTCTCGGGCCCCGTCCCCTGGACCGCCGAGGAGGCCCGCCGCGCCGGCACGGTCCACATCGGCCCCACGGCCGGCGAGATCGACGCCGCGCTCCGTGCCGCCGTCACCGGCCGCGACCCGAGCGTGCCCTTCCTCATCACCGCCCAGCCCAGCCTCTTCGACCCGTCCCGCGCCCCGGAGGGCAAGCACGTCTTCTGGGCGTACGGACACGTCCCGGCGGGCTGGGAGGGCGACGCCACCGACGTCATCGAACGCCAACTGGAGCGCTTCGCCCCCGGCTTCCGCGATCTGGTGCTCGCCCGCGCGGTCGCCGGCCCGCCCCGGCTCGCCGCCCGCAACGCCAACTACGTGGACGGCGACGTCGCCTGCGGGGCCTTCGCCGGACTCCAGACCGTCATCCGCCCCCGGCTCGCCCGGATTCCGTACGCGACCGCGCATCCGTCGGTCTACATCTGCTCCTCGGCGACCCCGCCCGGCCCCGGGGTGCACGGCATGTCCGGACACCACGCGGCGAAGGCCGTCTGGCGGCGGCTGCGGGAGACGGGGCCGGCCGCCCGCCGGTGACGACCGGCCTGCCCCACCGGCCCCCACGGCCCGTTCCGCAACGGCAGAATGGCCTCATGCGCACACCTTCCACCGTCGCCGTCACCCTCGTCCGGGGCGACATCACCCAGCAGTCCGTCGATGTCGTCGTCAACGCCGCGAACTCCTCCCTGCTCGGCGGCGGCGGAGTCGACGGGGCGATCCACCGCAGGGGCGGCCCGGAGATCCTGGCCGCCTGCCGCGATCTGCGCGCCTCGACGTACGGCAGGGGACTGGCCACCGGGCAGGCCGTCGCCACCACCGCCGGACGGCTCGACGCCCGCTGGGTCGTCCACACGGTCGGACCGGTCTACAGCAGCGCCGAGGACCGCTCGGCCCTCCTGGAGTCCTGCTACCGCGAATCGCTGAAGGTCGCGGCGGAGCTGGGCGCGCGGACGGTCGCCTTCCCCGCGGTCTCCACCGGCATCTACGGCTGGCCCATGGACGACGGCGCGCGCATCGCCGTGCGCACCGTGCTGGCCGAGGCCGCGCCGCCCGTCGAGGAGGTGCGGTTCGTGCTCTTCGACGCGCACGCGTACGTGGAGTTCGAGGAGGCGTTGGCCGCCCAGCGCTGAGCCCCGGACCCGCCGGGGCCGTGCCGCTCAGGCCTCCCGCGCGGGGCCGACGCCGTCCACGTCGAAGGTCACCTGGTCCTCGTAGCACCACCACCAGGTCTCGCCCGGTTCGTAGGAGCGGACCAGCGGATGTCCCGAGGCGCGGAAATGGGCGGTGGCGTGCTGGTTGCGCGAGGAATCGCAGCAGCCCACGTGCCCGCAGCTCTGGCACATGCGCAGATGCACCCAGCTGTCCCCCTGCGCCACGCACTGCGGGCAGGAGTCGGGACTGTCCGGAGGGACGCTCCGCACCTGGTCGAGGTGGGAACAGATCGGCGCGGACGACGCGTCCGTCATGACGGCTCTCCCTTGCGCTCGCGTACGGTGCTCGGGCACCCCCGCTCCGTGCGGTCCCAGCCGGTCCACCCGGCCCACGGGCCCCACGGCCCCCTCCAGCCTCTCATCGCGCGGATGCCTGTCAACTCGCCGCCCGCCCCTTCACCAGGGCCCGCGCGAGGGTGCGGCGGGCGCACGCCCATGTCGGATTTCCGCCAGCCCCGGCCCGGGACCGTGACCCATGCTGGGACCATGCACACCGACACCGAGCGCTGCGTCCGGGCCGTCCGCTCCAAGGACGCCCGCTTCGACGGCTGGTTCTTCACCGCGGTCCTGACCACCCGCATCTACTGCCGCCCCAGCTGCCCGGTCGTCCCGCCCAAGACCGAGAACATGACGTTCTACCCGAGCGCCGCCGCCTGTCAGCAGGCCGGATTCCGGGCCTGCAAACGGTGCCGGCCCGACACCAGCCCCGGATCGCCCGAGTGGAACGCCCGCGCCGACTCCGTGGCCCGCGCGATGCGCCTGATCAGGGACGGCGTCGTCGACCGGGAGGGCGTCCCGGGACTGGCCGCCCGGCTCGGCTACTCGGCCCGCCAGATCGAACGGCAGCTGCTCGCCGAGCTGGGCGCCGGACCGCTGGCCCTGGCCCGCGCGCAGCGGGCGCAGACCGCGCGGCTGCTCATCGAGACGACCGGGATGCCCATGGCCGAGGTCGCCTTCGCCGCCGGGTTCTCCTCGATCCGCACCTTCAACGACACGGTCCGCGAGGTCTTCGCCCTCGCCCCCGGGGAACTGCGCGCCCGCGCCGCCCGCTCGGCCCGTCCCCCTGCGACCCCCGGCGTGATCGCGCTGAGACTGCCGTACCGTGCCCCGCTCAACCCGTCCAACCTCTTCGGGCACCTGGCCGCGACCGCCGTGCCCGGTGTGGAGGAATGGCGCGACGGCGCCTACCGCCGCACCCTCGACCTGCCGCACGGCCACGGCATCGTCTCCCTCGCGCCCCGCCCCGACCACATCGCCTGCCGGCTCTCCCTCACCGACCCCCGCGACCTCACCCGGGCCATCAGCCGCTGCCGCTGGCTGCTCGACCTGGACGCCGACCCGGTGGCCGTGGACGCGCAACTGCGCGCCGACCCGCTGCTCGCGCCGCTGGTCGACGCGGCCCCGGGACGCCGGGTGCCGCGCACGGTCGACGGCGCGGAGTTCGCCGTACGCGCGGTTCTCGGCCAGCAGGTCTCCACCGCGGCCGCCCGGACGCACGCGGCCCGGCTGGTCACGGCGTACGGCACCCCCGTGGACGATCCGGAGGGCGGGCTGACCCATCTCTTCCCGCCCCCGGAGGCCCTGGCCGGACTGGACCCCGAGCGGCTGGCACTGCCGCGCTCCCGCCGCCGGACACTCACCACGCTCGTCGGGGCGCTCGCGGACGGCTCGCTGCGGCTGGGCCCGGACAGCGACTGGGAACGCGCCCGCGCCGACCTGGACGCCCTGCCCGGATTCGGCCCCTGGACCGTCGAGGTCATCGCGATGCGGGCCCTGGGCGATCCGGACGCCTTCCTGCCGACGGACCTCGGCATACGCCGCGCCGCCCAGCACCTGGGCCTGCCCGCGACCCCCGCCGCGCTGACCGCCCGCGCCGCGGACTGGCGGCCCTGGCGCGCGTACGCCGTCCAGTACCTCTGGACCGTCGACGACCACCCCATCAACCATCTCCCCCCGGCCGAAGGTTCCTCGTGAGCACCGCATCCGCATCCGCAACCGCATCCGCATCCACCGGCCCGGCCGAGCGCCGGCACACCGTGACCGACAGCCCCTACGGGCCGTTGACCCTCGTCGCCGCCGACGGGGTCCTCTGTGGCCTGTACATGACCGGACAGCGGCACCGGCCGCCCGAGGAGACCTTCGGCGTCCCCGATCCCACCCCGTTCGACGAGGCGATCGGGCAGCTGGACGCGTATTTCGCCGGTGAACTACGCGCCTTCGACCTGCCGCTGCGCCTGGAGGGCACCCCGTTCCAGCGCCAGGTCTGGGCGGAGCTGCGCCGCATCCCGTACGGCGAGACCCGGACGTACGGGGAACTGGCCGGGAACCTGGGCCGGCCGGGGGCGTCCCGGGCCGTGGGCCTGGCGAACGGGAAGAACCCGGTCGGGATCATCGTGCCCTGCCACCGCGTGATCGGGGCCTCGGGCAGCCTCACCGGCTACGGCGGCGGCCTGGACCGCAAACAGCGGCTGCTGGCGTTCGAGAACGGCTCCGAGGACAGCGTTCCGGTGCTCTTCTAGGGTTCCGCGCCGGCCGCAGAAAAAGGGGCGGGCCCCCGCGCGGAAACGCGGGGGCCCGCCCCTTTCCTCGCCCCACCGACCGGACCGGACGAGGACCGGCCCGGACGGAGGCTCGGACCGGACGGAGGCCAGGATCAGACGAAGATCTCGATCACGGTCCAGATCGCCAGACCCAGCATGCACAGTCCGCCGATGCGCTGGACCGTCTTGAGCGGGACGCGCTTGGCGATGAAGCGGCCCGCCAGGAGCGCCAGGGCCGATACGGACATCAGGGCGGCGGCGGAGCCGATGGCCGTGGACCAGGCACCGTTGCTCGCGGCCAGGTTGGCCGTGGTGATCTGCGTCAGATCGCCCCACTCGCTGATGAACACGGCCATGAACGCGGTCGAGTACACCGGCCAGAAGCCCGTCACGGTCTTCGGGCCGTCCTCGTCCTCGTCGTCGCCCCCGTCGGCCCGCAGCAGCATGAAGGCGCCGAAGGCGAACAGCGCGGCGGAGACGATCTTGACGATCCAGCCGGGCAGCAGCCCCAGGAGGCCGCCCGCCCCGACCGCGATGGCGACATGGACGATGAACGCGGACGAGGTGCCGAACCAGACGTAGAGCGGGCGCATGCGGGTGCCCATGGCGAGCGACGCGAACATCGTCTTGTCGGGGAGTTCGGCGAGGAAGATCAGCCCGAAAGCGGTGATGATCGCCAGGGGGTCGAGATGCATTCCGGGTGGCTTTCTGTAGGAGCCGGGCTCCGGATCTTCCGCGAAGTGCCGCTCGGGCGTCTCGGAGGACCACTCGGCCCGGCATGACGGCACCGCCCACGGGATGTGGACGTGTCATACCTGACCGAAGGTCTCGCCCGTCCGTGCCGGAGCGCGGACCCGGCCACCGGGAACCCGGGGGTTCCAGTGTGTCGACGACCGGTTCGCGGGGCTACTCCCCTTCGCAGCCACTCATCCTACCGGACGGCCCCCGGGGCCCCCACCCGGTCCAGGAACGCGGCGATCAGCGGGGCGATCACCGGCAGCCGGTCCTCCAGCGCGAAGTGCCCGGTGTCGAGGAGATGCAGCTCGGCGTCCGGGAGGTCGCGCAGATAGGCGCGGGCCCCGGGCTCGGGGAAGAACATGTCGTGCGCGCCCCAGACGACGAGGGCCGGCGGGGTGTGCGTTCGCAGCCACTCCTGCCAGCGCGGGTAGAGCGCCACGTTGGAGTGGTAGTCGAAGGCCAGGTCCAGCTGCGGTGCGGTGCGTCCCGGCAGGTCCAGGAAGTGCTGGTCCAGCGTCCAGCCGTCCGGTGCCACCAGCTGCGGATCGGCGGTCCCGCCCTCGTACTGGCCGCGCGTCGCCGGCAGCGTCAGCAGCGCGCGCACGGTGTCGGCGGCACCGGGGGTGTCCCGCCGGAGCGCGATGAAGTCGCGGGCCGTCGGGGACAGCCCCTCCGCGTACGCGTTGCCGTTCTGCACCACGAGCCCGGCGATCCACTCCGGGTGGCGGGTGGCGAGCCGGAACCCCACCGGGGCGCCGAAGTCGAACACGTACATTACGAAGCGCTCCAGTCCGAGCGCGAGCACGAAGCCCTCCATGACGTCGGCGAGCCGGTCGAAGGTGTACGTGAACGAGCCGCCCTCGGACGTGGAGGCGGGGGCGTCGCTGTGGCCGAACCCCGGGTAGTCCGGCGCGATCAGCCGGTAGTGGGCCCCGAGGGCGTCCATGAGTCGGCGGAACTGGTGCGAGGCCGAGGGGAATCCGTGCAGCAGGAGCAGCGGCGGGGCGTCCTCCGCGCCCGGCGACGGGACCGACTCGCGGAAGAAGACACGGACGCCGTCGACCTCGATGTGCCGGTGGCGGATCTGCGGAACCGTCTGGATCACCATGTTCACATGCCTCCTCAATGGAATGACCCATTAGTTCTATGAGGCCATCGACTAATGTGTCAAGCGGATGAGTTAGCATTAGTCATATGACTGGCCCCGAGCCCCTGACCGGCGAACCGCTCGCCCTGGACCTGCTCAACACGCTGCCGTACGCAGCCGAGGGCGATCCGCCCGACCATCTCGCCGACGCGGAGGGCCTGCTGCGCTGGCTGGCCCTGGAGGCCGGCCGGCTTCCAGGTGCCGCCGGGGCACGCGAGGCGGACGCGGCCGACGCGGCGGCCGTCCGCGCCGTGCGGACCCACGCCGCCCGCGCCCTCACGGCGGCCCGCCGGGGCGAGCGCCCCGACCCCGCCGACCTGCGCGCCCTGAACGAGGCACAACGTGCCGCCCCCGCCGTCCGGTTCGCGGAGTGGAGCGACGGGACGGTCACGGCGGAGCCCTGCCGCTCCGGCCCGCTCGGGGCTCGGGTGGCGGCGGCACTGGCCGAAGAGGTCGTCCTGCTGCTGGCCGGTCCGGCGCTCGCGAAGGTCAGGGAGTGCGAGGCCGACGACTGCACGATGCTCTTCCTGCCCGCCCACCCGCGCCGCCGCTGGTGCTCGGCCGCTCGCTGCGGCAACCGCGCCCGGGTCGCCCGCTACTACGCCCGTCACAAGGACGACGGCCCCGCACGCAGCTGACTGACCCCCTACGCGCCCCTGCGCGCCAGCAGGAACGCCTGCGGCGTCGCCTCCGTCGCATCCGCCGCCCGGACCAGCCCGGCCACCCCCTCGAACCCGGCCGCCTCCAGCAGCCGGGCCACCCGCGCGGGGGAGAAGCGGTACACGTCCAGATCCACCCGGTGCCCGTACGCCCGTTCCAGCCGGACCCGTTCGTCCCCCGCCTTGAAGGCCAGCAGCAGCGGACCGCCCGGCGCCAGTACGCGGTGGAACTCGGCCAGGAAGCGGGGCAGTTCCTCCGGCGGGGTGTGGACCAGCGAGTACCAGGCGAGCACCCCGCCCAGCGAGCCGTCCGCCGCGTCCAGCGCCGTCATCGTGCCCACCTCGAACCGCAGATCCGGATGGCGGCGGCGGGCCTCCGCCACCATGCCCGGCGACAGGTCGACCCCGGACGCCGGTACTCCGAGGTCCCGCAGAAGGGCCGCCACCCGGCCCGGCCCGCACCCGGCGTCGAGGACCGGCCCGCCGGCCGCCGCCGCGTACGAGGCGAACACGGCCAGCACCGCCCGGTCCAGCGGCTTGTCCGCCAACTCGTCTGCGAGCAGGGACGCGTAGTCGACGGCGACGGTGTCGTACGAGGACCGGGTGGCCTCGACCGTGTCGCGCGGGGAACGAGGGTCCGTTCCGGTGGTCAGCGGGGAACGGGGGTCCGTTCCGGTGGTCAGCGGGGAACGGGGGTCCGTTCCGGTGGTCAGCGGGGAACGGGCGGGGGAGCCGGCGGAAGTCATACGGCGGACCGTACCGAGGGCCCGACGGGCCGGGATCAGGCGCCCGACTCCTCCGCCAGGCGTTCCAGCAGCGCGGGCAGTGCGGTGCCGATCGGCTCCCGGATCGTCTCCTCGGCCAGTTCGTCGTACGGCGTCGGCTCCGCGTTCACCACGATCAGGCGCGCCCCGTGCTCCACCGCGAGGCCGGCCAGCGACGCGGCGGGCTGCACCTGGAGCGAGGTGCCCACCGCGACGAACACCTCGCAGGCCTTGGCGACGCCCATCGCCTCGCCCAGGACCACCGGGTCGAGCCGCTCGCCGAACATCACCGTCGCCGACTTGAGGATGCCCCCGCAGTCGCGGCACGGCGGATCCGGCTCCCCGGCCTCCACCCGGTCCAGCGCCTCGGCCATCGTCGTCCGGCGGTGGCAGCGGGTGCACACCACCTCGCGCGCGGTGCCGTGCAGTTCGAGGACCTTGCGGGCGGGCATCCCGGCCAGCTGGTGCAGCCCGTCGACGTTCTGCGTGATCACCCGGACCGGGACGCCGGCCCGCTCCAGCGCGGCGACCGCGCGATGCGCGCCGTTCGGCTCCGCGTTCCACGTGGCGCTCGTCCGGCGCATCAGCCAGGAACGGCGGCGGATGTCCGGATCCGCCATGTACAGGTCGTACTGAACGAGCTTCTCGGACTCCGGGTCCTTGCGCCACAAGCCGTTCGGCCCGCGGTAGTCGGGGATTCCGGAGTCCGTGGAGATACCGGCACCGCTGAGGATCGCCACGAGTGTCATGGCGCGAGCGTACGCAGCCGACGCGGCCTGCGGCGAGGCGATATCGCGGGCTGCTACCGTCCCGCCATGGCGAAGGTAATGGTGGGTCTGGACGCGGAACTCGTCGTCGAAGTCATGGTCCTCGCGGGGGTCGGCAACCCCCAGGACGCCGTCGAACTCGTCGTACGCGACTACATCGCGCGCGGCCACCGCACGGAGGCGCGCACCGCGGCCCGCGAGGAGACCGTGCGCGAGGACGGGGTCAGGCCGCAGGACACCCAGGGCTGACCCGGCGGTCCGCACCGGGCGGAGGGATCAGACGGCGGGCCGGCCGTCCACCAGCTCCGCCGTGCCCGCACCGGAGTCCAGCACCTCCAGCGAGGCACGCACCCGTGAGAGCAGGGTGCCGGGCAGATACGCGTCCAGCTCCGCCGGCTCGACGAGCTTCCAGGACAGCAACTCCTCCTCCTGGATCCGGATCGCCTTCAGGGCCTCCTCGTCGAGGACCCCGCCGTCGTAGACATGGGCGACGATCGGCGGCCGGGCGCTGCCCCGGGTCCAGTCGACGGAGAGCAGCCTGCCCGGCTCCAGGTCCAGCCCGATCTCCTCGGCGGACTCGCGCCGCGCGGCCTGCCGCGGGGTCTCGCCGTCCGCCGACTCGATCGTGCCGCCCGGCAGCGTCCAGCCCTCCCGGTAGTTCGGCTCGACGAGCAGCACCCGCCCCCGGGCGTCGCGGAACAGGCAGGCCGCGCCCGCCAGCACCTTGGGCAGACCGGCGATGTAGGTGGCGTAGTCAGAGGTCGTCACGGCAGCAGCCTAGCGGCGCGGCGGGCACCGCCGGGTCCCGCCCGGGGGCGGTCCAGGGCCCGGACACCCATGGGCAGGGAGGGGGTGCTGCGGATAGGGTCGGGGCGGCGCGACTGCCTGTTCGAATGCAAAGGGAATCAAGGTGACGGACGGAGCAGTGATGGAGACCGCACGCGTGCTCGTCGCGGCGGACAAGTTCAAGGGCTCGCTGACGGCCGTACAGGTCGCGGAGCGGGTCACGGCCGGGCTGCGGCGGGCCGTTCCCGGAGTACGGGTCGAGGCCCTGCCCGTCGCGGACGGCGGCGACGGCACGGTGGCGGCCGCGGTGGCCGCCGGATTCGAACGCCGCGAGGCCCGGGTGACCGGCCCGCTGGGCGACCCCGTCACCGCGGCCTACGCGGTGCGCGGCACCACCGCCGTCGTCGAGATGGCCGAGGCCTCCGGCCTCCAGCACCTGCCCTCCGGCGTGTTCGCCCCGCTCACCGCCACCACGTACGGCTCCGGCGAACTGCTGCTCGCCGCGGTGGAGGCCGGCGCGCGGACCGTCGTCTTCGGCGTCGGAGGCAGCGCGACCACGGACGGCGGCGCGGGCATGCTGACCGCGCTCGGCGCCCGCTTCCTGGACGCGGACGGCAAGCCCGTGGGCCCCGGCGGCGCCGCCCTCGCTGATCTGGCCACGGCCGATCTGTCCGGGCTCGACCCCCGGCTCGGCGGGGTCGACCTGATCCTCGCCAGCGACGTCGACAACCCGCTCACCGGACCCAACGGGGCACCGGAGGTCTACGGCCGGCAGAAGGGCGCCACCGAGGACGACATCGCCCTCCTCGACGCGGCGCTCGCCCACTACGCCTCCCTGCTCGGCCCGGAACAGGCCCGGCTGCCGGGCGCGGGCGCTGCGGGCGGCATCGGCTACGGCGCCCTCGTCGCCCTCGGAGCGCGTTTCCGGCCCGGCATCGAGGTCATGCTCGACGTCCTCGGCTTCGCCCCCGCGCTGGCCCGCGCCACCTTCGTCATCACCGGCGAGGGATCCCTCGACGAACAGACCCTGCACGGCAAGGCCCCGGCCGGCGTCGCCGCCGCGGCCCGCGCCGCGGGCCTCGACGTCGTCGCGGTCTGCGGGCGCCTCGCCCTGCCCCCGGAGTCCCTGGGCCGCGCGGGCATCCGCCGCGCCTACCCGCTCACCGAGCTGGAACCCGACCCGGCCGTCTGCATGGCCGAGGCCGGCCCACTGCTGGAGCGCGTCGCGGAGTCGATCGGGCGGGACTTCCTGAGCTGACTCCGTGGGGCGGGGCCGCCGCGGGTCGGTGACCACGGGCGCCGTGACGTGGTGACATCGTGACGCCGTGACCGGGGGTGCTCCCGGTCTCGGTGGCACGGGGGCGTGCGGTCCGGGGACGTGGGGCGTTCCCGGTCTCGGTGGCACGGGGGCGTGCGGTCCGGGGAATGTGCGGGTCGTGACGCCGTGGCCTGGGGCGTTTCCGGTTCCGGTGGCACGGGGACGCGCGGTCCACGGCCGTGGGCGGGCCGGCCCCGCACCGGCCCCGGATCAGCCCGCGTACCCGGCGCCGCGCCATCCTCCCGGTCCGCGCGGCAGACCTCGGGGGCCGTCCGGCGACCCCGGCGCGTACCCCTCCGCCGGGATCCGCACCGGCCCGGCGCCGCCCGGCGCACGCCCGACCGCCTCCAGGGCCAGGACCACCTCCACCAGCTCCCGGGGCCGCGACAGCGACCGCGAGGTCAGCGTCTCCAGCCTCCGCAGCCGGTTCAGCACGGTATTGCGGTGACAGCGCAGCCGGGCCGCCGCGCGCGCCGCCGAACCGTCGCAGTCCAGCCACGCCTCCAGCGTCGCCACGAGCACCGCCCGGTCCGCCGGGGCGCGGTCCAGCAGCGGACCGAAGACCTCCCCGGCCAGATGGGCCGCGAGGTCCGGGCCGCCCGCCACCAGGGCCGCCGGAATCCGGCCCGCCAGGCACACCGCCCGGTCCCCGCCCGGACCGCACACCAGCAGCGCCGCCTCCGCCAGCCGGCGCGCCGCCCCCAGTCCCGACAGCCCCTCGACCACCGGACCGACCCCGCCGGGACCCGGCCGTACGGCCGACACGGCCGCCGCCACCGCGACCGGATCCGCGTCCCCCGCCACCACCACGGCGATCTCCCGGCCGGGCCGGGCCCGCCACAGGAACCTCAACCCGTGCGCGCCGCTGGGCCGTTCACCGGCACCCGCACGCGGAACGACGACCGCGACCGCGTACCGCCCCCGCTCCGGCAGGGCCAGCGCACCGGCCGCCAGACGGACCAGGTCCGGGCCTCCGTCGCCGTCCAGCAACGCGTCGAGGAGCGCCCCCTCCCGTCCGTCCCCGCGCCGCCGCATACCCGCTCCGTCTCCCCGGCCGACCACGCCGGTGTCCCGTCCGTTCCGCGGCATCCGTCGTCCGGCGTCCGTGCCGTCCGGCCCGCGCCGTGAGGATGACACCGCTCCCCGGCCCGGGGGAGCGGGCCGGGGAGCCGTCTGTGCGTGTGCCCAACCGGGCCGCTCCGGCACTGGTCATCCGCAGCGTCCGGGCCCCGGGCCGTGGACGCGCGGCCCGGCCGCTGCTGGTCTGTGGCGCACGGACGCACCGGACGGGCAACCGCCGGCCGCCTCCGGGCCGGGATCCCCGTGCCCGTACGGCACCCACGCGTCCGCTCCATGACAGGCGGAAGGAGGAGGACGCATGGCAACGCTGGAGATCCGCGCACTGTCGGTGGGCTACGGCCCGGTCCGCTCGCTGCGCGACGTCTCGCTCGATGTGCCGGCCGGCACGATCACCGCCGTGCTCGGCGGCAACGGGGCCGGGAAGACCACACTGCTGCGGGCCGTCTCGCGGACCCTCGGCTTCCACCGGGGTACGGGTACGGGCACGGTCCGCTTCGACGGACGGCCCCTGGACGGGCTGCACCCCGCCCAGGTGGTCGCCGCCGGAGTGGTCCAGGTCCCCGAGGGCCGCCAGGTGTTCGCCCGGATGACGGTGGCCGACAATCTGCGGGCGGGCGCGCTCGGCGCCCGGGGCGGACGCAAGGCCGCCGCCGAGGCCCTGGCCCGCGTCCACGAGCTGTTCCCCGTCCTCGCCCGGCGCGCCCACCAGCGGGCCGGGCTGCTCTCCGGCGGCGAACAGCAGATGCTGGCGATGGGGCGGGCGCTGATGGCCCGGCCCCGGCTGCTGCTGCTCGACGAACCCTCGCTCGGCCTCGCCCCGCTGATGGCGGCCCGCATCGCCGACACCGTGCGGGAGATCAACGCCACGGGAACCTCCGTCCTGCTCGTCGAGCAGAACGCCGCGATCGCCCTGCGCCTCGCCTCCACGGCCTACGTCCTGGAGGTCGGCGAGGTCGCCCTGGAGGGACCGGCCGACGAACTGGCCGCCTCCGACGAGGTCCGCCGCCGCTACCTCGGCGTCGTCGACGAGACCGCCGCCGAGGACGCCGGGAGCGCCGCCGGCACCGCACCCACGCTCAGCAGGTGGTCCGCGTGACGACCGCTCAGGACACCACCGCGGCGGCCCCCGAGGCGCTCACGGTCCACGACGTCACCGTGCGCTTCGCCGGGCTCACCGCGCTCGACGGCATCTCCTTCACCGTGGAGCCGGGCAGCGTGCACGCCGTCATCGGCCCCAACGGCGCCGGGAAGTCCACCACCTTCAATGTGCTCTCCGGGGTCTACCGGGCCGCCTCCGGCACCGTCCACCTCGGCGCCACCCGGCTCACCGGACTCGCCCCGCACCGCATCGCCGCGCTCGGCGTCGCCCGCACCTTCCAGAACCTCGCGCTGCCCCCGCACGCCACCGTCGCCGACACCCTGATGCTCGGCCGACACCGGCTCACCCGGGCCGGCTTCCTCGCCTCCGGACTGCGGCTGCCCGCCGCGGCCCGCGAGGAGCGGCGCCACCGCGAACGGGTCCGCGAGATCGCCGCGTTCATCGGCCTCGACAAGGACCTGGACCGCCCCGCCGCCGCCCTCCCGTACGGAACGCAGAAGCTCGTCGAACTCGGCCGGGCGCTCTGCATGGAACCGAGGGTCCTGCTCCTGGACGAACCCGTCGCGGGCATGACCGCCGACGAACGCCGGCGCACCGCGGCCGTCGTCGCCGGGATCCGCGACAGCCTCGGCATCTCGATCGTGCTCGTCGAACACGACATGGGCGTCGTCATGCGGCTCGCGGACGCCGTGACCGTACTCGACTTCGGACGCAGGATCTCCGGCGGCACCCCCGCCGAGGTCCAGAACGACCCGGCCGTCGTCCAGGCCTACTTGGGGACACAGGAATGACCACTTTCATCGAACTCCTCCTCGGCGGACTCTCCATCGGCTCGGTCTACGCGCTCATCGCGCTCGGCTTCGTCGTCATCTTCAAGGCCACCGAGGTCGTCAACTTCGCCCATGCCTCGCTGCTCCTGGCCGGCGGCTACGTCACCGCGGTCCTCCACGACGACATCGGCTTCTGGCCCGCGCTCGGCGCCGGGATCGCGGGCGCCGCGGTCGTCGGTGCCGCCGTCGAGTTCCTGGTGATGCGCCGCTACCGGGGCGGCGACCAGAGCGTCCTGGCCATCGTCACCATCGGCGTCGACATCCTGCTCACCACCGAACTCACCCGGCGCATGGGCACCGAGGTCCTCTCGCTCGGCGACCCCTGGGGCGACCAGGTCGTCACCCTCGGCGACGTCACCCTGGCCCAGACCCGCATCGCGGCCTTCGTCGCCGCGGCCCTGCTCATCACCGTGTTCCTGCTCGCCTTCCGCTTCACCTCCTGGGGCGTGTCGATGCGGGCCGCCGCGGAGAACCCGCAGACCGCCGCCCTGATGGGCATCCGGCTCGGCCGGGTCTCGCTCACCGCCTGGGCGGTGGCCGGAGCACTCGCCGCCGTGGCCGCGCTCTTCCTCACCGTCTTCCCCACCCCGGGGCTGGAACGCGCCACCTCGCTCGCCGCCCTCAAGGCCTTCCCCGCCGCCATCCTCGGCGGACTCGACTCCACGACCGGAGCCCTGGCCGGCGGGCTGATCGTCGGTGTCACCGAGGCACTCGCCACCGGATACCAGAGCGATCTGTCCTTCCTCGGCCGCGGCATCGGCGACCTCGCCCCCTATCTGGTGATGGTGCTCGTACTGCTGCTGCGGCCCGCGGGACTCCTGGGAACGAAGGAGCTGGCCCGTGTCTGAGACCACCACCGCACCCGCCGCCACCGGCATCACGGCCGCCGCCGCCCGCCTGCGCCGGCCCCGTACGTACCTGTGGGCCGCCGGAGCCGTGCTGCTGCTCGCGTTCCCGTTCTACCTCGACCGCTTCTGGCTCCAGGCCGGGCTCTTCGCGATGGCCGCCGCCATCGGCGCGATCGGCCTCAACCTGCTCACCGGCGCCACCGGCCAGCTCTCCATGGGCCACGCCTTCTTCCTCGCCGTGGGTGCCTACGGCTACTGCGTCCTGGCGGGGGAGAGCAGTACGGAGAACGGGCACCGACTGACCGGGCTCGGACTGCCCGGCTGGCTCGCCGCCCTGCTCGCCGTCCTCCTCGCCGGAGCGGCCGGCGGACTGTTCAGCCCCATCGCGAGCCGGCTGCGCGGCGCCTACCTCGGCATCGCCACCCTCGCCCTGATCTTCATCGGCCAGCACGTCCTGTTCAACGCCGGCTCGCTCACCGGCGGGTTCAACGGACGCGACGTACCCCCGCTCTCGCTCTTCGGCCTCACCTTCGACGACACCGAGGTGCTGGTCGCCTCCGTCCCGTTCCAGTCCTCGGAGAAGCTCTGGTACGTGGCGCTGCTCGCCCTGGTGCTGAGCGGGCTCTTCGCCCGGGGCGTGCTGCGCGGCCGGCCCGGCCGGGCCCTCAACGCCATCCGCGACCACCGGATCGCCGCCGGGGTGATGGGCGTCCCGGTGGCCCGCTACCGGGCCGGGGTCTTCGTCCTGTCGTCCATGTACGCCGGACTGGCCGGGGTCCTGCTCGCCCTCGTCTTCCAGCGGACCGTGCCCGAGTACTTCGGCATGGTCCTCTCCCTGGAGTACCTCGCCATGATCGTCATCGGCGGGCTCGGCACCGTGGCGGGCGCCGTCGTCGGCGCCGCGTTCGTCACGCTGCTCCCGCAGCTGCTCACCCACTACAGCGACTCCCTGCCCCTGGTCTCCGCCCCCGGCACGGGCGGACTGTCACCGGGCGAGGCCTCGCGCTACCTGTACGGCGCCGCGGTGGTCGCGGCGGTCCTGTTCCTGCCCGGCGGCCTGACACGTCCGCCGAAGAACCCGGGAGACAAGAAATGAAACTGCGTGTGCTCGGGGCCGTGTGCGCGGCCCTCGCCCTCACCCTCGTGGGCTGCAGCGGCAAGGCCGAACCCTCCGGCGGCGGCGAGGACAAGGGCGGGGTCAAGACCGGCGAGGGCGTCACCGGCAAGACGATCACGCTCGGCGCGCTCACCGACATGACCGGCGTCTACGCCTCCCTCGGCAAGAGCGTCACCCAGGCCCAGCAGCTCTGGGTCAAGGAGACCAACGCCGCCGGCGGCATCTGCGGCCGCACGGTCGAACTGACCGTCCGCGACCACGGCTACGACCCCCAGAAGGCCGTCGCCGGATACACCGAGCTGGAACCGAAGGTGCTGGGCTTCGTCCAGTTCATCGGCTCGCCCTTCGTCGCCGCCGTCGAGAGCCGCGTCAACGGCGACAAGGGCCTCGTCCTGCCCCAGGCCTGGTCCGCCAACCTCCTCGGCAGCTCCTACATCCGGGTCATCGGCGCCACCTACGACGTCGAGACCATCAACGCGATCGACTACCTCCTCTCCGAGAAGCGCATCGCCCGCGGCGACCGCATCGGCCACGTCTACTTCGAGGGCGACTACGGCGAGAACGCCCTCGCGGGCGCGAAGTACGCCGCGAAGGAGGCCGGGCTCACCGTCGTCGAGCAGAAGATCAAGCCCACCGACAACGACATGACCGCCCAGGTCGCCGCCCTCAAGCAGGCCGGAGTCAAGGCCGTCGTCGTCAGCGCCGGACCGCGCCAGGCCGCCTCGCTCGTCGGCGTCGCCGCCGCCACCGGCTTCAAGGTCCCGGTCATCGGCAACAACTCCGCGTTCGCCCCGCAACTCCTCAAGACCCAGGCCGGGCCGGCCCTCGCCCAGGACTACTACGTGGCCGCCTCCACCCTCCCGATCGGCGACCCGGGCGCCGGCCCCGCCAAGCTCGCGAAGGACTACTCCGCCGCCTATCCCGAGGACGGCCTCGACAACGGCGTCATCGCGGGCTACAACGCCGCGAGCCTCTTCGGAGACGCGCTGAAGAAGGCCTGCGCCGCCAAGGACCTCACCCGTGAAGGCGTCGACAAGGCACTGCTCACCATCAAGGACTTCGGCGCCGACTTCGGGATGCCGCACGACTTCTCCGACCCGGCGGCGCCCTCCACCCGGGAGAGCGTGATCATGAAGCCGGACCTGAAGACCCCCGGTGGACTGAAGGTGGTCAGGCCCGCCCAGGCCGCCGCCGCGGCGAAGTCCTACCCCGTGAAGTAGCCGGACCGCACGGCCGGCGGGCGGCACGCCTCACGGTGTGCCGCCCGCCGGTGCTTCCGGGTGCCGGATCAGCTCGTGTACGCCTCCAGTTCCGAGAGCTGCGCCGCGGGCCAGCCGGTGTTCGCGGTGAACGTCAGCCGCAGATACCGGGTCGCCGTACCGGGCAGGGTGACGGTCGCCAGGTTGCCGCCCGCCGGATCGAAGGTGTAACCGGCGGAGCCCTTCAGCGTGTTGTACGTGGTGCCGTCGGTGCTGCCGGACACCGCCAGGGTCTGTGTACGGGGCGACCAGGCCGCCGCCGGCGGCAGCTTCAGGACCAGCCGCTTCACGGCCTTCGCCGCACCGAGGTCGACGGTCAGCGTCTGCGGGAAGGCGTTGTTGGTGCTCTCCCAGTAGCTGTTCGCGTCGCCGTCGACGGCGCGGGCGGGCGTGTAGACGTCCGCGTGGCCGGACGCGGTGACGGTACGGCCCCGGGCGAGGTTGCCCGTCTCCTCGGGCGGGTCGGTGGGGTCGGTGGGCGGGTCGGTCGGATCGGTCGGCGGGTCCGTGGGGTCGGTCGGGCCGCTGCCGCCGCCCGGCACACCGCCGTTGGTCCACACCGGGTCGGGCCAGGTGCCGGTGCAGGCCGGGGGATCGGCGTACCAGCCGGAGTTCCCGGCGCCCCGGGTGATCCGGAAGCCGCTGCCGACGCAGTTGTGGATCGGGTTGGACTGGGCGATGTGCGTGGCCACGACGTTGTCGAAGGTGGCCGTGCCCGGGGACTGGATCTGCAGCGCGTACGTTCCGGCGCCGTCGATCCTGATGCGGTCGAAGTGCAGCCCGTTCGTCGCACCCTCGATCAGATGGATCGCGGCGTAGGAGCTGTCCAGGATCTCGCTGTCGGAGACGTTGATCGTGGCGTTGATGGGCTCGTTGAGCCCGCTGAACCAGACCGCGCCGACGCCGAAGCGCCAGTTGTAGTCGTTGTTCCCGGTCCGGATCAGGGTGTTGCGGGCCGCGGTGACGGTGCCGGAGACGGCCGTACCCTGGCCGGAGTTGACGCCGGGGTAGCGGTTGGCGATGTGCAGTCCGCCGCCGTTGGTGATCGTGTCCGCCATCACGTTGTCCGCGATGGTGATGTCCTTGCCGCCGTAGGTGACGATGTTGTTGGCGAGGATCGGCAGGATCACCGTGTTGAAGGAGAACGTGTTCTTCACGTTCGGGACGTTCTCCGCCCACATCGCCAGACCGTCGTCACCGGTGTTGCGGACGAAGGTGTTGGTGACCGTGGAGTTCGTCACTCCGTAGTGGAAGTTCACGCCGTCGGCGGTCTGGTCCAGGATGCGGCTGTTCTTGATGGTGAAGTGGTCCATCGGGCCGTCCATCCAGGCGCCGCACTTGGTGTGCTGCATCCAGACGTTGTCCACCGTGGAGTTCGACAGGGCGCCGCCGATGGCGTTGACCTGGTCGTTGTCCACCCGCTCCCGGATGTCGCCGATGATGGCGAAGTCCTTGAGCAGGACGTCGCTGCTGCCGCCCTGCGCCGCGTACTTGCCGTAGACGCCGACGGCCTTGGAGCGGTCGGAGGGGTCGCGCCCGGTCAGGACGGAGTACCAGGGCCCCGCGCCGCGCAGCGTCACCTTGTCCACGACGATGTGGTCGCGGACCTGGAAGGTGCCCCGGGGGATGTACACCTCCTTGCCCTGGGTCCGGCCCGCGTCCACGGCCGCCTGGATCCTGGCCGTCGAGTCGGCGGCCCCCGTCGGGTCGGCCCCGAAGTCGGCGACGACGTCGAGCGCGCCCGAGGGCCTGGCGACCGGGTCGGCCACCTGCTCGAAGTCCGCCAGGTCGATGGTGAACGAGGGCGAGTCCGCGGTCGAGGAGACCTGGAGCCGGACCTTGGTGCCCGCCGCCAGCGTCGACCCGAACATGGTCCGGGCCTCGTCGTAGAAGTGGTGCGGGTCGGTGTCGCCGGGGTTGTTGTTGAACGGGTACCCGCCGTAGTACCACCCGTACTTCGAGGTGACCGGCACGGCCTTGGCCGAGCCGCCGTTCACCCGTACGTCGATCGAGGCGTCCCGGCCCGATCCGGCGGCGTTGTCCGGCAGCGAGTACCGGAAGGACATGGCGTTCGCCGGGGCGGTGAGCGTGAACTCCACGTACTCGCCGACGGCGTCGAGGGTCACGGCCTGCCGGCCGGAGGCCTCGGACGGCAGGGTGCCGTACAGCCGGTTCGGGCCGATCAGGGTGCCGTTGGTGGCCGCGTACTCGGCCTCCTGCTCCGTGAACGGAACGGTGGCACCGCGACCGGGGACGGCCAGCGGCGAGGGGGCGGGGACGCCCGCGGCCTCGGCGGCCGGGGCACCGGAGAGGACCACGGCGGCGGCGGTGCCGAACGCGGCCAGGGCCAGGGAGAGGGAGGCGGCGAGCGAACGCCTCGGCCAGGGATGTCGGGGTGATGGGGTCACGTCAGATGTGTCCTTGCGGCTCGGCTCGTGGGGGTTCCGGACGCCCACAGGCTAGGAGCACCTTCGCAAGTAAGTCTATGAGTGTGCGCAAGAATCTGATGGCAGAGCTAAATTATCCGACGCCGCCAAGGGGGGAATGCTGCTTTGTGCGGTGGTTGGCGAGGTAAGGCCCGGACGGGCCCCTGATGTCTGCAAGTTCTTGCGTCCATCGAAACACCGTCGAAACTGTTGACGCGCCTCCCGGGCCGATGCCACGGTTCGGCCTGCGGGCGTCGATCCGCCGTCGATTTGGGAGCGCTCCCAAATCGCGGGATCGGCGCATGTGCTCGCTGAAAGGATCCCGCGCGCCCCCGTGCGCAGATCCTCTGGGAGCGCTCCCGTACTGCTCCCGCGCCCCACGTACCCCCACCGAAAGGCGAAGAAGCATGACCCCCTTCAGAAGCACGCGCCTGGGCGCGGCGGCGGCCGCCACCGCGCTCGCCGCCGTGTTCGCGCTGTGCGGACCGGTCACGGCCCGGGCCGAGCCCGCCGCCGCTCCTGCCGCGGCTCCCGCCGCCGGCACGGACTGGCTGCACACCGACGGCAACCGGATCGTCGACGAGAACGGCGACCCGGTCTGGCTGACCGGCGTCAACTGGTTCGGCTTCAACGCCACCGAACGCGTCTTCCACGGCCTCTGGTCGGCCAATCTGGACACCCTGACCGGGCAGATGGCCCAGCGCGGCATCAACCTCGTCCGGGTGCCGATCTCCACCCAGCTGCTGCTGGAGTGGAAGAACGGCCAGGCGGCGGTGTCCAGCGCGGTCAACACCTGGGCCAACCCCGAGCTGAAGGACAAGAACACCCTCCAGGTCTTCGACGCCTTCCTCGCGACGGCCCGGAAGTACGGCATCAAGGTCATGCTCGACGTGCACAGCGCCGAGGCCGACAACTCGGGGCACATCCACCCCGTGTGGTGGAAGGGGGCGATCACCACCGAGCAGTTCTACACGGCCTGGGAGTGGGTCACCGACCGCTACAAGGGCGACGACACCCTCGTGGCGATGGACATCAAGAACGAGCCGCACGGCAAGCCGTCCGAGAGTCCGCGCGCCAAATGGGACGGCTCCACCGACCCGGACAACTTCAAGTACGCCTGCCAGACCGCGGGCCGGCGCATCCTCGCCGTCAACCCCAAGGTGCTGATCCTCTGCGAGGGCATCGAGGTCTACCCCAAGGACGGCACCAACTGGACGTCCACCTCCCCGACCGACTACGACTCCGTCTGGTGGGGCGGGAACCTGCGGGGCGCCGCCCAGCACCCCGTGGACCTCGGGGCCCAGCAGGACCAGCTCGTCTACTCCCCGCACGACTACGGGCCGCTCGTCTACCAGCAGCCCTGGTTCCAGGGCGACTGGAACCGTACGACCCTGGAACGCGACGTCTGGGACCCGAACTGGCTCTACCTCCACAAGAACAACACCGCGCCGCTGCTGATCGGCGAATGGGGCGGCTTCCTCGACAACGGCCCCAACGAGAAGTGGCTGAAGGCGCTGCGCGACCTCATCGTCGAGAACCGCATCAGCCAGACCTTCTGGTGCCTCAACCCCAATTCCGGTGACACCGGCGGCCTGCTCGGCTACGACTGGGCCACCTGGGACGAGGCCAAGTACGCCCTCCTCAAGCCCGCCCTGTGGCAGGAGAACGGCAAGTTCGTGAGCCTCGACCACGAGGTGCCCCTCGGCGGCACGGGCTCCACGACGGGCATCAGCCTCTCCGACCTGTACGGCACCGGCTGACACCGGCTGACCCGCCCCGCACACGCACGAGGGCCCGGATGCCTTGCCGGCATCCGGGCCCTCGTGTCGTCTCTGCGGTCCGCTACGGCAGCTGTGCCGCGCGGGCCTCGCGACGGTTGTCGCGGAAGGTGTTCACCCGGCGGGCGGTCGCGAAGAGCGGGATGACCGCGCCGAGGACCACCTGGAGCGCACAGCCGGTCTGGAGCAGGAGCTGGCCGCCGGGGGCGTCGAACGCCCAGGCTGCCAACAGCCCCATCGCGGCCACGATCCAGCCGAGCATCGCCACCGCGAGGACGCCCCGCGGCTTCGGGTACTCGACCCGGCTGACCATCAGCCACGCCACGCCGACGATCGCCAGCAGCGTCGGGACGAAGGGCAGCTCCAGGAGCACGATCGAGATGACCGTGAGCGCTCCGAAGGGGCTTGGCATGCCCTGGAACATGCCGTCCTTCATCGTCACGCAGGAGAACCGCGCGAGTCTGAGCACCACCGCCAGCAGCACCACGATCGCCGCGAGCGCCGAGACCCGCTGGTGTGCGTCGTCCGCGACCATGCCGTACACGAGGACGAAGTACGCCGGGGCGAGCCCGAAGCTGATCAGGTCCGAGAGGTTGTCCAGCTCGGCCCCCATCGGCGAGGACCGCAGCTTGCGCGCCACGAGTCCGTCGAAGAGGTCGAAGACGGCCGCCATGAGCATGAGGATCACGGCGGTGGCCGCGGAGTGCCGCGCCATCCCGCTCTCGTCGCTGCCCGTGAGGTGCGGAATGAGGATCCCGGTGGTGGTGAAGTACACCGCCATGAATCCGCACGTGGCGTTACCGAGCGTGAGGGTGTCCGCTATCGACAGCCGCATCGAGAGCGGCATGTCCTCGGAGTCGTCCTCGTCCTCGGCCTCCGGGACCCAGCCGGTCTGTGTGTCCGGATCAATCACGGTCAATTCGAGTCACCCCCGCGGTGGTGGCCTGGCCGACCTCGACCGCGACATCGACACCTTCCGGAAGGTAGATGTCCACCCGGGACCCGAAGCGGATCAGGCCGATGCGCTCGCCCTGCTCCACCTTGGTGCCCTGCGGGATGTACGGGACGATGCGACGGGCCACTGCGCCCGCGATCTGCACCATCTCGATGTCGCCCAGCTCGGTGTCGAAGTGCCAGACAACGCGCTCGTTGTTCTCGCTCTCCTTGTTGAACGCCGGGACGAAGCCGCCGGGCACGTGCTCGACGGACGTCACGGTGCCGGCCAGGGGGGCGCGGTTCACATGGACGTTCAGCGGGCTCATGAAGATCGCGACGCGGGTGCGCCCGTCCTTCCACGGCATGATGCTCTGCACCACACCGTCGGCCGGCGAGATGACGCGCCCCTGGGTGATCTCGCGCTCGGGGTCGCGGAAGAACCACAGCATGCCCGCCGCGAGCGCGGTGGTGGGCACGGCCACCGCCGCCCAGCGCCCGGACCTGCGGGCCCGGGACAGGCTGAGTGCGGCGGTGGCGACGGTCGGCAGGAGCCACGGCGAAGCTCCGCGTGCAAGGCGGACCCCGCCGCGGGGTGCGGAGGAATGGCTGTCGGGCATGGTTGACCTTCGTAGCGGATGAGGCCGCGTTGGCAATGGGGGACGGCGGCTTTTCCGGCGATGTTATCGGTTGCGGCCAGCAACTGGGCAAGCCAGCAGCCGAGTCGGACGTCTGGAAGGCACCGGATGAGGGTGACAGGGTGTGATGTTCTTCGCGGCTAAATCACCTCAAAAGGGATGATCACCCCTGGAAACGGTACTCCTCAAGGAGTCGGCGCCCGATGATCATTTTCTGGATCTCGGCGGTACCTTCACCGATCAGCAGCATCGGTGCCTCCCGGTAGAGGCGCTCGATCTCGTACTCCTTGGAGAAGCCGTAGCCGCCGTGGATGCGGAAGGCGTCCTCGACGACTTCCTTGCAGTATTCGGAGGCGAGGTACTTCGCCATCCCTGCCTCCAGGTCGTTTCGCTCCCCGGAGTCCTTTTTGCGTGCCGCGTTCACCATCATGGCATGGGCCGCTTCGACCTTGGTGGCCATTTCGGCCAGCTTGAACTGGATCGCCTGGTGCTGGGCGATCGGCTTTCCGAAGGTCTGCCGCTGCTGTGCGTAGGAAACGCCCAGTTCGAACGCACGCTGCGCGACACCGCAGCCACGGGCGGCGACATTGACCCGTCCCACCTCGACGCCGTCCATCATTTGGTAAAACCCTCGGCCGGTGACCCCGCCCAGGACGCGATTGGCCGGAATGCGCAGTCCGTCCATCACCAGCTCGGTGGTGTCGACGCCCTTGTAGCCCATCTTGTCGATCTTCCCGGGGATGGTGAGGCCGGGCCGGACCTCGCCGAAGCCGGGTTCCTTCTCCACCAGGAAGGTCGTCATCGACTTGTGCGGGGCCGTGCCCTCGGGGTGGCCTTCGTCACTGCGGCACAGCACCGCCACGAGCGAGGAGGTGCCGCCGTTCGTCAGCCACATCTTCTGGCCGTTGAGGACGTACTCCTCGCCGTCCCTGACGCCCTTGGAGCTGATCGCCGACACGTCGGAGCCCAACGCCGGCTCCGACATCGAGAAGGCCCCGCGGACCTCGCCCAGCGCCATCCGCGGCAGGAAGGTGTCCTTCTGCTCCTGGGTGCCGTGCTGCTTGAGCATGTACGCCACGATGAAGTGCGTGTTGATGATCCCGGAGACGCTCATCCAGCCGCGGGCGATCTCCTCCACGCAGAGCGCGTAGGTGAGGAGCGACTCGCCCAGGCCTCCGTACTCCTCGGGAATCATCAGACCGAACAGTCCGAGCTCCTTGAGCCCCTCGACGATCTCCGTGGGGTACTCGTCGCGGTGCTCCAGCGCCGTCGCGACCGGAATGATCTCCTTGTCGACGAAATCCCGGACCGTGGAGAGGATCTCCCGCTGGACCTCGGTGAGCCCGGCCGTCTGGGCGAGTCGCGTCATGGCTACTTCTCCACGTTCTTCTGCGAGGGCTGGTTCAGCTCCGGGCGGCCGGGCTGCTCGCCGCCCCGCTCCTTGATGTACGTCGCGGTGGGGACCATGACCTTGCGGCGGAACACGCAGACCAGCGTGCCGTCCTGCTTGTAGCCCTTGGTCTCCACGTACACGATGCCGCGGTCGTTCTTGGACCTGGACGGGGTCTTGTCGAGCACCGTCGTCTCGCCGTAGAGGGTGTCGCCGTGGAAGGTCGGCGCCACGTGCTTCAGCGACTCCACCTCCAGATTGGCGATGGCCTTGCCGGAGACGTCGGGGACCGACATCCCGAGCAGCAGCGAGTAGATGTAGTTGCCGACGACGACGTTCTTCCCGAAGTCGGTCGTCCGCTCCGCGTAGTTGCTGTCCATGTGCAGCGGGTGATGGTTCATGGTCAGCAGGCAGAAGAGGTGGTCGTCGTACTCGGTGACCGTCTTGCCGGGCCAGTGCTTGTAGACCGCGCCGACCTCGAACTCCTCGTAGGTGCGTCCGAACTGCATGATCAGGCCTCCGGCGCTTCGAACTTCGAGGTGCGCTGCATACCGGCCGCGCGTCCCTTGCCCGCCACGACCAGGGCCATCTTGCGGCTGGCCTCGTCGATCATCTCGTCGCCGAGCATCGCCGAGCCCTTCTTGCCGCCCTCCTCGGAGGTGCACCAGTCGTACGCGTCGAGGATCATCTCGGCGTGGTCGTAGTCCTCCTGCGAGGGCGAGAAGACCTCGTTGGCCGCGTCGACCTGGCCGGGGTGCAGCACCCACTTGCCGTCGAAGCCGAGCGCGGCGGCACGGCCGGCCACCTCGCGGTAGGCGTCCACGTCGCGGATCTGGAGGAAGGGGCCGTCGATCGCCTGGAGGTCGTGGGCGCGGGCCGCCATCAGGATGCGCATGAGGATGTAGTGGTACGCGTCCGCCGGGTAGCCGGGCGGCTGCTGGCCGACGACCAGGGTCTTCATGTTGATCGACGCCATGAAGTCGGCCGGGCCGAAGATCAGCGTCTCCAGGCGCGGGGAGGCGGCGGCGATGTCGTCGATGTTGACGAGGCCCTTGGCGTTCTCGATCTGCGCCTCGATGCCGATCCGCCCGACCTCGAAGCCCATCGTCTTCTCGATCTGGGTCAGCAGCAGGTCCAGCGCCACGACCTGCTGGGCGTCCTGGACCTTCGGCAGCATGATGCAGTCGAGGTTCGGGCCCGCGCCCTCGACGACCGTGATCACATCGCGGTACGTCCAGTGGGTCGTCCAGTCGTTGACCCGCACCACCCGGGTCTTGCCCGTCCAGTCGCCGTTGTTCAGCGCGTCGACGATGTGGTGGCGGGCGCCCTCCTTGGCGAGCGGGGCGCAGGCGTCCTCCAGGTCCAGGAAGACCTGGTCTGCGGGGAGGCCCTGGGCCTTCTCCAGGAACCGCGGGTTCGAGCCGGGCACGGCCAGGCAGGAGCGGCGCGGGCGCAGGCGGTTCACAGGAGCGGTGGGCGTGGTCATGCGGGGACCTCCAGAGGGTCGAGCTTGTTCGCTTTCCGGATCTCGTCGACGATACGGCCGATGATCTCCGTGATACCGAAGTCCTTCGGGGTGAATACGGCGGCGACACCGGCGCTGATCAGGGCCTCGGCGTCGGCGGGGGGAATGATCCCGCCCGCGATCACCGGGATGTCGCCCGCCCCGGTGCGGCGCAGCCGGGTCAGTACGTCCGGCACCAGCTCGGCGTGCGAACCGGACAGGATCGACAGACCGACGCAGTGCACGTCCTCGGCCACGGCGGCCGAGACGATCTGTTCGGGGGTGAGGCGGATGCCCTGGTAGACGACCTCGAAGCCGGCGTCGCGGGCGCGTACGGCGATCTGCTCGGCGCCGTTGGAGTGCCCGTCCAGGCCCGGCTTGCCCACGAGGAGCCTCAGCCGGCCCGCGCCCAGCTCCTCGGCGGTCCTGGCCACCTTCTCGCGGACCAGCGCCAGCGGGGAACCCGCCTCGGCCGGCACCGCGACCGGGGCCGAGGACACACCGGTCGGCGCCCGGAACTCGCCGAAGACATCGCGCAGCGCCCAGGACCACTCACCGGTGGTGACGCCCGTGCGGGCGCACTCCAGGGTGGCCTCCATCAGGTTCCCGGTGCCCGCCGCGGCCTTCTTCAGCGCGGCCAGCGCCTCGGTGGCCCGGGGCTCGTCGCGGTTGTCGCGCCATTCGTGGAGCGCGGCGACGACGGTGGCCTCGTTCGCCGGGTCGACGGTCATGATCGCCCCGTCGAGGTCGGCGGTGAGCGGACTGGGCTCGGTCGTCTCGTAGACGTTGACGCCGACGATCTTCTCGTCGCCCGCCTCGATCCGGGCCCGACGCTCGGCGTGCGAGGAGACCAGCTCCGATTTGAGGTAGCCGGACTCGACGGCCGCCATCGCGCCGCCCATCTGCTCGATCCGGTCCATCTCGGCCAGTGCGTCGCCGACCAGCTCGTCGACCTTGGCCTCGACGACGTGCGAACCGGCGAAGATGTCCTCGTACTCCAGCAGATCGCTCTCGTGGGCCAGCACCTGCTGGATGCGCAGCGACCACTGCTGGTCCCAGGGCCGGGGCAGGCCCAGCGCCTCGTTCCAGGCGGGCAGCTGCACCGCGCGGGCGCGGGCATCCTTGGAGAGGGTGACGGCCAGCATCTCCAGGACGATGCGCTGGACGTTGTTCTCCGGCTGGGCCTCGGTCAGTCCGAGCGAGTTGACCTGGACGCCGTAGCGGAACCGGCGCTGCTTGGGGTCGGTGATGCCGTAGCGCTCCCGGGTGATGCGGTCCCAGAGGCGGCCGAAGGCCCGCATCTTGCACATCTCCTCGATGAAGCGGACGCCCGCGTTCACGAAGAACGAGATCCGGGCGACCACGTCGCCGAACTTCTCCTCCGGCACCTGGCCGGAGTCGCGGACCGCGTCGAGCACGGCGACCGCCGTCGACAGGGCGTACGCGATCTCCTGGACCGGGGTCGCCCCCGCCTCCTGGAGGTGGTAGCTGCAGATGTTGATCGGGTTCCACTTGGGGATCCGGCCGACCGCGTAGGTGATCATGTCGGTGGTCAGCCGGAGGGAGGGGCCCGGCGGGAAGACGTGCGTCCCGCGCGAGAGGTACTCCTTGACGATGTCGTTCTGGGTGGTGCCCTGGAGCTTCGCGGGGTCGGCGCCCTGCTCCTCGGCGACGACCTGGTAGAGCGCCAGGAGCCACATGGCGGTGGCGTTGATCGTCATCGAGGTGTTCATCTGCTCCAGGGGGATGTCCTGGAACAGCCGGCGCATGTCGCCGAGGTGCGAGACGGGCACCCCGACCCGGCCGACCTCGCCGCGCGCGAGGACGTGGTCGGGGTCGTAGCCGGTCTGGGTCGGCAGGTCGAAGGCGACCGACAGACCCGTCTGGCCCTTGGCGAGGTTGCGCCGGTACAGCTCGTTGGACGCCTCGGCGGTGGAGTGGCCGGCGTACGTCCGCATGAGCCAGGGGCGGTCCTTCTGGCGGCCGGCCATGTCAGACGTTCCTGAATCGGTTGATGGCGTCGATGTGCTGGGCCCGCATCTCCGCGTCGCGCACGCCCATGCCCTCCTGCGGGGCCAGCGCCAGGATGCCGACCTTGCCCTGGTGGAGGTTGCGGTGCACGTCGTACGCGGCCTGGCCGGTGTCCTCCAGGGAGTAGACCTTCGACAGCGTCGGGTGGATCTTCCCCTTGGCGACCAGGCGGTTGGCCTCCCACGCCTCGCGGTAGTTGGCGAAGTGCGAGCCGATGATCCGCTTCAGCGACATCCACAGGTAGCGGTTGTCGTACTCGTGGTGGTAGCCGGAGGTGGAGGCGCAGGTGACGATGGTGCCGCCCTTGCGGGTGACGTAGACGCTGGCGCCGAAGGTCTCGCGGCCCGGGTGCTCGAAGACGATGTCCACGTCCTCGCCGCCGGTCAGTTCGCGGATGCGCTTGCCGAAGCGCTTCCACTCGCGCGGGTCCTGCTCGTGCTCGTCCTTCCAGAACCGGTAGCCCTCGGCGTTGCGGTCGATGATGGCCTCGGCGCCCATGGCGCGGCAGATGTCCGCCTTCTCCGGGCTGGAGACCACACAGATCGGGTTGGCGCCGCCGGCCAGCGCGAACTGCGTGGCGTAGGAGCCGAGTCCGCCGCTGGCGCCCCAGATGAGGACGTTGTCGCCCTGCTTCATCCCGGCGCCGTTGCGGGAGACGAGCTGGCGGTACGCGGTGGAGTTGACCAGGCCCGGTGCCGCCGCCTCCTCCCAGCTCAGGTGGCCGGGCTTCGGCATCAGCTGGTTGGACTTCACCAGTGCCAGCTCTGCCAGGCCGCCGAAGTTGGTCTCGAAGCCCCAGATGCGCTGCTCGGGGTCGAGCATCGTGTCGTTGTGGCCGTCGGAGGACTCCAGCTCGACGGAGAGGCAGTGCGCGACGACCTCGTCACCGGGCTTCCAGGCGTTGACGCCGGGGCCGGTGCGCAGGACGACGCCCGCCAGGTCGGAGCCGATGACGTGGTAGGGCAGGTCGTGGCGCTTGGTGAGCTCGCTGAGCCGTCCGTACCGCTCCAGGAAGCCGAAGGTGGAGACGGGCTCGAAGATCGAGGTCCAGACGGAGTTGTAGTTCACCGAACTGGCCATGACGGCGACCAGGGCCTCGCCGGGGCCGAGTTCGGGGACCGGCACCTCGTCGAGGTGGAGGGAGGTGCGCGGGTCCTTGTCGCGGGATTCGAGGCCGGCGAACATGTCCGCCTCGTCCTTGTGCACGGTCACCGCGCGGTACGACTCGGGAACGGACAGGGCCGCGAAGTCTGCGGCGGTGCTGTCCTCGGACTGGATCGCGTCCAGGATTTCCTTCACGGTGTGCCTCCGGCGGTGCGGCGTTCGACGGAACGCTTGAGGGACCTGCTGGGCAGGGGGAGTGGTGGGGCGTGGAGGTGTGCCGTCGGTTCGGCGGGTGGTGCTCGGCTGGGTCGCTCTGTGGAGCGGAAGGGCTCGCCTGTGACGCAGGCGTCCGGGCGCACGGGCACCTGGCCCGCGGGGACAGCCGGCGTACGCGAGGTCTCGCTGCGCCGGCCGCCCGGACACCTTCAACGTATGGCACTCCGTGACAGCTGACAAGGCACTGCGTGCCAGGAATTTCCCTCAATTGTCATTCGCCTGCCACGCATGAGCAACAGGGGAGATGGTCTGATGCGATTTACCCCGTTACGGGCGGTCAGGCGGAGGGGCGGTAGACGTACGGGGTCGTCGTGCCCAGGGCCGTGAAGCCGAGGCGCTGGAGAATGGGCCGGCTGTTCTCGGTGGCGTCGACCTGGAGATACCGGAAGCCGCGCGCGGCGGCGATCCGGGCACGGAAGGCCACCAGCGCCCGGTAGAGGCCCCGGCCGCGCCACTCCTCGACCGTGCCCCCGCCCCACAGCCCGGCGAAGCCGGTGCCCGGATACAACTCCATCCGGGCCGAGGAGACCGGCTCCCCGTCCGCCAGGGCCACCACCGCCACGATGTGCTCCGGATCCTCGCGGAGCCGGGCCACCAGCTGCCGTCGCAGCCGCTCCCCGTCGTCGCCGAAGGCCCGCTCGTGGACGCGCGACATCAGCGCGGCACCGGCCTCGTCGCGCACCGTGAGCAGCCGGACGCCGTCGGGCAGCGTGACGTCCGTGGCCAGTTCCGCGACCGGCGCCACGAGCAGCGTCTCCGGCTCCTCCGGCACGAAACCGGCCGCCCGCAGCCGGTCGCCCAGATCGGCCGGCCGGTCGTGCGCGTACAGCTTCCACTCGAAGGAGCCGTACCCGTGCGCCGCGCAGTGCGCCACCTGCGCGGCGATCGCCGCGTCGGCGCGGGCCGCGTCCAGGTCCGGCGCCGACCAGACGACGCCGTTCCAGTCGTCGGCGGAGCCGACCTGGCGTACGACGTCGGCGGTGCGCTCCACGCGGACCCCGGGGCCGTCGGGGCGGGCGTGTTCACGCATCTCGCGGTCGAAGACGGCGAGCAGGTCGGCGGCGGCGGGGCGCAGGTCCATCCGCCCACCCCAGCACCGCGCGGCGGCCCCGGCAATCGGGTTTCGGCCCGCTCAGCGCTCCCCGAGGGCCTGCTGGATGGTGCGCATCACTTCGTCCAGCGGGGCGTCGGTCCGGGCCACGGCCACCAGGACCTCGCCCTCCGTGCTCACCGAGGCGGCCGGCCTGACGGGCTCGGCCGCGGCCTTCCGGCCGGCGCCGATCCCCGTGCCGAAGGTGTCCCGGACGATGGCGAAGGCCTGGTCGAGCTGGGCCTCCACATCGCCCCGGCCGTCGGCGCGCAGCCAGCGGCGCAGCACATGGTTGTGCGCGGTGACCACGGCGGAGGCGGCGACCTCGGCCAGCAGCGGATCGTCGTTGCCGGCCTGGTGGTCGCGCTCGTCGAAATGGCCCAGGAGATAGCGGGTGAACAGCCGCTCGTAGCGGGCCACCGAGGCGATCTCGGCCTGGCGCAGGGTGGGCACCTCGCGGGTCAGCTTGTAGCGGGCCACCGAGACGGCCGGCTTCGCCGCGTACATCCGCATGACTTCCTTGATGCCGCGGCAGACCGTGTCGAGCGGATGCTCGTGCGCGGGTGCGGCGTTGAGGACGGCCTCGGCCCGTACGAGGGTGTCGTCGTGGTCCGGGAAGATCGCCTCTTCCTTGGAGCGGAAGTGCCGGAAGAAGGTCCGCCGGGCGACGCCCGCCGCGCCCGCGATCTCGTCGACGGTCGTCGCCTCGTACCCCTTCGTGGCGAAGAGCTCCATGGCCGCGGCGGCCAGTTCGCGGCGCATTTTGAGCCGTTGGGCGGCGGCGCGGGTGCCCGCGGCACTCTCCGGGACGTCGGGCGCGGCGGACACACGGGGGGACCTGGCGGGCTGGGACATGGTGTGAACGTACTGCATCGGTCCCGGGGAGCGCGCCTGCGGGGGCGGGCCGCCCAGGGGTCCGAGCAGCCCGCCCCAGCCGGCCCCGGGGTCAGCGCCGGGCATATTCGCGGAAGCCGCGGCCCGTCTTGCGGCCGAGGCAGCCCGCGGCCACCAGATGCTCCAGGAGCGGGGCGGGCGCCAGGCCCGGATCGCGGAACTCGCTGTGCAGCACCTTCTCGATGGCGAGCGAGACATCGAGCCCGACGACGTCCAGCAGTTCGAAGGGACCCATCGGGTAGCCGCCGCCCAGCTTCATCGCGGCGTCGATGTCGTCGAGGCTGGCGTAGTGCTCCTCGACCATCTTGACGGCGTTGTTCAGGTACGGGAAGAGCAGCGCGTTCACGATGAACCCGGCCCGGTCCCCGCAGTCCACGGGGTGCTTGCGGACCTTCGCGCAGACCTCGCGGACCGTGGCGTGGACGTCGTCGGCGGTGAGCACCGTGCGGACGACCTCGACCAGCTTCATCGCCGGGGCGGGGTTGAAGAAGTGCATCCCGATGACGTCCTCGGGCCGCGTGGTGGCGCGGGCGATCGAGACGACGGGCAGCGAGGAGGTGGTGGTGGCGAGCACCGCGCCCGGCCGGCACACCTTGTCCAGCGCGGCGAAGAGCTGCCGCTTGACCGCCAGGTCCTCGGCGACCGCCTCCACGGCCAGGTCGACCTCGGCGAAGGCGTCCAGCGAGCCCGCCGGGACGATACGGGCCAGCGTCTCGTCCCGGGCCTCGGCCGTCAGCCGTCCCTTGGTGACCGAACGCTCCAGGGACTTCGCGATCCGGGCCTTGGCGGTGTCCGCCTTCTCCTGACCGCGCGCGGCCAGCACCACGTCGTATCCGGCCTTGGCGAAGACCTCCGCGATGCCCGAGGCCATCGTCCCGGAGCCCGCGACGCCCACCGAGCGCACCGGACGGCCGGCGTCCGCCGCGCGGTCCGGCGCCGGGGTGAGCGCGTCCGGCACCACGTCCGGGCTGCCCGGCTCCGCGTAGGTGTAGAAGCCGCGGCCCGTCTTGCGGCCGGTCAGTCCGGCCTCGCTGAGCTGGCCCAGGACGGGGGCGGGGGCGTGCAGCCGGTCGTGCGAGGAGGAGTACATGGCCTCCAGCACCGTGCGCGCCGTGTCGATGCCGATCAGGTCCAGCAGGGCGAGCGGCCCCATCGGAAGACCGCAGCCGAGCTTCATCGCCGCGTCGATGTCCTCGCGCGAGGCGTAGTTGGCCTCGTACATGGCGGCGGCCTGGTTGAGATAGCCGAAGAGCAGCCCGTCGGCGACGAAGCCGGGACGGTCGCCGACCGCGACGGGCTCCTTGCCGAGCTGCCGGGCGAGCGCCGTGACGGCCTCGACGGCGGGCGGCGCGGTCAGCACCGAGGAGACCACCTCGACCAGCTTCATCGCCGGGGCCGGATTGAAGAAGTGCAGCCCGAGGACGCGCTCGGGGTGCTGCGACTCGGCCGCCAGCCGGGTCACGGACAGGGCGTTGGTGCCGGTGGCCAGGATCGTGGCCGGGGCGACGACCGCGTCCAGCTCCCGGAAGACCCGCTGCTTGAGTTCGTAGTTCTCCGGCACGACCTCGATCACCAGCTCCGCGTCCGCGGCGGCCTGGAGATCGGAGAAGGTGCGGAACCGGGCGAGGGCGTCGCGCCGTTCCCGCTCGGTGATCCGCTCGCGCCGCACGGCACGGGCGGTGGCGGCCTCCAGGGAGGCGACGGCCTGCCGGGCCGCCTCCTCGCTGACGTCGATGCCGATCACCTCGTGGCCGGCGCAGGTCAGGACCTCGGCGATGCCGGTGCCCATCGTGCCGAGGCCGACGACGGCAATGGTGCTGAAGGGGGTGTCCATCACGGGACTCCAGGGATGAGTGACGACTGGGGGACGCGGGGCCGATGAGAGGGGGCGCGGAGCCCGAACGGCGCGCGGGAAATACCTGTCGTGGTGCTCGGGCCCGTGCACACACGGCGCACACGACCCACGAGGGGCGACGGACCCTGTCCCGGAGTCACGTCTCGCAAAACTGCCGAACCGACCAACACTCCGGACGGCTGCGTCACCAGGCCACCGGAGCAAGCGGGGAGTGTGTCCCGCTCACATGAGATTAACCGACGGGTAATGAGCGCGCCAGCCCCTCCCTTCTGTGGCCCCCCTCACAGACGCCGCCCCCATCGGCACGCTGTGTGCCCGGCGATACGCTGAGCGTCATGGATGAGGAGTTCCGTTCACTGGCACACCGACTGGCGGACGAGGCGGGGGAGTCGGCGGCCTACCACCGGCTGCTGGCCACCGAGGACGACGAGGAACTGGCCCGGGTCCTCGTCGAGCGCGAACGCCCGCTCTGGGCCCGCGAGATCGCGGCGTTCCGGCTGGGCTGCGGCGGCGACCGCCGCGCCTTCGAGCCCCTGGTGCTGCTGCTCAACCACCGCGACCCGGAACGCTGCGTCGCCGCCGCCCACGCCCTGGCCCGACTCGGTGACCCCCGCACCCCCCGCGCGGCCGCCGCGCTCGCCACCAACTCCCTGCGCACCGCCTACGCCCTGCACCCGGTCCGTCTGCTCACCGCACTGCGCGCCCCCGAGTCCGCCCCCGCCCTGATGACCACGCTCTCCCGGCTGCTGGCCCCCGACGAGCCCCACTGGCGAGTGGCCCTGGCCTGCGTCGAGGGGCTGGGCGCGCTGGGCGACGTCCGGGCCCGCCCGGTCCTGGAGGCGGCCCTGCCCCATCCGCGGCTGGGCTCCGCCGCCACGGCCGCGCTCGGCCGGCTCCCGGCGCGGTGAAGGGGGGCGGGTCGCCCCGCCCCCCTTCACCGGAGAGCCCCGTGCCGTCTCAGCGCCGGAAGCCGAGCAGTCCGTGCAGGACGCTCCCCCGTCCGCTCTCCTCGGAACGCGTCGCGGGCCGTGCCGACTTGGCACTCGCGGGTTTCGGGTCGGGCGTCTTCGCGCAGACCGCGTCGGCGTCGCCGCCGCTGCCCCGGGGCACCGTGCCCTTGGCCAGGTAGTCCGTCAGATAGCGGTCCAGGCAGTCGTTGCCGCTGAGCGTGATGCCGTGGTTGCCGCCGCCCTGTTCGACGACGAGGCTGGAGCCCTTGAGCTTGCGGTGCAGGGTGACGCCGCCCTCGTACGGGGTGGCCGCGTCGTCCGTCGCCTGGAAGAGGAGGACCGGGGGCAGCGAGCGGTTGGAGACCCGGACCGGGTTCAGCGGTTCCACCGGCCAGTCGGCGCACGGGGCGTTGTACCAGGTGTTGCCCCAGGTCATGAACGGCGCCTTGGCGTGGATCCGGACGGAGTCGTTGCGCCACACGTTCCAGTCGCGCGGCCACTGGGCGTCCCGGCACTGCACGGCCGTGTAGACCGCGTACCCGTTGTCGCCCTCGGCGTCGACCGCGCCGAACCGGTCGAACGCCTTGACCAGGGCCTTCTCGTCCTTGTCGTGCACATAGGCGGCGAACGCGGTGGCCAGCGTGGGCCAGTAGCCGTTGTAGTAGCCGCCGGGCAGGAAGGTGTCGTCCAGCTCGCCCGGTCCGACCTTCCCGCCCGCCGGACGCTGCGCGACCGCGTCCCGCATCCGGTACCAGGCGCGCTCGACGCCGGCCGGATCCGTGCCCAGCCCGTAGACGTCGTCGTACTGCGCGACCCAGGCGGCGAACGCCTTGTGCCGGGTGTCGAACGCGTAGTCCTGCTCCAGGTTGTCGTCGTACCAGACCCCGTCCGGGTCCACGTTGGAGTCGAGGACCAGCCGGCGCACCCGCTCCGGGAACAGCTTGGCGTAGACCGCGCCGAGATAGGTGCCGTAGGAGTAGCCGAAATAGTTCAGCTGCCGGGCGCCGGTCGCGCGCCGGATCACGTCGAGGTCCTTGGCCGCGCTCACGGTGTCCATGTACGGGAGCAGGTCCGGGTACTTCTTCCCGCAGGTGGCGGCGAAGTCGCGGGCGCGGTTGCGGTTGACCCGCTCGTCCAGGAGGGAGCGCGGCACCGGGTCGGGGCGCACCGGGTCGAAGTACCGGGGCACGCAGTCCAGGGCGGGCCGGCTCCGGCCGACGCCGCGCGGGTCGAAGCCGATCACGTCGTACTGCGCGGCCACCGCTTCGGGCAGCGCGGAGGCGACGAAGCCCGCCATCGACAGACCGCTGCCGCCCGGCCCGCCCGGATTGACCAGCAGCGGGCCCTGGAAGGTCTTCGCGGTGTGCGGCACCCGGGTCAGCGCGAGGGTGACCGTACGGCCCGTGGGATCGTCGTGGTCGAGCGGGGAGCGCACCGTGGCGCACTGGAGCGTCGGGGCGGATTCGGTGCCGCAGGCGGTCCACTTGAGCGCGGCGGCGCGGTCGCCGGGGCCGGCGCTCGCCGTGGCCGGGGCGGCGGTCACCAGACCGGCGACCGTCGCCCCGACGGCGAGGAGCATTCCTGGGCGGGTTCCTGAACGGTTCGTCATAAGGGCCTTCCGTGACGGGGAGCACGGCTGCGCGCGACGCAGCCCCGGCCGCATGCTCCCCGCATTCGGGGGCGGAAGGACCTGTTCCGGTGAGAGATGACCCGTTTGCCCGCGCATGCGCCGGTACGTGCGCCGGGAAGGCGGCTCCGGTCAGAGGAGCGTGAGCTGGGTCGGGCCCGGAGCGTCGGCCGGCCCGGACCCCGGAGTCCCGCGCCGGGGGAGCGCCCGGGGCGTGCCCCGGTGCGAGGGTCCGATGCCGTACTCGGCGGCCAGTTCATGGACGAGCCGGGTGATCCGGCGCTGGTACCAGGTGGGGGCGTACGCCCCGTCCGCGTACAGCCGCTCGTACCGTCCCACCAGCCCCGGGTGGTGCCGGCCCAGCCACTCCATGAACCACTCCCGGGCGCCCGGCCGCAGATGCAGGACGAGCGGGGTGACCGAGGTGGCCCCGGCGGCGGCGATCGCGCGGACGGTCTCGCGCAGCTGCTCCGGACGGTCGCCGAGGTAGGGGATCACCGGCGCCATCAGCACCCCGCAGCCGATGCCGTGCTCGCCGAGCGTCCGGACGACGTCGAGGCGGCGCTCGGGGGCGGGGGTGCCGGGCTCCACCGTGCGCCACAGCTCGGGGTCGGTGAAGCCGACCGAGACCGAGACCCCGACCTCGGTGACCTCGGCGGCCTGCCGCAGCAGCTCCAGATCGCGCAGGATCAGCGTGCCCTTGGTGAGGATCGAGAACGGGTTGGCGTGGTCGCGCAGGGCGGCCAGGATGCCGGGCATCAGCCGGTAGCGGCCCTCCGCCCGCTGGTAGCAGTCGACATTGGTGCCCATCGCGACGTGCGCCCCGTGCCAGCGCGGCGAGGCGATCTCGCGGCGGACCAGTTCGGGCGCGTTGACCTTGACGACGATCTGCGAGTCGAAGCCGAGCCCGGTGTCGAGGTCGAGATAGCTGTGGGTCTTGCGGGCGAAGCAGTAGACGCAGGCGTGCGAGCAGCCCCGGTACGGGTTCACCGTCCATTCGAACGGCATCCGCGAGGCCCCGGGCACCCGGTTCACGATCGAACGGGCCCGGACCTCGTGGAAGGTGATGCCCCTGAACTCGGGGGTGTCGAAGGTCCTCGTCGTCACCGCGTCGGCGGCGAAGAGCGCGCCCGCACCGGTCGCGGGCTCGCCGGAGTTGTTCTCGGCCAGATGGTCCCAGCGCATGGACGCCTCCTCGGTAGTACTGCCCCGAGAATAGAACACTTGTTCCCTTGATCGTTTTCCCCCCTTCGTCCCGGACCGGATTTTGAGCCCGGCGGCCGAGGTGGTTGGCTCAGCAGCACCCGGAACAACCGAGTGCTGGAGGAACAGGCATGGCGCAGGTCGAGGCCACGACGGAGCGGATCATCGCGGCGGACGCGGAGGCGGTGTTCGACGCGCTGGCCGACTACAAGGACGTGCGCGGCAAGGTGCTGCCCGGCCACTTCAGCGAGTACGAGGTGCGCGAGGGCGGCGACGGCGAGGGCACCCTGGTGCACTGGAAGCTCCAGGCCACCAGCAAGCGGGTGCGCGACTGCCTGCTGGAGGTCAGCGAGCCGAGCGACGGGCAGCTCGTGGAGAAGGACCGCAACTCCTCGATGGTCACCACCTGGACCGTCACCCCGGCCGGCGAGGGCCGCTCCAAGGCCGTCGTCTCCACCGTCTGGAACGGGGCCGGCGGCATCGGCGGATTCTTCGAGAGGACCTTCGCCCCCAAGGGACTTGGGCGCATCTACGACGAACTCCTCGCCAATCTCGCCGCCGAGGTCGAGAAGTAGTCCCCGAACCCGCTCCGCGGCCTCACCGGTTCGGGTGGTCTTTCCGGACGGCCGGTGGTGCGCCGTAGTGGCTCCGACCGGGGATTAAGCCCCGGAGTGCGCCGTCGGCGCCCCCTCGTCGCGTTTGCCCTCGCTTGTCATGCAATGCGAGAAATGTGCGGCAGCGCGACGAGGGGAGCGGCACGTGGTGGGTGGCATCACTCTGGTGAAGGACGAGCCGGACGGGACGGACGGCACCGGAGGACCGCCCGGGGCGGTCGCGCCACCGCCCCCCGGTACGACCCCGGAACCGGCCGTACCGGCCGTGCCCGACGGGGCGGTGACCGATCCCCGCCGGATCCGGCTCGTCTTCGTCGGGCTGATGCTCACGCTCCTGCTCGCCGCGCTCGACCAGATGATCGTCGCGACCGCGCTCCCGAAGATCGTCGGCGAACTGCACGGCCTGGAGAAGATGTCCTGGGCGGTCACCGCCTATCTCCTCGCCTCGACCATCGGACTGCCCGTCTACGGCAAGCTCGGCGACCTCTTCGGACGCAAGGGCGTCTTCCAGTTCGCGATCGTCACCTTCGTCATCGGCTCCGCGCTGGCCGGCTGGTCGCGCACCATGGACGAACTCATCGCCTTCCGCGCCCTCCAGGGCGTCGGCGGCGGCGGGCTGATGATCGGCGTGCAGGCGATCATCGCCGACGTCGTACCGCCCCGCGAACGCGGCCGGTTCATGGGCCTGATCGGCGCCGCCTTCGGCCTCGCGTCCGTGGCCGGCCCGCTGCTCGGCGGCTTCTTCACCGATCACGCCTCCTGGCGCTGGTGCTTCTACATCAACGTGCCGTTCGGGCTGGTCACCCTGGCCGTCATCACCGTCGTGCTGAAACTGCCGAAGCCGTCCGTCCGGCCCCGCCTCGACATCCTCGGCGCGGTCCTGCTGGCCGCCGCCTCCACCTGTCTGGTCCTGCTGACCAGCTGGGGCGGGACCGAGTACGCCTGGGGCTCCGCCACCATCCTGGGCCTCGCCGCCGGAGCTGCCGGAACGACTCTGCTGTTCGTCGCCGTCGAGCACCGCGCGCCCGAACCCATCATCCCGCTGCGGCTGTTCCGCGACTCGATCTTCAACGTCACCGCCCTGGTCGGCGCGGTGGTCGGCGTCGCGCTGTTCGGCGCCGCCTCGTATCTGCCGACCTTCCTCCAGATGGTCGACGGGGCCACCGCCACCGAGTCCGGGCTGCTGATGCTCCCGATGATGGGCGGCATCGTCGGCGCCTCCGTCGTCTCCGGCCAGCTCATCTCCCGCACCGGGCGCTACCGGATCTACCCGATCGCCGGCAGCGCGGTCTCCGCCCTCGGCATGTGGCTGCTCTCCCGGCTGGAGACGGACACCCCGCGCCTCGAATACAGCATCGCCCAGGCCGTCCTGGGCCTCGGCATCGGGCTGATCATGCCGGTCCTCGTCCTCGCCGTGCAGAACTCCGTACGCCCCGCCGACCTCGGCACCGCGACCAGCGCCAACAACTACTTCCGGCAGATCGGCGGCAGCGTCGGCGCCGCCGTGTTCGGCACCCTCTTCGCCGGCCGGCTGGCCGACGCCCTCGCCGTACGGCTGCCCACCGGCAGCGATCTGCCCGACCCCGAATCGATCACGCCGCAACTGGTCCACGCGATGGACCCCGCGCTGCGCGACGCCTACATCCGGGCCTACGCCGACGCCATGCCCCGGATCTTCCTCTACCTCGTGCCGGTGCTCGTGCTCGGCCTGGTCCTCGCCTTCTTCCTCAAGGAGAAACCCCTGGTGTCCCACCACAGCCCCGAAACCGAAGCCGAGCCCGCGACGATCCCCTCCGCCCGCACCGACCGGTCCGCCCCCGCCCCGGCCCCCGTCCACCCCGGCGGCGTCCCGGTCTGCGGAGCCGTCCAGCACCCCGACGGCACGAAGGTGCCCCGCGCCGCGCTCACCCTGATCGACGTCCAGGGCCGGCAGGTCGGCCGGGGCGCCAGCGGCGACGACGGGCGGTACGCGCTCAGCGCGCCCGGCGCCGGATCGTACGTCCTCATCGCCGCGGCCGGCGGCCACCAGCCGCAGGCCGTCAGCGTCACCGTCGGCGAACGCCCGGTCGACCTCGACGTGGTGCTCGGCGGCGCCGGACGGCTGGCCGGGACCGTACTGACGGCGGACGGCATCCCCGTGCGCGACGCCTCCGTCACCCTCACCGACGTCCGCGGCGAGGTCGTCGCCTCCACCCGCAGCGGACGCGAGGGCGGCTATGTGATCGGCGAACTGGTCGCGGGGGAGTACACCCTCGCCGCCTCCGCACCCGCGTTCCGGCCCGCCGCGCTGCCCGTCAGCGTCCAGGCGGCCAGGGAGACCCGGCAGGACATCGAACTCGCGGGCGGCGCCGTGCTGCGCGGCATCGTCCGGGCGACCGGCGGACGCCCCGTCGAGGACGCCCGGGTGACCCTCCTGGACGCCGCCGGCAATGTCGTCGACACCCAGACCACCGGCCCCGACGGGGCGTTCCGCTTCGTCGACCTGTCCACCGGCGAGTACACCGTGATCGCCGCCGGCTACCCGCCGGTCGCCACCGTCCTCCAGGTCGCGGGCGGCGGACGCACCGAACGCGACCTCCAGCTCGGCCACGAGGACTGAGGCCTGTCCGGACCGGAACCCCACGGCGGGTTCCGGTCCGGACGCGGCGCCCCGGGCCCCGCGCCTCAGCGGCCGGTGTCCTGCCGGACGAGCGCCATCAGCGCCCGCGCCCCCGGGCTCATCGCCTGCGCCTCCGGCAGCACCATCACGCTCTCGTACGACGGCCGGCCCGCCCCGTCCAGCGCGACCGCCGCCAGCCCCCGGGCCTCCGGCTTGCGGGCGAAGTGGTGCGGGACCACCGCGATCCCCAGCCCCTCGTGCACCAGCTCCAGCAGACTGTGCACATCGCTGACCTCCAGCGCCACCGTGCGCCGCACCCCGGCGGCGGCGAACGCCGCGTCGGCCGCGCGCCTCGGCCCGAAGTCCGGGTGGAAGTCGATGAAGCCCTCCTCCGGCAGCTCGCCCCAACCGGCGCGCTCCGCCGACGCCAGCCGGTGGTCCGGCGCGCAGAGCAGCACCAGCGGCTCCGTGGCGAGCGGCACCAGTTCGCCGCGCCACTCGCCCCGGGGAACCCCGGAGGCGAAAGCGATGTCCAGCCGCCCGCCCGCCACCCCCTCGACCAGATGCGTCGTCCCCTCCTGGCGGAGCCGGATCTCCATCTGCGGATGGGCGCGGTGGAACGCCGCGAGCAGCCGGGGCAGCCGCACCCCCGCCACGCACTGCTCCACCCCCACCGACAGGGTGCCGCGCAGCAGCCCCCGGACCGCGTCGACCGCGTCCCGGGCCGCCCGTGCGCCCGCCAGGGTGCGCTCCGCCTCCACCAGCAGGGCGCGCCCCGCCTCGGTCAGCCGCACCCGGCGGGTGGTCCGGCTGAACAGCGGGGTGCGCAGCTCGTGTTCCAGCGCCCGGACCGAGGCCGAGAGCCCGGACTGGGAGACGGCGACGCGCTCGGCGGCCCGGGTGAAATGCTGCTCGCGGGCGACCGCGACGAAATGCTCCAGCTGGCGCAACTCCATGATTGAGAAATATAGGCGCTGAATCCCAGCGGAATCTCCTGTTGGACCGCTGGATCGATGTGCGCGAGCCTGGATCCCGCATCCCCGTCCGGGCCGACGCCGCAACGCGCCCCCGCGACCCCGTACCCCTTCGCTGTGGAGCCCCGCATGTACATCCCGTCCGCCGGCCGCTACCAGGACATGCCCTACCGGCGCACCGGGCGCAGCGGTCTGAAGCTGCCCGCCCTCTCGCTCGGCCTGTGGCACAACTTCGGCGGCGACCGGACACCGGAGTCCCAGGGCCGGATCCTGCGCCGCGCGTTCGACCTGGGCATCACCCACTTCGACCTCGCGAACAACTACGGTCCGCCGCCCGGTTCCGCCGAGACCGCGATGGGCCGGGCGCTGGCCACGGACTTCGCCCGCCACCGGGACGAGATCGTCGTCTCCACCAAGGCCGGCTATCTGATGTGGGACGGCCCGTACGGGGAGTGGGGCTCGCGCAAGAACCTGCTCGCCTCACTGGACCGGAGCCTGGAGCGGCTCGGCCTCGACTACGTCGACATCTTCTACTCGCACCGGCCCGACCCCGACACCCCGCTCGAAGAGACCATGGGGGCCCTGGACACGGCGGTGCGCCAGGGCAAGGCGCTGTACGTCGGCATCTCCAACTACTCCGCAGAGCAGACCCGGGAGGCCGCCCGCATCCTCAAGCAGCTGGGCACCCCGCTCCTCATCCACCAGCCCCGCTACTCGATGCTCGACCGCCGCCCCGAGGACGGGCTGCTCACCGCCCTGGACGAGCTGGGCGTCGGCTCCATCGCCTACTCGCCGCTGGAGCAGGGCATCCTCTCCGACCGCTATCTGCGCGGCATCCCCGAGGGCTCCCGCGCCGCCGGCAGCAGCCCCTTCCTGTCGGCCGAGGCGGTCACCCCGGACCTGGTCGAACGGCTCCGGGAACTGGACCGGCTGGCCTCCGCCCGGGGGCAGTCGCTCGCCCAGATGGCCCTCGCCTGGGTGCTGCGCGGCGGCCGGGTCACCTCCGCCGTCGTCGGGGCGAGCAGCGTCGCCCAGCTGGAGAACAGCGTCGAGTCCGTGCGCAACCTGGAGTTCGACACCAAGGAGCTCACCGCGATCGACAAGCTCCTCAAGGGCGCCCGGCGCCGCTGAGGCCTACGCCGTTCCGGGGGATGCGGCCCCGTCCGCATCCCCCGTCAGAGGCATGGACCTGTGGCGGGCACACCACCTCTGGCCTGCGCGTTCGGTGACGCGTACCGTGTGGCCGCATGAAGATCCTCGTCAGCGCCGACATGGAAGGCGCCACCGGTGTGACCTGGCCGGCCGATGTGCTGCCCGGCACCCCGCAGTGGGAGCGGTGCCGCTCTCTGTTCACCTCCGACGTCAACGCCGCCGCCCTCGGCTTCTTCGACGGGGGAGCCGGCGAGGTGCTGATCAACGAGGCGCACTGGACCATGCGCAACCTGCTCCTGGAGAACCTGGACGACCGCGTCCAGATGCTCACCGGCAAGCACAAGTCGCTCAGCATGGTCGAGGGCATCCAGCACGGCGACGTGGACGCGGTCGCCTTCGTCGGCTACCACACCGGTGCCGGTACGGAGGGCGTCCTCGCCCACACCTATCTCGCCAACTCCATCACGGGGGTCTGGCTGAACGGCGTCCGGGCGAGCGAGGGGCTGCTCAACGCCCATGTGGCCGCCGAGTACGGCGTGCCCGTCGTCCTCGTGACCGGGGACGACCTCACCTGCGTGGACGCCGAGGGGTACGCCCCCGACGCCCGCAAGGTCGCCGTCAAGGACTATGTGTCGCGCTACGCGGCGGTCTGCCGCACCCCGGCGCGCACCGCCGCCGACATCCGCGAGGCCGCCGCGCGGGCCGTGCCCCTGGCCGGGCGGTACGCCCCGGTGGAGGGCGGCCCGTTCACCGTGGAGCTGGAGTTCGACGCCGAGCACCTGGCCGCCGCCGCGACCGTCGTCCCCGGCGTCGCGATCAGCGGTGAGAGGCGTGTCTCGTACACCAGCGCGACGATGTACGAAGGAATCCGCACGTTCAAGGCGGTCACGACCCTCGTGTCGTCCGCCGTGGAGGAGCAGTATGGCTGAGGCGAGCATCCGTCAGGACGGCACCGGCGGCGACGGCGTCGACGGCACCGCGCTCGACGAGGTGGTGACGTTCACCTCCGAACTGATCCGCATCGACACGACCAACCGGGGCGGCGGCGACTGCCGCGAACGCCCGGCCGCCGAGTACGTCGCCGAGCGGCTGGCCGGTGCCGGGCTCGAACCGGAGATGCTGGAACGCACCCCCGGACGCACCAACGTCGTCGCCCGGATCCCCGGCACCGATCCCTCCGCCGATGCCCTGCTCGTCCACGGGCACCTGGACGTGGTGCCCGCCGAGGCCGCCGACTGGAGCGTCGACCCGTTCTCCGGCGAGGTCCGCGACGGCGTCGTCTGGGGCCGGGGCGCCATCGACATGAAGAACATGGACGCGATGGTCCTCGCCGTCGCCCGCTTCTGGGCCCGGTCCGGCATCCGCCCCCGGCGCGACATCGTCATCGCGTACACCGCCGACGAGGAGGCCAGCGCCGAGGACGGCTCCGAGTTCCTCGCCGAGCGGCACGCCGCGCTCTTCGACGGATGCACCGAAGGCATCAGCGAGTCCGGGGCGTTCACCTTCCACGCCGGACCCGATATGCCGCTCTACCCGATCGCGGCCGGCGAACGCGGCACCGGATGGCTCAAGCTCACCGCCCACGGCAAGGCCGGGCACGGCTCCAAGGTCAACCACGCCAACGCCGTCAGCGCCCTGGCCGCCGCCGTCGCCCGGATCGGGGAGTACGACTGGCCGGTCCGCCTCACCCCGACGGTCCGCGCCGCCCTCACCGAGATCGCCGCCCTGCACGGCATCCACCCCGACCTGGACGCCCCCGGCTTCGACGTGGACGAACTCCTCGGCAAGCTCGGCCCGGCCGCCGACCTGGTCGCGCCGACCGTCCGCAACAGCTCCAACCCCACGATGCTGGAGGCCGGTTACAAGGTCAACGTGATCCCGGGGCACGCCACCGCGTACATCGACGGCCGGATGGTCCCCGGCGGCGAGGAGGAGTTCCACGCCACCCTCGACCGGCTCACCGGGCCCTCGGTCGACTGGGAGTTCCACCACCGCGAGGTGCCCCTCACGGCCCCCGTCGACTCGCCCACCTTCGCCAAGCTGCGGGCCGCCGTCGAACGCTTCGACCCGGACGGCCACACCGTGCCGTACTCCATGTCCGGCGGCACGGACGCCAAGCAGTTCTCCCGGCTGGGCATCACGGGCTACGGCTTCTCGCCGCTGAAGCTGCCCTACGGCTTCGACTACCAGGCCCTCTTCCACGGCGTCGACGAACGCGTCCCCGTGGACGCGCTGCACTTCGGCGTCCGGGTCCTGGACCACTATCTGCGCACCGCCTGAACCGTTCGGGGGAATTGATCATGGTATCCACCGGGGCCCACGGAACCTGGCCCTCACCCATCGACGCCGCGCTGGCCGCCTCCCACGACGGCCGCCCCGAATACGTCGGGGCGGTCGGCGAGGAACTGTGGTGGACCGAACCGCGCCCCGCCGAGTCCGGCCGCCGCGCCCTGGTCCGCCGCCGGGCCGACGGCACCACCACGGAACTGCCCGCCCCGTGGAACGCGCGCAGCCGCGTCATCGAGTACGGCGGCCGGCCCTGGGCCGGGACCGAACGCGCCGAGGGCGGCCCGCTGATCGTCTTCGTCCACTTCGACGACCAGCGGCTCTACGCCTACGAACCCGACAGCGGGGCCGCCCCCCGGCCGCTCACCCCCGTCTCCGCCACCGGCGGCGGCCTGCGCTGGGCCGACCCCCGCCCGCAGCCGGAGCGCGGCGCGGCCGGGGAGATCTGGTGCGTCCTGGAGGAGTTCACCGGCGAGGGCCCCACCGAACTGCGCCGGGTGATCGCCGCCGTCCCGCTCGACGGCTCGGCGGCCGACGACCGCACCGCCGTACGCGAACTCTCCGCCGGACAGCACCGGTTCGTCACCGGACCCGAGGTCTCGCCGGACGGGCGGCGCGCCGCCTGGATCGCCTGGGACCACCCCCGGATGCCGTGGGACGGCACCGAGGTGATGCTCGCCGGCATCGGGGAGGACGGCACCTTCCACGACGCCCGCCCCCTCGTGGGCGGCCCGGAGGAGTCCGTTCCGCAGATCCGCTGGGACGCCGCCGGGCGGCTGCTGTTCGCGAGCGACCGCGACGGCTGGTGGAACCTGTACCGCCTCGACGTCGACGGCGGGGGCGAGGCGGCCGGACTCTGCGCCCGCGAGGAGGAGTTCGCCGGCCCGCTCTGGAAGATCGGGCTCACCTGGTTCCAGCCGCTGGACAACGGACTGATCGCCACCGTCCACGGCAAGGGCTCCACCACGCTCGGCGTCCTCGACCCCGAGACGGGTCGGCTCGCCGACATCGCCGGACCGTGGACCGAATGGGCCGAGACCCTCGCGGTCCGGGGCAGCCGGGTCGTCGGCGTCGCCGCGAGCCCGCACCGCGCGTACGAGATCGTCGAACTCGACACCGCCACCGGGCACACCCGTGTCATCGGCGCCCCCCACGAGGACGCGGTCGACCCCGCGTACTACCCCCGGCCCGTCGTGCGGACCTTCACCGGCCCCGGCGGCCGGGAGATCCACGCCCAGATCTACGCACCGCACCACCCCGAACGAACCGGTCCCGACGGCGAGTTGCCGCCCTACGTCATCTGGGCGCACGGCGGCCCCACCGGGCACGCCGCCCTCGTCCTCGACCTGGAGATCGCCTACTTCACCTCGCGCGGCATCGGCGTCGCCGAGGTCAACTACGGCGGCTCCACGGGCTACGGCCGCGCCTACCGCAACCGGCTGCGCGAACAGTGGGGCGTCGTCGACGTGGAGGACTGCGCCGCCGTCGCGCGGGCGCTCGCCGACGAGGGCACCGCCGACCCGGCCCGCCTCGCCGTCCGGGGCGGCAGCGCCGGGGGCTGGACCGCCGCCGCCTCCCTCACCGGCACCGACGTCTACGCCTGCGGCACGATCATCTACCCCATCCTCGACCTCACCGGCTGGGGCACCGACGAGACCCACGACTTCGAGTCCCAGTACCTGGAGTCCCTGGTCGGCCCGCTCGCCGAGGTCCCCGACCGCTACCGCGAACGCTCCCCGATCACCCGCACCGACCGGCTCGCCACCCCCTTCCTGCTGCTCCAGGGGGAGGACGACCCCATCTGCCCGCCCGTCCAGTGCGAACGCTTCCTGGCGGCGGTCGAGGGACGGGGCATCCCGCACGCCTACCTCACCTACCCCGGCGAGGGGCACGGGTTCCGCCGGGCCGAGACCATGATCAGCGCCCTGGAGTCCGAACTCTCCCTGTACCTCCAGACGTTCGGCATCGACCGCGACGACGTGCCGCGCCTGGAGCTGCGGAAGTGAGCACCGGCCTCGTCCCCCTGACCCGGCCCGCCCGGCTGCGCGCCGGCTCCAGGGTCGCGATCGTCTCCCCGAGCGGACCGGTCCCGGCGGACCGCCTGGAGCCCGGACTCGACCTCCTGCGCGGCTGGGGCCTCGACCCCCTCGTGATGCCCCACGTCCTCGACACCCACCCGGAGCTGGACTACCTCGCGGGGGCGGACGCCGCGCGGGCCCGCGACCTCCAGGACGCCTGGTGCGACCCCTCCGTCGAGGCGGTGATCTGCGCACGCGGCGGCTACGGCGCACACCGCATGGTCGATCTGGTCGACTGGGCGGCGATGCGGGCCGCCGGGCCCAAGGTGTTCGTCGGCTACAGCGACATCACCGTTCTGCACGAGGCGTTCGCGCTGCGGACCGGACTCGCCACCCTGCACGGACCGATGACGGGCACGGAGACCTTCCTCACGGACCCGGCGACCCAGGAGTCCCTGCGGGCCACCCTGTTCGCACCCGAGACCGTGTCCGTGCTGGGGCTTCCCACCGCGCGGACCCTGGTCCCCGGGCGGGCCCGGGGCATCACCTACGGCGGCTGCGTCAGCCTGCTCGCCGCCGATCTGGCCACCCCGCACGCCCGGACCTCGGCCCGGGGCGGACTGCTCCTCATCGAGGACACGAACGAGGACCCCTACAGCCTCGACCGGATCCTCACCCAGCTCCTGCGGGCCGGGGCGCTCGACGGGGTCGCCGGGGTCGCCTGCGGCTCGTGGGCCGGCTGCGAACCGTACGAGCAGGTGCGCGCGGTCCTCGCCGACCGGCTCGGCCCGCTGGGCGTCCCCGTCGTCGAGGAACTGGGCTTCGGGCACGGCCCCACCGGACTGACCGTCCCGCTCGGGGTGCCCGCCGTCCTGGACGCCCCCGGGGACGGCACACCGGCCACGCTCACCGTCGAGACGCCCGCGCTGCGCTGAGCGGCCGGGCGCGGCCCCGTACCGCCGTTCACCCGAACGGCGGTACAGAGCGGCCCGCCGGGGCGGCGGCGGAGCCATCCTGGTGGTCCGGGCGCAATGTGCCCCGGAGCAGGGAAGGGGCCGCTCCATGAGCCCGAAAGACGTGTCGAGCGGTGGCAAGGGCGGTTCGGGCGCGTTCACACCGGCCCGCATCCTGGTCCTCGTCATCGCGGTCCTGTCGGTCGTGTTCATCGCCGAGAACACCAAGGACGTCGAGGTCCGGCTGATCATCCCGCTGGTGACCATGCCGCTGTACGTGTGGCTGATCGTGATGTTCGTCGCGGGGGCGGCCTGCGGCGCCTACTTCTTCCGCAGGCGGTCCCGGTAGGGCCGGGGCGCCGTGCCGGTCACGGACCGGGTCGCCATGCCGTGACCGGCACAGCACAGGCGTGCCATGCCGTGACCGGCACAGCACAGGCGTGCCATGCCGTGACCGGCACAGCACAGGCGTGCCATGCCGTGACCGGCACGGCACGCCTACGCTGTGCCGATGTCCGACACCAGCTATCTCGCCGAGGGCCCGCGCACGGGCATCCGCCCCTTCACGTACGCCGACGCCGAGGAGTTCACCGCCCGGGTCCGCGACAGCCGGGACACGCACCGGCCCTGGCTGTTCCCGCCCGACGGCCCCGAGGCCTACGCCGCGTACGCGCGCCCGCTCATCGAGGACCCCACGAGGGCCGGTTTCCTCGTCTGCGAGCGGCGCGGCGAGCCCGGCGGGCCGGCCGACGGCCCCATCGCCGGGTTCATCAACATCAACAACATCGTCACCGGCGGATTCCGCTGCGGTGCCCTGGGCTACGGAGGCTTCGCCCACGCGGCCGGGCGCGGGCTGATGAGCGAAGCCCTCGGCCTCGTCCTCGGGCACGCCTTCGGCCCGCTCGGCCTGCACCGACTCGAAGCCAACATCCAGCCGGCCAACACGCGTTCCATCGCCCTGGTCCGCAGGGCGGGCTTCCGGCTGGAGGGGTTCTCCCCCGACTTCCTGTTCGTCGACGGCGCCTGGCGGGACCACGAACGCTGGGCGATCACGGCCGAGATGCGCTGAACCAGCCCTGCCGGGGCGACGGTTCCGCCCTGCCGGGGCGGCCGTCCGGTCCTGCCGGGGCGACGGTTCCACCTGCCGGGGCGGCCGGCTGTTCAGCCCGTCGCTGCCGTCTGCGCGCCCAGCGCCGCGAACAGCCAGTCGTGCGCGGACCCGGGCGTCGGCTCCCGCGGACCGTCCGGCGGGCTGATCACCTCCGTCACCAGCTCCCAGTACCGGTCGATCCGCGGATCCCCGGCCAGCTGCGACAGCAGCACCCGGCGGAAGTCCGGGGTGTCCCGGCCGCCGTACGCGCTCGCGTACGCGTCCACGAAGCAGTCCAGCTCCTCGCCCGCGTACGGTGCGGCGCCCCGCCGCAGCGGGCCGCCGGCCAGCTCGTACGCCTGGGCGAGACCGGCGTACAGCACGGCGGGCCCGCGCGGCCCGGCGGCCGTGTGCGCCTGCGGCTGGCACACCTCGCCGCCCGTGCACGGCCGCGTCACCAGGGCGTACAGCCGGGCGAAGGCCAGGACCTGGGAGGGGGCGGGGTCGTCGGGAGGGGCGGGCACCGCCGCGTCCAGGAACGCCGCCGTCGCCGCCGCCGGCATCCTGGCCGGCAGCCAGCCACGCCAGAAGCGCGCCAGCGCGGCCGTGCTGGGCGGCGAGGCCACCGCACCGATCAGCCGCAGCCGGTCGGCCCGCTCCCCGGGCGGGCACTCCAGCACCAGCCGCAGCCCCGCCTCCCGCCAGCGCAACGCCGTGAGCTGCGAACCCAGTTCGCTCAGCTGCCCGGCGACGGCGTCCTCCAGCACCCGCTCCCCGGCGTCCTCCTCGTCCAGCACCCGGTGCACCTCGCGCACCGGCAGACCCAGCGCACGCAGCGAACGCAGCAACCGCAGCCGGCCCAGTGCCTCGGGGCCGTAGCGCCGGTGCCCGCCCGCGCTGCGCGCGGCCTCCGGCAGCAGCCCGCGGTCCGAGTAGAACCGGACGGTCTTCACGGTCAGCCCGGCACGCTCCGCCAGCTCGCCGATACTGCACAGTCCGTCCTGCGACATGAACACTTGAACCTCCCTCCGGGGGAGCTTCTACCGTACCGGCGAGGGCGGCCGGACCACGGGGCCGGGCCGCCGCCGACGGATCGCCGAGGAGCCGACCATGACGGAATTCATCCTGGTAGCGGGCATGTTCACGGGTGCGCGGGTATGGGAGGGGACCGCCGCCCGGCTGGTCCCGGCGGGCGCCGGGGCGCACCCGGTGGCCCTGTCCGGACTCGGTCCCGGGGCGGACGGGGACGACGACCCCGTCGACCTGGAACGGCACATCGCGGACGTGCTCGCGGTGATCGACGACGTGGTGGCCTCGGCGGGCGACGGCCCCGCACCCGAGATCGTCCTGGTCGGCCACGACTACGGCATGTATCCGCTGCTCGGCGCCGCGGACCGCCGCGCCCGGCACATCGCCCGGATCGTCGCCGTGGACACCGGTCCGGCCGCCGACGGCATGCCCGCCCTGGCCGTCGTCGCGGACGCCGGACTGCGCGACGAGGTGATCGCGCTGGCCGGGGCGGACGGGCCGGTGCGCCCCCTGCCCGTCCCGGAGCCCGAGCAGTGGCGGCGCTGGGGCAGCACCGACGGACTGGACGACGCGGCGCTGAAGCACCTCACCTCCCTGGCCTCGCCGCAGCCCCTCGCCACGCTGCTCCAGCCGCTGAAACTCACCGGGGCGTCCGGCGCGCTCCCCGTCACCGGCGTGCTCTGCCAGGCCAACGGCGGCTCCATCGGGCTGCTCCAGCAGCGGGTGGACTTCGGCGACCCCGTCATCGGCATGCTCGCCTCGCCCGGCATCTCGTTCTTCGAACTGGCCACCGGACACTGGCCGATGCTGTCCCGGCCCGGCGAACTCGCCGATGTCCTGCTGCGGGCCGCGGCGGGGGAGGGCCACCGTCTGACCAAGCCCGACGCGGACCGTCCGCCCGCCCATCTGCGCCCCTTCCCGCTGGACGTCCCGGAGCGGACGCCGGAGCGCCACGGGAACATCGACCTCTACGTCCCCGAGGGCGGCGGGCCCCGCCCCGCGGTGGTGTTCGTGCACGGCGGACCGGTGCCCGCCGGGGTCGAACCGACCCCGCGCGACTGGACGGCCCTGCGCGGATACGCCCGCTACGCGGCGGCCGAGGGCGTCGTCGGCGTCCTCTTCGACCACCGTCTGCACGACACCACGGACTACGCCCGCGCCGCCGACGACGTGGCCGCCGCCGTCGAACGGGTCCGGTCCGACCCCCGGGTGGACGCCGACCGGATCGCCCTCTGGTTCTTCTCGGGCGGCGGCCTGCTCTGCGCGGACTGGCTCGGCGCCCCGCCGGCCTGGCTGCGGTGCCTGGCCGCCTCGTATCCGATCCTGGTCCCGCTCCCCGGCTGGGGCCCGGTCGAGGACCGCTTCCGCCCGGCCGACGCACTGGCCGGCACCGGCTCCCTGCCCCTCGTCCTCACCCGCGTCGGACAGGAGATGCCCGGAATCGCCGCCACCGTCGAGGAGTTCCTGACCTCCGCCGCCCGGCACGGCACCGACATCGAGATCATCGACGTCCCCAGCGGCCACCACGCCTTCGAGGGCGACCCCGTCACGGACGAGATCCGTGACGCCCTGCGCGCCGCGATGAGCGCGGTCATCGGCCGGCTCACGGACTGAGCGGGCGCACGGGGCAGCGGCCTCCCGGCCGCGCGGAGCCGGGAGGCCGCACTGTCGGTGGCACCCCCTAGGCTGGTCCGCACAGAGCCGGCCGGGCGAGTCGGCCGTGCAGCGGAACCATGGAGCGGAAGCGTGCTGATAGAGCGTCATCAGGTGGGCGGGGCAGCCGTGTCGGCGGCGCGCGAGGACTTCCCCCACCGCATCGGCCGCATGGTGCACTCGATGTCCCGGGCCGACCGGATGACGACGCGCGAATGGCAGCTGATAGCCGACGAGTTCCTCGACTACCTGGGCGCACTCTCCGTGGAGACGCCCCAACTGGCCACCCCGGAGGCCGAGGCCGTCCTCCAGGACGCCTGCGAGGCCGCCGTCGGCGCCGTGACCTACGCGGCCTACCACCCGTACTGCGGCTTCCACGTCTTCCTGGACTACGTGAACTTCGGCATGGGCTACGAGCCCGGCGAGGACGCTCCCGCCGAGAGCGTCACGCCCGGCGACTGGATCGACGCGCTCTGCCTGGCCGTGCTCCGCGACCGGACCGCCCGGCACGGCGAGGCGTTCTCCTTCGCCCGCGCCGAGTTCGCCGCCAAGGCCCAGGGCACACCCGCCGGGGAACTGGCCACCGGGCTGATGGCCGTCGTCCTGGACGACGCGGGGGAGGACGGGGAGTATCCGCTCACCGAGGCGGCCAGGACCGCCGCCGTCGACGCGGCTCTGGACCGCCTCCGGGCGGGTGCGGAGGAGACCGGCCGGCCCCTGCTCGACCGCCCGGACAGCCTGGCCCTGCGCGCGCTGCGGGCCCTGGCCGCCGAGGACCGGACAGCCTTCGACGCCGCGCTGGCCGGCGTCCTCACCGCGCACGGCGCCCTGTACGGTCGCTCCGCGAGCCCCCGCACGCTGCTGCCGCTCGTCCCCCTGGCCCTCGCCGCGCTCGCGTACCGCCGGCACGGCTGGGCCCCCGCCGTCCGCACCGACTACCTCCCGCACGCCCTGGTCACCGGCTTCGAGACGCCCGGCCCCCGCGTCGCGGCCTTCGGCCGGGACCGTCGGCCGGACGCGGTGGCCGCCCTGGCCGCGGGCCCGCTGACGGTGGACCGCCCCGCCCCCGCCGCCACGCCGCCGGAGCACGTCGAGGACCGGTACGAGGAGCGCGCCCGCGCGGCGTTCACCCCCGTCGAGGGCAAGCCGGCGGAGGTGTGGCGGCTCTCCCGGGTCATGGAGGACCAGGAGCGCCTCTTCGCCTGGCGCGCCGGCACCGCCGCCGGCACCGTCGGGGCCCAGCTGGCGACGCTCCGCAGGGCCTCCCGGATCGGCGCCTTCCTCTTCCGCGTCGCGCTCGCCGCACCGGACACCGAGGTCGAGGCGGCCGTCGACGGCCACCTCCTGCGCCACCCCGGCGGACCCCACGAGTCGGCCGGGCCCGGAATCTGGCACCGGGCCACCGTCCTCGCCCTGATCACCGGCGCCCGCGAGGACCTCGCCCCGCTTGTCCTGGCGGGCCCCGCGCTCCAGGGGCCGGACCGCTCCGCCTTCGCCGCCTACCGCGAGGCCCTGCACGCCTACCTCAAGGGCGACGACCCCGAACCGGCCGCGCTCCGCGCCGTCCGACAGGCTCGGGCACTCGGCAACCGCACCTTCCCCGCACCCCCGGCCGTGCTGCTCTCGCAGCTGGTCGAAGGGGACGAGGAGAGCTTCTCCCTGGCACTGGCCGATGCGCTGGAGGCCCACCGCGCCCACTACCAGGTCGCCGACCGCGCCGACGATCCCGACGCCGCCGTCGCTCCGGACGTCCTCGCCCTGGCCTGCCACGCCCGCCGGCGGGGCTGGGAGATCCTGGTCCGCTCGCCCTACCTGCCGGAGGAGATCCTGCGCGCGGCCGAGCCCTTCTGAGCCGGACCGGCCCCCGGGCAAAAGGTGCGCGGCGGGACGGCGCGGGATAGGAAGGACGGAACTGCCGTCACGGAGCCGGTTCCCCGCCGGCGGACGGCGGGAAGGACGGGCCATGTTCCAGGAGCGCAAGGACCGCCGTCACGCCAATCGCGCGTTCGAGCACGGCGAGAACGTCACCCGCTACCGGATGCGTCAGAAGCTGGTCTCGATCGGCGACGACTACTGGATCGACGACGACGCCGGTGACCACCGCTACAAGGTCGACGGCAAGGCGCTCCGGGCCCGCAGGACCTTCCACATCGAGGACCGCGACGGCCACCGCGTCGCCACCGTCCAGAGCCGGCCGTTGCGGATCAAGGAGTCCATGGCGATCGAGGACGCCGACGGGCAGCGCGTGGCGATCGTCAAGAAGGCGGTCGTCGGCCCGCTGCGCGACCGCTGGCGCATCAAGCAGGAGAACGGCGACGACCTCACCGTCCACGGCAACATCGTCGACCACGAGTACACGATCGAACGCGACGGCTACAAGATCGCCGAGGTCTCCAAGAAGTGGTTCCGGGTGCGCGACACCTACGGCCTCGACATCGGTCCCGGGGCCGACCCCACCACGGTCCTGGCCGCCGCGGTCGCCATCGACGCGATGGCCCACCCCGGGGACTGACCGGGGGACTGCCTCGGCCGGACCGGTCCCGCCCGTCCTACCGCCCGGCGCGCCGGGCGCGTTCCCGCTCGAACGCGGTGACGTCGGTGAACCAGGGGCGGTGGGAGTCCGGGGCCCAGGTCTCCTCGGCCTCCTCGTCGTCCGGCTCGGGCGAGGTCTTCGCACGGTCCACGGCCTCCGAGCACATCAGGAAGCACAGCGTGCGCACCGCGTCGTCGGCGAGCCGGGGGTGGGCCCGGCACAGGCCCGTCTCGACCGCCGCCGGCATCCGCGGCCAGGCGCTCTTGTCGGTCGCGCCCCGGCCCCGGCGCGGGTCGAGACCGATCCGCATCCCGGCGCACGCCTCCTCCGCAGTGGCGACGACCCGCAGCACCTCGGGCAGCAGCGCGGGCGCGACGGCGCCGGGCAGCCGCTTCGGGATCGTCGCACCGTGTGCGTACTGCCCCGTGTACGTGAGGATCGCGGCGTCGAGCGGCCCAAGCACGGTGCCGCGTCCGGCGCGGCGGCGGTCCGCCCGGTACCGCTCGGCGCGCTTCGGATCGGACGTCTCCGTCGCGGTGCGCGCCGCCGCGCAGATCCGGCCGTCGTCGAGCAGCGCGATGTCGGCGCCGTGGGCGACGAGCCGGTACCGGTCCCACCGGGTGGTCCGGAAGAACGCGTCGGCCTCCCCGTCCGGGGTGAGGAGGACGGGATCAGTCCAGGTCGGGCAGCCGGTCGGCCTCCAGGGCCCGCATCGCGTAGGACGCGTTGAACGGCAGGATGGTCACGGCGACATGGGGGAGCCGCTCCAGGGTGCGGGCCATCGTCTCGCCGGTGCCGCGGTGGAGGATCTTACCGAGCGCGTTGGCGTACATCCGCCTCGGGACGAGCACGGTCAGGGAGGTCTCGCCGTCCTCGGTGGTGCGGACGGCCAGCTCCCGCATCGCGTGCCGGAGTCTGCGGTCGGGGCAGTCGACCAGTTCGAGTTCGACGGAGGTCGCGGACGTCGACTCCCAGACGGCGGAGAGCCGTTGCGCGTGCGCGACGTCGATGGCGAAGTGCACGGCCCGCACCAGGTCGGGGCGGAGTTCGTGGGCGTAGCGGAGCGCCTTCAGGGTGGCCAGGTCCAGGGTCTCGACCAGTACGAAGACCTGGTGGCGGCGGGAGCGCGGGCGGTCGGCGCCCTCGGGGAGGCGTTGCAGGGCGGCGGCCTCCCGGCGGTATTCGCGGTTGATCCGGATCAGCCCCCAGACACCGAGCGGGAAGACGATGACGACCAGCCAGGCGCCCTCGGTGAACTTGGTGACGGCGAAGATCAGGACGACGGCGGCGGAGATGACCGCCGCCGCGGCGTTGACCCCGGTCTTCGTCCGCCGCCAGGCCTCGCGCCGCCGCAGGTGGTACGCGGTCAGACCGGAGCCGGCCATGGTGAAGGCGGTGAACACGCCGATCGCGTACAGCGCCACCAGCCGGTCCACGCTGGCCCCCGTGACCAGCAGCAGGGCCAGCGAGAGCGCGGTGAGCGTGAGGATGCCGTTGGAGAACGCCAGCCGGTGTCCGCGCCTGGTCAGCATCCGGGGCAGGAACCGGTCCTGTGCGACGAAGCTGGCCAGGAACGGGAAGCCGGTGAACGGGGTGTTGGCCCCGGTGTACAGGATCAGCGCGGTCGCGAGCTGGACGAGGACGAGCCCGGCCGTCCCCAGGGTGCCCCGGCCGAACGCGAGCCGGGCCTCCTGGGCGATGACGGTCGGGGTGCCGTCGGTGTAGGGGACGGCGTGGGTGGCGTGCGCCAGCAGGGATACGCCCAGGACCAGGACGGCCAGCACCGCGCTCATGGTGATCAGGGTGCGGCGGGCGTTGCGGCCCTGCGGTTCCCGGAAGGCGGAGATGCCGTTGGAGATGGCTTCGAGCCCCGTGAGGGAGGAGCCGCCGTTCGCGAAGGAGCGCAGCACGATGAAGAGGGACGCGCCCTGCAGCCAGCCGTCGCCGGGCGTGCCCAGCGGGACGACGCCCGCGGCGTGCAGATCGGCGTGCGGCAGATCGCCCGCGAGCGCGCGGACCGCCGCCACGGCGAAGACCAGGCCCATGGCGGCCATGAAGAGGTACGCGGGCAGCGCGAAGATCCGCCCCGCCTCACGCACGCCGCGCAGATTCCCGTACGCCAGCAGCACGATCACCCCCACGGAGACCGGCAGTTGGAGATGGTCCAGGCCGGTCCAGCCGTTGCCCGCCAGATGCGCGAGGGAGATCAGCGCGTTCGTTCCGGCGGACACCTGGACGGCGACGGTGACGATGTAGTCGACGAGCAGTGCCACGGCCGCGATCTGGGCGACGTCCGGGCCGAAGTTCTCCCGGGCCACGACGTACGACCCCCCGGCCCGGGTGTAGATCATGACCACGTCGCTGTAGCAGAGCGTCAGGAGCAGCAGCACCAGCAGGATCGCCCCGGTCACCGGCAGCACCATCGTGAACGCCGCCGTTCCCACGACGGGCACGAGGACGCGCAGCATCTCCTCGGAACCGTATGCGGAGGAGCTGACGCAGTCGGAGGCCAGCACCCCGAGTGCCGTCCGGTTGCTCAGCTTCTCCTCGCTGACGCGGTCCGTGGTCAGCGGCCTGCCGAGCAGCCGCCGCTTGACGCGGTACAGGGGCCGGTCCGTGGTCATCCCGTCATCAGAACCGGTGGGCGGCGACGATCCGTGCAGGCTCCACCGGCGGGCACTCGTACGGAGCCGTCATCGCGCCCCGCCGGTCAGGAGGCCGGGGCCGTGAGGAGGTCCCGGGCCGGGGCCGCGGGCAGGCACGGGCTGATGGTGCGCCAGGCGTGGGCGACGTACTCCTCCTTCTCGCCGACCGGGGCGACGTAGTGCAGGGCGCTCTCGGCCTCCTCCCGGCCGCGCAGCCGGGCGATGATCCAGGCGGCGAGATAGGGCGAGGCGAGGCAGCCGCCGGCGGTGGCGACGGAGCCCCGGGCGTGGAAGGGCGCGTCGAGGACGTCGATGCCGGCCGCGACGACCCAGGGCCGGGTGGTCAGGTCGGTGCAGGCGGGCATGGAGCCGAGCAGCCCGAGCCGGGCCAGGACAAGGGCGCCGGAGCACTGGGCTGCGATGAGCTGACGGGACGGGTCCAGCCCCCGCAGCACCTCCATGACCGCCGGGTCCTCGACGACCTCCCGGGTGGCGATGCCGCTGCCGACGACGACGGCGTCCGCCGCGCAGGCCTCCTCCAAGGTCGACATCCGCTCGACCACCACCCCGTTCATGGAGGTCACCCGGGGGGTGGGGGAGGCGAGGGTGACGCGCCAGCCGTCGGCCCGGACGCGGTTCAGCACCCCGAGCGCGATCAGGGAGTCGAGTTCGTTGTAGCCGTCGAAGGTGAGGATGGCGATGTGCACGGCGGTGGCCTTCCTGCGGAGGGGGCGGGCGGGCCGCCACGGTACGAAGCGGCCGTCCCGCCGAGCGGTGCGGACGGGCCGCCACGCTACGAATCCGCTGCCAGGACAGTCAAAGAATTGTCATGGATACAATCCGGTCCATGGCAGCAGCGCGGTACAAGGCCCTCGTCGACGCCCTCGCCTCCGACATCCGGACGGGGCGGCTCACCCCGGGCACCCGGCTGCCGACCCACCGCGCACTGGCCGCCCGCGAGGGCGTCGCGGTGGTGACCGCGACCCGGGTCTACGCCGAACTCGACGCCATGGGCCTGGTCAGCCGCGAACAGGGGCGCGGCACCTTCGTCCGCGACCGCGCGGCCCCGCCCGGCCAGGGCGCCGACCAGCGGACGGTCGCCGCCGACGCCGTCGACCTCACCTTCAACCACCCCTCGCTGCCCCGGCAGACCGGCCTGCTGCGCGCGGCGCTGCGGGACATCGCGGTCTCCGGCGACCTCGAAGCGCTGCTGCGCTACCAGCCGCACCGGGGCCGCCCCCAGGACCGGGCCTCGATCGCCCGGCATCTGCGCCGCCGGGGGATCACCGCCGACGCGGACCGCGTCCTGATCGTGGGCGGCGCCCAGCACGGCCTGGCCGTCACGGCCATGGCCCTGCTCGGACCGGGGGACGTCGTCGCGGTCGACGCGCTCACCTACCCCGGCTTCAAGGTGCTCGCGCACACCCTCCGCCTCGATCCGGAACCCGTGCCCGCCACGGCCGACGGCATGGACCTCGACGCCCTGGAACGGCTCTGCGCGGCCCGGCCCGTGCGGGCCCTCTACACGATGCCGACCCTGCACAACCCCCTCGGATCGGTGATGCCCGAGGCCGACCGGGTCCGCCTGGCCGCGATCGCCCGGCGGTACGGCGTGCTCCTGATCGAGGACGCCTCGTACGCCTTCCTCGTCGAGAACCCGCCCCCGCCGATGGTGGAACGGGCACCGGAACGCACCGTCCATGTCTCGGGCCTCTCCAAGAGCGTCGCCACCGGACTGCGCGTCGGACACGTCCTCGCCCCGCCCGACCTGGTCCCCGCCCTCGAACGCGCGATCAGGGCCACCACCTGGAACACCCCGGCACTGACCACGACGCTCGCCTGCCGGTGGCTGGACGACGGCACGGTCGACGCGCTGGAGGCGCGGAAACGGGCGGACGCCCGCGAGCGCCAGGCCCTCGCCGCCACGGAACTGGCCGGGCTGCCGCTCGTCGCCCACCCCGCGTCCTACTTCACCTGGCTGCCGCTCCCCGACAGTGCCCGCGCCGACCGCCTGGCGGCCACCCTCGCCCGGCACCGCGTCTCGGTCACCACGGCCGAGCCCTTCAGCACCTCGGCCCGCACCCCGCAGGCGATCCGCCTCGCACTCGGCTCGGCGGAGCCGGACGTCCTGCGCACGGCGCTGCGCACGGTGCGCAGGCTGGCGCTGGAGGACGCGTTCGCCTGAACCCCGTTACAGGGGGCGGGAGTCGGAGTCCCGGCGCTCCGACACGGGGGCGCGGGCCGGAGCCCGGTACTCCGCCACGGGACGCGGGGGCCGGAGCCCCGGCCCGTCGGGGAACGGCGCGTACGTCCCGGCCGGGCCGGGGTAGCCGCACCACGGACCGGGCAGCCTTACGGGGCGCCGAGGCCCGGCCCACCGCTCAGGGCCGGGGCGGCCCGGCCGCACCACCGTCGAAGGAGAAACCCCCATGTCCGAGCAGCCGTTACTCGTCCTCGACCCCACCGGAAGCGACCCGGACGCCGAGCACCGGGCGCTCCTCGCGCGCGGCCCGGCGACCCCCGTGGACGTCCTCGGGGTGCGCGCGTGGTCCGTCTCCGACCCCGCGCTGCTGAAGCGGCTGCTCACCAGCCCGGACGTCTCCAAGGACGGCCGGGCCCACTGGCCCGCGTACGCCGAGGCCGTCGCGACCTGGCCGCTGGCCCTGTGGATCGCGGTGGAGAACATGTTCACCGCGTACGGCGCGGACCACAGCCGGCTGCGCCGCATGATCGCCCCCGCGCTCTCCGCCCGCCGTACCGCCGTCCTCGCGGCGGACATCGAGGCGCTGGTCACCGGCCTCCTCGACGAACTGGACGCGCTGCCGCCCGGGACGACGGTCGATCTGCGCGCGCGGTTCGCCCATCCGCTGCCCATCGCCGTCATCGGCCGGCTCATGGGCCTGCCCGCCGACCGGCGCGAGGAGTTCCGCACCCTGGTGGACAACGTGTTCGCCACCCATCTGACCGCCGGGGAACAGGCCGCCAACACCGCCTCGCTCTACGCGCTGCTCGCCGGACTCGTCGCGGCCAAACGGGCCGAACCCGGTGACGACCTGACGTCCATGCTGATCGCCACCCGCGACGAGGAGGACGGTTCGGTCCTCAGCGACGCCGAACTGCGCGACACGCTCCTGCTCATGATCAGCGCCGGGTACGAGACCACCGCCAACGTCATCGACCAGGCCGTGACCACCCTGCTCACCCACCCCGCCCAACTCGCCCACGTCCGCGAAGGCCGGTGCACCTGGCAGGACGTCGTCGAGGAGACCCTGCGCCACGAACCGCCCGTCAAGCACCTCCCGTTGCGCTACGCCCGCGCCGACATCCCCCTCCCCGACGGGCGCACCATCCGGACCGGTGAGGCGATCATCGCCTCCTACGGCGCGGCCAACCGCCACCCGGACCTGCACGAGGACCCCGAACGCTTCGACGCCACCCGCCCCGGCAAGGAGCACCTGGCCTTCGGCCACGGCGTCCACTTCTGCCTCGGCGCCCCGCTCGCCCGCCTCGAAGTCACCACCGCCCTGCGGCTGTTCTTCGCCCGCTTCCCGCACAGCGGCCTGGCCGCCCGCCCCGAGGAGCTGACGAGACTCCCGAGCCTCATCAGCAACGGGCACACCACGCTGCCCGTACTGCTGCGCCCGGCACGGGAGGCCCCCGCGAGCTGAGCGCGGACCCGCCCCCTACTGAATGCTCCAGCGGTGGGGGTGCCCCGGATCCCGGGGGCAGGCGAAGACGTTCAGCTCGCCCCAGCGGCCCACCACGACGGCGGTCGGGGCGGCGGCGCGGCGCGCGCGTAGGCCCCGGTCCTCCAGGGGCCTCCAGCTTCCGCTGCCGCCGTCCCACTCGGAGCTGTCGACGGTCAGCAGCAGTTCCATCGGCGCCGAGCAGGACCGGCAGTCCATCGGGGAGGGGTCGGTCAGGTGCCAGGAGGCGTAGCCCCCGACACGCCAGCCCGGCGGAATCGACAGGTCGTACTGGTAGCCGAGCACCGGCGCGTCCCCCTCGCCGTCCTCGTCCTCCCGCTCCTCGGCCCGTTCCTCCTGCTCCTCGTCCCAGGCGTCGATCCGGGCGCACAGCTCCTCGGGGAGCAGACCGGCGAACGGGTAGGTGGTCACCTGCTCCGGGTGCAGCACACACGGTTCGGGCACGTACCCGTCGAAGCCGACGACCGCCGGTTCCGGCGGCGCGGACAGCACCTCCGTGACCTCCCACGAGCGGCGCCACCGCAGATCGAGCAGCATGCCGTGGCCGGTCGGGCCGTGCGCGTCGAACGGGCACCAGAAGACCTGGAGGAGGTCGCAGCCGTCCGGTCCGGCGGGAAGGTCCGGCAGGTCCCGGCGGTACAGCTGGGCCAGCGCCGTCAGCGGCAGCGGAGCGGTCGCCGCGTCCCCCTCGACCCGGTGGGTCTCCTCCAGTTCGCCCAGCAGCCGCCGGTCCTCGTCGGTCGGCCCGCCCTGCGGGACCCGCCGCCACGCCGCTGCCAGAACCTCGCGCGCCCGGTGGATGTCCGCCGGGCGCCGGCCCCGCGCATGGGCGTGCGCCTCGGTGCACACCGGCCAGGGCTCGTCCGCCGGCCACAGCAGCGGCCCGCCCACCGAACTCTCCGTGGCCTCCGGCCGTCCGGGCCGCGGATGGAGCCGGGTCGTCGTGCCCCGGTGCGCCGCCAGCTCCGGGAACAGTGCCTCGACGTCGAGCGGGCGGGGCGGTGTGGTTCTCGGCATGGGAGCGACCCTAACGGGTGGGGCACGGGCTCCTTCCGGCGGACCGGAGCGGTGTCCGACCCGATACGGGGCCGCGCCCCGGGTCCAGGGGCACGCGCCCACGGGCACGCTCCCCGGCAGGGCCTCGCCTCGGACCTCTGCCCGGACCCATGACAGGATTCGGCCATGCCGATCGCCGCCGTGTCCCCCGGAGTGTCCCTCGCCCACCAGACCTTCGGCGACCCCGGGGACCCGCCCGTCCTGCTCGTGATGGGCTTCGGCGCGCAGATGATCGCCTGGCACGAGGACTTCTGCCGGGCACTGGCGGACCGCGGCCGGTACGTGATCCGTTACGACAACCGCGACTGCGGGCTGTCCACGAAGTTCGACGAGCACCCCGTCGACATGGCGGCCTTCATCGCCGCCGTCACCTCGGGCGACATCCCCGCCGCCCTCGGGATGATCCCCTACCGCCTCCAGGACATGGCCGACGACGGACTGGGCCTCCTCACGGCCCTCGGCATCGAACGCGCCCATGTGGTCGGCGCCTCGATGGGCGGGATGATCGCCCAGACGATGGCCCTCTCCGCCCCGGACCGGGTACTGACCCTCACCTCGATGATGTCCTCGACCGGCGAGAGCGAGTACGGCCAGGCCGCGCCGGAGGCCCAGGCGGTGCTGTTCACCCCGAAGCCGGCGGACCGCGAGGGATACGTCGCCGCGGCCGAGAAGGAACTGGTCTGGGCCTCCAGGCGCTACGGCGACCCCGCCGCCCTGCGTGAACTGGCCGCCGCGAGCTACGACCGCGCGTACTACCCCGCCGGCATCGGCCGGCAGCTCGGCGCGATGATCCTCAGCGGCTCACGCGCCGACGCCCTCCGCGCGCTGCGGGTCCCTACCCTCGTCGTCCACGGCCTGGACGACACGCTCATCGCCCCCAGCGGCGGTGAGCGCACCGCGGAACTCGTCCCGGACGCGCGCCTCCTCCTCGTCCCCGACATGGGCCACGACCGCCCCCGGGAACTCTGGCCGGTCCTCATCGACGCACTGGCCGCCCACACCGGCTGAGGGACTCACCCTCGCCACGTCGGCCTCCGGTACTCCGCTGTTTCCTATGCCGTGGCCGGGCCACGCACTCGGAGCTGTCCGCCGCCCTGCCCGCCCTCTCGGGCAGGGTTCCTTCCGAGTTCCGGCAGGGCGCAATCGCTGATGTGCCACCTGACGTCAGCGATGATTTCCGAGACGTTCGCGGTCGTCGGCGTCCAGCAGTCTCCGCAGCAGCGTGGTCAGCGTGTCCCGCTCCTCGGGGCTGAAACAGCCGAGGAAGGACTCCTGCGACTCCTGGGCCACCCGCCACAGCAGGCGCTGCAACTGGACGCCCTCAGAAGTCAGTTCGACCAGCTGTCGACGCCGATCGGATCGGTCGCGGGTGCGTCGTACCAGCCCGCGCTCCTCGATCGTGTCCAGATAGCCGCCCAGGTGGCTGCGCTGGAAACCGAGTCGGTCGGCCAGCACATGCTGCGGCAGCGGACCGAAGTCCGCGAGCGCGGTCAGAGTGGCGAAGTGGGGCAGCCGCAGACCGTGCTGCCCCACCGCCTCCACGAGTACGTCGTGGCCGATTCGCGCCATGTGCCCCGCGAGGTACGACGGCAGCGCCAGAAGGCTCGGCGGGCGGGGCGCGCCACCTTCGGCCGTGGCGTACGAAACGGGTTCAGGGATTTCGCTCATGTGCTCATGGTACGGCAATCCAGTGACTGGACGTAATGATGACACTGTGGAACGATCGCATCGCGATACTAGTTCGGCGTCCTTTCCGTGCTCCGAGACCGCGGACCGCGGCGCCCGTTTCCGGAGGACCGCCCGATGACCGACCACACCCCCGCTCCCAGCGAACGCCGCGGTTTCGCCGCCCCGTTCGCCGCCCTGCTCCTGGCTGTCCTGTCCTTCTCCCTGATGCAGACGATGGTCGTGCCCGCACTGCCCGACCTCCAACGCGAGTTCGGCGCCTCGACGACTGCCGTCTCCTGGGTGCTCAGCTCCTTCCTGCTCACCGCGTCGGTGGCGACAGCCTTGTTGGGGCGCGTCGGCGACATGTTCGGCAAGCGCCGGGTACTGATCGTCAGCCTCGGCGTCTTCGCCGTGGGCACCCTGATCGCTGCCCTGTCCGATTCGCTCGCCCTGCTGATCGCGGCGCGCGCGGTGCAGGGGGTCGGATCGGCCGCCTTCCCCCTGGCATTCGGGATCGTGCGCGACCAGTTCCCGCGCGAGCGGGTGCCGGTGGCGATCGGACTGATCTCGTCGACCTTCGGCATCGGCTTCGGTGTCGGGCTCGTCGTACCCGGCCCGATCGTCGACGCCCTCGACTGGCACTGGATCTTCTGGCTCGGACTTGTCGTCATCGTGCTCGGCATCGCCGCGGTCACTGCGTTCATCCAGGAGTCCGCGACCACCCGACCCGGGCGCATCGACTGGGCTGGTGCGGTCCTGCTCAGTGCGGGTGTCGTGGCGCTGCTGCTCGCCATCAGCGAGGGCAAGTCGTGGGGCTGGACGTCCGGTGGGGTCATCGGCCTGCTCGTCACGGCCGTCGTGCTGCTCGCGGTGTTCGTCCACGCCGAGAGCAAGGCCGGCGAGCCTCTCATCGACCTCGAACTGCTGCGCCGCCCTGCCGTGCTCACCAGTCACCTCACCGCGCTCATCATCGGGTTCGGCATGTATGGAGCGTTCACGCTGGTGCCGCTGCTCGCCCAGACTCCGTCCGAGGTCGGGTACGGCTTCGGCGCGTCCGTCACCGAGGCCGGGCTGTTCATGGTGCCGATGGCGGCGGCCATGCTGATCGCCAGTCCTCTCGCCGGGCGCATCGGTGCGGCGGCCGGATGGAAGTTGCCGCTCGTTCTGGCCTGCCTGATCGGTGCCGTCGGTTTCGTGGTCTACGCGGCCGCGCACGACACCGAAGGGAGCATGTACGTCGGTTCCGGGGTTCTCGGCATCGGTGTCGGCTTCGCCTTCGCCGCCCTCGCGAACCTCGTCGTCAGCGCGGTCGACCGAGGCCAGACCGGCGAGGCGACCGGCATCAACACGATCATGCGGACGATCGGCGGCTCGCTCGGCGCCCAGATCGCCGCGTCGATCGTCGCATCCAAGACAATCCCCGGCACCCGGGTGCCGGCCGAGTCCGGCTACACCACCGCGTTCGTCATGTCGGCGATCGCCCTGGTACTCGCGACGCCGGTCGCGCTGGCCGGGCCGGGCAGGCTCTGGGCCAGGCCCGGTGCGCCGGTGCCGGCAACGTCGACCGAGCGACAGTCACGGTCGGCGGCTTGAGGCACCGGCCTGCCGCAGGCCCCTCGGGCCGGGCGAGACCCGCCTCCTGCCCCGACACCGAGCAGATGACAAGGAGTTCACGCACCTATGCCCGACTACGGACATGACCTTCTCTTCGGTGCCGTCCTGGTGCCCGGTGCCGGGTACGCCGCCGAGACAGTGGCGCTGGCCCGTGTCGCCGACCGGGCGGGACTGGATCTGGTGAGCGTGCCGGACCACCCCTACCGGCCCGAGCTGCTCGACGCGTGGATGACGCTGGCGGTGATCGCCGCGTCCACCACACGCGTGCGGGTCTTCCCGAACGTCGCGAACCTCCCGCTGCGCCCGCCCGTCGCGCTGGCGCGCACCGCCGCCGGCCTGGACCTGCTCAGCGGGGGCCGGGTCGAGCTGGGGCTGGGGGCGGGGGCGTACTGGGACGCCATCGCCGCCGACGGCGGACCCCGCCGCAGCCCCGGTGAGGCGGTGCGGGCGACCCGCGAGGCCATCGACGTCATCCGGGCGTTGTGGACCGAGGGCCGGCAGGTTCGTGTGCCCGGCGAGCACTACGGACTCGACGGTGCGGTCGCGGGCCCCGCACCCGTGCACCCCATCGCGATCTGGGTCGGCGCGCTCGGCCCGCGCATGCTGCGGCTGACCGGAACGACGGCGGACGGCTGGCTGCCGAGCGTCCCGCACCTACCGCCGGGCCGCCTCGCCGCGGGGCACCGGGTCGTCGACGAGGCGGCCGTCGAGGCGGGTCGCGACCCCGCCGAGGTCCGCAGGCTGTACAACCTCTCACCGGGACCGTCCGGCTTCCCGCGAGGGCCGCTCGGCGCCTGGCCCGAGCAGCTCGCCGCGCTCACCCTGGAACACGGAACCAGTGCCTTCCTGCTGCCGGCCCAGCAGCCGGACCTGCTCCGGGCGTTCGCGGCGGAGGTGGCGCCGGCGACGCGGGAGCTGGTGACGGCACACCGCGGGCGCACGAGGGACACACCCGGCCCGGACGCGGCGCGTGGTCGGAACGCCACTGCCGCAGGCGCCACGTCATCGGCATCCGATACACCCCGGCCATGACGTTCATGGCGCTGATCGACCTGGTGTTCCGCGATGGGAGTCGCACCTTCGACGTACGCGCGCCGACGGGACCACCGAAGCCGAACCGACGGCCCTGCTGGAGGCCGCGGGTTGAGCTCGGCCCGCGGCGGCGAGGCGCCTCGGCGCGGGGGCCCGGCTGGTGCGGACGGCTGTTGCGGTTGCTCCGGCCGCGGCTCCACTTCCTACCCTCGCCGCCCTTTGAAGTTGATCTTCATCGTGTCCATGTCGGTCGCGGTGGAGCGGAGCTCCCCGTGGCCGTGGCCGGCCGCGCGCAGGGCGGTTTCGGCGCGGTCCTCGGCGAGGGCGCAGGCCATCTCCTCGCCGTCGTCGGCGTCGGAGACGACGACGTAGCGGAAGCTGAAGTGCTTGAGGACGCGGTCGTAGGTGAGGGAGCCCTCCTCGGTGAACTGCATGGCGGCCAGGCCGTGCTGCTCGACCTCGGCCAGCAGCCGGGTGCGGGACTCGTCGGTCAGCCCCTCCCACGTGCCGCGCACGATCACCCGGTAGGTGTGCTGCGTACTCATCGCTCTCCGCCGTTCCTCGGTCCTGGCTCTGCCGGATCGCGAGCCTACGGGGCCGCGGGCCGGTGGAAAACGGGATTTTTCCGGGGTGGTGGTGCCTTTGCCGAAGTCTGACGGCTGATCCACTGGTCCGGGCGGCGTCCAACGTGTTCCATGGTCATCGGGGGGCGCCCGGACCTGCGGCGGCCCGCGTGAGGGAGCGAGGTTGCCTTGGCCACCACCGTACGACGGACCGTACTCACCCTGCCCGCGGCGGCGACGGGGCCGGAGAATCCGCTGCCGGCGCTGCGGCCCCTCGACGAGGCGCATGTGATCGACGACCGCGACCGGGGGGACCTGCCCCGGGACATGGCGCGGCAGCTCGGGCACGCGCCGCTCGCCACGGTGCTGCCGGTGCGGATCCTCGACGGGTACGGACGTGAGCGCACCCCCACGGACCTCGACGCGATCGTCATCGAGAACGAGCGGCTGCGGGTGACCGTGCTGCCCGGACTCGGCGGCCGGATCCACTCGCTGTTCCACAAGCCGACCGGCCGCGACCTCGTCTACACCAACCCGGTGCTCCAGCCCGCCGACTTCGCCCTCAACGGGGCCTGGTTCTCGGGCGGCATCGAGTGGAACATCGGGGCGACCGGGCACACCACCCTGTCGTGCGCCCCGGTGCACGCCGCGCGGGTACCGGCGCCCGACGGGGGCGAGATGGTCCGGCTCTGGGAGTGGGAGCGCCTGCGCGACCTGCCCTTCCAGGTCGATCTGTGGCTGCCGGCCGACTCCGACTTCCTGCACGTCGGCGTACGGATACGCAATCCGCACGAGCATCCCGCCCCCGTCTACTGGTGGTCCAACATCGCCGTCGAGGAGGGCGAACGGACCCGGGTCCTCGCACCCGCCGACGAGGCGTGGCGCTTCGGTTACGAGCGGAACCTGTCCCGTGTCCCGGTTCCCCGGACGGACGGGGCCGACCACACCTATCCGCTGCGCGGCGACTTCCCCGCCGACTACTTCTACGAGGTGCCCGACGGCGCCCGCCGGTGGATCGCCTCGCTCGACGCGGAGGGGCGCGGACTCGTCCAGACCTCCACCGATCTGCTGCGCGGACGCAAGCTGTTCGTCTGGGGCAGCGGCCCCGGCGGCCGCCGCTGGCAGGAATGGCTCACCGAGCCCGGCACCCCCGGATACGCCGAGATCCAGGCGGGCCTGGCCCGCACCCAGCTGGAGCACGTCCCGCTGGAGCCCGGGGGTGAGTTCAGCTGGCTGGAGTCGTATGGTCCGCTGGCCGCGGACCCCGCCGCCGTCCACGGCGAGGACTGGGACGCCGCCCGCGCGGAGGCCGAACAGCGGCTCGCCGAGGCGCTGCCGCGCGCCGAGGTGGACGCGGCGTACGAGGCGTGGCGGCGCTGCGCGGACACCGAGCCCGGGGAGATCCTCGCCACCGGCTCCGGCTGGGGCGCCCTCGAAGTGCGACGCGGCGCCCACAAGCTGCCCGGAACCCCGTTCCCCGACTCCACCCTCGGTGAACAGCAGGCTCCCTGGCTGGAGTTGCTCGACCAGGGGGCTTTCCCCGGGCAGCGCGGCTCCGCCCCGCCCGGCCCCACTCTGGTCTCCCCGCACTGGCGCGACATGCTGGAGACGGCCCCGGCCGAACCGCTGACCGAATACCACCTCGGCGTCGCCCAGTGGCACGCCGGCGACCGCGCCCAGGCCGTCCGCAGCTGGGAACGCGGGCTCGGACCGGCCGTCTCCCGCTGGCCGCTGCTGCGCTGTCTCGCCGTCGCCGCCCAGGAGAGCGGCCAGCGCGACCGCGCCGCCGGCCACTACGCGGAGGCCTTCGCCGATCTCGTGGTCCGGCGCGACGGCGACGAGGGGGAGGAGTGGACCGCCGCCACGGCCGCGCTCGGCCGGGAGACGATCGAGTCCCTGCTCGCGGCGGAGCGCGCCGCCGACGCCCGCGCGGTCTGGGAGGGGCTGCCGGCCGAGGTGCGCGGCCGGGGCCGCTTCCGGCTGCTGGAGGCGCGCCTCCTCCTCGCGGAGGGCGACCGGGCCGCGGCGCGCGCCCTGTTCGAGGCGGGCTTCGAGGTCGCCGATCTGCGCGAGGGAGCGGAGATCCTGGACGAGGTGTGGGCCGGGATCACCGACGAACCGCTGCCGGACGCGTACAACTTCCGTATGCGGCCCCGGGACTGACGAGGCGTCGGAGCAGGCGTGCGGGCGGGCCGTCCCGAGGGCGGCCCGCCGGCGGTTCGGACCGTGCGGGCCGCCGTTCGCTCAGACCGCGCGGTTGCGGTCCACGTACTCGAAGACCGAGCCGTCCGGGTGCACGGCGATGAGATTGCGGCCGGCCGGCGTCGGCACCGGACCCGCGATCACCCGGGCGCCGATCCGGTTCAGCGTGCCGAGCGCCTCGTCCACGTCCTTCACCGCGATGGTCGCGCCGACCCTGCGCAGGATCTCCAGCTCCGACTCGGGGCCGGCCATCAGGAGGAAGCAGCCGACGGCGGCGACGGAGACCCCGCCGCGCTCGAAGCGCTGCGCCGGACTCGACGTCAGCTGCTCGTAGAAGGCGACCGCGGCCTCCAGGTCGTCGACGCAGATACGCAGCGTGGTTCCCAGGATCTCCATGCGTACCAGGGTAGTTGGGTGGTCGGCGCGGTGTGATCGGTTCGGGGGAGGGGGGCGGGCCCCGGGCCGGGCGGGACGTGCCGGGCCCGGGGCGTCCCGCTCAGGCCCGGCAGAGGATCTCGCCGTGCGGCACCATGAACCAGCCGTCCTGCTGCTCGCCCCAGGCGCGCCAGGCGTCGGCGATCGCGTTCAGCTGCTCCTCGGTCGCGTGGCCGCCCTCGACCGCCAGCTTCGCGTAGACGGAGCCGACCGTGCGGTCCGCCCACAGCCCGCTCCACCAGGCCCGGCTCTCCGGGGTGGCGAAACACCAGGCGGCGGCCGTCGGGGTGATGTCGGTGAATCCCGCGGCGCGCGCCCAGGAGAGCAGTCGGCGCCCGGCGTCCGGCTCACCGCCGTTGGCCCGCGCCACCCGGTCGTACAGTCGCTGCCACGCGTCCATCTCCGGCGACGCGGGGTACCAGTTCATCGCCGCGTAGTCGCTGTCGCGCGCGGCCACGATGCCGCCGGGGCGGCAGACCCGGCGCATCTCGCGCAGCGCCTGCACCGGATCGCCCACGTGCTGGAGCACCTGATGGGCGTGGACCACGTCGAAGGAGTCGTCGGGGAAGTCCAGGGCGTGCACATCGGCTACGGCGAACTCGACGTTGTCCAGGCCTCGTTCGGCGGCCACCGCGGCGGCCTGGTCCAGGATCTCCCGCGTGGTGTCCACCGCGGTCACCCGGCCCGGCGCGACCAGCGCGGCCAGATCGGCGGTGATGGTGCCGGGGCCGCAGCCCACGTCCAGCACGTCCAGGCCGGACCCGAGTTCACCGATGAGGTACCCCGCGGAGTTGGCGGCCGTGCGCCAGCGGTGCGAGCGCAGCACCGACTCGTGGTGCCCGTGGGTGTAGGTGGCGGTCTCCTTCGACATGGCCGTGCGTCCTCTCTCGGATGCGAACCCGCGAATGCGCTGTTCGGTACGGCTACGGTACGCCCGGAACTCGCATGGTGAGATAGGCGTCTTGCGATATGGACACCGGAGGGTGGCGGGACGTGCGAAAGGGGCGGCCGATTCGCCTTCGGCCGCCCCTTGTCGGCCCTTCTGCCGACCCGCCCGTCGCCCCTTTCGGGCTCGTACTCACACGGGCATCGGGCAGTACACCGTCAGTGCCTCCGGAAGCTTGTCGATCATCAGGTCGCCCTGGCTGTGCGCCACTTCGCCGTCGTACGCGTACGGCGTGCCCGGCGTGAGCCCGGAGACCCGGACCCGCCGCCGGCGGACCGCCGCGTGCATGGGGGAGCGGGTCAGCGGACCGGCGATCGCGGTCGCCAGCAGACGCAGACCCGGGGTCCGGCCCCCGTGCACCACGCGGACGTCCAGCAGCCCGTCCGCGAGATTGTGCCGCCGGCCCGGCGCCGGGCCGACCCGCTGGAACATCCCGTTGCCGATGAACAGCAGCCACAACGGGCGCTTCCTGCCCTGGAGTTCGGCCTCCAGGGGGCGTTCGCCGCGCAGCACCTTCAGCGCCGCGAGCACCCCGGCCGGCCAGCCGCCGATCCTCGGGGACCAGTGCTCACGGGTCCGGACCAGCTCCGGGTAGACACCGAGGCTGAAGGCGTTGAGGAAGTAGCCGTGCGCGCCCCCGGGCCCCTCCGGCCCCGGCCGGAAGCGTCCCAGGTCCACCCGGACCGCGCTGCCGCCGCCGAGCGCGGTGCAGACATCGGCCACCGTCTCGATGCCCAGGTCGTACGCGAAGTGATTGAGCGTCCCGCCGGGGAACACGGCGAGCGGCAGACCGTGCACGGCGGCCACCGCCGCCGCCCGGTTCACCGTGCCGTCGCCCCCGCACACCCCGAGGGCCCGGCCCCGCCCCGCGGCCTTCTCCAGCTCCGCGGAGAGCGCGTCGGGCGGGCACTCCACCACCTCGGCCCGGGGCAGCGCCTCCCGGACCTGCGCCGCCGTCGCCGTCGCTGTACCGGACTCCCGGTTGACGATCACGACCAGGTCCTGGCCGTCCGGGAGGGCCGGGGCCTCGGCGGGCGGGCGGCCCGGCGCGGGCAACTGGCCGCGGGTCGGCACCAGCCCGCGCAGCGCGAACGCCGCACCCACCCCGAGCAGCGCCCCGGCCAGCACATCGCCCGGATAGTGGACCCCGGTGTAGACCCGGGAGGCGGCCACCGAAACGGCGACGGGCGCGACGACCGCTCCCCAGCCCTTCGACTCCAGGGCCACCCCGGTCGCGAAGGCCGCCGCCGACGCGGCGTGCCCCGAGGGGAAGGAGGTGGTGACCGGCTGCCGTTCCAGCCGCCGTATCACCGGGACGACGTCCAGCAGCGGCCGCTGCCTGCGGACCGCGCCCTTCCCGATCGTGTTGATCGTGGCCGAGGCCACCGCCAGGGACGCGACCCCGCGCAGTGCGGCCCGCCGGGCGCGGGCACTGCCGCCGAACGCGGCCATCCCGGCCGCCGCGCCCAGCCAGAGCAGTCCGTGGTCGGCGCTGCGGCTCAGCCGGGGCAGGACCGGGCCGGCGGCCGGCCAGTGGCGCCCGGCCAGACTCCGGAACGCGGCGGCGTCGCCGCTGTGCAGCAGTTTCCGCAGGCCGGTGGGGTGCGGCAGGAAGGACGAGAGCTTCGGTGACGACATGGAACACCGCATACCCCGCGCGCCCCTGCCGAACCGGCAGGCGCGCCCGAGGGGCCCCGGACTCCTCACCGGACCCGTCCCGCGCTACGGTCCGCGTGCCCGGGAAGCCCCCTGCCGCCCTCCCGTCATTGCCCCGGCAAGTGCGGCACGCATAGCCTGTGTTCGTGATGCCGGTCAGTGGCCGGAATGCCGAACACGAGAGGGTGGTGCACGACCATGGGGCGACTCGTCCCCGCGGTGACCCGGGCGCTGGACGTACTCGAACTCTTCCTCCAGGGCGACGGTACGCTCTCCGCGCCCGAGGTCACCCGCAAGCTCCAGCTCCCGCGCACCACCGTCCACGAGCTGCTGACCACGCTCGCCGCGCGCTCCTACCTGGTCACGGTCCCCGACCAGCCCGGCCGCTACCGCCTGGGCGTGCGCACGTACCAGCTCGGCAGCCGGTACGCGGAACAGCTCGATCTCGCCGCCGAGGGGCAGCAGGTGGCCCGGCGGGTCGCCGAGACGTGCGGGGAGACCGTGCACGTGGCGATCCTGGAGGGGACGGACGTCATCTACATCGCCAAGGTGGACTCCACCCATGCCGTCCGCATGGTGTCGGCGGCCGGCCGCCGGCTGCCCGCGCACTGCACGTCCGTCGGCAAGATGCTGCTCGCGGCCCTTCCCGAGCGGGAACTGGACGCCCGCCTCGACGGGCTCGAACTCACCGGCATGACCCCCGACAGCATCACCGACGAGGCGGAACTGCGGACGGCGCTCGCCACCGTCCGGGAGCGCGGGTTCGCCGTCGAGCACCGGGAGTCCAACCCCGATGTCAGCTGTGTCGCCGCGCCCGTCCGGGACCGTTCGGGACGGGTCGTCGCCGCGCTCTCCGTCTCCGTGCCCATGAGCCGCTGGAACGAGGAGCGCGAGACCGAGCTGGCCGCCCTCGCCGTCGAGGGCGCCGACGAACTGTCCGGCCGGCTCGGACACCACCGGGGGGACCGATGAGCACGCCACGCCTCGACATCGCCGTACGCGAACACGCCGAGCTGGGCGAGGGCCCGACCTGGGACCCGGTCACCCAGCGGCTGATCTGGGTCGACATCCTCTCCGCCCGGATCCACACCTACGCGCCCGCCACCGGCAGGCGCACCGTGATGGCCACCGAGCAGCACGTCGGCGCCGCCAAGCCGCGGACCGGCGGCGGCCTCGTGGTCAATCTGCGGGACGGCATCGGCCTGTACGACGCGGACGGCGCGTTCCGCTGGCTGGTCCACGATCCCGAACCGGGGCGGCGCGGCAACGACGCCGCGGTGGCACCGGACGGGGCGCTCTGGGCCGGGACGATGCTCTACGACGAGTCGCGGGCCGGCGGCAGCCTCACCCGGATCGCGCCCGACGGCACCGCCGACCGGGTGCTGCCCCTCGTGGCCTGCAGCAACGGCACCGGCTGGAGCCCCGACGGACGGCTGATGTACTACATCGACACCCCGACCCGCCGCATCGACGTCTTCGACGTCGATGGCGAACGGGTCACCGGCCGCCGCCCGTTCGCGACCGTGGAGGACGGTGCCGGCTACCCCGACGGGCTGACGGTCGACGCCGACGGGGCGGTCTGGGTGGCCCTCTGGGACGGCTCCGCCCTGCGCCGCTACACCCCGGACGGCCGGCTGGACCGCGTCGTCCCGCTGCCCGTGCGCAGGCCCACCGCCTGCGCCTTCGGCGGCCCGGACCTGCGCGACCTCTACATCTCCACCGCCCGCACCGGACTGGCCGCTCCGCACCCCCTCTCGGGTTCGCTGCTCGTCCTGCCGGACGCGGGGCAGGGGCTGCCGGGCACGGCCTTCGCGGGCTGAGGCGGGGCCGGGGCCGGTGCGGGCCGAGGCGCCGGGCGGCGGGGGCGCCGGGGCGGGGCCCCGTCCCTCTCCGGCACCGTCGCCGCTCACTCCGCGGGGAAGCGGCGGAGCGGGCCCGGAAGCCGGGAGCCCAGGGGCGACATGTTCCCGTCGGCGCCGTGCCGGGCGAGCAGGTCCAGGGCGAGCCGGCCGCGCCGGACCCGTTCGCGCGCGGTGTCCAGGGCCACGGTGCGCAGATGCGCGCCGTAGGGGTAGATCCCCGGCGCCCTGGACAGGCCGAACTTGAGGTAGAGTGGGGCGCCCCGCCGGATCAGCTCCGCCGTCTCGTACATCCGCACATAGCCGCCGAGATCGTCCGGCGCCTCGATGTACAGGTCCATCGGTGCGGCCGACACCCGCCGGATCTCCGTGAAGTGAGCGAGCGTCAGATCCGACGGGACGTTCACCGAGTCCGCGCCCAGCCGCTCGTAGACCTCGAAAGAGGCGGGGTTCACCGGGCCGATCAGGGCCGACACCTTGAACGTCGTATCGGCCGGCAGCACCCCCCGTTCCCGCAGCCGGTGCAGGGTTCTCAGCACCCCCTCGTCCGCCACCAGCAGGCATTTCACGCCCAGGGCCGAGGCCCGCAGCGCGTCCTCGACACAGCCCGCAAGCCCGTCGTGCCCCCGGGCCCGCAGCCCGGCGCCACCCGAGTCCGTCCGGTACGAGGCCCCGGTGTCCCAGCTGCCGCGCGGACCGGTGAACAGGCACAGCTCGATCCCGCGCGCGGCGCAGCCGTCGGCCATCTCGGTGATCTCGGCGTCCGTGAGCATCCAGATCCCGCTGCCCTGGCTGATCCGGTGCACCGGGACGTCCAGGCGGGCGCTCTCCTTCAGGACGACGGCCAGCGCCTCTGGGCCCTCCACGGAGGGGACCTCGGTGCGCCAGGTGCCCCCGTCCGGGAAGGCGTGCGGGGAGGCGTCGGCCGGATCGGCGGCGGGCGCGCCCAGTCCGAGCGCGCCGAGCGCGGGCTCGCCGGGGCGACGGACGGGGGAGGGGGACGGGTCCGGCGATGCGACGGTCATGGGAGGCCCTTCGTGTTCGGTGGGTCGGACAAGGTTCGGGACGGTGGGTGTGCGCAGGTACGGAGGGGGCCGGATACGGGGGCGGCGCGATCCGGAGGGCGGGCCCGGCGCCGCCCCCGCGCCCCGGGCCCCCGGGGCGGGACTTTCGGAACACGCCCTACGGCCGCAGCAGCACCTTGCCCGTGCCCGCCCCGCCGCCCCCGACCAGCGCGACCGCGTCCGCGAACCGCTCCAGCGGGAACTCGTGGGTGATCAGCGCCGCCGGGTCCAGCAGCCCCGCCGTGAACGCCCGGACCGCGTACGCCCAGGACGCGGACGACGCCCCGAACACGCTCCGCACGGTCAGCTGGCTCACCGACAGATGCACCGGATCGATGCCCGTCGACCCCGGCGCGAACATCCCCGTGAGCACGACCCGGCCGCCGCGCCGCGCGAGCAGACAGGCGTCGGCCGCCGTGGTCGGGGCGCCCGCCGTCTCCACCACGAGGTCGTAGCGGCCCCGCACCTCCTCGGCCTCGCGCGGTGCGAGCGCCTCGCTCGCCCCGAACCGCAGTGCCTGCCGGGCCCGTTCCTCGCGCGGGTCGATCACCGTCAGCTCCCCGGGCGACACCGCCGCCAGGAACTGGACCGCGAGCAGCCCGAGCGTGCCCGCGCCCACCACGGCGATCCGCTCGCCCGGCTCCGGGGCGCCCGCGCGCACGGCCGCCGCCACCACGGCCGCGGGCTCCAGCAGTGCGGCGGCCCGCAGATCCGCGTCGTCGGGGAGCGGGTGCAGCAGCCGGGCCGGCACCACGACATGGTCGGCGAAGGCACCCGGACGGGTGAAGCCCGTCTCGTCGTAGCCCGCGGAGCACAACGAGGTCTCGCCCTCGCGGCACCGGTCGCAGCGGCCGCAGGAGCGGAAGCCCTCGGCGACCGTGCGCCGGCCGGTCAGCGCCGGGTCGACGCCGGGGCCCACGGCCTCGACCGTGCCCGCCCACTCGTGACCGGGCACCACCGGATAGCGCACATAGCCCTCGGCGCGGCGGCCGTCGTACACCTCGCGGTCGCTCATGCAGAGGCCCGCGGCGGCCACCCGCACCCGTACCTCGTCCGGCCCCGGCTCGGGAACCGGGCCGGTGGCCAGCCGGTGGCCGCCGGGTCCGTCGACGGTGATCGCCCGCGAGCGGGCCGGGGCGGCGCTCACTTGGGCTGCCTCTTCTCCCAGCCGTCGGCCCACAGGTCGAACCGGGCCTGCTGCTGCGGGAACTCGGCCGCGGCGTCCACGTCCAGCTCCACTCCGAGCCCGGGGGCGTCGGACAGCTCGAAGCAGCCGGTCTCCGGGTCGACCTCCGGGGCGCCGCGCACCACCTTCTTGATCTCCGCGTCCGCGAAGTCGTTGAAGTGTTCGAGGATCTTGAAGTTGGGGGTACAGCCGGCCACCTGGAGGCCGGCCGCCGTGAGCACCGGACCGCCGACGTTGTGCGGGGCGACGAGCGTGTAGTGGGTCTCGGCCGTCGCGGCGAGCTTGCGGGTCTCCAGGATGCCGCCGATGTGGCCGACGTCCGGCTGGATGATGTCGGCCGCCTGCGACGCGAACAGCTCGCGGAACTCGATCCGGTCGTGGATGCGCTCGCCGGTCGCGATCGGCAGGTCCACCTTGTCGGCCACCTTGGCGAGCGCCCGCAGATTCTCCGGCGGCACCGGCTCCTCCAGCCAGGCCGGCCGGAAGGGCGCCATCTCGTGCGCGATCCGCACCGCCGTGGACGGGCTGAACCGGCCGTGCATCTCCAGCATCAGCTCGGTGTCCGGGCCGATGGCGTCGCGGACCGCCTCGATCAGCGACACCGCGTACCGCGTCTCCTCGTGGCCCAGTTCGAAGTGGCCGGTGCCGAACGGGTCGATCTTCAGCGCCCGGTAGCCGCGCGCCACCACGCCGGACGCGGCCCGGTGGTACGCCTCCGGGGTCCGCTCGGTCGTGTACCAGCCGTTGGCGTACGCCTTCACGCGGTCGGTGACCCGGCCGCCCAGCAACTGCCAGACCGGCACCCCGAGGGCCTTGCCCTTGATGTCCCAGCAGGCCATCTCGACGACCGCGATCCCGGACATGACGATCTCGCCGGCCCGGCCGTAGTCCCCGTACTTCATCCGGCGGACCAGATCCTCCACGGCGAACGGGTCCGACCCCGCGATGTGGTTGGCCTCCGCCTCGCGCAGATAGCCGAGGAGCGCGTCGGTGCGGCCGAGCATCCGGGTCTCGCCCACACCGGTGAGACCCTCGTCGGTGTGGACCTGCACATACGTGAGATTGCGCCAGGGTGTTCCGACCACATGTGTGCTGATTCCGGTGATACGCACGGGAGTCGCCCCTCGACTTGTTCGATATTTCGTCACTCGTTCGAAATCCTGGCGTGACCGTAATGACGCGGCGGGGCGAGTGTCAATGGGGCCACCCGCGCGGCGCAGCGCAGGCGCCCCGCGCCATTCCCTCGTATAACTCGTACACGGAGCCGACGGACGGCGACGGCGGACACGGCGAGCGGCGAAGGAGGCCCGGATGGGCCGGGAGCGGACCGGGGCCGGGGGAAGCGAGGGGCCGCGCGGCCCGCAGGGCCGGGGACCCGTGCGCTACGGACCGCCCGCCCCCGGGCCCGGCCTGCCGGTCCTGCCCGAACTGGCCCGGGTGCTGGCCGCCGCGGCCGACGACGCCGCCCCCGAACCGGCCGGCGGCTCCTTCGCCCTGCGCGAGGCCGCCGTCGCCTACTGGGAGCGGCGCGGCCTGCACGGCGGCCCCGAACGCGTCGCCGCCGCCCCCGGCGCCTCCCCGCTGCTGCTCGCCCTGATCGCCGCGCACGGCGGCGACGTGCTCATGCCCCGCCCCTGCCCCGCCTCCTGGATCCCGCAGGCCCGGCTGCTCGGCCGGCCCGCCTACCACGTGCCCACGCCCGCCGAGTGCGGCGGCGTCCCCGACCCGTACGCGCTCCTGGAGACCGTCCGCAGGGTCCGTGCCGAGGGCGGCCGGCCGCGCCTCCTGCTGCTCTCGGTCGCCGACGACCCCACCGCCACGGTCGCCCCGCCCGAACTGGTCCGCGAGGCCTGCGAGGCGGCCGTCGCCGAGGGGCTGCACATCGTGAGCGACGAGACCTGGCGCGACACCCTGCACCGCCCCCGCGACACCGTGCTGCTCAGCCCCGCCGAGATGTGCCCCGACGACGTCACCGTCCTCGCCGATCTGGCGGGCGCGCTGACCCCGGCCGCCTGGCCCGTCGCCGTCGCGCGGTTCCCCGACACCCCGAGGGCCGCCGCCCGCCACGCCCGTACGCTCGACATCCTCACCGCCCTCGGCGCGCTCGTCGCCCGCCCCGCCGCTGCCGCCGCCGCCCACGCGCTGCGCGAACCGGACGCCGTCACCGAACGGATCCGGCGGGCCGCAGCCCTCCAGGCCCGGGTCGCCGCCGCGGCCCATCGGGCGGTCCTGGCCTGCGGCGCACTGGCCCGGCCCCCACAGGCCGGCCGCCATCTGTACGCCGACCTCGGCCCGCTCCGTGCCCGGCTCGCCGAACGCGGGGTCACCGACTCGCTGGAGCTGGAGGGCTGGCTCACCGACCGGCTCGGCGCCCCCGCCCCCGGCGGCCACCGCTTCGGCGACGAACTGGGCGCCCTGCGCGTGCGCCTGGGCACCGGACCGCTGCTCGGCGCCACCCCGGAGGAGCAGACGGCCTCCCTCACCGCCCCGGAACCCCTCGAATTGCCGCATGTCGCGACGGCGCTGAGCATGTTCCGAGCGGCCCTCGACACACTCCGCTGACGGACGGGCCGACGTATTCCGAGACGGGAGTACCCGATGACGGAACGAACAGAGGGCGCCCGCACCCGGGACGTCCGCCGGGTGTCCCACGGCCGTGTGCTCGCCCCGCGTCCCCTCGGAGAGACACGCACCTGGCCCCGGAGCTTCGCCGACCGGCTCACCGCGCCGCTCCCCGGCGTCCTGGGACTGTCCCGGCTCGCCCGGGAACACTCCGTCCGGCCCAACGCCGAGGGACTGCGCGGAATCCACCGGCTGCCCTACGCCCCCGAACCCCTGCCCGCCGCCCCGGCCGGCACCACCTGCGTCACCTGGGCCGGGCACGCCAGCTGGATCATCCGCACCGGCGGCCTCACGATCCTCGCCGACCCCGTCTGGTCCCGGCGCATCCTGGGCACCCCGGCCAGGATCACCCCCGTCGGCGTCCGCTGGGAGGACCTGCCGCCGGTCGACGCCGTCGTCATCAGCCACAACCACTACGACCACCTCGACGCCCCCACCCTGCGCCGGCTGCCCCGCCACACGCCCCTGTTCGTCCCGGCCGGACTGGGCCACTGGTGCCGCCGCAGGGGATTCACCGTCGTCACCGAACTCGACTGGTGGGAGTCGGCCGAACTGGACGGCGTCCGCTTCGACTTCGTCCCCGCCCACCACTGGTCCCGGCGCACCCTCACCGACACCTGCCGCTCGCTCTGGGGCGGCTGGGTCGTCGAGGCCACCACCGGCCCCGGCGGCGGGCGGATCTACTTCGCGGGCGACACCGGATACGGCCACTGGTTCACCGAGATCGGCCGCCGCCACCCCGGCATCGACCTCGCCCTGCTGCCCATCGGGGCATACGAACCGCGGTGGTGGCTCGCCGACGTGCACACGGACCCGGAGGAGGCCGTCCAGGCGTACGAGGACCTCGGCGCCCACGCCATGGCCCCGATGCACTGGGCCACGTTCCTGCTCTCGGCCGAACCGGTCCTCGAACCGCTCACCCGGCTGCGCACGGCCTGGCAACGCGCCGGCCATCCCCGCGAACGGCTCTGGGACCTGCCCATCGGCGGCTCGCGCCTCCTCGACACGGCGGACGAACCGCGCCCCGTCGGCCGCTGACCCCCGGGCTCAGCGCCCCGCCCGCAGCCGGCGCCACACCCCGGGCGCCGCGCTGATCAGCAGCGTCAGGCCCACCGCCGCCACCACCCCCTGCCACGGCTCCGGGAACAGCGAACCGCCCAGGATCCCGATCAGCTGGTACGTCGCGGCCCAGGCCAGACACGCCGGCACATCCCCCCGGGCGAACCGCCGCAGCGGCATCCGGCCCAGCAGACACGCCAGCATCACCGGGATCCGCCCGGCCGGCACCAGCCGCGAGAGCACCAGCACCACCACACCGTGCTCGTCCAGCTTCCGCTGGGCCTGCGCCAGCCGCTCCGGCGCCGCCCGGTCGCTGATCGCCCGCAGCCACCGGGAACCGTTCTTCGACCCCACCCCGCGCTGCCCCAGCCAGTACAGGCACAGGTCGCCCAGGAACGCCGCCGACGACGCCACCGCGAATACCACCAGCAGGGCGAACGGCGCCGACTGGTGGAACGCCACCACCGCCGCCGAACTCACCAGCGCGCCCGTCGGCACCACCGGCACCAGCGCGCCCAGCGCCACCAGCAGGAACAACGAGGGATAGCCGACGGCCTGCTGGGTCGACTCCGGGGGCAGCGTCGCCGTCTGCCGCAGGAACTCCGGGATCACCCGCGCGCCCCCGGCCGCACATGCTCGCCGTGCGCCAGCCGGTGCACCGCCACCTCCGGCGCCCGCAGCGCCGCCTGCCGCACGAACTCGTCGCCCGGCGCGTGGAACTCGTGCGGCCGGACCCCGTCGAGCCCGATCGGCCAGTACGTGCCGTAGTGCACGGGCACCGCCGCACGCGGCGCGAGCCGGGTCAGCGCCTCGGCGGCCCGCCCCGCGTCCAGGTGCCCGTGCCCCAGATACGGCCCCCAGCCGCCGACCGGCAGCAGGGCCACGTCCACCGGGCCGACCGCCCGCGCCATGTCGTCGAAGAGCCCGGTGTCCCCGGCGAAGTACGTCCGCGCCTCGCCCTCCACCACATAGCCCAGCGCGGGAGACCGGTGCGGGCCCAGAGGCAGCCGCCGCCCGTCGTGCAGCGCCGGCACCGCCCGGACGCGCACCCCGCCCACGCGCAGCTCGTCACCCGGGGCGACCTCCGTGATCCGCACCCCGCGCCGCCGGCGCAGCGCACGCAGTCCGGGCACCGCCGCGACCGCCCCCAGCGGAACGATCAGCCGCGCCTCCGGGGTGATCCGCGCGAGCGAGGGCAGATGCAGATGGTCGGAGTGCAGATGCGAGATCAGCACCGCGTCGGCCACCGCCGCCGCCGGAGGGGGCAGCTCGCCCCGGCGCCGGCGCAGATGCGCGAAGCGCCGTACGAAGAGGGGATCGGTCAGGAACCGGACCCCGGAGTCCTCGATCGTGCAGGTGGCATGGCCCCACCAGGTGATCTCCACCGGCACCCGCCGTCTCCCTCCGTCGTCTGCCGACGAGCCTACGGGGCGCGCGCCCGGTCCGGTCGGCGAGTCCCGGCCTTCCGGCCCGCGCGCGGCACCGCCCCGGACACCGCACGGCGGGGGCGCGCGTCACGGCCCCGGCGCGCGCCCCCGCCCCGCATACGCCCCTCGGGCCCGACGTGCGCCTTCTTGTGCGGGAATCCGGCGGGTAGGGTCGGAGCACTCCGGACAGGAACCAGCACGGGGAGACGGCCATGGGGGACGTACGGGTGGCGGCCATCGCCAGCCTCACGCCGCTGGAGGAACTCGACAGCGAACCCTTCCTCGTCGACACCCGAAGCCAGCACGCCATGTGCGCCCGCTGGGCCGCCGACCAGGGATACGTCGTCACCCGGCAGCTCCGCCTCTACGGGATGCGCCCCGACCACCACGCGCTCTGGGCCGATGTGGAGGGCGGCGAGGTCGAGCTGTTCGTGGCCCCCACGGACCGGGTCCTCGCCCGTGCCGTCGCCTCCGTGCCGCAGTTCGCCGCCGAGTGCGAGCGCCGCGGCGTCCGGCTGGAGATCGCCGGCCTCGACGAACCGGAGTACAGCTCCCGGACCAAGGCCAGCGTCCACCGCAGACTCTCCATGCCCACCGCCGGCTACGACGGCTGCTGACCCGGGCCAGGCCCGCCCCGGGCCACCGCTCCGCCGCCCGTCCCGCCCGCTGTGAAAGGCTGGGCGGGGACCGGAACGGCAGGTCCCGGACGTGTGAGGTGGCGGCGGAGTGAGTGGCGGGCGATGGCGGACGGCCGGGAGCGCCCTGATGCGAGTGATCGCGGTATGGGGGGTCTCGACCCTCACCATGCTGGTGCTCGCCGGGATCCTCCCGGACTTCCAGCTCCAGTCCGCCGACGGTGACAGCTGGACCAAGACCGCGTTCACCGCGGCCTGGGGAGCGGGCGCCTTCGGTCTGCTCTCCGCCCTCGTCTGGCCGCTGCTCGTACGCGCCCTGCTCATCGTCCCGGCGCTCGTCCTCGGGCTGCTCGTCTTCTTCCTCAACGGCTCCCTGCTGATCGTCGCCCTGCGGCTGATCCCCGACGGGCGCGGAGCCGCCGCCCCCGAGACCGCCGTCGTGGTCGCCGCCGCGATGTCCGCCGTCGCCTCCGCGACCTCCACCGCCCTCGCGGTCCGCGACGACAACGCCTACCGCCGTCGGCTCTCCCGCCTGGCCGAACGGCGCCGCCGCCGCAGCGGTACGCCCGGCACCGACGGGGACGGCCCGCCCGGCACCGTCTTCCTCCAGCTCGACGGCGTCGGCCACGACGTCCTCGCCCGCGCCGCGGCCGACGGCGTCATGCCCACCGTCGCCCACTGGCTGGCCGACCCCGCCGGCCACCGCCTCACCCCGTGGCGCACCGACTGGTCCAGCCAGACCGGCGCCAGCCAGCTCGGCATCCTGCACGGCAGCAACCACGACGTGCCCGCCTTCCGCTGGTACGAGAAGGAGACCGGCGCCGTCATGGTCTCCAGCCGCCCGGCGAGCGCCCTCGAACTCCAGCGCCGCGCCATCCTCCGCACCCACGACGGCGGACTCCTGACCGTGGACGGCGCCAGCCGCGGCAACCTCTTCAGCGGCGGCGCCGACCAGCTCGCCCTGGTGCTGTCGATGGCCGCCCGGCGCGGCAAGGGGCGGCGCTCCCGCGCCGGGTACTTCGCCTACTTCACGGACCCCGCCAACGCCGTCCGCACCGCCCTCTCCTTCGTCGCCGAGGCCGGCCGCGAGATCGGCCAGTCCACCCGGGCCCGCATCCGCAAGGAGACCCCCCGGATCAAACGCGGCTGGCTCTACCCCTTCATCCGGGCCTTCGCGACCGTCGTCGAACGCGATGTGGTGGTCGCCGCCGTCATCGGGGACATGTTCGCCGGCCGCACCGCCGTCTACGCCGACCTCGTGGCGTACGACGAGGTGGCCCACCACTCCGGACCGCACGGGCGGGACGCGCGCAAGGTACTGGCCCGGCTCGACCGCGCCCTCGCCCTGATCGTCAAGGTCGCCGAGCACACCCCGCGCCGCTACCGCGTCGTCCTGCTCTCCGACCACGGCCAGAGCCCGGGGGAGACCTTCGCCGGGGCGTACGGGCTGACGCTGAAGGACCTCGTCCGGGCCGGCAGCGGACTGCCCGTCCCGCGCCGCGCCCAGCGCACCCGCAGCGGTTCCGAGGCCCGCGACGCCGTCCGGATCGCCCTGCACCGCCCGGTCGCCGCCCAGAGCGAGGAGGAGCACGTCGCCGCGACCCCCTCCGACCCCGTCGTCCTGGCCTCCGGCAACCTCGGCCTGATCTCCTTTCCGGACATCGCGGGCCGCGCCACCCAGGAACAGCTGGACCGCCGCCACCCCGCACTGCTCGGCACCCTCGCCAACCACCCCGGCATCGGCTTCCTGCTGGTCCGCAGCGAGCGCGACGGATCGGTCGTCCTCGGACGCGACGGCGCCCGCGTCCCGGTCGCGGACCTCACCGACGGACAGGGCCCCCTCGCCCCCTTCGGACCGGGCGCCGCCGACGCGATCCGGCGCACCGACACGTTCCCGCACGTCGCCGACGTGATGGTCAACTCGATGTACGACCCCGAGACGGACACCGTCCACGCCTTCGAGGAGCAGATCGGCTCCCACGGAGGTCTCGGCGGCGCCCAGTCCCGCCCCTTCCTGCTGTGGCCGCGCGAGATGACCGACCCCCTGGAGGTCGTCGGCGAGGACGGGGCACCGGCGGCCGAACTGGTCGGCGCCGAATCGGTTCACCGCGTCCTGCGGCACTGGCTGCGCGAGGTGTCCGGGCCCCAGGTCCCCCTGCGCGACACCCGCCGCCGCACCGGTGGGCGCCGCTTCGGCCGCCGCGCGGTACGGGGCGCGGACGGGACGGGGGCACCCGGATTCCCGGCGGGCGGGTCCGGCCGGGGGACGGACGCCGGCACCGGGGCGCGGGGCTGACCGCCGCCCGTCCCGGGCGCCGGCTCAGGCCGACTGCCGCCGGACCAACGTCGGATGGAAGACCACCGACGGCGGCGGGACCCCCGGCCCGCCGATCTGCTTCAGCAGCAGCCGGGCCATCTCGGCGGACATCTCCTCGATCGGCTGGCGGACCGTCGTCAGCGGCGGATCGCAGGCCAGGGCCGCGCTGCTGTCGTCGAACCCGACGAGCGCCACGTCCCCGGGCACGTCCCGCCCGGCCCGCAGCAGCACCGGAACGGCACCCAGGGCCATCAGGTCCGAGGCGATGAACACCGCGTCCAGATCCGGCCGCTCCGCGAGCAGCCGCCGCATCGCACCCGCCCCGCCCGCGTGCGTGAAATCGCCCTCCGCGGCGGCCACGTCCACGATGCCGTGCGCGGCCAGGGCGTCGACGAAGCCCGCGAGCCGCGCCTGACCGGCCGGCATGTCCTGCGGGCCCGAGACCGTGCCGATCCGCCGCCGGCCCAGCGCCGCCAGATGGTCGGCGGCCAGCTGCGCGCCCGCCCGCTGGTCGGCGTCCACATAGGTGAGCGGCGTCGGCCGGAGCGGCCGCCCCGCCAGGACCGCCGGCAGCCGGGTCTCGTGCAGCAGCCCCGGCAGCGGATCGTCCGCGTGCGAGGAGATGAGCACCACCCCGTCGACATGGCCGTGGCGCAGATACGAGACGAGCTGGGCGCGCGACTCCTGGTCGTCGGCCAGCATCAGCACCAGCTGGACGCCCGCCGGGCGCAGTACCTCCAGCAGACCGCCGACCACCCGCCCGAAGTACGGATCGGAGAACATCCGTCCCACGAACGGCTCGGCCACCGTGCGCCGTTCGCGCTCGGAGACGACGAGCGCGATCGAATCGGTGCGCCGGGTCACCAGCGAACGGGCCGCGCGGTTGGGCACGTACCCGGTGGCGTCCACGGCCTCCTCGACCATCCGCCGCAGCGCCGGGTCCACGGTGGTCGCTCCGTTGATCACCCGGGACACCGTCGCCCGGGACACTCCGGCCACCCCGGCCACGTCCTCCAGGGTGGCGGGACGTGCGGGCGGGGGCGCTTCGGCAGTCATGCAGTCTTTATACCGGGTGGTACGACCGGCGCGGAACGCCCGCCCGGCCGGGGCGGAGGCCCGGCCCGCGCTCAGCCGGACCCCTCCGACAGGCCCGGCAGCCGGGCGAGTTCGGCCGTGCGCGCCGCGACCAGCCCGCCGGCGAGGCGTCGCGCGTCCGACCGGGTGCCGGCGGTGGTCTCCGAGCGCGAGACCTGCGAGGACTGGCGCAGATGGGCGCGGATCAGGGTCACGAGCAGACGGTCGAACGCGTGCCCCGAGAGCGTGCGGGCCCGCGCCAGGTCGGGTCCGGTGACCATGCCCGGCATGGTGTGGCCCTCGTGGACATTGGTGTCCGGCAGCCCCATCAGGGCCAGCAGCGGACGCAGCCGGGCCAGTTCGCGGTTCTGCGCGGACCGCAGGGCGGCGGCCCAGGCCCGCACCCGGGGATCGGCGGACCGGTCCGGTGCGAGTGCGAGGAGCGCCACGGCCTGTTCGTTCATCGGGGTCATCAGCTGGACCCAGGCGGCGTCCGTGGGATCGGCCGGCGCGGAGAGCGGGGAGGGGGATCCGGTGGCCGGGGCCGGGCGGGACGGTGCGGCGGAGCCGCCGGATCCCGACGGGCCGGCGCAGCCGGCGAGGGCGAGGAGCAGGGAGAGTGCCGCGGTGGTGCGGGCCGCCTTCATCGCGGGGTCCTCGGGAGAAGGGCCCGTCCGGGGCGCGGGGACCCCGGACGGGCGTCGGATGAATGACGGACGGTCAGGGAGTGCCGTCGGCACCGCACTTGATGATCGCGTTGATGCAGTCACGCACCCGCTGCGCCATCTCGGCCTCGGGCCACACGTTGAAGAAGTCGCCGTGCATCGTGTAGCCGGGGCCGGAGGCCAGCCGGAAGCGGGACGGATCCCCGTTCACCGGGTAGCGCAGCACCTGGCGGAGCTTGGGCACCGGCACCGGGTGCGTGGCCGGGCACTCCCCGCCCACCGGGTAGGACATATGGCTCTTGTGGTCGGGGGAGTCCAGGTCCTTGCCGTTCCAGCACTGCGGGAAGTCGAGGTAGGACTCCAGCATGGCGCCGGACGGGCAGTTCACGAAGTCGTGGGAGGGGTTGACCTCCCCGTGATGCAGACACGACCAGCGCGAGATGGTGTTGTCGTCCGGCCCGGTCGCCTTCGCGTTGCCCGCGACGATCCGCAGGCCCCGGGGGAAGGGCTTGATCTGCCGGATGACGTCGTCGCGCACGCCCTCGCCGAGGTAGTAGAAGGTCGTGCCGGTGGGCTCGACCTCCTTGTCGCCGTCGTACAGCGTCGGCACCCAGTACGAGGACAGGTCGATGTCGGGGGAGCAACTGCTCCTCGCCTTCTCCAGCGAGGCGAGGTCGGAGTTGCCGTTGGTCGAGTCGTTGCCGAAGAAGCTGTGCATGTGCGAGGCCCCGGGCAGCCCCGGGAAGACGATCGGGTCGTCGGGGGCCCGGTGGGTGTACGGGCACTCGGCGAGGAACTCGGCGACCCGGACCACATCGGCGGCCGCCGCGGGTGCGGCGGGGGCGGATGTGTCCGGACCGGCTGACGCGTTGCCGGTGTTCGCCTCCAGGAAGGACAGGGCCAGGACGGCGGCGACGAGCGCCGCGGTGCGGCGGCGGCCGGGCCGGGTTCTGCGGTGACTGTCCTCGCGGGCGCGTCGGTGACGGAAGAAGAGCACGGCACTCCTGTTCGGGGAAGTGGGGGATTCCGGTGCGAGAGAGCGCTCTCTGCGAGGAACGTAAAAGCGTGTTACGGGCATGTCAAGAGAGGCTGCGGTTCCGGAACTCCGTGTGCTGAAAAGTCAGTTGAGAAGGCTCCGTGATGGGAGAGCGCTCTCTTGCGAGAGGTTCCGTGTCAGGCCGCCACATAGGGGGGCGGGGCGCGGTGCGGGGCCGTGCGGAGGCCGGGCCAGCCCCGTGCGAGCGGGGCGTTGTCAGTGGTGGACGGCAGGATGGAGGGCATGACGAACTCAGCTGTTGTGCTCGCCGACACCGCCGCCTACGCCGCCGCCGTCGAAGAGGCGTCCCGGGCCGCCGCCGCGTACTACGCCACGGGCGAGAGCGCGCTCGACGACGACGCGTACGACCGGCTCGCGCGTGGCATCGCCGCCTACGAGGAGGCGCATCCGCAGGAGGTGCTGGCCGATTCGCCGACCGGCAAGGTGGCCGGCGGCACCGCAGTCGGCGACGTTCCGCACACGGTGCCGATGCTCTCCCTGGACAATGTGTTCTCGGCCGAGCAGTTCGCCACCTGGACCGCCTCGCTGGAGCGGCGGATAGGCCGACCGGTCGCCGCCTGGAGCGTCGAGCCGAAGCTCGACGGCCTCGCGGTCGCCGCGCGTTACCGGGAGGGCAGACTGGAGCGGCTGATCACCCGGGGCGACGGCACCGCCGGCGAGGACGTCTCGCATGCGATCGGCACGGTCGTGGGCCTCCCGGCCGAGCTGGCCGAGCCGGTGACGATCGAGCTGCGCGGCGAGATCCTGATGACGGCCGAGCAGTTCGAGCGCGCCAACACGGCCCGCACCGCGCACGGCGGCGCCCCCTTCGCCAACGCGCGCAACGGCGCGGCGGGCACCCTGCGCGCCAAGGACCGGGCGTACACGGTGGAGATGACGTTCTTCGCCTACGGGGTCGTCGCCCTGCCCGACTCCGGGGACACGGCCACCGCCCTGGCCGAGCTGCCGCACGGCGAGACGCTGACCTACGCGGCCGGGCTCGGCGTGCACACCGCCGGGGAGACGGTGGTGGCGCCGCGCACCCTGGCCACGGTGGAGGAGGTCCAGGCGCGGATCGAGGAGATCGCCTCGCTGCGCGCCTCGTTGTCCTTCGGCATCGACGGCATCGTCATCAAGGCGGACCTCGCCGCGGACCGGCGGGACGCCGGCTCCGGCAGCCGGGCGCCGCGCTGGGCCATCGCCTACAAGCTCCCGGCCGTCGAGAAGGTCACCCGCCTCCTGGGCGTCGAGTGGAACGTGGGCCGCACCGGCATCATCGCCCCGCGCGCCGTCCTGGAGCCCGTCGAGATCGACGGATCGACCGTCGGGTACGCCACCCTGCACAACCCCGCGGACATCACCCGCCGCGATCTGCGCGTCGGCGACCACGTGATGGTCTACAAGGCGGGCGACATCATCCCCCGCATCGAGGCCCCGGTCGCCCATCTGCGCACGGGCGAGGAACAGCCGATCGCCTTCCCCGAGTCCTGCCCGCAGTGCGGATCCGAGATCGACACCAGCGAGCAGCGCTGGCGCTGCGTCCGGGGCCGCGACTGCCGTCTGGTCGCCTCGGTCTCGTACGCCGCCGGGCGTGACCAGCTCGACATCGAGGGCCTGGGCGCCACCCGGGTCGTGCAGCTCGTCGACGCCGGTCTCGTGAAGGACTTCGCCGATCTGTTCGCCCTGGAGCGCGAGCAGTTGCTGGCGCTGGAGCGGATGGGCGAGACCAGTACCGACAACCTGCTGACCGCGATCGACGCCGCGCGCCGCCAGCCGCTGTCCCGGGTCTTCTGCGCGCTCGGGGTGCGGGGCACCGGCCGCTCCATGTCCCGCCGCATCGCGCGCTACTTCGCGGACATGGACCGGATCCGGGCCGCCGACGCCGAAGCCCTCCAGCGGGTGGACGGCATCGGCAAGGAGAAGGCGGCGGCCGTCGTCGCGGAGCTGGTGGAGCTGGCCCCGCTGATCGACAAGCTGGTCGCCGCCGGGCTGACGATGACCGAGCCGGGTGCGACCCCGCCGCCGGAGCCCGGCGAGGAGGGTGCGGAGGGCGCCGACGGTACGGCGGACGGGGCCGCGGGCGGGGAGACCGGGAGCGCCGGGGGTGCCGATGCCGGACCGCTGGACGGGATGACCGTCGTCGTCACCGGCGCCATGACCGGTGCGCTGGAGAAGCTCTCGCGCAACCAGATGAACGAGCTGATCGAGCGGGCCGGCGGAAAGTCCTCCTCCAGCGTCTCCAAGCGCACGACCCTTCTGGTCGCCGGCGAGAAGGCCGGTTCCAAGCGTGCCAAGGCGGAGGACCTGGGAGTGCGCATATCCGGCCCGGAGGAGTTCGCCGCGCTCGTCGCCGCGTTCCTGCCGGACGCGGTCTGACCCCACCGCCGGACACCGGGGCGTCCGGAGGACCGGGCCCCGGCGGAGGGCGGCGCGGGCGGCGTCGGTGGCCCAGGGGCCTTGGGGGCTGGGGTGGCCTTGGATTTTGCGTGGAAGTGGCTTTCTTTGCCTCCCTATTGCATAGTGAGGGTTCGGCCATGCCTCGCGATGCGCGGGTCCATGGGTGTGTGAACGGCCGCGTCGGCGGACCGGGGGTGAGGGGCGATGCGTTCTGTGCGCGACGGGCGCCGGCGGACCGGATCCGGTCACCGGCCGGACCGGCAGCGGACGATGTCCCCCCGGCTCCCGCACCGCGGTGTGACCCGCGGTATCGCGCTCGACCTCGGCAGTTCCGGCATCCGCGCCTGGATCCCCGGGCAGGGCGTCGTCGCGGACACCGGCTCCGGCCGGGCCGACGCGCCGGCGCACGACGGCCGGCCGGTCCGGCGCGGGCGCATCGTCGACCCCGAGTCCTGCGGCCGGACGCTCGGCCGCATCGCGGACACCGCACTCGGCGCCGACCGGGGCGACGCGGTGATCGTCCTCAGCCACCCCCTGCTCACCGGTCCCGAACACCGCGCGGCGGCACGGGACATGCTCACCGCGCTGGGCCCGGCCGATGTCATCGTCCTGGACAGTGCCAGGGCGGCTGCCGCCTGCGCCGGACCGCACGACGGGGGGCCGCTGCTCGTCGTCGACATCGGCGCCGAACTGACCGAGACGACGCTCCTCGTCGGCGGCCGGGTGCGCGACGCGCGCCTGGCCGAGACCGGCACCAGTGATCTGGAGGCCGGCGCCCCGCCCGCCGCCGTGGTCGGCACCGTCCTCGACATGGTCATGGACATGTGGCGACAGGACCGGCACGGGGCGCTGCTCGGCGCCCTGCGCCGGGGGCCGCTGCTCACCGGCGGGGGAGCGCTCCGTCCGGACATCACCCAGCGCGTCGCGGTCCGCCTCGGCGTCCCGGTCCGGCTCACGGACGACCCGGCGACCACGGTCGTACGCGGAGCAGGACTGGTCCTCGGCTCCGTGCTCCGCCACGCCGCACCCGCCCTGCCCGGCCGGACCAGGTGACCCCCCTCCCGGGGCCGCCCCGGGGGAACGCACCCCGAGGGGACCGGCCGCACATCCCGGCACCCCAGGGCGTTCCGCCGCTCCCCGGTACCCCGACGGGGTGCTCGGGCGCTTCGGGGGTCTCCGACGCTCCGAGGCCCTTTGGCCCTTCGAGATCCCGAGGCGCTTCAAGGCTCTCCGACGCTCGGAGGCCTTTCGGCGCTTCGGGATCGCGAGGCGGGCCGGGATCCGTCGACGTGCCGCGACCTCTCGGCGTCCCGAGATCCGTCGACGTCCTGAGACCTGCCGACGTCCTGGGATCCGTGGGCGTTCCGCCCTTCCCCGGCGTCCCGACACTCCCTGCCGTCCGGCCGCTCAGTGGCGCGGCGGCCCGGCGCTTCCTTGCCGCGCTGCTCCTCGCCGTCCTCGCGGTGACGGGTGTCGCTCCGGCGGCGCTGGGGCAGGTGCCGTCGGTCTCGGGGCACGTGCCCGCGCAATCCGCGACCGAGCCCGCCGCCGGAGCGGACCACGCGTCCGCGCCCGCGTTCCGCACGTCCGGCGACGCGTGGTCGCCGGCGGACAGCGGGGCATCGTCCCCCGAGGCGCCGGCCCGTCCCGAACGGACAGCCGCCCCCGACTCCACGGCCGTCCCCACCCCCACCGCCGTCGACACCCTGCGGTCCGTCCCCACCACGACGCCCCAGCCGCGTGTCGCCCCGCACCCGCGCATCGCCCCGCACCCGCGGGGCATGCCGCAGTCCTGGGCGGTGCCTCGGACGGGGGCCGTTCCTCCGCACTGGGCGGCCGGTCAGCCGTGGGCGGTGTCCGAGCAGCCGCGTGCGCCGCAGCATCTGCCGCCTCCCGGGCCCGGCTTCCTGCCGTCGTCCCCGCCCGGCCTTCCGCCTCCGCACCCCGTCCCCGGGGGGCCGTCCGCCGTACCGGCGGCGGCCGCAGACCGCTTCCGTGCCGCGCTGCCCGGCGTACGCGGACCTCCGAGCGCGGCCGTTCACCGGCCGTGGGACCCGGCACCGGTCCCGACCCACCTCACCGCCGTGACGGTTCCGCGCTCCTAGAGCCGGCCGTTTCTGTGGAGGATCCGCTCTCCTCCGCAGGACCGGCCGCCTCCGAGGGGTCCGGAACCACCCGTCCGGCACCCCTCGGAGGACCCACGCATGACCCGCGCCACCACGGTGCGGGCGGTACTGGCCGCGGCCGTACTGCTCGTCTCCGTGCTCATCACGCTGACCATGTCCCCCCGGCTGGGCCTCGATCTCCAGGGCGGCACCCGGCTCGTCCTGCAGGCGAAGGACTCCGACACGGCGAAGGCCGACCGGAAGAGCACCGACCGCACCCTTGAGGTGCTCCGCAAGCGCATCGACTCCCTCGGGGTCACCGAACCGACCCTGACCCGGTCCGGCGAGGACCGGATCATCGTCGAACTCCCCGACGTCCAGGACCCGCGCAAGGCCGCCGAGGTCATCGGCCGCACCGCCCAGCTCACCTTCCACGCGGTACGCGGCCCCGGCACCGCCGCCGACGCCGAGGCCACCCGGTCAGGGAAGACCGGCCCCGAAAGCGGCGACAAGCCCGGCACCGAGAGCACCACGCCGACCTCCGGCACCGAGAGCACCACTCCGACCTCCGGCACCGAGGGCCCCACCGCCACCGGCACCGAAGGCCCCACGCTCCCCGACGAGCAGGGCCGGTTCCTCGCGCTCGGGCCCGTCGCGCTCTCCGGCGCGGGGGTCAAGGACGCGTCGGCCTCGTTCGACGCGCAGCAGGGGGCCGGCTGGTCGGTCGCGCTGGACTTCCACAAGGACGCCGGCCGGGACTGGACCAAACTGACCGGCGAGGCGGCCTGTCACCCCGTCCAGGACGAACGGCGCAGGGTCGCCATCGTGCTGGACGAGAAGGTGATCTCCTCGCCGCAGGTCTCCCCGAGCGTCGGCTGCAACACCGGGCTGCCCTCCGGATCGACCCAGATCACCGGCGCGTTCAGCGCCGACGAGGCGCGCGAACTGGCCCTGCTCATCCAGGGCGGCGCCCTGCCCGTCCCCGTCGAGATCGTCGAGCAGCGGACCGTCGGACCCACGCTCGGGGCCGACGCCATCGACGCCAGTGCGCGGGCCGCCCTGATCGGCGCCGCGGCCACCGCCCTGTTCATCACCGTCGTCTACCGGCTCTTCGGCGCCCTCGCCGCCGTGGCCCTGGCGGCCTACGGAGTCATCTCGTACGCCGCACTGGTCGGTCTCGGAGTGACGCTCACCCTGCCGGGGCTGGCCGGGTTCGTGCTCGCCATCGGCATGGCGGTCGACGCGAACGTGCTGGTCTTCGAACGGGCCAGGGAGGAGTACGCCGGGCGGCCGGGGCGGTCCCTGCGCACCTCGCTCGTCGCCGGGTTCCGGCACGCCTGGAGCGCGGTGGCCGACTCCAACGTGACCACGCTCATCGCCGCCGGACTGCTCTTCTTCCTCGGCTCCGGACCCGTCAAGGGCTTCGGTGTCACGCTCGGCATCGGTGTGCTCGCCTCGATGTTCTCCGCGCTGGTCATCGCCCGGGTGCTCACCGAGACGGCCTCCCGGTCCCGGTTCGTCGCCGACTACCGGGGCGTCAACGGCATCGCGAGCCCGGGGCGGGTGCGGACCTGGATCACCCGCCGCGACCCGCAGCTCATGCGCACCCCGCGCCGCTGGCTGATGGTCTCCGCCGTCCTGGTCGCCGTGGCCGTCGCGGGCATCGTGGTGCGCGGCGTCAACCTGGGCGTGGAGTTCACCGGCGGCCGGCTCGTCGAGTACGCGACCAGCCGGCCGGTCGACGTCGAGCGGGCCCGTACGGCGCTGGCCGGGGCCGGCTTCGGCGACGCCGAGGTCACCACCGCGGGCGCCGGTGACATCTCCGTACGCACCGGGGACCTCGACAACGACGCCGAGCACCGGCTGCGCGCGGCACTGGCCGAGGAGGGCGGCGAGACCACCAAGGTCCGCGACGAACTCATCGGACCCAGCCTCGGCGACGAACTGCGGCGCAACGCGCTGATCGCCCTGGCGATCGCCGTCCTCGTCCAACTGGCGTATCTGGCGATCCGGTTCCGCTGGACCTTCGCCGTGGCCTCGGTCGGCGCGCTGATCCACGACGTGATCATCCTGATCGGCGCCTTCGCCTGGCTGGGGCGCACCGTCGACGGCATCTTCCTGGCGGCGCTGCTCACCGTCATCGGCTACTCGGTCAACGACTCCGTCGTGGTCTTCGACCGGGTCAGGGAGCTGTGGGCCAAGGCCCGCCGCAAACCGCTCGCCGACGTCGCCAACCACGCCGTCCTCCAGACGGTGCCGAGGACCGTCAACACCGGGATGGGCGCGCTGTTCATCCTCACCGCGCTGGCGGTCCTCGGCGGCGACTCCCTGGAGGACTTCGCCCTCGCCCTGCTGATCGGCATCGTCGTGGGCACGTACTCCTCGGTCATGACCGCCGTACCGGGAGCGCTGCTGCTGGAGAGCAGCGGCAGGGTCCCGCCGCCGGCCCGGACGCGCGCCCCGCGCGCCCGCTCGGGTGCCGGACGCCGCGACCCGCTCGACAACGGCGCCCGGGTCTGAGCCCCGCCGTCGCCCCCGCGCCCCGTGCACCCGTGGCGCGGGGGCGACGACACGCGGCGGGCGTTCCCTCCGGGCCGGGCACGACGGCACCATCCTGATCACACCGAGCCGTCTCCCGTACCCCGTGATCGGAGCGTTCCCGTGCCCGTCGTCCTGCGTGAGGCATGGACCACCCTCGTACCCGACCCGGACGACCGGCACGGTCCGCTGCCGCCGCTGATGCTCGCGCTGACCGTCGTCACCGGTCTGGTCGACGCCGTCAGCTATCTGGAACTCGGGCGGGTCTTCGTCGCCAACATGACGGGCAACGTGGTCTTCGCCGGGTTCGCGTTCGCCGGCGCTCCCGGGTTCTCCCTCGCCGCCTCCCTGTTCGCGCTCGTCGCCTTCGCGGCGGGCGCGTTGGCCGGCGGGCGGATCGTGCACCACGCCCGCGCCCACCGCGGCCGGATGCTGCTGCGCGGGCTGTGGGCGGAGACGGTGTGCGTCCTGGCCGCGCTCGCCGTCGCGCTCGTCTCGGGCACCCCCTTCCACGGCGGGGTGCGCTTCACCCTGATCGTGCTGCTCGCCCTCGGCCTCGGGGTGCAGAACGCCGTCGCGCGGGCGCTCGCCGTCCCCGATCTGACCACGACGGTCCTCACCCTGACCATCACGGGGATTGCTGCCGACGGCCGGCTCGCCGGGGGCGGCGGCAGCCGGGCCGGGCGCCGCGCCCTGTCGGCGGCGGCCATGCTGGCCGGTGCCCTCGTCGGCGCCGTCGCCGTCCTGCACGGGCGGCCCGCGCTGCCGCTGGTGCTCGCCTCGGTGGTCCTCGTCCTGCTCTGCCCGGCCGCCCAGCTCCTGGCCCGCGAGGACGGCGAGTGGATCCACCCCGTCGTCAAGAAGTGAGCGGCCGGACCGGGTCAGCCCGCGAGCGACCGCAGATACGCCGCCGTCGCCGCGTCGGCCGGCAGCAGCGTCTCGATCGCCAGCTCCGCCACCGTCACATCCATCGGGGTGTTGAACGTGGCGATGGACGCCACGAACGAGAGCACGTGCCCGTGGTGCTCGACGACCAGCGGCAGCGCGAACGGCACCGAAGCCGAGGGCGGCTCCCAGCCCTCCGCGTCCCGGGACCGCTCCGGTACGGGATAGCCCGCCACCTCCTCGTACAGCGCGCGCAGCTCCACCGAACGGGCCAGGGCGATCTGACGCTCCATCTGCGCCAGCAGATCGGCCCGCCACTCCCGCAGATTGAGGATGTGCGGGGCCATGCCCTCCGGGTGCAGGGTCAGCCGCATCGCGTTCAGCGGCGGCACCAGCAGATGCTCCGCCACCCCGTCCAGCATCCGGCGCATCCCGTCGTTGGCCGCCACCACCGTGTACAGGCCGTCCACGACGAACGCCGGGTACGGGTCGTAGCCCTGGAGCAGCCGGTCCAGCCCCTCGCGCAGCGCCCCCATGGCCGGGTCGTCGAGCGGGGTCTCCGCGTAGTGCGGCGCGTATCCGGCGACCACCAGCAGCGCGTTGCGCTCCCGTACGGGCACGTCCAGGTGCTCCGCCAGCCGCAGGACCATCTCCTGGCTGGGGCGGGCACGGCCCGTCTCGATGAAGGAGATGTGCCGGGCCGAGGAGTCCGCCCGCAGCGCGAGCTCCAGCTGACTGATCCGGCGACGCTCCCGCCAGCTGCGCAGCAGCGGCCCTACCCCCGTGTCAAGCGCGACAGTTGTCATACCGAGACCGTAACGTCACCGGCAGTGCCACCCCACCCGACCCCGACGAGGGAGCCCTCCATGCCCGCCGCACCCCTGCCGCCGCACGCGATCGAGGAAGGGCTGCGCGAGCTGCCCGGATGGGCGGTGGAGGGGGACCGCATCACCTGTTCCTACCGGCTGCCCTCGCACATCGCCGCCGCCGCGTTCGCGATGCACATCGCCCGGATCCAGGACGAGCTGAACCACCACTCCGATCTGACGCTCGGCTACAACTCGGTCGCTCTGTCGGTGAACTCCCACGACGCGGGCGGCAAGGTCACGGCCAAGGATCTGGAGCTGGCCGGCCGGGTCGCGGCCGCCGCCCCCGCCCACGGGGCCGAATGAGACGCGGCCCCGGACGCCCCGTCAGGGGGCCGCGCCGAAACGCGGATGCGCGGCGAGCCAGCGGGTGTAGCTGTCGCTGCGCTCCACCGCCTGGGCGTACGCCGCCCGGGTGTGCCCGGTGACCGCCGCGGCCGCCGCCGCGGCGGCGGCCGAGCGCGGATGCCAGCCCAGCAGATGACGCCAGCTCAGTGGGGAACCGGCGATCGGCCGGGTCACCACGCCCGGTGTCGGCGGGAACGTCGCCCGGCACAGTCCGACCGCCCGCCCCACCTGCACCAGATGGACCACGGACACCGTGTCCGTCTCGAACACCGAGACCGGACTGAACCCGGCACGCGCGCAGGCGGCCACGAAACAGTCCGCGAAACAGCCGTCGCCCGGCACGTCCGCCCAGCCCTCGTCCGCCAGCGCGGACAGTTCCAGCTCCGCCTCACCGGCCAGCGGATGCGTCTCCGGCAGCATCACGAACACCGGATCGATGCCGATGACCTCCCACCGCAGCCGGTCGGCGACCGGGGGCGCACTCTCGCCGCACGCCCCGACCAGGGCGAAGTCCAGCCGCCCGTCGACCAGTTGGCCGGCCAGCTCGGCGACGGACCAGGAGGTGTACGTGGAGACCGGGGCGGACGGGTGCGCGGTGGCGAGCCGGTCGACCAGCCCGCCCAGCAGCGGTCCGTGGGTGGCGCCGAGCCGGAACCGCTCCATGGCCCCCCAGGCGTTCGCGAACCGCACCGCCTCCTCCTGGAGTTCGCTCACCGCGGGCAGCACCACCCGGGCGCGTTCCAGCACCAGTTCGCCCAGGAGCGTGGGGCGCGCACCCGTGTGGTCGCGGTCGAACAGCGGCCCGCCCAGCGCCTTCTCGATCCGCCGCAGCTGCGCGCTCAGCGCGGGCTGGGCCAGCCCGAGCGCGGCGGCCGCCTTGGTGAGGCTTCCGGTCTCGGCGATGGCCCGTACGGTTCGCAGATGGCGCAACTCCAGCTCCATAACCGCACGTTATGGCCCCCGTCGTCCTGCGGCAATACGATCGTCGGCTCCGGGCCGTGGGCTGCGGTCCTTTGTCGTACAGTCGTCCGCATGCTGGACTACGACAAGGAGGCCGCCGTCTACGACGCGACGCGCGGCGGTGTCCCCAGGGCGCAGGCGGCTGCCCGCGCCGTGCTGGGCCTCGTTCCGCCCACCGCGCGCACCCTGCTGGACATCGGGTGCGGCACGGGTCTGGTCACCGAGCGGCTCGCCGCCGGCCGGCCGCGCCTGCGGGTGTACGGCTCCGACGCCTCCCCGGGCATGGCCCGGGTGGCACGGGAACGGGTCGGAGGCGTCGTGCTGGCCGACGCGCGCCGGCTGCCCGTGCGCGACGCGTCCGTGGACGCGGTGACGGCCGTGTGGCTGCTGCACCTGCTGCGCGAGGAGGGCGCCGTGCCCGCGGTCGTGGCCGAGGCGGCGAGGATCCTGCGGCCCGGCGGCGTGTTCGTGACCACCGTCGACAAGGACGCCGCGCACGACGTCGGCAGCGACATCGACGCGCTGTTCGGCCCCTACCTCTCCGTCTCCCCGTCCGACGCCACGGACCGGGTCCTCGGCCACGCCGCCGCCTGCGGTCTCGATGTGATGGGCAGCGGGGTCTTCCGCGGCCACGGCCAGGGCAGGACCCCGCTGACCGCGGCCGACGGGGTCCTGCGCGGCTCCTACGCCTCGCGTCTGGTGCTGCCGGGCACGGCGGCCGACGACCTCGTGCGCGGGCTCGCCGCACTGCCCGGCCCCGACCGCCGCCGTGCCGAACCGGAGTACCGGCTCCTGGCGTTCCGCCGCCGCTGAGGGCGCGCGAGCCCGCCCGGGGCCCACGCCCGCCCCGCTCAGGCGCCGCCCCACGCCCCGTCCTGCGCCGCCTCCGACGCGAAGACGGCGAACGGCTTCGGATCGCGGCCCAGGACCCGCTTCACCCCGTCGGTCACCGTGGCGTTGTGCCCGTCCAGCAGGAAGGTGAACAGCTCGGCCAGCATGTCCGCCTCGGCATCCGGAACGCCGAAGTCGATCAGCATGGAGCTGTACTGATCCTCCGTCACCGCGACGTAGCGCACCTGCCGCCCGGTGGCGGCGGTGAGCGCCGCCGCCGCCTCGGCGAAGGTCAGCGGCCGGGGTCCGGTCAGCTCGTGCACCTCGCCCGCGCCCGCCTCCCCGCACAGCACCGCCACCACCACGTCCGCGAGATCGTCGGCGTCGACGAACGGCTCGGCCGTCGTGCCCGCCGGGAACACCACCTCACCCAGGTGCACCCCGTCCGCCAGCGCCCCCTCGCTGAAGTTCTGCGCGAAGAACGCCGAACGCAGCACGGTCAGTTCGGCGTCACCGGCCGACGACCGCAGCGCCTCCTCGGCCACCACGGCCTGCGGCTCGCCCCGCCCCGACAGCAGCACCAGCCGCCGCACCCCGCACCGGCGCGCGACCGCGCCGAACTCCGCCATCGCCTCCGGCGCCCCGGGCGCCGCCAGATCCGGGTAGTAGGCGATGTACGCCGCCTCCGCACCCGTCAGCGCGGCCTCCCACCCCGAGGGGTCCGTCCAGTCGAACGCGACGGCGCCGTCCCGCGACCCGGCCCGCACCCGAAGGCCCCGCGCCGCCAGCCGCTCCACCACCCGCCGGCCCGTCTTGCCCGTCCCGCTCGTCACCAGGACCGGGCCGGTGACGGGGTTCTGCCGCTGCGTGTTCTCCGTGTTCTCTGTCATGCCCCCAGACTCCCCGGCCCCGCCCCCGCCCTCCATGCCCCAGCCACTCACCTCCCTACGCGCGCGTCTACGCTGCACCGCATGGACGCACTCGCAGGCCTGCTCGACGGACCGCGCGCCCGAGGCGCCTTCCTGCTGCGGATGGTGATGGAACCGCCGTGGTCCGTACGGATCGAGGACCGGGCCCCGCTCTGTCTGATGGCCGTCACCGAGGGCGAGGCCTGGATCCGTCCCGACGCCGGCACCGCTCCCGTACGGCTGACCCCGGGCGATCTGGCCGTCGCCCGCGGCCCGGAGCCGTACACCGTCGCCGACGGACCCGACACCGCGCCCCACGCCCTCATCGGACCCGGCGGCGGCTGCACCACCCTGCGCGGCGAACCGCTGGCCCAGTCCATGCGATTGGGCGTACGGACCTGGGGCAACGCCGCCGAGGGCTCGGCCGTCGTGCTCGTCGGCACCTATCTGATGGACGGCGAGATCAGCGGACGGCTGCTCGACGCCCTGCCGCCGCTGCTCCTCCTGCCCGCCGACGGCCGGACCACCGGACCGCTGCTGAGCCTGCTCGGCTCGGAGATCGCCCGCGACGAACCGGGCCAGAGCGTCGTGCTCGACCGGCTCCTCGACCTGCTCCTCATCGACACCCTGCGCACCTGGTTCTCCCGGCCCGGCGCCGAGGCCCCCGCCTGGTACCGGGCCATGGGCGACCCCGTCGTCGGACAGGCGCTGCGCCTCCTCCAGAACGAGCCCGCCCACCCCTGGACCGTCGCCGCACTCGCCGCACGGACCGGGGTCTCCCGGGCCGGGCTGGCCCGCCGGTTCACCGAACTGGTCGGGGAGCCCCCGATGAGCTACCTCACCGAATGGCGCCTCGCCCTCGCCGCCGACCTGCTCCGGGAGACCGACGCGACCGTCGAGGCGGTGGCCCGCAAGGTCGGCTACAGCCAGGCCTTCGCCTTCAGCACCGCGTTCAAGCGGGTGCGCGGCGTCAGCCCGCAGGACTACCGCAAGGGCGGCTTGCCGGACCGGCAACAAAGTTTGCCCATCAGCTGACGTGCGGTGAGGGTGGAGGGATGAGCAACCACACCGTTCACGGTCACCACCACGAGGGCCGGCACGGCCACGGACACTCCCACGGGCACGGCCACAACCCCGCCGAACCGGACTGGGACGTCATGGCCCCGCTGCTGGAGCAGAACGCCGAACTGAGCAGTGAGCAGTACACCCGCGCGGCCCGCTGGATCGCCGGACTGCCCGACGCTCCGAAGGTCCGCCGGGTCCTGGACATCGGCAGCGGCCCCGGCGTCGTCGCCTGTCTGCTCGCCGAGGTGTTCCCCGAGGCCGAGGTCGTGGCCGTGGACGCCACCCCGGCCCTGCTGGAGCGCACCCTCGACCGCGCCCGGCGGCTCGGGCTCGGCGACCGCGTCACCACGCTCCACGCGGAGATCCCCGAGGGGCTCGCGGGCCTCGGCGAGGCCGACCTCGTCTGGGCGGGCAACGCCCTGCACCACATGGGCGACCAGCGCGCCGTCCTGGCCGGATTCGCCGGACTGCTGCGCCCCGGCGGCACCGTCGCCCTGGTCGAGGGCGGGCTCCAGCCGCGTCAGCTGCCCCGCGACCTGGGCTTCGGCCGGCCGGGCCTGGAGGCCAGGATGGAGGCGGTCCAGGCCGAGATGTTCGAGGAGATGCGGGCCGAACTGCCCGACGCGCGGCGGGAGAACGAGGACTGGGCGGCACTGTTCACCGCGGTGGGGCTGGCTCCGCAGGGCACCCGCAGCTTCCTGCTCGACCTGCCGGCCCCGCTGGGCGAGGTGGCCAGGGACCATGTGATCGCGGAATTCGCCCGCCGCCGCGACGGGCTCGGCGAACGGCTCGACGCCGACGACAACGCCACGCTCGACCGGCTCCTCGACCCCGAGGACCCGGCCGGACTCCACCGGCGCCCCGACACCTTCCTGCTGCTGGCGCGCACGTTCCACCTCGGCCGCCGCGCCTGAGACGGCGACCGCCGCCCGGCACGGGGCCGGGCGGCGGTGCGGACACGGTCTGCGGGGCTCAGGCGCCGGCGTTGAACTCGCCGGGGTTCGGGCCGAGGCGCTTGCCCTCGTCCAGCGCGGCGAACGCGGCCAGGTCGTCGGCGTCCAGCTCGAAGTCGAAGACGTCGATGTTCTCCGCGATCCGCGACGGCGTCACGGACTTCGGGATCACCACGTTGCCCGTCTGGATGTGCCAGCGGAGCACCGCCTGGGCCGGGGTGCGGTTGTGCTTGCGGGCGACCGCGACGACGGTCGGGACCTCCAGGAGGCCCTTGCCCGAGCCCAGCGGGGACCAGGCCTCGGTGGCGATGCCGTGCCGCGCGTGCAGGGCGCGGGACTCGGCCTGCTGGAGCTGCGGGTGCAGCTCGATCTGGTTGACGGCGGGCACCACGGAGGTCTCGCCGAGCAGTCGCTCCAGGTGCTCCGGCAGGAAGTTCGACACGCCGATGGCCTTCGCCCGGCCGTCGGCGTAGATCTTCTCGAACGCCCGGTACGTGTCCACGTACGCGTCCTTGGCCGGCACCGGCCAGTGGATCAGGTACAGGTCGACGTAGTCGAGGCCGAGCTTCTCCAGGGAGGCGTCGAAGGCGCGCATCGTCGAGTCGTAGCCCTGCTCGGTGTTCCACAGCTTGGTGGTCACGAACAGCTCGTCGCGCGCGACACCGGAGGCGGCGATCGCCCTTCCGGTGCCCACCTCGTTCTGATAGATCGCGGCGGTGTCGATGCTGCGGTACCCGGACTCGATGGCCGTGGCGACGGCCTTCGTGGCCTCGTCGTCCGGCACCTGCCAGACGCCGAAACCGAGCTGCGGCATCTCGACGCCGTTGTTGAGGGTGAGGGTGGGGACCTGGCTCACGAGCAGTCGATCCTTACGTTGTGGGTGGTGGGACTCCCACAGTGAACGATCAGCGCCGCTCGTGCATTCCCGAACACGCGGTCCATATTCGTGAACGCCGCTGCGGACACCGGTGCCCGGCGGCCCGTGCGCGGACATCGGGCGGTCAGCGGTAGAGGGCGTCCACCTCGGCCGCGTACGCGGTCTCGATCGCCCGGCGCTTCAGCTTCAGCGAGGGGGTCAGCAGTCCGTGCTCCTCGCTGAACTGATGGGCCAGGATCCGGAACGTACGGATCGACTCGGCCTGCGAGACGGCCGTGTTCGCGGCGACCACGGCCCGCCGGATCTCCATCTCCAGATCGGGATCGCGCACCAGCTCCGCCGGGCCCAGCGGCTGCCGCCCCTGCATGGTCAGCCAGTGCTCCACCGCCTCCTGGTCGACGGTGACCAGCGCCGCGACGTACGGCCGGTCGTTGCCGACGACGATGCACTGCGCCACCAGCGGATGGGCCCGTACCCGCTCCTCCAGACCGGCCGGCGACACGCTCTTCCCGCCCGAGGTCACCAGGATCTCCTTCTTGCGCCCGGTGATCGTCAGATAGCCGTCCTCGTCCAGCGCCCCCAGGTCGCCGGTGGCCAGCCAGCCGTCCTTGAGGACCGCCTCGGTCGCCTTCGGATCGCCGAGATAGCCGCCGAACACATTGGCCCCGTGGACCCAGACCTCGCCGTCGTCCGCGATGTGCACGGTCGACCCGGGGATCGGCTGCCCGACCGTGCCGTACCGGGTGCGCTCGGGCGGATTGGCGGTGGCCGCCGCCGTCGTCTCGGTCAGTCCGTAGCCCTCGTACACCGTCACACCCGAACCGGCGAAGAACAGCCCGAGCCGCCGCTCCATCCCGGAACCGCCCGACATGGCGTGCCGGATCCGGCCGCCCATCGCCTCGCGCACCTTGCGGTACACGACCTTGTCGAAGAACTGGTGCTGCATCCGCAACCCGGCCGAGGGCCCGGGGCCGGTGCCGAAGGCCCGCTCCTCCATGGCCTCGGCGTACTTCACGGCCACCTCGACGGCCTTGTCGAACGGCCCGATCCGGCCCTCCGCCTCGGCCTTGCGGCGCGCGGCGTTGAACACCTTCTCGAAGATGTACGGGACCGCCAGGATGAAGGTCGGACGGAACGACACCAGATCCGGCATCAGCGCCCTGGCCGACAGCTCCGGCTGGTGGCCGAGCTTCACCCGGCCGCGTACGGCCGCCACCTCCACCATCCGGCCGAAGACGTGTGCCAGCGGCAGGAAGAGCAGGGTCGCCGCCTCGTCGCCCGCCCGGGAGCGGAAGACGGACTCCCAGCGGGTGGCCATGGTGTCGGTCTCGAACATGAAGTTGGCGTGCGTGATCACACAGCCCTTCGGGCGGCCCGTGGTGCCCGAGGTGTAGATGACCGTCGCCACCGACTCCGGCGTGACCGCCCTGCGGTGCCGGTGCACGACCTCGTCCCCGACCCGCGCACCGGCCTCCACCAGCTCGTCCACCGCTCCGGCGTCCAGCTGCCACAGCCGCTTCAGCTGGGGGAGCCGGTCGATCACCGAGGCGATCGTCATCGCGTGGTCCTCGTGCTCCACGAGCACGGCCGAGACCTCGGCGTCGTGCAGCATCCACAGGACCTGCTCCGCCGAGGACGTGGGATAGACCGGCACGGACTGCGCCCCGACCGACCAGAGCGCGAAGTCGAACAGGGTCCACTCGTAGCGGGTCCGGGACATCAGGGCGACCCGGTCGCCGAACCGCACCCCGTGCGCGATCAGCCCCTTGGCCAGCGCCAGCACCTCGTCGCGGAACGTCGCCGCGGTGACATCCCGCCAGCGTCCGTCCGCGTCCTTGCGGCCCAGCGCGACCCGCCGCGGGTCCTCCTCGGCGTAGTCGAACACGACATCGGCGAGCCCGCCTACGTGGGGCGCGGCCGCCATCGGGGGAACCGTGAATTCACGCAATGACCTGCTCCTTGTGGCGCTCCGCACAGCGCCGTGACGCTACCCCACCCAAGGCCGCCGCGGGAGGGCCCGCACCACCCCGTACCAGGTGCGTCGTGCACCGGCCGGGTGGTGAAATCCGGCCAGATGGGCAAGGCACGGACACGCTTCTGACCATGGAGTAAGTGGCTCGCGCGGGAATCTCCACCGAATCTGTACGCCGCGCGCACTGCGATATGTGGGGAAACAGGGGATACGGCCAGACACCCCTACGCCGTGTCCCTCGGCCGGACCAGCCGGTCGCCGCCCGCCAGGATCGCCCCGGCCAGCGCGTCCGCCGCCTGCTGGGCGCCGCCCCGGTGGCGGCCGTGCAGCAGGACGAAGTCCACGTCACCGAGGTCCGGCAGCCCCGCCCCGGGCGGCAGCGGCACCAGCCCCGGCGGGATCAGCCCCCGGCTGTGCGCCATCACCCCGAGCCCCGCGCGGGCGGCGGCGGTCAGCCCGCTGAGGCTGCCGCTCGTGCACGCCACCCGCCAGGAGCGCCCGGCCCGCTCCAGCACCTCCAGCGCACGGGCCCGGGTGATGCCCGGCGGCGGGTAGACGACCAGGGGCACCGGACGCTCCGGGTCGATCCGCAGCCCCGGTGTGCCGATCCACACCAGGTCGTCCTGGCGCACCAGCTCCCCGTGCGTGTCCCCGGTCCGCCGCTTGGCCAGCACCAGGTCCAGCCGGCCCGCCTCCAGCCGCCGGTGCAGCGTCCCCGACAGCTCCACCGTCAGCTCCAGGTCCACCTCGGGATGCTCGTGGCGGAAGGACCGGAGGATCTCCGGCAGCCGGGTCTGCACGAAGTCCTCGGAGGCACCGAAGCGCAGCCGTCCGCGCGGCCGGGTGCCGGAGAAGAACGCCGAGGCCCGCTCGTGGGCCTCCAGGATCGTCCGCGCGAAGCCGAGCATCGCCTCGCCGTCCACGGTCAGCTCGACCCGGTGGGTGTCCCGGACGAACAGCTGCCGCCCGGCCGCGTCCTCCAGCCGCCGCACATGCTGGCTGACCGTCGACTGCCGCACCCCCAGCCGTCGGGCGGCCGCGGTGAAACTCAGTGTCTGGGCGACGGCGAGAAAGGTGCGCAACTGCGCCGGGTCGTACATCCGCCCACGTTATCGCGGAACGTGATGACAGTCAGAGCGGTGTACGGGATTCCCGATGCCCACCTCGGTGAGCAGGATGGGAGGCCGCGCCCCCGAACGAGAGAACCCGAGCATGAGCCGCCGCATCCCGCTGTCCCCGTCCCGGATACCGGTCGATCCGTACATCCTGGCGCTGCTCGGCACCGTCGCCCTCGCGGCGCTGCTGCCCGCCTCCGGAACGGCGGCCGAGGTGGCCGGCGGCGCCTCCACCGGCGCGGTCGCCCTGCTGTTCTTCCTCTACGGCGCACGGCTGTCCACCGCCGAGGCGCTGGAGGGACTCCGGCACTGGCGACTCCACCTCACCGTGCTCGCCTGCACCTTCCTCGTCTTCCCGGTGCTCGGCCTGGCGAGCCGGGGGCTGGTGCCGTACGTGCTGACGCCGCAGCTGCAGAGCGGATTCCTCTTCCTCTGCCTGGTGCCCTCGACGATCCAGTCCTCCATCGCCTTCACCTCGATCGCCCGGGGCAACGTGCCCGCCGCGATCTGCGCCGGCTCCTTCTCCTCCATCGCCGGGATCTTCCTCACCCCGCTGCTCGCGGCGGCGCTCCTCGGCAACAGCGGCGGCGGCTTCTCGGCCGACGCGCTCCTGCGGATCGGCGTGCAACTGCTGCTGCCGTTCGTCGCGGGACAGCTGCTGCGCCGCCGGATCGGCGGCTTCCTCGCACGCCACAAGAAGGTCCTCGGCCTGGTCGACCGGGGCTCGATCCTCCTGGTCGTCTACACGGCGTTCAGCGAGGGCATGGTCGCCGGCATCTGGCACCAGGTCACCCCGGCCCGGCTCGGCGCGCTGCTGGCCGCCGAGGCGGTGCTGCTCGCGCTGATGCTCGCGGTGAGCTGGTACGGGGCGAAACGGCTCGGCTTCGGGCGCGAGGACCGCATCGCGATCCAGTTCGCCGGCTCCAAGAAGAGCCTCGCCTCCGGTCTGCCCATGGCCAGCGTGCTGTTCGGCGCCCAGGCGAGCCTCGCCGTCCTGCCCCTGATGCTCTTCCACCAGATGCAGCTCATGGTCTGCGCGGTGATCGCCAGGCGGCGCGCCCGGGATCCGCAGGGCCCGCCGGAGCGGGGCGCCGCGCCGGTGCGCGGAACCGCCGCCGTGGGGTGAGGAACGGCGGCGGTCAGCCGCGGACGGCCGGTGCCTCCACGGCGATCCGGTGCTCGCCCGCGTACACGTTCATGGACGGGCCGCGCAGGAAACCGACCAGGGTCAGACCGGCCTCGGCCGCCAGGTCGACGGCCAGGGACGAGGGCGCCGAGACGGCCGCGAGCACCGGGATGCCCGCCATCACCGCCTTCTGCGCCAGCTCGAACGAGGCCCGCCCCGACACCAGCAGCACCGACCGGGACAGCGGCAGCCGGTCGTCCGTCAGGGCCCGGCCGACCAGCTTGTCCACCGCGTTGTGCCGGCCCACGTCCTCCCGGACATCGACCAGCTCGCCCTCCTCGCTGAACAGCGCCGCCGCGTGCAGTCCGCCGGTCGTCTCGAACACCCGCTGGGCGGCCCGCAGCCGGTCGGGCAGCCCCGCCAGCAGCTCAGGCGTCACCCGCACCGGGGGAGCGTCGGCGACCGGATGCCGGGTCGTGGTGCGCACCGCGTCCAGGCTCGCCCGGCCGCAGAGCCCGCAGGAGGACGTCGTGTAGACGTGGCGCTCCAGCGTGATGTCGGGGACCGGGACACCGGGCGCGAGCCGCACGTCCACCACGTTGTACGTGTTCACCCCGTCCTCGGTCGCGCCCGCGCAGTACACGATCGACCGCACCTCGGAGCCCTCGCCGACCACGCCCTCGCTCACCAGGAACCCGGCGGCCAGCGCGAAATCGTCGCCCGGGGTGCGCATGGTGACGGCGAGCGGCCGGCCGTTCAGCCGGATCTCCAGGGGTTCCTCGGCCACGAGCGTGTCCGGACGGGTGGACACCGCCCCGTCCCGGATGCGGAGGGTGCGGCGGCGCTCGGTGACCCGTCCCATGGCAGTCAGACCCGATTCTGTACGTGGCGGAGGCCCAGGCGGCCCGTGCGGCCGAGGTGACCTCGGCGTTCCCATTGTCACGCACGTCCGCCCGCGCGCCGCGGCCGGTGCGCGGGCCGTAGGTGCCGGGCTGTCGCCAAGCCTCCAAGGTGAGGCCGGGAATCCTGTGGGATCACGTACCCCTGTACCGGGCGGTAGCGACCAAGACTGGATGGTTCCTGCCGAATGGAGCGAGGGGAACCGCAAATATGACCGGCTCACGTGTCGTGGCGCTCGGCCACCATCAGCCCGCCAAGGTGCTCACCAACCACGATCTGGCGGCCATGGTCGACACCAGCGACGAGTGGATCACCAGCCGGGTCGGCATCAGGACCCGGCACATCGGAGGTCCCGACGAGCCCGTCGACGAGCTGGCCGCCCGTGCCGCGGCCAAGGCGCTCGCCGCCGCGGGCCTCCAGCCCGCCGACATCGATCTGGTCCTGGTCGCCACGTCGACCGCCATCGACCGCTCCCCGAGCATGTCGGCCCGGGTCGCCGCCCGCCTCGGCATGACCGCGCCCGCCGTGATGGACATCAACGTGGTCTGCTCGGGCTTCACCCATGCCCTGGCCACCGCCGACCACACCCTGCGGGCCGGTGCCGCCACCCGGGCGCTGGTGATCGGCGCCGACAAGATGGGCGACATCGTCGACTGGACCGACCGCTCCAGTTGCGTCCTGATGGGCGACGGCGCGGGGGCCGCCGTCGTCGTCGCCGACTCCGGGGCGCACGGCGGTCCGCCCGGCATCGGACCGGTGCTGTGGGGCTCGGTGCCCGGCATGGGCGACGCGGTGCGCATCGAGGGGACGCCGCCGCGCTTCGCGCAGGAGGGCCAGTCCGTCTACCGCTGGGCCACCACCCAGCTGCCGCCCATCGCCCGGCAGGTGTGCGAGAAGGCGGGCATCGCCCCCGAGGACCTGGCCGCCGTCGTGCTCCACCAGGCCAATCTGCGGATCATCGAACCCGTGGCCCGGAAGATCGGCGCGGTCAATGCCGTGATCGCCCGGGATGTGGTGGATTCCGGTAATACGTCGGCTGCCTCGATCCCCATGGCCCTGTCCAAGCTGGTGGAGCGCGGCGAGGTCGCCACGGGCGATCCGGTGCTGCTCTTCGGCTTCGGCGGGAACCTCAGTTACGCCGGTCAGGTTATCCGCTGCCCCTGACGCGCGGGGGCCCGGGGGTGCCGCGCCGGCAGGGCGCGGCACCCCTCTTTGTCTTCAGGGTGGAGAAAGTTGTGATGGATTCCTGCTCAACTTCTTCCCAGCCCCGGCAACCGCTGCTACGTTCCCCTCCAAAGCCCGACGGACAGGCCGATGTGGCGGGGAGAGGCGCGTGAGACGGATGACGGCACGACCCGCGAACGGCCATCAGGCGCGACTGCTGCGGCTGTTGCGCGACGGCGGGCCCAACTCACGGGCACAGCTGGGGGACCAGGTCGACCTCTCCCGCTCCAAGCTCGCCGTCGAGGTGGACCGGCTGCTGGAGACCGGCCTGGTGGTGGCCGACGGACTGGCCGCATCCCGCGGCGGGCGTCGCTCGCACAACATCCGGCTCGCCCCCCAACTGCGCTTCCTCGGCGTCGACATCGGCGCCACCTCCGTCGACGTGGCGGTCACCAACGCGGAGCTGGAGGTCCTGGGCCACCTCAACCACCCCATGGACGTACGCGAAGGCCCCGTCGCCGTCTTCGAGCAGGTGCTGTCGATGGCGGCCAAGCTCCGGGCCTCCGGCCTCGCCGAGGGCTTCGACGGCGCGGGGATCGGCGTACCGGGACCGGTCCGCTTCCCCGAGGGCATCCCCGTCGCCCCGCCGATCATGCCCGGCTGGGACGGCTTCCCGGTCCGCGAGGCGCTCAGCCAGGAACTGGGCTGCCCCGTCATGGTCGACAACGACGTGAACCTGATGGCCATGGGGGAGCAGCACGCGGGCGTCGCCCGTTCCGCGGGCGACTTCCTCTGCGTCAAGATCGGCACCGGCATCGGCTGCGGCATCGTCGTCGGCGGTGAGGTCCACCGCGGTACGACGGGCAGCGCCGGAGACATCGGCCACATCCAGGTCGAACCCGAGGGCCGCCCCTGCGCCTGCGGCAACCGGGGCTGCCTGGAAGCACACTTCAGCGGCGCGGCCCTGGCCCGCGACGCCGAGGACGCGGCACGCACCGGGAGGTCCGCGGAACTCGCGGCCCGCCTGGAGGCGTCCGGCAGGCTCACCGCCGTCGACGTCGCCGCCGCCGCGGCCGCCGGCGACCCGACCTCACTCGATCTGATCCGCGAAGGCGGCAACCGGGTCGGCCAGGTCATCGCGGGCCTCGTCAGCTTCTTCAACCCCGGACTGGTGGTGATCGGCGGCGGCGTGACCGGACTGGGCCACACGCTGCTGGCCAGCGTCCGGACCCAGGTCTACCGGCAGTCCCTGCCGCTGGCCACCGGCAACCTCCCGATCGTGCTGGGCGAGCTGGGACCCGCCGCCGGAGTCATCGGCGCGGCCAGGCTCATCAGCGACCACCTCTTCTCACCCGCCTGATCCGCTCCACCCCGCCCCCTCCCACCCGCCCCACACCACCGCGCCCGGCCGCACCGCCCGCCCGGCGCCCGCGCCGTACCCGTACGACACCTCCCGCACCCGCACGGCCCGTCACGCCCGCCCCGGGCGGCACCCCACCCGGGACCGCACTGCGCCCTGCCCGCTCACCGGCCCCTCCCTGCGTCCGGCTCCACCCCGCAGAGGAGACCCCATCCGCCGAGGGGATTCGTCATGGCTCCAGAACCACCGCTGCTCACCATGTCCGGCATCACCAAGTCCTTCCCCGGTGTGCGCGCCCTCGACGGCGTGGACCTGGAGGTCCAGGCCGGCGAAGTCCACTGCCTCCTCGGCCAGAACGGTGCCGGAAAGTCCACCCTCATCAAGGTGCTCGCCGGGGCCCACCAGCCCGACGACGGCGAGATCACCTGGCGCGGCGCCCCCGCCGTACTGAAGTCGCCCATCACCGCGATGCGGCTCGGCATCGCCACCATCTACCAGGAACTCGACCTGGTCGAGGGGCTGTCCGTCGCCGAGAACGTCTTCCTCGGCCACGAGCACACCGGCGCCGGCTTCGTCGTCCGCACTCGCGAGGGCCGGCAGGCCGCCGCCGCCCTGCTGGAACGGCTCGGCCACCCCGAGATCGACCCCGCCCGCCCGGTCGGCGAACTCCCCGCCGCCCAGCAGCAGATCGTCTCGATGGCCCGCGCCCTCTCCCACGACGTCCGGCTGATCGTGATGGACGAGCCCTCCGCCGCCCTCGACCCCGACGAGGTCGACAACCTCTTCCGGATCGTCGACTCGCTCACCGCCGACGGCGTCGCCGTCGTCTACATCTCCCACCGCCTGGAGGAGATCCGCCGCATCGGCGACCGGGTCACCGTCCTCAAGGACGGCCGGGCCGTCGCGGTCGGCCTGCCCGCCGAGTCCACCCCGACCAAGGACATCGTGGCCCTGATGACCGGCCGCAACGTCGAGTACGTCTTCCCTCCGCGCCCCGACCGCACCGACGCGGTCGAACGCCCCGCACCCGTCCTCACCGTCGAAGGGCTCACCAGGAAGGGCGAGTTCGCGCCTGTCGACCTGGAGCTGCGCCCCGGCGAGATCGTCGGCCTCGCCGGACTCGTCGGCTCCGGGCGCTCGGAGATCCTGGAGACCGTCTACGGGGCCCGCCGGCCCGCCGCCGGCCGGGTCACCGTCGCCGGCCGGGCGCTGCGGCCCGGCAGCGTCCGCGCCGCCGTCGCCGCCGGCATCGGCCTCGCCCCCGAGGAACGCAAGGCCCAGGCCCTGCTGATGCTGGAGTCCGTCACCCGCAACGTCTCCGTCTCCACCCTGTCCCGCTTCTCCCGGGCCGGCTGGATCGACCGGAGGGCCGAGCGCGCGGCGGCCCGCGCCGCCACCCGGGAACTCTCCCTGCGCCCCGACAACCCCGACACCGCCGTCCGCACCCTCTCCGGCGGCAACCAGCAGAAGGCCGTCCTGGCCCGCTGGCTGCTGCGCGGCTGCCGGGTGCTGCTGCTCGACGAACCGACCCGCGGTGTGGACGTCGGCGCCCGCGCCGAGCTCTACGCCGTGATCCGCCGGCTGGCCGACGAAGGCCTCGCCGTCCTGCTCGTCTCCAGCGAAGTGCCCGAAGTCCTGGGCCTCGCCGACCGGGTGCTCGTCCTGCGGGAGGGCCGCGTCGTCCACGAGGCCGACGCCCGGGACCTCGACGAGCACCGCGTACTCGACCTCGTGATGGAAGGGAGCCCGACGTCATGACGCAGCCCGTCTCACCGGCGCGGCACAGCGGGCCGGACAAGGGCGCAGCGCCCGCCTCCGCCCCCACGTCCCCCAAGAAGGGCGGATCCGCGCGCGCTCCGCGACTGCGCGCGGACATCCACAGCCTCTCCCTGCTCGGCGTCCTCGCCGTGCTCGTCCTGGTCGGCGGCATCACCGAACCCGACGCCTTCCTCGACACCGGGAACCTCCAGCTCATCCTGACCCAGTCCTCCGTCATCGGCGTCGTCACCGTCGGCATGACCTTCGTCATCACCAGCGGCGGCATCGACCTGTCCGTCGGCGCCATGGTCGCGCTGGCGTCCGTCTGGGCGACGACGGTCGCCACCCAGGACTTCGGCTTCGCGGGCATCCTGTTCACCGCCGTCCTGGTCGGCCTCGGCGCCGGCCTCGTCAACGGGGTGCTCATCGCCTACGGCAGGGTCGTCCCCTTCATCGCCACCCTGGCGATGCTCGCCTCGGCCCGCGGTCTGGCCCTCCAGATCACCGACGGCAGGACCCAGATCGTCACCGTGAAGTCGGTCCTCGACCTGGGCCTGCCCGACGCCTATGTCCTCGGTGTCCCGCCGCTGGTCATGATGTTCGCCGCGGTCACCGTCATCGGCTGGCTGGTGCTCAACCGCACCACGTTCGGCCGCCGCACCGTCGCCGTCGGCGGCAACGCCGAGGCCGCCCGGCTGGCCGGCATCGACGTCCGCCGCCAGCGGCTCTACCTCTACCTGCTGTCCGGACTCTGCTGCGGCATCGCCGCGTTCATGCTGGTCATCCTGTCCGGCTCGGGCCAGAACACCAACGGCAACCTGTACGAACTCGACGCCATCGCCGCCGTGATCATCGGCGGCACCCTGCTCAGCGGCGGACGGGGCACCATCGTCGGCTCCGTGCTCGGCGTCCTCGTCTTCACCACCATCACCAACATCTTCGCGCTCAACAATCTGCAGAGCGACGTCCAGCAGATCGCCAAGGGCGCGATCATCGTCGCCGCCGTCCTCGTCCAGGGCCGCACCTCGGCCCGCGCGGGGACCTGACGGCCCGTTCCGCCCCTCCCGTACCCGAACGTTCCCCCTCCCGCGCCGCACTCCCGGATGAAGGGTTTGACAGCCATGCCAGAAACCAGCCGCAGACGACTCCTTTTCGGTTCCGCCGCCGTCTCCGCGGGCGCCCTCCTGACCGCCTGCACCAGCAACGACCCCAAGGAGAAGGACACCGCGGCCCAGAGCAACGCCCCGGCCGCCGACGACAAGCCCGGCAAGCCCGTCACCATCGGCTTCGCCGGCCCCCAGGCAGACCACGGCTGGCTCAACGCCATCAACGAGAACGCCCGGTCCCGGGCGAAGAAGTACTCCGAGGTGACCCTGGAGACCACCGAGGGCTCCAACGACACCGCCGCCCAGATCGGCCAGGTCAAGACCCTCATCAACAAGAAGGTCGACGTCCTGGTGATCCTGCCGGCCGACGGCAAGGCCCTCACCCAGGTCGGCCTGGAGGCCATGCGCGCCGGCATCCCCGTCATCAACCTGGACCGCGTCTTCGCCTCCCCGCAGGCCTACCGCTGCTGGGTCGGCGGCGACAACTACGGAATGGGCCTCAACGCCGGCACCTACATCGGCGAACAGCTCAAGGACAAGGCGAACGCCAAGGTCGTCGAGCTGGCCGGCATCGACAACCTGGAGCTGACCAAACAGCGCAGCCAGGGCTTCGCCGACGCGCTGAAGAACTACCCCAACATCAAGCTGGTGGCCCGTCAGGCCGCCGACTTCACCGTCGAGTCGGGCCAGGCCAAGATGGCCCAACTGCTCCAGGCGCAGAAGCAGTTCGACGCCCTGTGGAACCACGACGACGACCAGGGCGTGGGCGCGCTCCGCGCCATCCAGCAGGCCGGACGCGACGAGTTCCTGATGGTCGGCGGCGCCGGGGCCAAGTCCGCCATGGACGCCATCAAGGCCGGGAACAGCGTGCTCAAGGCCACCGTGCTCTACCCGCCGACCATGGCCGCCTCGGCCATCGATCTGGCCCGCGCGCTCGGACAGGCCAAGGGGGTGTCCGGACTCGCCGAGATGGAGATCCCGACCAACCTCACCCTGTACTCCGCGGTCGTCACCAAGGACAACATCGACCAGTACCTGCCGACGGGCTTCAACTAGACGGCCGACGAAGGGGGGTGAGCCCCCCGGCCGCACCCACTGAACCACCGATGAGGAGGAAGCCCGGATGGCCCGTAGGGAAGACACTGAGCAGGAGTCGGCCGCGCCGCCGACGTACCGGCCGATGGCGAGCGCACCCGCGCTCGGGGTCGGCATGGTCGGATACGCGTTCATGGGAGCCGCCCACTCGCAGGGGTGGCGCACCGCGGGCCACGTCTTCGAACTGCCCATGAGACCCGTACTCGCCGCGATCTGCGGGCGCGACCGCACCGCGGTGGAGGCCGCGGCCGACCGGCACGGCTGGGCGGCGGCGGAGACCGACTGGCGCGCGCTGATCGCCAGGGACGACGTCCAGCTCGTGGACATCTGCACCCCGGGTGACAGCCACGCCGAGATCGCCATCGCGGCCCTGGAGGCCGGCAAGCACGTGCTGTGCGAGAAGCCGCTGGCCAACACGGTCGCGGAGGCAGAGGCCATGACCGAGGCGGCCCGCCGTGCCGCCGCCCGCGGTCAGATCGCGATGTCCGGCTTCAACTACCGCAAGGTCCCGGCGATGGCCTACGCGCGCCGGCTCATCGCCTCGGGCCGGCTCGGCACCCTGCGCCACGTCCGGGCCACCTACCTCCAGGACTGGCTGGTCGACCCGGCCTCACCGCTCACCTGGCGGCTGCGGAAGGACCGGGCCGGGTCCGGCGCGCTCGGCGACCTCGGCGCGCACATCGTGGACCTCGCCCAGTACCTGGCGGGCGAACCACTGGTGTCCGTCTCGGCGTTGAGCGAGACCTTCGTCCGGCAACGGCCGCTGCTCGCCGGGCCCTCGGGAGGGCTCGGAGGGGTGGCCGCCGAGAGAGAGTACGGGGCGGTGACGGTGGACGACGCCGCGCTGTTCACCGGACGCCTCGCCTCCGGGGCGCTGGCCTCCTTCGAGGCGACCAGGATGGCGGCCGGGCGCAAGAACGCGCTGCGGCTGGAGATCAACGGGGAGTGCGGCTCACTCGCCTTCGACCTGGAACGCCTCAACGAGCTCTCCTTCCACGACCACACCGAGCCCGCCACCACGGCCGGCTTCCGCCGCATCCTGGTCACCGAGCCCGAGCACCCCTACCTGGAGGCCTGGTGGCCGCCGGGGCACGCGCTGGGCTACGAGCACACCTTCATCCACCAGGCCCGCGACGTGGTGCGCACCATCGCCGAGGGCACCGCGCCCGTCCCCTCGTTCGCCGACGGGCTCCAGGTGCAGAGGGTGCTGGCGGCGGTGGAGGAGAGCGCCGCCAAGAACTCCGTCCTCACCCCCGTACAGCTCTAGGCCCTGGGAGGTCCCGCGCATGCCCCGTCCCTTCACCCTCTTCACCGGCCAGTGGGCCGACCTGCCCCTGGAGGAGGTCTGCCGCCACGCCCGCGACTTCGGCTACGACGGACTCGAACTGGCTTGCTGGGGCGACCACTTCGAGGTGGACAAGGCCCTGGCCGACCCCGGCTACCTGGAGGGCCGGCACCAGCTGCTCGACACGTACGGCCTGAAGTGCTGGGCGGTCTCCAACCACCTGGTCGGCCAGGCCGTCTGCGACAGCCCCATCGACGAGCGCCACCAGGGGATCCTGCCCGCCAGGATCTGGGGGGACGGGGAGCCGGAGGGGGTGCGCCGGCGCGCGGCCGAGGAGATCAAGAACACCGCGCGGGCGGCCGCCGCGTTCGGTGTGGACACCGTCATCGGCTTCACCGGCTCCTCGATCTGGCATCTGGTCGCCATGTTCCCGCCGGTCCCGCCGCACATGATCGAGCGGGGCTACGAGGACTTCGCCGAGCGCTGGAACCCGATCCTCGACGTGTTCGACGCCGAGGGCGTGCGGTTCGCCCACGAGGTGCACCCCAGCGAGATCGCGTACGACTACTGGACCACGCACCGGGCCCTGGAGGCGGTGGACCACCGCCCGGCCTTCGGGCTGAACTTCGACCCCAGCCACTTCGTGTGGCAGGACCTGGACCCGGTGGGCTTCCTGTACGACTTCCGTGACCGGATCTACCACGTCGACTGCAAGGAGGCCCGCAAGCGCCTGGACGGGCGCAACGGGCGGCTCGGCTCGCATCTGCCCTGGGGCGATCCGCGCCGGGGCTGGGACTTCGTCTCGGCGGGGCACGGGGACGTGCCCTGGGAGGACGTGTTCCGGATGCTGCGGTCCATCGGCTACGACGGCCCGGTCTCCGTCGAGTGGGAGGACGCCGGGATGGACCGGCTGGCGGGGGCGCCGGAGGCGCTGGCCTCGCTGAAACGGTTCGACTTCGATCCGCCGAGCGCGTCGTTCGACGCGGCCTTCGGCGGCAAGGACTGACGTCCGGCGACGACTGACCGTGTCCGGGGGCGCCGCCCCCGGACAACGCCCCGACGACCCGTCCGGGGAGCACCGCGCACGGCGGCACCGCACCCCGCCGCCGTGCCGGTCAGCCCTGCCCGCACACCTCTTTGTCCTGGGCAGGGAAGAAGTTCGACAAGGCCCTGCACAAGGGCTTTCCGTCCCGGACGAACAGGTCTACCGTCCAAGACGTGTACATGACGTAACTCTCCTGTCACCGGAGCCCCACGGACCCCGGTGACCTGCGCGGCAGTCCCCGCGCGGAACGGCACGGCAGCACCCGCCCGTACAACCGGCACCTTCCGGAGGACACACTCGTGCACAGATCCAGAACCGCGACCGGCGCCCGAGCCGGCAGCCGCACCGGGCTCCGCGTCCGCAAGTCCCTCGCGTTGTTCACCGGCGGCCTGCTCGCCGCCGCCACCCTCAGCCTGAGCGCCACGGTCTCCCCGGCGGCGGCCCACGAGGAGCCCGCCCCGGCACCGGCCGCCGAGGACTTCCAGCAGGTCACGCTCGCCAAGGGCGCGGCCGAGACCGGCGAGCCGATGTCGCTGGCCGTGCTGCCCGACCGCAGCGTCCTGCACACCTCCCGCAGCGGCGAGCTGCGCATCACCGACAGCGCGGGCAACACCCGCGTCTCCGGCGTCCTCCCCGTCTACTCCCACGACGAGGAGGGCCTCCAGGGCATCGGGGTCGACCCCCACTTCAGCGAGAACCGGGCGATCTACCTCTACTACGCGCCCCCGCTCGACACGCCCGCGGGCGACGCCCCCGAGACCGGCACCGCCGCCGACTTCGCGAAGTTCGACGGCGTCAACCGGCTGTCCCGGTTCGTCCTCGACGAGGACGGGACCCTGGACCTCGGCAGCGAGAAGAAGGTCCTGGACGTCAAGACCTCCCGCGGCATCTGCTGCCACGTCGGCGGTGACATCGACTTCGACGCCGACGGCAACCTGTACCTGTCGACCGGCGACGACTCCAACCCCTTCGCCTCCGACGGCTACACCCCGATCGACGAGCGCCCCGACCGCAACCCGGCGTTCGACGCCCGCCGCTCGGCCGGCAACACCAACGACCTGCGCGGCAAGATCCTCCGCATCAAGGTCGCCGAGGACGGCTCGTACACCGTCCCCGAGGGCAACCTCTTCGCACCCGGCACGGACAGGACCCGTCCCGAGATCTACGCGATGGGCTTCCGCAACCCCTTCCGCTTCTCCGTCGACAAGCCCACAGGCATCGTCTACGTCGGGGACTACGGCCCCGACGCCGGAGCGGCCGACCCCAAGCGCGGCCCGGCCGGCCAGGTCGAGTTCGCCCGGGTGACGAAGGCCGGGAACTTCGGCTGGCCCTTCTGCACCGGCGCCAACGACGCCTACATCGACTACGACTTCGCGACGAAGACCTCCGGCGCCGCCTTCGACTGCGCGGCCCCGAAGAACACCTCGCCGCACAACACCGGCCTCGTCGACCTGCCGCCCGCCCAGGAGGCGTGGATCCCGTACGACGGCGGCTCCGTCCCCGAGTTCGGCACCGGCTCCGAATCGCCCATGGGCGGCCCGGTCTACCACTACGACCCGAACCTCGACTCGCCCGTGAAGTTCCCCGAGGCCTACGACGGCGACTTCTTCGCCGGTGAGTTCGGCCGCCGGTGGATCAAGCGCATCGAGCAGGACGCCGACGGCAAGGTCCAGTCGATCAACGACGTCCCGTGGTCGGGCACCCAGATCATGGACATGGCCTTCGGCCCGGACGGGGCGCTGTACGTCCTGGACTACGGCCTCTCCTGGTTCGGCGGCGACGAGAACTCCGCCCTGTACCGCATCGAGAACGCCACCGGGGGACGCTCCCCGATCGCCGAGGCCTCCGCGAACAAGACCTCGGGCACCGCGCCCCTGAAGGTGCAGTTCTCCTCGGCCGGCACCTCGGACGCCGACGGCGACGCGCTCACCTACGCCTGGGACTTCGGCGACGGCGGCACCTCGACGGCCGCGAACCCCGCGTACACGTACAAGAAGAACGGCACCTACACCGCGACCGTCACGGCGAAGGACCCCACCGGACGGACCGGCTCGGCCAGCGTCCATGTCACCGTCGGCAACACGGCCCCGGTCGTGAAGCTGGAACTCCCCGGTGACGGACAGCTGTTCACCTTCGGCGACGAGATCCCGTTCAAGGTCACCGTCACCGATCCCGAGGACGGCACCATCGACTGCTCCAAGGTCGAGGTCAGCTTCGTGCTCGGCCACGACAGCCACGGCCACCCGATCACCTCGGCGCACGGCTGCACCGGCACCCTCACCACCACGATGGACGGCGGCCACGACCCCAACGCCAACATCTTCGGCGTCATCAACGCCTCCTACACCGACAACGGCGGCGGCGGCCAGGCCGCGCTGAGCGGCCAGGACCAGGCACAGCTCCAGCCCCGCCACCGGCAGGCCGAGCACTTCGGCGACTCGTACGGCATCAAGACGTACGACAAGGCGAACGCCGAGGGCGGCAAGACGGTCGGCGACATCGACAACGACGACTGGATCTCCTTCAAGCCGTACATCCTCGGTGACTCCACCAAGCTCACCGCCCGGATCTCCTCCGGCGGCGCGGGCGGCTTCCTCGAAGTGCGCGCCGGCTCCGCGACCGGGAAGATCCTCGGCTCCGCACCCGTCCCGGTGACGGGGAGCTGGGAGACGTTCCAGGACATCGACGTACCCCTGCGAGGCGTCCCGAAGAAGGCCACCGAACTCTTCCTGGTCTTCAAGGGCGGTGACGGAGCGCTCTTCGACATCGACTCCTTCGAGCTCTCGAACACACCGCCCGACAAGACCGCCAAGCGCGTCCTGGTCTTCTCCAAGACCGCCGGCTTCCGCCACGACGCGATCCCCGAGGGCATCGCCGCACTGAAGGAACTCGGCAAGGACAGCAACATCACGGTCGATGCCACCGAGGAGGCCGGCCAGTTCACCACGGCGAACCTGGCCCGCTACGACGCCGTCGTCTTCATGTCGACCACCGGCGACGTCCTGAACGCCGACCAGCAGAAGGCCTTCGAGAACTACATCGCCGGCGGTGGCGGCTACATGGGCGTCCACGCCGCGGCCGACACCGAGTACGACTGGTCCTTCTACGGCGGACTCGTCGGCGCGTACTTCTCCGGCCACCCCGCCATCCAGCCCGTCACGGTCCGCGTCGAGGACCACAAGCACCCGGCCACCGCCCACCTCGGCGACACCTGGCAGCGCACCGACGAGCTGTACAACTACCGCACCAACCCGCGCGACAAGGTGAAGGTCCTCGCCACCCTCGACGAGACCACCTACACCGGCGGCACCATGAAGGGCGACCACCCGATCACCTGGTGCCAGACCTACCAGGGCGGCCGCTCCTTCTACACCGGCCTCGGCCACACCAAGGAGTCCTACGCCGACGCCGACTTCCGGGGCCTGCTCCTCGGCGGTCTGCGCTACGCGGCCGGCCAGGTCAAGGCCGATTGCAGGCCCGACACCGGCTACCGCTCGATCTTCAACGGCGAGACCCTCGAAGGCTGGAAGCAGGCCGGCCCCGGGAAGTTCGACGTCGTGGACGGTGAGCTGCGCTCCGAGGGCGGCATGGGCCTGCTGACCTACCAGGCCAAGGAGCTGGGCGCCTACTCCCTGAAGCTCGACTGGAAGCTGGACGGCGACTCCAACTCCGGTGTCTTCGTCGGCTTCCCGGAGTCCGACGACCCCTGGTCCGCCGTGAACAACGGCTACGAGGTGCAGATCGACGCCACCGACGCCGTCGACCGCACCACCGGCTCGATCTACACCTTCAAGGCCGCGAACATCAAGGCCCGCGACCAGGTGCTCCGCCCGCCGGGCCAGTGGAACAGCTACGAGATCAAGGTCCGGGGCGAACGGCTCCAGGTCTTCCTCAACGGGGTGAAGATCAACGACTTCACCAACACCGACCCGGTCCGCAGCCTCAAGGACGGCTACATCGGCCTCCAGAACCACGGGGCGAACGACCACGTGTCCTTCCGCAACATCCAGCTGAAGGAACTGCCCCAGGCGTAGGGCGTGTTCCGGCGGCGGGCGGAACCACCCGTCCCGCCCGCCGCCGGCCACGGCCCCCGCCCCCTCGTGCAGTGCCCGCACCCCGCCCCCTCCCGTACAGCGCCACCGCTCTGCCCAGCCAGGACCACCAGCCAGGGAGGCAGCCCGTGTCAGCACACGCCGTTCGTACCGGAGTCTGGTTCATCGGAGCACGCGGCTCCGTCGCCACCACCGCCACCGCGGGATGCGCGGCGCTCGCGGCGGGCCTCCACCCGGCGGCCGGCATGGTCACCGAGACCGCCCCCTTCGCCGACAGCGGACTGCCGCCCCTGTCCACGCTCGTCTTCGGCGGACACGACACCCTGGACTGCCCGCTCCCCAAACGCGCCGAGGCACTGGCCGACGGCGGCGTCCTGCCGCACGGACTGCCCTCGGCCGTACACGCCGAACTCGTCGCCGCCGACGCGGAGATCCGCCCCGGCGGCCCGCTCCCCGGCGACACCCGCACCGACGAGGAACTGATCACCGCCTTCGCGGCCGACCTCACCGACTTCACCCGCCGGGGCGCACTCGCCCGGACCGTCGTCGTCAACGTCGCCTCCACCGAACCCGCGCCCGCCCCCGGCGCCCCCCGGCTCCCCGCCAGCTCCCTGTACGCCGCCGCCGCACTCCGGGCCGGCTGCGCCTACGTCAACTTCACCCCCTCCACCGGACTGCACGCCCCCGCCCTCCGGGACGCCGCCGCCACCGGCGGACTCCCGTACGCCGGACGGGACGGCAAGACGGGCCAGACCCTGCTGCGCTCGGTCCTCGCCCCGATGTTCGTCCAGCGCGCCCTGCCCGTCCGGGCCTGGTCGGGAACCAATCTGCTGGGCGGCGGCGACGGCGCCGCCCTCGCGGACCCGGCCGCGGCCGCCGCCAAGAACGCCGGTAAGGAACGCGTCCTCGCCGACACCCTCGGCGCCGCGCCCGAGGGCGAGGTCCACATCGACGACGTACCGGCCCTCGGCGACTGGAAGACCGCCTGGGACCACATCGCGTTCGACGGCTTCCTCGGCGCCCGGATGGTCCTCCAGACGACCTGGCAGGGCTGCGACTCCGCCCTCGCCGCGCCCCTCGTCCTCGACCTGGTGAGGCTCGTCGCCCGCGCCCACGAAGCGGGACTGACCGGGCCCCGCCCGGAGCTGGGCTTCTACTTCAAGGACCCGGACGGCGGGCCCGCCGCCCTCGCCGAGCAGTACACGGCGCTCCTCGCCTTCGCCGAGCGGCTGCGGGACGCGCGATGACGGCAGGCGCCTGGGCGGAACTGCTCAGGATCTCCGCCCTGTTCACCGTGCCCGGCGACGCCCTCGCCGGAGCCGCCGCGGCCGGACTGCGCCCCGGCCGCGCCACGGCCCTGGCCGCGGGGGCCTCGCTCTGCCTGTACGAGGCCGGCATGGCGCTCAACGACTGGGCCGACCGCGACGAGGACGCCGTCGACCGGCCGCACCGGCCGATCCCCTCGGGCCGGATCACCCCGAGCGCCGCGCTCACCGCCGCCGGTGCCCTGACCGCCGCCGGACTCGCCCTCGCCGCCCGCGCCGGACGTCCCGCCCTCACCGTCGCCACCGGCCTGGCCGCCACGGTCTGGGCCTACGACCTCCGCCTCAAGCACACCCCGGCCGGCCCCGCCGCGATGGCCGCCGCCCGGGGCCTGGACCTGCTCCTCGGTGCGACGGCGACCGCGGCGGCGGCACGCCGGCACGGCGGGGGAGCGGGGCGGGCAGTGCCCCCGGGCGGCCCCGCCGCCCCGCCGGAGGCGCGCACCCGGACCGCCGCCGCGAAGGCCCACGCGCCCCGCACGGGACGGCCCACCACGGCCGGGACCACCCGCGCACCGGCCCCCGCCCTCACCGCCGCCGCGCTCCTCACCGCCCACACCTACGCCGTCACCGCCGTCTCCCGCCACGAGGCACAGGGCGGATCCACCGCGACGCCGCTCGCCGCCCTCGCGGCCGTCACCGCGCTCGCCGGAGCCGTGGCGGCCGAGCGCACCGCCCGAAACGGCGGCCCGGCCGCCCCGGCCCCCGTCCGGCTGCTGCGCACCGCGCTCGCCGGGGCCTACCTCCGGACCGCCGCCCGCCCCCTCGCGCACGCCGCGCTCAACCCCTCGCCACCGCTCACCCAGCGCGCGGTCGGCGGCGGGATCCGGGCGATGATCCCGCTCCAGGCCGCGCTGGCCGCCCGCGCCGGGGCCACCGGCACCGGGCTCGCCGTCATGGGCCTCGTCCCGCTCGCCCGCGCCCTCTCCCGGAAGGTGAGCCCCACATGACCCTGCGCCTCGGCTACGGCACCAACGGGCTCACCGACCTCCGCCTGGACGACGCCCTCGCGCTCCTCGCCGACCTCGGCTACGACGGTGTCGGGCTCACTCTCGACCACATGCACCTCGACCCGATGGCTCCGGACCTCGCCGCCCGCACCCGCAGGACCGCCGCCCGGCTCGGCGAGCTGGGGCTCGGCGTCACCGTGGAGACCGGGGCCCGCTACGTCCTCGACCCGCGCCGCAAGCACGGCCCCTCCCTGCTCGACCCCGACCCCGAGGCCCGCGCCGCCAGGACCGCCCTGCTCGTCCGGGCCGTGGACGTCGCCGCCGACCTCGGCGCCCACGCCGTGCACTGCTTCAGCGGCGTACTGCCCCCGGGCACCGACCCGGACACCGGCTGGCAGCGGCTGACCGGCGCGCTCGCCCCGGTCCTGGAGGCCGCCGCCCGTGCCGGAGTCCCGCTGGCCGTCGAACCCGAACCCGGCCACCTCGTCGCCCGGCTCGACGACTTCCACCGCCTGCGCGCCCGGTGCGGCCACCCCGACCCGCTCGGCCTCACCCTGGACATCGGCCACTGCCAGTGCCTGGAGACCGAGTCGCCCGCCGACTGCGTCCGCGCCGCCGCCCCCTGGCTGCGCCACGTCCAGATCGAGGACATGCGGCGCGGCGTCCACGAGCACCTGCCCTTCGGTGACGGCGAGATCGACTTCCCGCCGGTGCTCGACGCGCTCGACGCCCTCGGCGCCGCCGGATACCTGGGGCTCACCGTCGTCGAGCTGCCCCGCCACTCCCACGCCGGCCCCGAACTCGCCCGAACCAGCCTCGACTTCCTGAACAAGCACCGCCCACCGCGCGCGACCGCCGAAGGGAGCCCGTCATGACCCGGCCCCCCGTCCTGCCCCCGCTCCTGACCCGCAAGGAACTCGACGACCTGCTCGGCGGGGCCGCCCGCGCCTGGCTCGACGAAGCGCTCGCCGAGGCCGCCCACGCCGTCGCCCACCCGGACCCCGCACCCACCGGCGGCTACGCCGTACCCCCCTGGGAACTGCGGTACGCCGCCGCCGGCCGCCACTGCGGACCGGAGCACGGCGACTCCGTACGCGCCCTGCTGCTCACCGAGGCACGCGCCGCCCTGCCCACCCTGACCCGCCTCTACGACCAGGGCACCGCCGCCGAACGCCGCGCCGTGCTGCGCACCCTGCCCGCACTCCGCCTCGGGGACAGCGCCCTCCCGCTCGTCGAGGACGCCCTGCGCACCAACGACACCAGCCTCGTCGCCGCCGCCGTCGGACCGTACGCCGCCGCCCACCTCGCCCCGCACGCCTGGCGCCACGCCGTCCTGAAGTGCCTGTTCACCGGCGTCCCCCTCGACGCCGTCGACGAGCTGCCCCGGCGCGCCCGCGGTGACGCCGAACTCGCCCGGATGCTCCACGACTTCGCCGCCGAACGCACCGCGGCCGGCCGCACCGTCCCCGCCGACCTGCACCACGCGCTCGCCCTCGCGGCCCCCACGGCCCCACCCGCCCCGACGTCCCCCACGCAGGAGTCCTGATGCGCATCTTCGACCCGCACATCCACATGACCTCCCGCACCACGGACGACTACCGGGCGATGTACGACGCCGGGGTGCGCGCCCTCGTCGAACCCTCCTTCTGGCTCGGCCAGCCCCGCACCTCGCCCGCCAGCTTCCTGGACTACTTCGACGCCCTGCTCGGCTGGGAGCCGTTCCGCGCCGCCCAGTACGGCATCGCCCACCACTGCACCCTCGCCCTCAACCCCAAGGAGGCGAACGACCCGCGCTGCACCCCCGTCCTCGACGCCCTGCCGCGCTACCTCGTCAAGGACTCCGTCGTCGCCGTCGGCGAGATCGGCTACGACTCCATGACCCCGGCCGAGGACACCGCGCTCGCCGCCCAGCTCCAGCTGGCCGCCGACCACGGACTGCCCGCCCTCGTCCACACCCCGCACCGCGACAAGCTCGCCGGACTGCACCGCACCCTCGACGTGGTCCGCGAATCCGACCTCGCTCCCGGGCACGTCCTGCTCGACCACCTCAACGAGACGACCGTCAAGGACGCCCTCGACAGCGGCTGCTGGGCCGGGTTCTCGATCTACCCCGACACCAAGATGGACGAGGACCGCATGGTCGCCGTCCTCAAGCTCCACGGCACCGAGCGGATCCTCGTCAACTCGGCCGCCGACTGGGGCAGAAGCGACCCCCTCAAGACCCGCAGGGTCGCCGACGCGATGCTCGCCGCCGGCTTCACCGAGGACGACGTCGACCTCGTCCTGTGGCGCAACCCCGTCGCCTTCTACGGCCAGAGCGGCCGCCTCCAGCTCGACGTCCCCGCCCCCGGACCCCTCCACGAGGGCAACTCCGTGCTGCGCGGCGGGGAGTGAGGCGATGCGCTTCCGGCACCCCGACGGCACCGTCCTCCACCTCGCCTACTGCACGAACGTCCACCCCGCCGAAACCCTCGACGGCGTCCGCGCCCAACTGCGCGACCACTGCGAACCCGTACGCAAACGGCTCGGCCGCGACCGCCTCGGCATCGGCCTCTGGCTCGCCCGCGACGCCGCCCGCGCCCTCACCGACGACCCCGCCCGGCTCCGCGCCCTGCGCGCCGAACTCGACGCCCGCGGCCTGGAGGTCGTCACCCTCAACGGCTTCCCCTACGAGGGCTTCGGCGCCGACGAGGTCAAGTACCGGGTGTACAAGCCGGACTGGACCGATCCGGAACGCCTCGCCCACACCACCGACCTCGCCCGCCTCCTCGCCGCCCTGCTCCCCGACGACGTCACCGAGGGCACCATCTCCACCCTGCCGCTCGCCTGGCGCACCCCGTACGCCGACGACCCCGACGCCGCCCGCACCGCCCTCGCCGCCCTCACCGTCCTCGGCGAACGGCTCGACGCCCTGGCCGAACTCACGGGCAAGTCCATTCGCATCGGCCTCGAACCCGAACCCGGCTGCACCGTCGAGACCACCGCCGACGCCCTCGCCCCCCTCACCGAGGTCGGCCACCCCCGCATCGGCGTCTGCGTCGACACGTGCCACCTCGCCACCTCCTTCGAGGACCCGGACACCGCGTTCGACGCCCTGGACGCGGCGGGCGTCCCCGTCGTCAAGACCCAGCTCTCCGCCGCCCTGCACGCCGAACACCCCCACCTCCCCGAGGTCCGCACGGCGCTGGCCGCCTTCGCCGAACCCCGCTTCCTCCACCAGACCCGCACCGCGACCGCCGCCGGACTGCGCGGCACCGACGACCTCGGCGAGGCCGTCGAGGGCGGCGCCCTGCCCGACGGCGCACCCTGGCGCGCCCACTTCCACGTCCCGCTGCACGCCCCGCCCGCACCCCCGCTCACCTCCACACTGCCCGTCCTGCGCGCCGCCCTCGCCCGGCTGGCCGGCGGCACCCACCCGCGCACCCGGCACCTGGAGGTCGAGACGTACACGTGGCAGGCGCTCCCGGCCGAACTGCGCCCGCGCACCCGCGTCCAGCTCGCCGACGGCATCGCCGCCGAACTCACCCTCGCCCGCGACCTCCTGACCGACCTCGGCCTGAAGGAGCTGCCATGACCACCGCAGAGGCGGCCGGCACGCCCACCCCACTCCTCGTCCTGGACGTCGTCGGACTCACCCCGCGCCTCCTCGACCACATGCCCCACCTCAAGGCCCTGGGACGCTCCGGCACCCACGCCCCCCTCGGCACCGTGCTCCCCGCCGTGACCTGCGCCGCCCAGTCGACGTTCCTCACCGGCACCACCCCCGCCGAACACGGCATCGTCGCCAACGGCTGGTACTTCCGCGAACTCGGCGACGTCCTGCTGTGGCGCCAGCACAACGGACTCGTCGCCGGCGACAAGCTCTGGGACGCCGCCCGCCGCGCCCACCCCGGCTACACCGTCGCCAACATCTGCTGGTGGTACGCCATGGGCGCCGACACCGACATCACCGTCACCCCGCGCCCCGTCTACTACGCCGACGGCCGCAAGGAACCCGACTGCTACACCCGCCCGCCCGCCCTCCACGACGAACTCACCGGAAAACTCGGCACGTTCCCCCTCTTCCACTTCTGGGGACCCGGTGCCGACCTCGTCTCCTCGCAGTGGATCATCGACGCGACCCGGCACATCCTCGACACCCGCCACCCCGACCTGGCCCTGTGCTACGTCCCCCATCTCGACTACGACCTCCAGCGCTACGGCCCCGACGACCCGCGCGCCTTCGCCGCCGCCGCCGAACTGGACCGGGCCCTCGCCCCGCTCCTGGACGACGCCCGCCACGAGGGCCGCACCGTCGTGGCGCTCTCCGAGTACGGCATCACCCGCGTCGACCGCCCCGTCGACATCAACCGGGCGCTGCGCCGCGCCGGACTCCTGGAGGTCCACACCCAGGACGGCATGGAGTACCTGGACCCGATGGCCTCCCGCGCCTTCGCCGTCGCCGACCACCAGCTCGCCCACGTCTACGTACGGCGCCCCGAGGACCTGGAGGCGGCCCGCGACGCCCTGGCGGACCTGCCCGGCATCGAACAGCTCCTGGACGACGAGGGGAAGAAGGCCCACGGCCTGGACCACCCCCGCTCCGGCGAACTGGTCGCCGTCGCCGCACCGGACGCCTGGTTCACGTACTACTACTGGCTCGACGACGCCCGCGCCCCCGACTTCGCGCAGCTCGTCGAGATCCACCGCAAACCCGGCTACGACCCCGTGGAACTGTTCATGGACCCCGAGGATCCGTACGTCCGGGTCAGGGCGGCCACCGCCGTCGCCCGCAAGAAGCTCGGGATGCGCTACCGCATGGCGGTCGTGCCCCTCGACCCGTCCCCGATCCGAGGCAGCCACGGCCGCCTGCCCACGAGCGACGACGAAGGTCCGCTCATCCTCTGCTCCACCCCCCACGCGTTCACCGGCCCGGTCCGGGCCACCGAAGTGAAGTCCCTGCTCCTCGCGCTCGCCGGTCTCGCATGACCGGCCCGCGCAGTGGTTCCCGCACACCCTCGACAAGGAGACAGATCGTGACCGCGTACAACGATTCCGGTTCGGACGAAGCCCTGCGCCGCAGCCTCGGCATCAGCCGCCGGGGCTTCCTGAGCACCTGCACGGCCGTCGCGGCGGGCGCCGTCGCCGCGCCCGTCTTCGGCGCCGCGCCGGCCTTCGCCCAGCCCGCCCCCGACCGGGGCAGGGGGAAGGGCCTGTCCCTGGTCCCGGCGGACAAGCGGGGCATCATCCTCTACACCGTGCGCGACGCCACCGGCCGCGACCCGCTCAGCACCGACCTGCCCTCCGGTTTCCGCGAGGTCTTCGCCGAACTCTCCCGCTACGGCTACCAGCAGGTCGAGTTCGCCGGCTACGGCCAGCACGCCAACGCCCCCGGCGGCGGCAACCTCCAGACCGTCGAGGGAGCCAAGCTGCTGCGCTCCTGGCTCGACGAGTCCGGACTGCGGGCCCAGGGCAACCACGGCTTCATCCCCGGCTCCTGGCCGCTCACCACGGCCGACCTGGACGAGTTCAAACGGCACCTGGAGATCGCGAACATCCTCGGCATGGACCACATGGGCACCGGCGGCGACCCCACCGGCAGCGCCTACCGGGCCGACTGGGACATGGCCGCCGAGAAGTGGAACGTCCTCGGACGCATCGCCACCGCCGCCGGAATCAAGCTCTACACGCACAACCACGACGCCGCCTACGGCTTCCTGCTCGACGGCGGCCCCTCGGACGCCCAGGGCCGCCCCACCCGCAGCTCCGGCATCCGCAAGCTGGAGTACTTCCTCCGGCAGACCGACCCCAAGCACGTCTGGCTGGAGATGGACATCTACTGGGCGCACGTCGCCCAGTACAAGTTCCACACCTACACCGCCCATGACGGCTCCACCGGGGAGAACGTCTTCGACCCGGCCGCCCTGGTCCGCTCCCACACCAAGCGCTACCCGCTCTTCCACGCCAAGGACGGCGTCGTCAACACCACCAACGGCCAGGGCTACGACATGGTCCCGTTCGGTACCGGCGTCATCGACTACCGGACCTTCTTCCGCCGCGTCGGCGCGAAGAACTACCACAACCCGATGGTCGAGCAGGACAACGCGCCCAGCTCGTCCGACCCCGCCCAGTCCCTGACCCACGCCCGGATCGGCTACGACAACCTGGCGGCGCTGCGCAAGTAGCGCCCCGTCCGGCGGCCCCGGAACCGGCCCCGGTGCGCCGCGCACGACGGGCCTCCCCGCATCCCGCGGAGAGGCCCGTCGGCGCACCCGGCCGACGCCGCCCGCTCATCCGATGCCCTGCCGGTCCGGCAGCAGCGCGAACGCCCGCTCGGACGCCTCCGGCACCGTCCGCTCCACCGCCCGGACCAGCAGCGCGCGGTGCCGCAGCAACGGCTCCTGCCGCTCGGGCCCCGTCAGCAGGACCAGATCGTCGAAGGCGGCCAGCAGCCGACGGGTGACCTGCGGACTGTCCGGGGCGCAGCGCCGGACCTCCTCGAAGCCCAGATCCACGAACTGCTCCCAGGTCGGCACGGGCTGGACGAGCCGCACCGCACCGGTCCGGTCCCGGTGGTGGACGGTGCCCAGGGGCAGCGGCGCGAGTGCCGCGAGGAACTGCACGACGCGGTCCAGGCACTGCACGGCCGTCGTCGGATCGTTCACCGACGTCGACAGCGCGCGCAGCGCGATGTCGGACAGCTGCCGCAGCCCGAACGCCGGATCCTGGTGCAGGGTGCGCTCCACCCCCACGGACACCGTGTACCGCAGCGCCCGCCGCCCCGGCGCGCTCCCGCCGTGCACCGCGAACACCGGGGTGCCCGGCACGACGAAGTCCCCGAGCCGGGGGATGAGCCGCAGCACGGTCCCCTGCCGCCGCGCCGCCCGGACCAGCCGCACCACGTTCACGTCCCGCAGCACCCCGGCCCGCCCCTTGTGCCGGATCACCCCGGTCTCCGCGGGCACGGCCTCCGGCTCCGGCCGGCCGACGGGCATCCGCCCCAGCACCCGGAACGAGTCCCGGGTGATCCGGTCGACGACGGGCCCGACCTGCATCAGCCGCAGGGTGGAACTGACGTACGCGATGAAGAGCAGCAGACTGAGCGCCACGAGCACGGCGGTCAGCACACTCTGCAGAAACGGCACCGACACCACGCGGCGCGGATCGGCCGTGCTCTCGTACGAGCTGAGCACCAGCAGCGAGAACACGAACGTGGCCAGGAACACCGACAGCGTGAGCTTGCTGATCCGGCTCCGTACGAAGATCCGCACCACCCGGGGCGTGAGCTGCCCGCTCGCCATCTGCACGGCCACCAGCGAGATGCTGAAGACCACACCGATGAAGGTCATCATCGCCGAGCTGACCGTGACCACGATCGTCTTGGTGTCCTCGGCGATCGAGACCAGATCCCTGATCTCCTCGTACGCCTCCTCGTCCTTCAGATACGCGATGATCTGCTCGTCCAGCGCCGAGGCCACCAGCCAGAGGACGACGGCGCAGACCAGCGTCGCGGCCGGGGCGAACCAGAAGGTCTCGCGCAGATGCTCGCGCAGGGGCGACAGCGCCCGGGGTGGCCGGTGGCCGCGATCACTCATGCCCGCGAACGTAACCCGCCCGGCCCGCCCGCCGAAGCACCCGCCCGCACGGTGTGTACGCACTCCCTCACGCTCCGCCCACCCCGCCCGTCGGGGCCCTTCCTTTCAGGGCGATGACCACCGGATATGCAGGTGAGAGGCACCCCAAACCCCTGGTATTGTTTTCTTTGTCGCCGCGGGAAACCGGGGCCGACCACCTGGTCCGGGTGGCGGAATGGCAGACGCGCTAGCTTGAGGTGCTAGTGCCCTTTATCGGGCGTGGGGGTTCAAGTCCCCCCTCGGACACCAGCCGGAGAAGCCGGAGTATTCACTGAATACTCCGGCTTCTTTGCTGTGCCCCTGTGGTGTCCGGCCGTCAGTGGAAGCTGAGCGAGGCCGAACCGGCCTCCGCGGTGATGGAGCCGGGGCAGAGGAAGCTGCCGGAGCTCTTGGCCGCGGTGAACGCCTGGTTGGCGTAGGTGCGCGTGGAACCGTCGCGGGTCCAGCCGACGTTCGTGGCGCGGTAGGAGCAGGAGATGATGCTCTGCTTCACCGTGATGTCGATGAGGTCGGAGCTCGCGGTGCCCGCGGTGTCGTCGAAGGTGACCGCGGGGTCGTTGTTGAGGGTGGCGCTCGCGCCGCCGGTGCAGCTCACCCCGCTGTTCACGGTCGAGCGGTCGATGGTCAGGGCGTCCGGGGGATTCCCGGTGGCGGTGGCGCCGGACCACGTGCAGGTGCTGCCGGCGGCCGAGATGACGCCGTCGACCTGTTGCGAGGCCGCGATGCCCGACGCGCTCGCGACGGTGGACGCACCGGCGAGGGCGGCGGCCGCCAGGGCGGCGGCGAGCGAGAGTCTCGGGGTGAGTTTCATGTGTCAGTCCTCCGTGCCGCGTCCTGTGGGGGGATGGACGGCGCCCCGTCCGTGCGCGCGGCGAGGGCGCGGACGGGGGCGTGGTACGGACGGACGGTCCCACGGACACCTTGAAATGTCATGCACGTGTCATGTATTGGCTGAATGGTGCCCTCGTCCCGCAGTTCCCGCCCCGCCCCCGTGCTCGCGGCCCGCGCGGGCGGTCACGTCCGCTTCGCGTACACGATCAGGTTGTCCACCGGGTGTCCCTGGGCGTCGAAGGTCCCGTCGCAGGTGATCAGGCGCAGGACCCGGTCCTTGGTGGGCCCGTAGACGCGGGCCGTCGGGAAGGCGGACTTCCTGACCGTCTCGCGGCCGGTGACGGTGAAGTGGGTGGTGGCGCCCTTCTCGTCGCGGACGGTGATGTCGGCGCCCTGGGCGATCTTCTTGAGGTTGTGGAAGACGGCGCGGCCGAAGCGGGTGTCGTTGTGGCCGATGAGGACGGCGGGGCCGGGGGCGCCGGGGACGGGGCCGCCGGTGTACCAGCCGACCGTCATGCCCTTCTCGGCGGGCGGGACCTCGACGGTGCCGTCCGCGTTGAGGCCCAGCCGCATGACGGCGCTGTCCACGCCGAGGGAGGGGATGGCGACGTGGACCGGCGGCCGGGCGGGCGTCCCGGCGCGCGGCGGCGCGGAGGAGGCCGGGGCGGTGGCTGCGGTGGACGGGCGGGCTGCGTCGGCCGGGGGCTGCGTCGACGAGGAGTCCGAGCAGGCGGTGAGGGCGGTGAGCGGGGCCGAGAGCAGGAGCGCGTACGCGGGGAGGAGGGTGCGGCGGCGCGGGGCGGGACGGTGCATGGGGTGGGCTCCAGGAAGGGTGCGGGCCGGGGGACTTCGTCGCGGAAGGCTCTGGGTCCTGTCGTCGCGTTCCCGTCCCCGGCGGACGGGAATGCGACGCCTGGACCTACGGCAGTGGCGCCGCCCGGATGCGGACGGCGCCACTGCGGGGCGGTTCGGGTGCGGTCAGCCGTCGCGGCGGGCGGCGCGGCGGCGCAGCACCACCGTGCCGGCACCCGCGACCAGGAGCGCGGCCGCACCGGCGCCCGCCACGGTCGCGGTGGACGTGGCGCCGTCCGAGGAACCGGACGGCTCCTCACCGGCCGCGACCCCGCCCCGGGGCGCGACCGTCGGGGTGGCGTCCGACGGGGAGGACGGGACGGCGCTCGGCACCGCGGTCGGCTCCTCGCTGGGGGCGTCGGCCGACGGGCTGGGCTCGGCGGGCGCCGCCGACGGGGTCGCCGCCGGCGTCGGCGTGGAGTCGGCGAAGGCCGCGGTGGCCGGGAGGCAGACCGCGCCGACCGCGACGGCGGTCAGGACGGCGGTGCGCAGGGACGTACGCAGGGGCATGGACAGGGCTCCGTTCCGGTTCGGCCTCGACGGCGGCGCGGTGCAGGGGCGCACCGCGCCGCGAGGCGTGCCGCCAGGCTGGCGCGAACTTATGAAGAAGCTGTCAGGGCGCTGTGGTCATCGGATCAGGGCCGTCCGGGGGCGTGGCGCTCACCGCGGAAGAGGGGCGGGCCCGGGGCTCCCGTCGTCCGGGCCGGACCCGGGGGAACGCGGTGGGGGCAGGCCCGCGCCCGCCGTCGGCAGCCGCAGCGTGAACACCGAGCCCTCGCCCGGGACGCTCACCGCCGTCGCCGTGCCGCCGTGAGCCTCCGTCAGTTTCCTGACGATGGACAGCCCCAGCCCGCTGCCACCGGTACGGCGGGAGCGGGACTTCTCGCCGCGCCAGAAGCGGTCGAAGACATGGGGGAGATCGGCGGGCGGGATGCCGGAGCCGGTGTCCTCGACGTCCACGACCACCGCGTCCCCGTGCTCGCTCCCGTGGAGGCGGACGGTGACCCGGCCGCCCGGCGGGGTGTGGCGGACGGCGTTGGACACCAGATTGCCGATGGCCTGGCGCAGCCGGACCGGGTCGGCCGTCAGCCCGGGGAGCGGCCGGCCGGGCGGTGCGGGGGCCACGCTCAGCATCACCCCCGCGGTCTCCGCGCGGGCCTGGTGGGCGGCCGCGACCTGGGCGGCCAGCTCCTCCAGCCGTACCGGTTCCGGATGCAGCCGCAGAGCCCCCGCGTCCGCCTGGGCGAGGTCCTGGAGGTCGTCGATGATGTGCTGGAGCTGGACGGCCTCCTCGTGCAGGGAGGCGATGAACGCCGGGTCGGGATCGGCCACCCCGTCCTGGGCCGCCTCCAGCCAGCCGCGGATGTTGCTGAGCGGGGTGCGCAGTTCATGGGCGACATCGCTCACCATCGCCTTGCGCTGGGCCTCCAGCCGGGACCGGTGCGCGGACATGTCGTTGAACGCGGCCGTGAGCCTGCCGATCTCGTTGTCCGAGGTGACCCGGACCGGCGCGGTGTCCTCGCCGTCCCGCATCCGTTGCGCGGCCCCGGTCAGGGCGCGCAACGGCCGGACGAGCCGGGCGCCCACGAGGACCGAGACGCCCACGGTGAGCGCCAGGACGAGCGCGGCGGTGCCCGCGATCCGCGCGGTGTTCGCGGGGGAGAGGTCGAAGCCGGGCACGGTGGTGCGGCCGGCGTCGGCGATGAACAGCAGGGCGGGCGAGGCCACGTAGGAGGCGAGCTGCTCGCGGCGGGCGGAGCCCACGCACGAGGCGATGGCCCGGTCGTTCTCGCTGGTGCCGGCGACGGGCGTGGGGGCGTCACGGGGCACTTCGCTCGGCGTGGCCGCCGGGGTCCCCGGTTCCGAGGGCGCGGGCCCGTCCGCCGGGCCGGCCGACGGCGTGCCCGGGGGCCCGCCGTCCTCCGGGAGGCCGGGCACCGGGCTCGGCGCGACGGTCGGCACCTCCGCCGTGGGCACCGGCTGGGCGCTCCGCCCCCAGGACAGATCGAGCCGCAGCCGTACACCGTCCCGGCCCTGGCGCTTCAGACAGGCGTCGGCCAGCTGGTTGAGCGCCTTGAGGGCCTTGCGCTCGGTGGCGGTCGGGGTGTCGAGCGCGTCCGTGGCGCAGCCGGTGCCCAGGAGCCGGTCGGGGTCGTTGCCCACCACCTGGATCACCGGCCGCCCGCTGGCCGTCGCCACCACGTCCGAAGCGATCCCGGAATCGGCGAGACAGGCCACGCCCCGCTCCGCGACCGTCCGCAGGGCCGCGCGCTCACCGGCCGGCAGGGTGAAGGGGCCGACCGCGCGCGGGTCCACCCGGTCCGCCGGGGTGCCCGACGTCCCGGCGTTCGCGGCGGCCAGCGCGGTGTCCACGGAGAGCGGGTCCACGACGGCGGAGGCCTGCTCGGGCAGGGACGGGGCCCCGTCCGGCGCTGCCGAGTCGGCGAGCGGCTCGCGCTGCTGCGTCGTCAGCGCGATCCGCCGGCCGGAGCCTTCGGCCAGCTCGCGCACGGTGTCCCCGACGCCGTCCCAGGTGGGATGGGCCGCCGCGTACCCCAGCAGACTGTGGTAGATCCGGGCGTCGGCGGCGAGGTTCTGCCCCTGCTCCTGGAGGATGGCGCCGGAGGTCGTCTGGACGGCGAGCCAGGCGGTGGCCGCCACCGAACAGGCCGCCACCAGCGCGGAGACGGCCAGCAGCCGCACCAGCAGACTCCTGCGCCACGGCAGCCGCGCCCGTCCCGCCGCCCCGTCACGGCCGGCCCCCGCGCTACGACGACGCACGGGCCGCCGCCTTCGCGGGATCGGTGAGCTTGTAGCCGACGCCGAACACGGTGAGCAGCCGCACCGGCCTGCGCGGCGCGGGTTCGATCTTCTTGCGCAGGTTCATGACGTGCACATCGACCGTACGGTCGCTGATGTACCGGTCGAAACCGTGGAGTTCGGCCAGGAGCTGCTGCCGCGAGAACACCCGGTCCGGTTCGGCGGCCAGCGCGGCGAGGATCCGGAACTCGCCCGGTGTGCACTCCACCTCGGTACCGTCCACCGTCACCACGTGCCGCGGCGGATCGACCCGCAGCGTCCCCACGACCAGCACCCCGGGGTCCGGGACGGCCGCGGCGGAGCCGCCGCCGCCCGTACGCCGGCTGCGGCGCAGCAGCGTACGGACCCGGGCCATCAGCTCGCGCGGGCTGTACGGCTTGGTCACGTAGTCGTCGGCGCCCAGATCGAGGCCGAGCAGCAGATCGTCCTCGGTGGAACGGGCCGTGAGCATCAGCACCGGCAGCTCCCGGTGCTCGGCGCGCAGCACCCGGACCACGTCCAGCCCGTCGGCCCGGGGCATCATCACATCCAGGACCAGCAGGTCCGGTTCGCGCTGACGGACCGCGTCGAGCGCCGCGAGACCGTCACCGGTCACGGTGACGGCGTGCCCCTCCCGTTCGAGATAACGGCGGAGCAGCTCGGCCTGTTTCTCGTCGTCCTCGGCGATGACCACATGTGCGCACACATGAGCGATCGTAGAGGGGCGCGGAACGGCTTCCGACCGCCCCCGGCCCTGTCGCCGCCATCCGACCCGACCCGCGGGCGACGGGAATCTGACGCCAGGACCTTGCCCGCGGGCCCCGCCGCCTGCTCTTGTGTACCCGCAGGTAACAGCGGGCACACGAGAGCGGGCGGTGGCGGCATGGAGCCGTTGGGCGAACAGGGCGTACGGAGCGTGGTGCTGCCCGAAGGGCTGGCCGACGCGGTACGGGGCACGGCGGCCGACATCGCCGCGCTGCTGCGCACCGTCCCTGACCCGGCCGCCCCCGTCCCGGGGCTGGAGTGGACGGTGGGGGAGCTGGCCGCGCACCTGGCGCAGGCCAACGCGCTGATGGCCGACGTGGCGGCGGGCCGCGACCGCCCGTACGGCGACGGCACCCCCCAGGGCATCGCCGCCGCCAACGAACAGGGCCTCGCGGCCTTCGGCGAACGCGCGGCCGAGCCGCTGGCCGCGATGATCGTGGAGCAGACCGAGGCCTGCCTCGACGCGATCGCGGCGGGCGACCCGGACGAGACGCTCATGACCCCGATGGGACCCATGAACCGCGCCGTCCTCGCCGCGTACCTCCTGACGCATCTCCTGGGCCACGGCTACGACCTGGCCCGTGCCCGGCGCCGCCCGCACATGGTGGACCGGACCCGGGCCGCGCTGACCCTGCCCTTCATGATCGAGGCGATGCCCCGGGTGACGGACGCGGCGGCCGTACGCGGGCTCAACGCCCGTTACGCCGTACGCCTGTGGGGCGGCGGGCAGATCGGCGTCACGTTCACCGACGGCGCGGCCACCGTCTCCCCGGCCCTGCCCGACCGTCCCGACTGCACCATCTCCATCGAGCCGGTCACGTTCCTCCTCATGGCACTCGGCCGCTGCTCCCCGGTGGGCGCCATGGCACGCGGCCGCGTCTTCGCCCGGGGCCGCAGGCCGTGGCTGGGACCGCGCTTCCCGAGGTACTTCACGGCACCGTGACCGCGTGACCCCTCGCCCGCCGGGACCGGGGGCGGGACGGGCCACCGGGGCGGCGGAACGGGACTTCCAACCTCCGCGCAGCAGACCGCTGTTCGTATCCGGCCAAGGACACCGCCCCGCCGCGCCCACCTGGCCGGATACGAACCCGGGGCCGAGGATTCTCGATAGATTGCCCCCGCACGGTGGCAGCGGCGGTGCCGGGGAGGACGCACCGCGCGGAGCGCCGGGAACGGGGAGTGCGCGGCATGCTGGATCCCATTTCGCTGTCGGCCGTCACGGCGGTGCTCGGCGCGGTCGGCTCGGGAATGGCGAACGAGGCCGGGAAATGGGCCTGGGAGTCGACGGGCGGATTCGTCCGCAGGGTCACCGGACGCGAGGTGCCCGCACCCACCACCCCGGGCGAACTCGACGACGTGGCACGGATGATGGCGGAAGGGCTGCGGAACAACCCCGCACTGGCTTCCGCGTGGACCGTCTTCGCCGCCCGTATCGGCGGCTCGCTCCCCGGCGCGGGGCCCGCCTCCTCCGGAAGGCCCGCACTCCCCGTGTCGACACGGTTCTTCACCGACCGCAAGGAAGCGCTCAAGGCCCTCGACCGCGAGGCCTCGCGCCGCGCCGACGGCACACCGCGCCTGGCCCTCGTCCACGGCGCCGACGGCATGGGCACCAGTACGCTCGCCGCGCACTGGGGAGCCCGCGAGGCCGCCCGCTACCCGGACGGCCGGCTCTACGCCGATCTGCGGGCGGGCACCGGCCAGGACGGGCTGCGGGACCCCGGCGCCGTCCTGCGCGAGCTGCTGGGTCAACTCGGCGTCCCCGAAGCGGAGATGCCGCCCGCGGCCGGACAGCTCCGCGACTGCTTCCAGCGGCAGGTGGCCGGCCGGAAGCTGCTGATCGTCCTTGACCACGCCCAGACCGCCGCACAGGTCAGGCCCCTGCTCACCGCGGCACCCGCCGTCTTCACCGTCGTCGTGGCCCGGCGCCCCTTCCCGGGGCTCGACGCCGTACGCGTACCGGTCGGCCCGCTGACCGACAAGGACGCCGTCCGGCTGCTCACCCGGCTCACCGACAAGTCGGCCGTGGCCGCCGCCCGTGCCACCCTGCCCGGCGTCCTCGCCCGCTGCGGCGGATCACCGTACGCCCTGCGCGCAGCCGCCTCCCGCCTCACCGAGCCCGTACCGGACGCACCCGTCGACCCGGACCCGGTCCGTGCGGCGGCCGAGGAGACCTACCGCCTGCTGGACCCGGCGACGGCCCGGCTCTACCGGCTGATGGCAGTCCGCGCCTGGCCCGCCTTCGACGCGGAGACGGCCGCCCGGGTCACCGGCACCGCGCCCGAGGACGCGGCGCGGCGCCTGGAGGAACTGGCGGACGCCCTGCTCATCGAGCCCGCCGCCGTGCCCGACGGACCCGCGCCCCGCTACCACTACCGCCCGGCGGTCCGTGCCCATGCCGAGGCCGCCGCCGTACGCGAGGACGGCATCGCCGGCTGCTCGGCCGCGATGGCCCGCGCACTGCGGCACTATGTCGACGCAGCGACCCGAGCGGCCCACGAAGCACTGCCGGAGAGTTGGCGCGTTCCCGCCCCCGACCCCGGTCCCGCCGCTCCGGACCCGGCGCCCACCCACGGCAGCCGGGGCGACGCGCTGGAGGCACTGATCGCGGAGAGCGCCAATCTGATCGAAGCGGTCCACTGCGCCGAGGAGTCCGGCGACCCGGACGCCGCCGTCCGTATCTGCCGCTCCCTCTGGCCCCTCCAGTTGAAGGCCGGCCGCCACGAGACACTGCTCCCCGCCCTGCGCGTCGGCGCCCGCCTCGCCGACGCGCCCGGCCGCGACCCGCGCGACGCGGGCGCCCTGCACGCCCAGCTCGCCCACTCGCTCACCGAACTGGTCCACTGGGACGAGGCGGAGGCGGAGGCCCTGGCGGCTGCACGGGCCGAGGAAGCCGCCGGCCACCGGCGGGGCCGGGCCTCCGCCGTCGAGTTCCTGGGGCTGCTCCGGCTCCGGCAGTGGCGGTACGGCGAGGCCCACGCCTGCTTCGACGAGGCCGGCACGGTGCTGGACGGCATCCGTCCGGACGAGGAGGGCGCGGCCGACGTCCCGCGCGCCCGTGCCCTGTTGGAACGCCATCGCGGGCGGGCCCTGCGCGGGCTCGCCCACTTCGACGCGTCCCGGGAACGGCTGGGCGCGGCCCTGGACTTCTTCCGCGCCCACGGCGACACGTACAACACGGCTCGGGCCCTCACCGACCTCGCCGAGACCTGGCTCGACGCCTCGGAGCCGGCCAGGGCCCGGCCCCTGATCGAGGAGGCGCTGACCGTCCTGGACGGTCAGCGCGCCGAGTACCACGTGGCCTATCTGCGCGGAATGCGTGAACGCTGCGCCGATGCCGATGCCGATGCCGATGCCGACGAGGACTAGGTGTATGAGGGATCCGGTTGTCCCTCTCGACCTTGCCGTTGTGCTTGGGCGTGTAGGGCCTGGTCCGCTTGTGCTTCGCGTGGTCCGAACCGCGTCCGTGGGCGCGCCACCCGCCGCCGTCGGGGATGCGTCCGACTTCTTCACATCGAACTGAATCATGTGTCCTGGCCGCTTCGCGACGCCGACCATGTGCGTTCCCGGCGCATTGCCTCGATCCGTTGCGCGACATCGCCATCTGTCGCGGTCGGTTGCCGGTGTGGTGGCGAAGACGGTCCGGCAGCCCAGCCTCGCCGTTTCTTCGCCACCGGTTCACCCACTTCGAGGCACACGCCCGCGAGATGCCCGTCTCTGCGGCGACGTGCGCATCGGGCGGGGCGTGCACCGCTCGATGAGGCGTCGGCGGCCTTCGACTGATAGTGGCGCGTTGACGTGCGTCATATCTTGCTCACGAAGAACGCGGTGCTCGCTGCCGCGAGCACCAGGAAAACTCCGGGGAACGCGATGTTGTGGAACACCCGAGCACGGATGTGGGCGATGACTGCTCCGATGAAGAAGACGACGAGTCCGACTCCGGCCGCCAGGCCGAGCAGATGAGCTCCGAGCATGCCGATGGCAAGACCCGCGCCTCCTGCGAGCTTGAGCGTCGCGAGGTACGGAAGCATCGCTGAAGGGAGCCGCACTTCAGCTGAGTTGGCCACCACGAACGGAGCTCGGCCGTAGTCCGCGATGGCGATGCCCAGGTTGGCCGCGATGCACGCGACCGTGGCGATCACAAGGATGAGGTTCACGATGTGTACGACCCCACGATCGTGAACGGCTCAGGTGTGGGCGCGATGAGGCCACCGGCTGCCCGGCTGATCGCGTCTCGTAGCCGCTGTGCTTCGGGCAGCGCAAGGAGGGGGTTCGTTGTCGGGTCGGTGAGTTCGAGCGCGAGGAGGAAGCCGGTTCCCGACTCGCTCGCGTATGCCGTATGGGTCAGGCCGGTCGTTGACGCTGCGTCGAGGGCCGCCAAGCCACTGGTCGGGCGATCGCGTGGCTCTGCGGCGGAGTCCATGGCGGCGTTGAAGCGCACCGTCTGTAGGCTCATCGTGCTGTCATCTCCTTGGGATGTGAACGGGCATGGTTCTGAACCGACCGTCCCGACGTCCGCCAGATCGAGAAGGTGACACCCGATGCCCATCACACTCGGAGAATTCGAGGCCGCCAGGCCACAACTGCTGTCGGTCGCCTACCGAATGCTCGGCTCGTCTCATGATGCGCAGGACGCGGTCCAGGCAGCGTGGCTACGGACCACGACCACGCGATCCGACGCTGAGATCGAAAACCCTGCCGCGTGGCTGCGGACAGTGACCGCCAGCGTGTGCCTCGATGAACTGCGGATGCGACGCCGCCGTAACGAAGCGCCTCTGCCGGCGGCAGCCATTCCCGCGGAACAGCTCGCGGCGGACGAGGCCCTCCTGCGGAAAGAGGGCATCTCTCGTGCGCTGATGGTCGTGCTGAACCAGTTGACGCCGCCGCAACGGGTGGCGTATGTCCTGCACGACCTGTTCTCGGTGCCGTTCGATCACGTCGCGAATGTGCTCGGCGGAACCGTTCCGGCGGCGAAGAAGCACGCCAGCCGGGCCCGGCAGCGCATCGCGGGAGCCCAGCCGGTCGAGCACGTGGATCGCGGTGCCCACCTGATCGTCGAAGCATTTCTGGCAGCAGCCGAGACAGGAGACACGAGCGCAATGATCCGGATGCTTGCTCCGGACAGTGTCCGTGACGCCGACGCAGCGCTGCTGCCGCGTGGTGCCCGCACCCACGTCGTCGGGTCGACCGCGATCGCCACCGAGACAAGACTCTTCCGCGACCGGATTCGAGTCACGTGCCCTCTCACGGTCGACGGTCGAAGCATGTACCTCATCGCGCCCGGCGGACACCCACTCGCGACCCTCGAATTCGTCACCACCGGCAAGGAGATCACCAGGATCGAGCTGCACCCAGCAGAACGAGGCCACGTGTACACAGCCCCGGTCGCGTCAACAACCTCCTGACCCGCAACAACGAGGAGCGCGACGCGAACGGCTGACGGGCTCACTTCCGCCGGACCCGCGCGACGGCAGGTGCGTGCGGACCGTGCGGCGCACGGGGCCGGGCTCCGCTCAGCCCTCCGGGGCCCGCTCCACGCGGACGCGTACGCCCCGGCCGCCGCCGGTCCGCACGGTGAAACCGGCCTCCAGGACCCGGTCCCGCCCGGCCGGGCCGTCCGCGTCCCCCAGCAGGGCGTGCAGTGCCGAGGCGAACACGGCCGGATCGGGGCCGGTGTGCGCTTCCGGTGCCTCGGTCACCAGGCGGAGCAGGGCACCGTCGCGGAGGCGTACGACGCAGGCGTCGGGGGCGACGACGAAGGCGGCCAGGGCGCAGCCCGGAGCGCGCCGCAGCGCCTCGGCCGTCCAGACGGGCGGGGAACCGAACCGCGGATCGTCGGGCGGCCCGTCCCGGAGGACGACGTCCGCGACACGGAGCCGGTCCACGTCGCGGGTGTCCTCGTGCACGGCGAGATGCGCCTCCTCGCCCCCGTCCGGATCCGGCGACGGCGCGGACGTGGCCCACCGGGTGACGGTCACCTCACCGGGGCCCTCGACCCGGGTCAGCACATGCAGGGGCGCGGTGACCGTGACCCGCGCGAGCGGAGGTGTCTCCAGGGGCTTCAGCGAGGCGGACCACTCCGGTTCGGCCTCGCCCAGCATCGCGTAGAACAGGGCGCGCAGCCGAGCGGCCGACTCGCCCGGCACGGACGAGGTGAACGCCGCCGGACCCGGCAGCGGGCGGTGGCCGTCCACGAGCGCCTCCAGCCGGGCGCGCAGCGGTTGGCCGGGGACGAGGCGCGGGGCCTCCCGCAGGAAGGCGGAGACCGGGGCGTCGGGGTCGAGCGCGTGCAGCGGGGCGGCGGCCAGCAGCACGGGCCGGCCCAGCGCCGCCGCGTAGTACGTCACCGATCCGTGGTCGCCGATGACGGCGTCGGCCGCGAGCAGCGCCTGCCGCCAGCCCTCCAGCGGGTCGACGAGCACCAGCCCGGCCCGTCGCGCCCGGTCGAGCCAGGCCCGGATCTGGCCGGGACCGTGCCCGTGCCAGATGTTGGGATGCAGAACGGCGGCGAACCGGTACGCGTCCACCGGGAACTCGCGGGCGAGCCGGGGCAGCAGACAGGACAGCACATCGTCCCCGCCCCCGTGCTCGCCTCCGTCCCCGGCCCGGGACCCGTCCCCGAACAGGGACTCGGGGTTCCAGGTGGAGCTGATGACGATCAGGCGCTGGCCCGCCCGGACCCCGAGCGCCCGGCGGAAGCGGTCCCGGTAGGGCCGGGCGGCGAGCATCCGGTCGTAGCAGGGATCACCCGCGAGGACGGCGGCCGGCGCGGCCTCGGGGCACGCGGCGCGCAGCCGGTCGATCTGCTCGGGATGGGAGAGGACGAGGGCGTCGGCCAGAGGGACGCCGTCGTCGGCCAGCACCCACTCCGGAGCGGTCCCGAAAACGGGCGCGGGCTCCGGCCCCGACCCCCGTCCGGTGTCCGGTGTCCGGTGTCCGGTGTCCGGTGTCCGGTGTCGCCAGCCTTTTAGTGTATCCAACACCGTGCGAGAGGATCGCCAACTTCCCTCGGAATACCTCCAGTTGGCCGCCGAAACTCGCGGAGACCGCCAGGTCCACCGGTGTGGCCGCGGCCTGCTCCCACGGCAGGACGGGCAGTCCCGTGGCGGCGAGGAGTTCGGCGGTCCCCGCGGAGAAGGGCGAGGACCCCGGGCAGGTGAGCAGGAGTTGGATCCGCAGATCGTCGTCGAAGAGCGGCAGGATGTCGAGGAGCCGGGTGGCGGCCGTGACGTTGTGCACCACGAGGAGGACCCGCCGGCACGCCCCACGGGTGGTCCACCGCTCCGCGTCGTCCCCGACGGGGACCCGTACCCATCCGGCCCGCCCCTGTGGCACGCGTGCTCCCGCTTCGACTCCGGGGCCGCGCTCGTGCCCGGCCGACCCGTCACGATATCCAACGCGGGGCGCGAACCGGTGACAACCGGTCAGGCGGCCATCGCCACGGCGGCCTTGCCGAGCGGGGCCCGGTGCGCGCCGGAGGTGTCGCTGGCGACGCCGCCGCGGTCACGGAAGACCACGATCCGCAGGAGCGCGAAGCGGCCGACGCCGGCCAGGGCCGAGGCCGACAGATAGACGGTCTGCTGGAGCAGGGCCGAGGGCTCGGGCCGCAGGGCGTACAGGCAGAGCAGCGCCCCGGTGGTGAAGGCGTAGCTCACGGCGACGGTCAGACCGGACTGGAGGTGGACGCCCCAGCCCCGGCGGCCGCTGCGGAAGGAGACCCGGCTGTGCAGTTCCGTCGCGATCACGGTGGACACCACCGTCACCAGGGCGTTGGCCACCGCCAGCGGGATCGTCCCCTGGAGCAGGACGAGGACCCCGCTGGAGGCGACGCCCACCCCGCCCCCGCAGATCACGAAGCGCACGAAGGCCGTGAGGGCGGGGTGGAGCGTGCGCGTCGGCCGGGGGGAGGGGGCGGCGGTCACGGGGTGCCTCCGGGGGCGGTGGGGAGCGGAAGGGGAGCGGTGCGTCGATCGCACTCCAGAACCTACGGAACCGGCGCGCTCGGGACGATCGGGTTTCTCCCCGAGCCTCGTGGGGGGTTTCCCCCAGGGAACCCCGATGTCCCACCGTCCCGGGGACGGCCCCTCGGCCGCGTGGGACGGTCGACCGGGCGCGGCACCGGCGGAGTCACCCCTAAGGGGCGGTCGACCAGGGGCGCACCGGGGCCGTCCGGGGGCACGGACGCCGTCCCGTGGCCGGGGAGACGGGGTGGCCGTCCCGGGACGGTGCCGGGAGGGACGTCCCCGGGACGTTCCAGCGGCCGAACGGGCCCTTCCCCGGCCTACGTTGGCGATCACGAAGCGACGCCCGCCGTACGGGCCGAGGCGCCGCACCGACCCAGGAAAGGTCCCTCCCGTGACGAGGTCTCTCACCCGCATCGCCGCCACCTCCGCCGGACTCCTCCTCGCCGCCGTCTCGTCGTTCCTCACCGCGCCGCCCGCGGCCGCCCTCGTCAGCGGCGCGCAGCACAGCGTCGCCACGGGCAAGTGCCTGGGCATCTACGGGAACGTCGTGGCCGACGGCCAGCAGGCCATCATCTGGGACTGCAACGGGAACAACGACCAGCGCTGGGAGTTCACCGGCGAGGGCAACGGCTTCTACCAGCTCAAGAACGCCAACGGGAAGTGCCTCGCCGTCTGGGCGCAGGACAACTCCGTGATCCAGTGGAACTGCAACCACCATGCGGACCAGCAGTGGTACATCGACTCCAGCGCCGGCACGGCCCAGCTCCGCAACGGTGCCGCGTACGACAAGTGCGTCACCATCTCGGGCACCGGCAACGCGTCCCGGGCCTACCTGGCCACCTGCAACATGCAGACCAACCAGCGCTGGTACTGATCCCCGCCCCGGCCCGCGCACTACGGTCCGGGGACCGCGCTCCCCGGGACGTCCTCGTCCGTCCCGGGGAGCGGGAGCGGATCCACCGGGAGCGGGACGCCGGCGGTGACCTCCTCCAGCACCCGGTAGTACTCCTTCGTGCGGGACTCGAAGTCCACCCAGGCGCCCAGTTCGTCCCGCGCGCCGTCCGGGCCGCGCAGCAGATCGGCGGAGGCCTGGCCGAACCCGCGGTCCACGGTGCCCTGTTCCGCCTCGTCGAGCAGGACGCGGAGTTCGGCCATGGCCGCGCGGGTCCGCAGGCGCTGCTCGGGGCCCGCCAGGAGCAGTGTCCGGTGACCGGCCGCTTCGGCGGTTTCATCGAGCAGGGACTCCAGGCGGGTCGCCAGGGTTTCGGCGGTGCGCGCGGCTTCACGCGCGTCCGGACCGGCGTTCACCAGCACGTGCAGCGCGACGACCAGGGCAGTGGTCCCGGGGGTGGGGCGGTCCGGGGAGATGCGGACCAGCAGGTCCCCGCTGGTCCGCCCGGCCGTGCGCCGCGCGGCGGCCAGGGCGTGCTCCGCCGTCCGGCGCCCGACCCCGGGCACCTGCCCGAGCGTCCACACGCCGCCCTCCAGGACGTCCCGCACGGTGCGGAGGCCCGCGCGCTCCCACGCGTCCGTGCGGAAGGGGGTCCCGTCGTCGTGGTGGAGCCGGGCGACCGGGATCCGGTCCAGTTCCTCGCCCAGCCGCGTCCGGTGCAGACGGTCCCAGGCCTCGCGTACGGCCGTCACGGCCCGTGCGTGGTCCTCGGCGAGTGCGTCGGCCGCGCGGCTCAGGTGCCGGCCGCGCCGGACGAGATCCCGGTCGACGCCGCGCAGCCGGGGCAGGGCGCGGAGGTTCCCGCCGACGAGGCCGACGGAGGCCAGGAGCAGCCCGGCCGTCACGAGGATGTCGGAGAGGCCGAGGCGGCTGTCGGTGGTCTCGTCGTCCTGGCCGAGGACGTACAGTTCGCCCTTGTCGTCGCCCTCGGCGACCACGAAGCCGGTGTCCCAGCCGCGGTCGGACCCCTCTTCGTAGTTCGGCGCCTTCAGCATCGGGTCGCGGTCGGCCTCGCACCGGTAGTGGCCCTCGCGCGAGGTGTGGTCGAAGGGGTCCGTCCAGCTGACCCGGCAGGAGCCGTCCGGCTCCTCGTCGAGCACCGTCAGATCGATCTGGCGCAGCTCCGGCATGCCCGGGGCGGCCATGTACAGGGCGGCGGAGCACGCGATCAGCAGCACGCCGACGGTCAGTACCCAGCGGAAGACGGGAATGTGTCTCACTCGGGGGCCCTCGCGTCCTGTGCGTGGTGAAGGGGTGCCCCCGCAGCGTGCGGCCCGGGGTGCCGCACCGGCAACTCCCGGTGTCGGCAATGACGGGGACGCGGGACTTCCCGGTTCCGGCAACGGTCCCGCTGCCGGCGGTATGCGCAGGTGGCGGCGGGTTCCGTCGCCGAGTGTTCGGCCGGCCGTCACGGGGCGCACACCTTTCGGGCCTTCCGTACGACCGGTGGGTCCTGGAACACTCCAGTCGCTCCCACCCCCACATCCCCTCACACTGCGTAAGGCTTCCGCCATGGCAGAGATCAATCGTCGCCGTCTCCTGCAACTCGCCGGGGGAGCGGCCGCGTTCACCTCCCTGTCCTCCAGCATCGCCCGCGCCGCCTCCCTTCCCGCGCGCGGCCGCACGGGCACACTCCAGGACGTCGGGCACATCGTCGTCCTGATGCAGGAGAACCGTTCCTTCGATCACTACTTCGGAACGCTGAGAGGGGTCCGGGGCTACGGCGATCCGCGCCCCGTCACCCTGCCCTCCGGCAAGCCGGTCTGGCACCAGAAGGATCTGCTGGGCAAGGAGGTGCTGCCCTTCCGGCCGCCCGCCGACGAACTGGGCATGCAGTTCCTCCGGGACCTGAACCACGACTGGGCCGGCGGCCACCGGGCCTTCAACAAGGGCGCGTACGACCAGTGGGTGCCCGCCAAGACGGCGACGACGATGGCCCATCTCACCCGTGAGGACATACCGTTCCACTACGCGCTGGCCGACGCCTTCACCGTCTGCGACGCCTACCACTGCTCGTTCATCGGATCGACCGACCCGAACCGCTACTACCTGTGGAGCGGGTGCACCGGCAACGACGGCACCGGGGGCGGGCCCGTCCTCGGGAACGACGAGACGGGTTACGGCTGGACGACCTACCCCGAGCGGCTGGAGCGTGCCGGGGTCTCGTGGAAGGTCTACCAGGACATCGGGGACGGGCTCGACGCGGCGGGCTCCTGGGGGTGGATCGGGGACGCCTACCGGGGGACGTACGGCGACAACTCGCTCCTGTACTTCGACGCGTACCGCGAGGCCGTGCCCGGCGAGCCGCTGTACGACAAGGCGCGCACCGGGACCGACATCGCCCACGGCGGCGCGCTCCTCGACGACCTCAGGGCCGATGTCCGCGCGGGGACGCTCCCCGAGATCTCCTGGATCGTCGCCCCGGAGGCGTACAGCGAGCACCCCAACTGGCCCGCCAACTACGGCGCCTGGTACATCGCACAGGTGCTGGACGCGCTGACCGCCGACCCCGAGGTGTGGGGCAGGACCGCGCTGTTCGTCACCTATGACGAGAACGACGGCTTCTTCGACCACGTGGTGCCGCCGTTCGTGCCGTCGGGGCCGGCGCAGGGGCTCTCCACCGTGGACACCGCCGCGGACCACTTCCCCGGCGACCTGCGGTACGCGGCCGGGCCCTACGGACTCGGCCAGCGCGTGCCGATGCTCGTCCTCTCTCCGTGGAGCACCGGTGGATACGCGTGCTCGGAGGTGTTCGACCACACCTCGGTCATCCGGTTCATGGAGCGGCGCTTCGGGGTGCGCGAGCCGAACATCTCGCCGTGGCGGCGGGCCGTCTGCGGCGACCTCACCTCGGCCTTCGACTTCAGCCGCCGGGACGGTGCGGCCGTCCGGCTGCCGTCGACCGAGGCGTACCGGCCGCCGGACCGCGACCGGCACCCGGACTACGTGCCCGCGCCGCCGGCCACCGGGAGCGTGCCCGGCCAGGAGAAGGGGAGGCGGCCCGTCCGGCCGCTGCCCTACGCGCCGTTCGTCGACGGGACCGCCGATCCCGTGAGCGGGACGTACCGGCTGTCCTTCGGCGGCGGGCCCGACGCCGGGGCGCACTTCCTGGTGACCTCCGCCAACCGCACCGACGGCCCGTGGACCTACACCGCCGCGGCCGGGACCTCGCTCGCGGACACCTGGAACACCCTGTACTCCGGGGGCGTGACCGATCTGACCGTGCACGGACCGCAAGGGTTCCTCCGCGCGTTCCGGGCGGCCGGCCGGGCTGCGGGACCGGAGGTGACCGCCCGGCACAATGCCGCCACCGGCGGGCTCGACCTCGTCCTGACCAACGCCGGGACGGCGACCGTGCGCCTCACCCTGCGGCACGCGGCGGCGTACGGGGGAGGGGTGCGGACCCTCGCCGTGCGCGCGGGAGCCACCGTGAGGCACGCCCTCGATCTGCGGACGAGCGGGAGCTGGTACGACTTCACGGTCGTCGCCGACACCGACGCCGTCTTCCTGCGGCGCTTCGCCGGACATGTGGAGACCGGCAGGGCCGGCATCAGCGATCCGGGTCTGATCACCGTGTCACGCCAAGAGGCCCCGGGCGGTGCGGAGTCGGACTGATCGGCGCTCGGTGACCGGGGGGTGGCGGCGTGCGACGCGCGGTCGCCCCCCGAGGGGCGATACCTGCCGACTGACCGTCAAATAACGGGAGTTGTCGCCCGGTTGTTGTGTCTCGCCATCGCTTTGTTCCGTCCATGGAGCGAAAATGATCGGAGTTGATAGCTCCGGCGTCACACAAAATCCTTATAGTGAACGTGCGTTGAGCGCATGATCTTGACGCGTGCAGCCGTCGCCTCAGAAGTCAGGACCCATGTCGCGCCCTTCTTCCGCCGAGTCCGCGCCGGTTGTCCCTCCCGCCGGCTGCCCGGCGCACGCCGGTGCCGTACCGCTCTCGGGGCCCGGATTCCAGACCGAGCCGCAGACCGTCTACCGGTCCATGCGCCGCGAGCACGGGCCGGTCGTGCCCGTGGAGCTGCCCGGCGGATTTCCCGCCTGGCTGGTCATCGGCTACCGGGAGCTCCACCACGTCACGAGCGACGGGGAGCTGTTCCCCCGGGACGTGGGGCTGTGGAACCAGTGGCCGCACATCCCCGAGGACTGGCCGCTGCTGCCGATGGTGGGCCGGCCCATGCCGTCGATCTACTTCAGCGCCGGCGAGGAGCACCGCCGCCACGTCCGCATGGTCGGGCCCGCCCTGGAGGCCGCCGACCCCTTCGAGATCCGCAGCCACTGCGAGCAGCTCGCGGACCGGCTGGTCGACGCCGTGTGCAGCCGGGGCACCGCCGACCTCGTCGCCGACTTCTGCGAGCCGCTGCCCGTGCTCGTCCTCGCCCGGCTGGTGGGCTTCCCCGACGACGAGGGGGCGGACATCGCCCAGGTCCTCAAGGACCTCGCCGACGGCGGGCCCCAGGCGCAGAGCGCCCATATGCGGTTCGGCGAGCACATGGCGCGGCTGGTCGCGACCAAGCGGACCGCGCCCGGGGACGACGTGACCTCGCGGATGCTCGCGTTCCCGGAGGCGTTCACGGACGAGGAGTACATGCTCGACCTGATGGCCATCACGGCCGCCGGACACCTCACCACCGCCGACTGGATCAGCAACTCGGTCCGGCTGATGCTCACCGAGGACGAGTTCGCCGACTCCATGGCCCGCGGCCGGCGCAGCATCGGCGAGGCCATGAACGAGGTGCTGTGGGAGGACACCCCCACCCAGATCCTCGCCGGGCGCTGGGCCGCGCGCGACACCCAGCTCGGCGGGCAGCGGATCAAGGCCGGGGACATGCTGCTCCTCGGGCTCGGGGCGGCCAACACCGACCCGCTGATCCGCCAGGGACTGTCCGCCGGGACCGCGCAGGGCGGCAACGGCGCCCATCTGGCCTTCAGCCACGGCGAGTACCGGTGCCCGTTCCCGGCCCAGGAGATCGCCGAGATCATCGCGCGGACCGGCATCGAGGTGCTGCTCGACCGGCTGCCCGACCTCGCGCTCGACGTCCCCGTCGAGGACCTCGTCCGACGCCCCTCCGCCTTCCTCCGCGGCACGACCTCGCTCCCCGTCCGGTTCACCCCCGTTCGTACGACAGGAGACCTCTCGTGAACTGCCCCCACGCCGACCGGGCCGCGGCCCGGCGCAGCGCGACCGTCGTCATCGACCCGATGGTCCAGGACCTGGACGGTGAGACGGCGCGGCTGCGGGAGTCGGGACGACTGGCCCCGATCGAGCTCCTCGGCGTGCCGGCCTGGGCGCTCACCCGGCACGCGGACGCCCGCCAGCTCCTGGTCGACCCCCGGCTGGTGAAGGACATCAACGCCTGGAACCTGTGGCAGAGCGGCGAGGTGACACGTGACTGGCCGCTCATCGGAATGATCGACGCCGGGCGCTCCATGTTCACCGTCGACGGCGCCGAGCACCGCCGGCTGCGCACCAAGACCTCCCAGGCCCTCACCCCCCGCCGGCTGGAGGCGATCCGCCCCGACATCGAGAAGTTCACCGCGGAACTCCTCGACGCCCTGGAGGAGGGCGGCCGGGACGGGGCCGTCGTCGACCTCAAGTCCGTGTTCGCCCAGCCGCTGCCCATGCGCGTCGTCGGCATGCTGATGGGCGTCGACCCCGCCGAGAACGCCATGCTGACCCGTCAGTACAAGGCCTTCTTCTCCATGCTCACCCCGCAGGACGAGCGCCTCGCCCTCCTCGCCGACCTGGACGTCTTCTACGCCGGTCTCGTACGGGAGAAGACCGCGCACCCCACCGACGACCTGACCTCCGCGCTGATCCTCGCGGACGAGGGCGGCGAACCGCTCACCGAGGAAGAGGTCATCGGCAACCTCAAGGCCATGGTCGCCGCCGGGCACGAGACCACGATCGGGCTCATCCTCAACGCCGTGCGCGCGCTGCTCTCCCACCCCGACCAGCTGCGCCTGGTCCTCGACGGGGAGGTCTCCTGGGAGACGGTGATCGAGGAGACGCTGCGCTGGGACACCCCGACCACCCACCTCCTGATGCGCTTCGCCACCGAGGACATCCAGGTCGGCGACGCCACCATCGCCAAGGGCGAGGGCGTGGTCATCTCCTACCGGGTCATCGGCCGCGACCCCGAGCAGCACGGCCCCGACGCCGAGGAGTTCGACGTCACCCGGGCCACCCCCATCCGGCACATGACCTTCGGCCACGGCCCGCACATCTGCCCCGGCGCCGCGCTCTCCCGCGTCGAGGCGGGCATCGCCCTGCCGGCCCTCTTCGCCCGCTTCCCCCGGCTGCGCCTCGCGATCGGGGACGACGAACTGCGCAAGCTCCCGGTGATGACGCAGAACGACATGGAGTCCTTCCCCGTCCTGCTCGGCAACTGACGGAAAACAGCGCTGATGTGACAGCGCCCGGCGTGGTCGAGGGAGCGTTCCGGTGAAGATCCGTTTCGGAGTCGGGCTCGGTGACGGAACGCCCCTGTCGGAGTTCGGCGGGATCGTCGACCGCCTCGAAAGCGGCGGCATCGATTCACTCTGGCTCTCCGAACAGATCCGCTCCGACGCCGTCGACCCGTTCGTCGGCATGGCGTACGCCCTGTCCCGGACCCGGCGGCTGAAGGTGGGGACCTCGGTCGCGGTGCTGCCCGGCCGGCACCCCGTCCTGGTCGCCAAGCAACTGGCCTCGCTGGCCGCCCTCGCACCCCGGCGGGCCCTCCCGGTCTTCGGACTGCGGCCCGCGCGGCCGGGGGAGCGCGAGCTGTTCCCCGCGCCCGAGGGGCGGCGCGGCGAACTGTTCGACGAGTCGATGGCGTTGTTGCGGGCCGCGCTCGACGGCGACGACGCCCCCTTCGCGGGGGAACTGCTGAGCGTCGCCTCGCCCCGCGTCGGGCCGGTCCCCGCCCGCACGCCTGACCTCTGGCTCGGCGGCAGCGCCCCGGCCGGGCTGCGCCGGGTCGGGCGGTACGGGGACGGCTGGCTCGGCTCCTTCCTGACGCCCGGGGCGGCCGGGCGCGCCGTCGAGGCGATCCGGGCCGCGGCGGCCGAGGCCGGGCGGGCGATCGACGAGGACCACTACGGGATCAGCCTGGCCGTCGCCGAGGACGGCATTCCGGACGCGCTCGGCGCGGCTCTGCGCCGCGGCGCTCCAGGCGCCGACCCGCAGGAGCTGGTCGCCACCGGCTGGCCCCGGCTGCACCGCCTGATCGACGCCCATCTCGCCGCCGGGATCAGCAAGTTCGTGATCCACCACGCCGGGACCGGACCGCTGGACGCCTTCCTGGACCGCTTCGAGAGGGAACTGCCGCCCCGGCAGAACTGACCCCGGCCGGGGCGGCGGACGGGAGTACTCCCGCGCTCGCGCGGGCACGTCCGGGGCGGCGGGTCGGGGTACTCACGAGGCGGTCGCTCGGGGCACTCCCGGGGCGGCGGATCGTGATACCCCGGACCGGTCACACCTCCGGGATCTCCAGCCCCTGCTCCTCGGCCAGCAGCAGCGCCCGCTCGATCAGCGTCTCCACGATCCTCGACTCCGGCACCGTCGCCACGACCTCGCCCTTCACGAAGATCTGGCCCTTGCCGTTCCCCGAGGCCACGCCGAGGTCCGCCTCCCGGGCCTCGCCGGGACCGTTCACCACACAGCCCATCACCGCCACCCGCAGCGGGAGGCGGAGACCGTCCAGGGCGGCGGTCACCTCGTCGGCGAGCCGGTAGACGTCCACCTGGGCCCGGCCGCAGGACGGGCAGGACACGATCTCCAGACCCCGTGCGCGCAGCCCCAGCGCGCCGAGTATCTGGATGCCGACCTTGACCTCCTCCGCGGGCGGGGCGGAGAGGGAGACCCGGATGGTGTCGCCGATGCCCTCGCTGAGCAGGGCGCCGAAGGCGACGGCGGACTTGATGGTGCCCTGGAAGGCGGGGCCGGCCTCGGTGACGCCGAGGTGCAGCGGGTAGTCGGACCGGGCGGCGAGCTGGCGGTAGGCGTTGACCATGACGACCGGGTCGTTGTGCTTGACCGAGATCTTGATGTCCCGGAACCCGTGCTCCTCGAAGAGCGACGCCTCCCACAGCGCCGATTCGACCAGGGCCTCGGGCGTCGCCCTGCCGTACTTCTTCAGCAGGCGCGCGTCCAGCGAACCGGCGTTCACCCCGATCCGGATCGGGGTTCCGGCGTCCTTCGCCGCCCGCGCGATCTCCTTCACCTTGTCGTCGAACTTCCGGATGTTCCCCGGATTCACGCGGACGGCCGCGCAGCCGGCGTCGATCGCGGCGAACACGTACTTCGGCTGGAAGTGAATGTCCGCGATCACCGGGATCCGCGACTTGCGCGCGATGGTCGCGAGCGCGTCCGCGTCGTCCTGCGAGGGGCAGGCCACCCGCACGATCTGGCAGCCGGCGGCGGTCAGTTCGGCGATCTGCCGGAGCGTGGCCTCGACATCGGCCGTCACGGTCGTCGTCATCGACTGCACGGACACCGGGGCATCGCCCCCCACCTCGACCGCGCCGACCCGGATCTTCCGGGAGGTACGGCGGGCGGCGAGCGGACGGGTGGGCAGCGCGGGCATGTTCAGGGATACGGCGGTCATCGCGTACGGGCTCCTTCGGCCGGCACCGGCGCCGCCGCGCCCACCGGGCGGGCGCACGGGCGCAGATGCGCGAGTTCGGTGGTCACGGAGTCGGCCAGGGCCTCGGCGGTGAGGCCCAGCTCCGCCAGGATGTCGGCGCGCGAGGCGTGCTCCAGGAATCGGGCCGGAATGCCGAAGGACCGCAGCGGTACGTCCACGCGGGCCTCGCGCAGCGCCTGGCCCAGGGCCGCACCGAAGCCCCCGGCCAGGCTGTTGTCCTCCACGGTGACGACGAGCCGGTGCCGGGCGGCGAGCGCCACCAGCTCCGGATCCACCGGCTTGGCCCAGCGCGGGTCGACGACGGTGATCCCCGGCGGCTCCGCGCCGAGCCCCAGCCGCTCCGCAGCCCCGACCGCCGTCGCCGCCATCGACCCCACCCCCACCAGCAGCACCTCGGCCGGACGGGGCCCCACCCGGGCCAGGACATCGGCGACACCCACCCGCTCCAGCGCCGGCAGGTCCGCGGGCACCGCGCCCTTCGGGAAGCGGACCACGGTCGGCGCGTCGTCCACCGCCACCGCCTCCCGCAGCTCCTCCCGCAGACTCGCCCCGTCCCGGGGCGCCGCGATCCGCAGCCCCGGCACGACCTGGAGCACCGAGAGGTCCCACATGCCGTGGTGACTGGCCCCGTCCTCGCCCGTCACCCCGGCCCGGTCCAGGACCAGGGTGAGCCCGGCGCGGTGCAGCGCCGCGTCCATCAGCACCTGGTCGAACGCCCGGTTGAGGAAGGTGGCGTACACCGCGACCACCGGATGCAGCCCGCCCAGGCTCATCCCCGTCGCCGCCGTCACCGCGTGCTGCTCGGCGATGCCGACGTCGTACACCCGGTCGGGGAAGGCCTCCGCGAAACCGTCCAGGCCCACCGGCCCGCGCATCGCGGCGGTGATCGCCACCAGATCCGCGCGCTCGTGCCCCAGCGCCACCAGTTCCCGGGCGAAGACCCCGGTCCACGACGGCGGCGAGGGCTTCAGCGGCCGGCCCGTGGCGGGGTCGACCACCCCGATGCCGTGGAAGCGGTCGGCCTCGTGCTCCTCGGCCGGCGGATGACCCGCGCCCTTGCGGGTGATGCAGTGCACGATCACCGGACGGTCGTACTCCCGGGCCTGCCGCAGCGCGGCCCGCAGGGCCGGGACGTTGTGACCGTCCACCGGCCCCAGGTACTTCAGTCCCAGATCGCCGAAGAGGGCCTGCGGCACGGCGAGTTCCTTCAGACCGGACTTCACCCCGTGCAGCCCCCGGTACACCGCCTCGCCGACCACCGGGATCGACCGGGCGGCCCGCTTGCCGGTCGCCAGCAGCCGTTCGTACTCCGCCGCCGTCCGCAGCCGCCCCAGGTGCTCGGCGAGACCGCCGACCGTCGGGGCGTACGAACGGCCGTTGTCGTTGACGACCACGACGACGTTGCGCCGGCCGCGCGCCGCGATGTTGTTCAGCGCCTCCCAGGCCATTCCGCCGGTCAGCGCGCCGTCCCCGATCACCGCGACGACCTGGCGGTCGTCCTCACCGGCCAGCGCGTACGACTCCGCCAGCCCGTAGGCGTAACTGAGCGAGGTCGAGGCGTGCGAGTTCTCGATGACGTCGTGCGGGGACTCGGCGCGCGACGGATAGCCGGAGAGCCCGCCCCGGCGGCGCAGGGTGTCCAGCCGCCCGGCCCGGCCGGTCAGCATCTTGTGGACGTAGGCCTGGTGACCGGTGTCGAACAGGATGCGGTCGCGCGGCGAGTCGAACTCGGCGTGCAGCGCGATCGTCAGCTCCACCACCCCGAGGTTGGGCCCCAGATGGCCGCCGGTCCGCGACACCTGGCTGATCAGCCGCTCCCTGATCTCCCCGGCCAGACACCGCAGTCGGGACGCGTCCAGGGCACGGAGATCGGACGGATTGCGCAAGGACTCCAGTACGGACATCGACCGCTCCTTCGGTACGAGGCGTCGCCCCATACAAGGCGCTCGTCCGGAATCCGCCCAGTCGGCCGTTCCGTGCAGCGGAACACGAGGCTGCGCCCGGATCCGGGCCGCTCCTACGGTTGATCCGTTCCCGGGGCGACGAGCCCCCGGCCGGTGGACGCACCCGTCCACCGCGTCGCACGGCGAGAGGCGGACCGCATGGTGGAGCAACCCGAACCGGCGACCCTCACCGTGCCCCTCGCCGCCGCGCCCCTGGTCACCGGGGCGCTGCTGCGGGAGGGCCTGACCGTCCGGGAGGGCGCCCCGCACCGGCCCGGCACCGTGGGACTGGAGTTACGGACCGGCGGGAGCGAGGCGCACTTCACCGCCCCGCCGGACGCCGCCGCCCCGTTCACCGCTGTCCGCGACGCCTGGCGGGCCGCCCTCGGTCCCCGGACCGTGCTCCTCGCCGAACCCCGCTCCTTCTGCGCCGGCGTCGACCGGGCCGTCGAGATCGTCGAGGAGGCCCTGCGCCGCCACCCGCACCCCGTCTACGTACGCAAGCAGATCGTCCACAACACCCATGTGGTGCGCGATCTCGCCGGACGCGGCGCCGTCTTCGTCGACGAACTCGACGAGGTCCCGGCCGGCGCCACCGTGGTCTTCTCCGCCCACGGCGTCGCGCCCGCCGTCCGTGCCGACGCCGCCCGCCGCGGACTGCGCGTCCTCGACGCCACCTGCCCGCTGGTCACCAAGGTGCACAGCGAGGTCCGCCGCTACGCCCGACGGGGCGACCGGATCCTCCTCATCGGCCACGCCGGGCACGAGGAGAGCGAGGGCACCCTCGGCGAGGCCCCCGAACGCACCACCCTGGTCCAGAGCGTCGCGGACGTCGCCGCCCTCGACGACCCGGAGCCCGGGACCCGGGTCTCCTACGCCCTCCAGACCACCCTCGCCGTCGACGAGGCCGCCGAGGTCGTCCACGCCCTCCAGGAGCGGTTCCCCGGCATCCAGGGCCCCGGTTCCGACGACATCTGCTACGCCACCACCAACCGGCAGGCCGCCGTCCGGGCCGTCGCCGGCGACTCCGGTCTGGTCCTCGTCGTCGGTTCCCGCAACTCCTCGAACTCCGTACGGCTGGTCGAGGTCGCCGAACGGGCCGGAGCGCGGGCCCGGCTCGTCGAGGACGTCGGCGAGGTCCGGCTCGCCGAACTGCGGGACGCCGCCACCGTCGGCCTCACCGCGGGCGCCTCCGCCGCCCCCGCGCTCGTCGACGAGATCGTCCGGGCCCTGCGCGGCCTCGGCCCGGTCACCACGTCCGTGCGCCGCGTGGCCCAGGAAACAGTCACCTTCTCGCTGCCCAAGGAGCTCTCCCGATGACGGTCACCGCGCCCCGGCCCCTCGCCGTCCCCCAGGCCCCCGGACGCCTCCCGCTCCTCGGCCATGTGCACCGGCTCCTCACCCGGCCCCGCGAGTTCTTCAACTCCCTGCGCGGCAGCGGCGACATCGTCACCATCGGCCTCGGCCCGGCCCGCGCCTACGTCATCAACGACCCCGCCCTCGTGCACCGGATCCTCACCAAGGACGTCCGCAAGCTCGACAAGGGCGTCGCCTACGAGAAGTCCGCCCCCTTCCTCGGCGACGGACTGCTGAACTCCTCCGAGCCCACCCACATGGCACACCGCAGACTCGTGCAGCCCGCCTTCCACCACCACCGCATCGCCGAGTACGCCCACCACATGCGCGAGGCCGCCGACGAGGTCGTCTCCCGCTGGCAGGACGGCAGCAGGCTCGAACTCGACCAGGAGATCCACTCGTTCGCCGTCACCGTCGTCTGCCGGGCGCTGTTCTCCTCCGAACTCGGCGACAAGGTCGCGGACGAGGTCGAGGCCTCCCTGCCCGTCCTCCTCAAGGGCGTCACCCGCCGCATCGCCTTCCCCGTCGGCTGGCTGGAGAAGCTGCCCACGCCGTCCAACCGCCGTTTCGAGCAGGCGCGCGAGCGGCTGGGCGACACCCTCGGCGGCGTCATCCGCGAATACCAGCGGCGAGGCGGTGACGAGGCCGACCTGATGGCGCTGCTCCTCTCCGCCCGGGGCGAGGAGGGCCGGCCCGGACTCAGCGACGAACAGATCCACGACGAGGCGATGGCCCTGTTCCTCGGCGGTGTGGAGACCGCCCGCGACGTCCTCAGCTGGACCTGCCACCTGCTCTCCGAACACCCCGAGGTCCAGCGGAAACTGGCCGAGGAGGTCGACGGCGTCCTCGGCGGCGGCCGGCTCCTCGACCACGAGGCCGTGACGCTCCTGCCGTACACCCGGCAGATCCTCACCGAGGCCATGCGGCTCTACCCGCCGGCCTGGCTGCTCACCCGCCGCACCATCACCGACCTCGACCTGGCCGGCCACCGCATCCCGGCCGGCCGCAACGTCCTCTTCTCCCTCTACGCCATCCAGCGCGACCCCTCCGTCTACGCCCGCCCCGACTCCTTCGAACCGGAGCGCTGGGCCGGCCGGGCGGGCGGCGAGCTGCCCCGCACCTCCTACCTGCCCTTCGGCGCGGGGAACCGGGGCTGCATCGGGGAGCCGTTCGCCTGGGAGGAGATGGTCGTCTTCCTCGCCACCGCGGCCCGGCGCTGGACGCTGGAGGCCGCCCCCGGCGAGCGGATACGTCCCGTCCGCTCGCCCATGCTCCAGCCCAAGAGGCTGCCGATGATCGTGCGGGCCCGCGCCGACCGGCCCTGAGGCCCGCCGTCCCCCCGACACACGTACCACTGGAGTTGTGTTGTCCACTTCCGCCCAGACCAACACCGAGAAGCCGGCCGCCTCCGGCGACGAACGGAAGGGCCGTCACCTCGGCGTCGTCCTGACGCTCCTGGTGACCTGCTACCTCATGATCACCGTGGACAACACGGTGATGACGATCGCGCTCCCCGACATCCGCGGCGATCTCGACTTCTCGCCCACCGGCCTCGCCTGGGTGCAGAGCTCCTACACCCTCACCTTCGGCGGACTGCTGCTCCTCGGCGGCCGCACCGGGGACGTGCTCGGCCACCGCCGCACCTTCGTCTGGGGCGTGGCGCTGTTCACGCTCTGCTCGCTCGCCGGCGGACTCGCCACCGAACCCTGGATGCTGCTGACCGCACGCACCCTCCAGGGCGTCGGCGCCGCGTTCGCCTCGCCCGGGGCCATGTCGCTGCTGATCACCAACTTCGAGGAGGGCCCGCGCCGCAACCGGGCGCTCGCCGTGTACTCCACGCTCGCCGGGCTCGGCATGGCCACCGGCATGATCCTCGGCGGGGTGCTCACCGAGTACGCCTCCTGGCGCTGGGTCCTCTTCGTCAACGTGCCCTTCGGCATCGCCGTCGCCCTGCTCACCCCGCGCTTCGTCGCCGACTCGAAGCGCCACCCGGGCCGGCTGGACCTCGTCGGCGCGATCACCGCGACCGGCGGCATGGCCGCGCTGGTGTACGGGGTGATCCGGGCCTCCTCCGACGGCTGGGGCGATCCGCTCACCCTGGTCTCGTTCGCCGCGGCCGTGGTGCTGCTCGCCGTGTTCCTCACCGTCCAGGTGCGCGTCGAGACACCGGTGGTGCCGCTCGGGCTGTTCGCCAGCCGCAACCGCGCCGCCGGCTATGTGACGATCTTCCTGACCATGGCCACGCTGTTCAGCGCGCTGTTCTTCCTCTCCCAGTTCCTCCAGGGCCCCCTGGGCTTCTCTCCGGTCAGGGCCGGACTCGCCTTCCTCCCGATGGCGCTCGGCATGTTCGGCATGTCCCGGCTCACCCCGAAGCTGCTGCCGCGCCTCGGCGCCCGGCCGCTCATCGTCTCCGGGATCACCCTGGTCGTGGCCGGTGCCGTCTGGCTGGCGCGACTGGAGGCGACCACCGCGTACGCCCCGCACCTGGCCGGGCCCATGGTGCTGCTCGGCGTCGGCATCGGCGCCTTCCTGATGCCGCTCAACTCCCTGATCCTGTCCGGGGTCGCCCCGCAGCAGGCCGGTGCCGCCGCGGGCGTCATGCAGACCATGCAGCAGGTCGGCGGCTCGCTCGGGCTCGCGGTGCTGGTCACCGTGTACGGGACCACGCTCGCGCACTCCGACGCCCCCGCCGACGAGGCGGTCGCCCACAGCATGGCCAACGCCTTCATCGGCGCGACGGTCTTCTCCGCCCTCGCGCTCGTCCTGGTCGCGGTCGCCATCCGGGTCGCCGCACCCGCCGCGGTCCCGGCCGCACGGGCCGCCGCCACCCCGGAGGACCGGGACTGACCCCCGGGTGACGAGGACCTGCCCCCGGTGGGCGGGGCGCCGCCCCGCCCACCGGAACCCCTCACCAGGCGTGCCCGTCCGGCGCGGAGGCCAGGGCCCGGGACGCGGCATGGGCGACATGACGCAGCTGCCGGGTCGTCTCCGCGGGGTCCAGCCGGTGCGCGGGACCGCTCACCGAGACCGCCGCCGCCAGGGTCCGCCCCCGGCCCCACACCGGGGCCGCCAGGCACATCACCTGCGGCCGGAACTCGCCCCGGTCCACGGCGAACCCCCGACTGCGCACCAGCTCCAGCTCCCGCTGGAGCGCCGCTCCGCCGGTCAGCGTCCGGGCCGTGTGCGCGGTGAGCCGGGTCGTCAGCCACTCCTCGCGCAGTACGTCGTCGGCGAAGGCGAGCAGCACCTTGCCCATCGCCGTGCCGTGCGCCGGCAGGATGCTGCCCACCCGGACGGGCAGCGCGGCGCTGCGCACCCCGTGCAGCCGCTCCAGGCACAGCACGCCCTGGTCGCGCAGCACCCCGAGGTGGACCGCCTCGTCGGTCAGCCGGTAGAGGTCGCAGAGATAGGGCAGCAGCCGGTCGCGCAGCTGGGTGGTCCGCATGCACGGCGTTTCGCGGACCAGATCGATGATGCGGCGGCCCAGCCCGTACCCGGCCGGGCGGTGCTCCGCCAGGCCGAGTTCGGTGAGCAGGCCGAGGATCCGGTGGACGGTCGTCTTGGGCAGGCCGATGCGCCGGGCGACCTCCGAGACACCGATCGCGTTGCCGTCCCCGGGCAGGATGTCCAGGATCAGCAGCGACTTCTCCACCGCCCCCGGCGGGGTGCGGCGTTCCCCGGCCGCCGCGCCGACGGCGGTGCGGATGGCGGCGCGCGTCTCGGCGCGCGGGCCGGTACCGGCGGGCGCCGGCTCCGGCCCGCGTGCCGTCGTCCCGGTCCGGTGCGCGGCGGGCGCGCGGGTGTCGCAGGCGGTGGTCATGCGAAGGTCCCCGTCATGTCGTCCATGCTCCTGGTTCGGCGTCCGTGGGGCGGCGGGACTTTCACAACACGCCCTGAGCCCCTTCTGAACGGTGCAGGAAGCGGACGGAAAGGGCCAGCACCGCACGTGACTGTTCATCAACCTGCAAGAAGGGGTGCCGTATTCCCTGTCGTCACCGGACCGGGCGGGCCCGGGACGGCAACGGCAGTCCGTAGTGCTCGCGCAGCGTCGTGCCCCGGTACTCCGAGCGGAAGAGCCCCCGGCGCCGCAGGATCGGCACCACCTCGTCGACCAGCACCGGCAGCCCGTCCGCCAGCACGTCCGGCATCAGGTTGAACCCGTCCACGGCCCCCGACACGAACCAGGCCTCGATGGTGTCGGCCACCTGCTCCGGCGTGCCCACCGAGAGGAGATAGCCGGCCCCCAGCCCCCGGCTCAGCAGTTCCCGGACCGTCAGCCCCCCGGCCGCCAGCCGCCGGGCGTGCGGATCGGTGGACCAGTTGGCCCCCGGGCCCGACGGCGGTGCGTTCAGCAGCTCCAGCGGGACCGGGCGGTCCAGCGACAGCGCCTCGGCCGGAACGCCCAGCAGCCCTGCCAGACTCCGGATCGCCGCCGTGCGGTCCGTCAGCTCCTCCAGCCGGTCGCGGCGCTCCCACGCCTCGCGCTCGGTGGAGCCGACCGTGGTCCGCAGCCCCGGCAGGATCCGCAGCGCCGCCGGGTCCCGGCCGTACGCGGCGGCCCGGCGCCGCAGGTCCTCCGCCAGCTCGTGCGCGCCGGCCAGGTCCGCGGGCGCGGAGAACACCGCGTCGGCCACCCGCCCCGCCAGGTCCCGGCCCTCCCCGTGCCCGCCGGCCTGGAAGATCACCGGATGGCCCTGGGGCGAGGAGGGCAGCGTCAGCGCGCCGCCCACGGTGAAGTGCGTTCCCCGGTGGTCGACCGGCCGGATCCGGCCGGTGTCCGCGAACTCCCCGGTCTTCTTGTCGGCGGTCACCGCGTCGGGGTCCCAGCTGGTCCACAGGGCGCGTACGACGTCGATGAACTCGTTGCCCCGCGCGTACCGTTCCTCGCGCGTCGGCTCGGCCGCGCCGAAGTTCCGCGCCGAGTTGGCGTTGTAGGTGGTGACCGCGTTCCACGCGACCCGCCCGCCGCTGATCAGGTCGACGCCGAGGAAGCGGCGGGCGATGTTGTACGGCTCGTTGTACGTGGTCGAGGCGGTGCCGATCAGCCCGATCCGCTCCGTGGCGCGGGCGATGGCGGTGAGCAGCAGCGTGGGCTCCAGACCGTTGTAGGGCGGGCCCACCGCCAGGTCCTGGACGAGTCCCGGGGAGTCGGCGAGGAACACCGCGTCCAGCAGGCCGCGTTCGGCGGTCCGCGCGGCGTCGACGTAGGCGTCGATGTCCAGGAAGGAGAGCGGATCGGCGGCGTCCCACCGCCAGGCGGCGGGATGCAGACCGAGTCCGCCGAGGAGGTTGACGTTGAGGTGCAGTTCGCGGGGCGGGGTCACGGGTGTCATCGGAGTCCTTCGTCTCGTACGGCGGTGCGGCGCGGCGGCCGGCGGGGGAGCGGAGTCAGCCGAGCCAGGCGCCGGAGAAGCGCGGCCGGGACAGGGCGTCGAACGTCACCCCGTGGACCTTCGGGGAGAGTCCGAGCACGGTGGACGACTCGTAGAGCGGCAGCCCGTAGGCCTCGTCCACGATCAGCCTCTGGGCGGTCGCCACCAGCCGGGCGCGGGCGGCGGGATCGGCCTCGGCGGCCTGGGCGTGCAGCGCGGTGAGCAGCGGTCCGGGGCCCAGCCGCACCGCGTTCAGGCCCTCAGCGGTGTAGTAGTTGCGCAGGATGTCGGGGTCGGCGGTGGAGGCGTTGCCGAGGATGAGGTCGTAGTCGCCCGCCTTGAACGTCGCCAGGGCCTTGGCGATCGGCACCGGCTTCAGGGTCAGCCCCACCCCGACGGCCTTGAACTGCTGCTGGACCAGCTCCAGAGCGGTCTGTACGGTGCCGGCGCCGCCGAACCAGACGGTGACCAGGTTCAGCTTCTCGCCGTTCCGCGTGCGGATGCCGTCGGGGCCGGGCTTCCATCCGGCCCCGTCGAGCAGCTTCCGGGCCCCGGCCGGGTCCGTGGCCAGCCGGGCGGAGAGATCGGTGTACGCGGGCGTGGTGGAGGCCAGCACACTGCTTGCCGGGCGGTAGCCGGAGCTGAACACCGTGTCGACGATCTCCTTGCGGTCCAGGGCCTTCTGGAGGGCCCGCCGCACCGCCGCGTCCCGGGTGGCGGGGCGGGAGGCGTTGACGTTGAGCCCGTACACGAGCCCGGGGCTGGGGCGGGTGCTCAGTCCGAAGCCGGACGCCTTCAGCGTCCGCTCGTCCTGCGGCGACACGGCGCCGGTCGCGTCGAACTCCCCGGACCGCAGCCCGCCCGAGCGCACCCCCTCCTCCGGGACGATCCGGATCACCAGCCCGGACAGGTGGGGCGCCTTCGCGCCGCCGGAGCGCGCCGAGCCCCAGGCGTACCCCTCGCGGGCCCGTTCGCGCACCTGCTGGTTGCGGGTGAACCGGGTGAGGGTGAACGGGCCGGAGCCCACGACGCCCCGGGTGCAGCGCTCGCCCGGGGGCCGGCGCAGGCTCGCCGGGGCGACCATGCCCAGGCTGACCGTCGACGTGGCCTGGAGGAACTTCACATTGGGCGCGGAGAACGCGATCCGCACGGTGTGCGCGTCCACCACCGTCGTCGAGCGGTATCCCGTCAGATAGGTACCGGCCTGTACGGCCCGCGCGCCGAGCGTGCGGAAGCCGTCGAAGTTCGCCTTCACCGCCGCCGCGTCCAGCGGGGTCCCGTCGCTGAAGGTCACCCCGGGGCGCAGCCGGAAGGTGTAGCGCGTGGCGTCGGGGGAGACCTCCCAGGACGTGGCGAGCCAGGGAAGGATCTTCCCCGTCCTCGGGTCCTGGTCCGTGAGGGAGTCGACCAGGCCGCGGGCCGCGGTCAGTTCGTCGCCGTTGCCCGCCTGCTGCGGGTCGACGCACAGCACGTCCGTGCCGACGACATAGGTCAGGGTGCCGCCGGCCACGGGGGTGCCGGAGCCGGCGGCGGGCGCGGTGCCCGGGTCGGCGGAGCAGCCGGCGAGCAGCAGGGCGGCGACGGCGGCGGCGGTGGCCGGCGCGAACGCGGTACGCATCGGGGTCTCTCTCTGTCAGGGGATCGTGCGGGTGGTGCGGGGCGGTCGGTGGTGCGGGACGGTCGGTGGTACGGGACGGTCTGTCGTGCGGGACGGTCCGTCGTGCCGGCCGGCCGGGGAGGGCGGACCGGCTCAGTGCGTGCGGTGGACGACGAACTCGCCCAGGTCCGCGAGCGCCGCGGCGGCCGGCCCGTCCACCGACGCGCGGTGGATCAGCTGCCGGGCCCGGCACAGATGGCGTTCGGCGGAGTCGGCGGCCAGGGCCCGGCCGCCCGCCTCCTCGATCAGCGCGGCGGCCGCGCGCAGCTCCTCCTCGCCGCCGGAGCCCGGGTCCGCGAGCAGTGCGGCCAGCCGGCGGGCGGCCGGGGTGTCCTGGGCGAGCACGGAGACGATCGGCAGGGTCTTCTTGCCCTGCCGCAGATCGCTGTGGACCGGCTTCCCGGTGACGTCCGGGTCGCCCCAGATCCCGAGCAGATCGTCCACCGCCTGGAAGGCCAGGCCGAGATGACGGCCCATCAGGGTGAGATCGGAGACCGCGCCCGGAGCGGCGCCGCCCAGCAGCGCGCCCAGACCGGTCGCGCAGCCCAGCAGCGACCCCGTCTTGCGGCCCGCCATCGCGCTGTACTCCGCGACGGTGACGGCCCGCGGGCCGGTCCACGGACGCAGCTCGAAGGAGACGTCCTCGGCCTGGCCGTTGACCAGTTCCACCAGCGCGCCGGACAGCGCCTTCATCGCCGCTGCCCCACGCTCCCCGCCGGCCGCCCGCGACAGCGCGTCCAGCGCCAGTGCCAGCAGCGCGTCGCCCGCGAGGACCGCCGTGCCGACGCCGTACGCCTTCCACACCGCCTCGCGGTGCCGGCGCTGCTCGTCGCCGTCGATGATGTCGTCGTGCACCAGCGAGAAGGTGTGCACCAGTTCGACCGCGAGGGCGCCCGGGACCGCCGATTCCGGGTCGGCGCCGACCGCCTGGGCGGTCAGCAGGGCGAGTGCCGGGCGCAGCCCCTTGCCGCTGCCGCCGTTGCGCGGGGTGCCGTCGGCGTCCCGCCAGCCGAGCGTGAACTCGACGGTGGTGCCGATCTCCGGCGGCAGCCTGCGCACGGTCTCCCGCAGGGCCGGGGCGACCAGCGCGCGGAAGTGCTCCAGGGTCGCCTGGACGTCCGTGGACCCGGGCGCGCCGGGGACCGTCCGCACGGGCGCCTGGCTGGTCTGCTGTGTCATCGCTAGCTCTCCTGGCGTGAGGGGTCGGTGCCCGGAAGCGGCCGGACGGCGGCGTCCCGGATGGCCCGCCCGGTGGTCACCGGGCGCTCGACAGGGTGAGGCCGGCCGGACCGGCGACCCGGCCCCGCCGTTCGGGCAGCATCGGCAGCGGGCCGGTGCCGAGCGAGGCCCGCGGAACGGCCGTTCCGGCGCGGGTGCCGGGCACGGTCCGCAGCCGCCAGCGAGCGGCGATGCCCGCGAGCGTGATCGTGGTCTCGGCGGCGCCCAGCGTGTCGCCGATGCACTTGCGGCTGCCGCCGCCGAAGGGCAGGTTGAACCCGCGCGGCAGCCCCTCGGCCCGCTCCGGCAGCCAGCGGTCCGGGTCGAAGGTCTCCGGGTCGGCGTAGACCGCGGGGTTGTGGCCCAGCGCGTAGGGGCTGTACAGCACGATGGTCCCCGGCTCCAGCCGGCGGCCCGCCAGTTCCGTCGCCCGCGTCGTGGCCCGGGTCAGCAGCCAGGCCGGCGGGTACATGCGCAGCGTCTCGGTGATGACCCGGCCGGTGTACGGCAGCCGGTGCAGATCGTCGAAGCCGGGCACCCGGCCGGCCAGCACCGTGTCCAGCTCCTCGTGCAGCCGCTCCTCGATGTGCGGATGGGTGGCCAGGGTGTGGAAGGCCCAGGCCATCGTGTTGCCCGTGGTCTCGGTGCCGCCGATGAGCAGCGTCATGACCTGGTCGTGGATCTCCTCGTCGCTCAGCCCCTCGCCGGTCTCGTCGTCGCGGGTGTGCACGAGGATGGACATCAGGTCGCCGGTGTCCTCGGAGTCCGCGCTCCGGTAGGCCTCGACGGTCTCCCGGATCAGCTGGCGCATCCGGACCCGTACCTGCTCGAAGTCCCGGTTGTGGGCGGTCGGCAGCTTCTCCTGGAGACCGGTCGGGGCGATCATGCGTTTGTAGACGCCCCGCATGATGACCGGCATGCAGTACGCGACCTCGTCGATCGCCCGCCGGTCCGCGGTCGTGGCGAACATGGTGCGGGCGGTGATCTTGAGGGTGAGCCCGTGCATGGTGTCGCTGACGTCCAGCGCCTCACCGGGTTCCCACGAGGCCAGCTCCGCCTCCAGCTCCTCGCCCATCAGCCCGATGTAGCCCGGGACCCGGCTCGGGTGGAACGCGGGCTGGAGCAGCCGCCGCTGGCGCCGGTGCGGCGCCCATGCGGAGCTGACCAGGCCGTTGCCGACGAGCAGCCGGGCCTTCTCGAAGAGCGGCCCGCCCTTGTCGTAGGTCCGCGAGTCGGTGAGCACCTGCTGGGCCAGTTCGGGGCTGTGCGCCAGGTACGCCTTCTTCGGGCCGAGCCGGATCTCGACGAGATCGGCGTCGGTGGGGAGTCCGGCCAGGAACTCCAGGGGCCTGCGCCACAGCGGGAGGGCGTGGCCGAGCACCGGCACGGAGCCGGGGGCGGTGACCACCTTCCAGGGGCCGGTGCGCGCCTCGCCGCGCGCGGCCTTCGGGGCGGGCCGGGCCGCTCCGCCCGCCTCCTCGCCGGGCCCCGGACGTTCGGAGCCGGGCGAGACGATCGCCCGCAGCCGGGCGATGGCCGCCCGCTCCTCGTCGCTGGGCCGGGCGGAGGGCACGGCCTCGTCGTCCTCCGGCTCCTCCCCGGTCCCGGCGGCGGTGGCGACGGCAGCGGGGGTGGCGGCGGAGGTGGCCACGGCAGAGGGGGCGGCGGCGGGGGTGCGGGGCCGGTCGCGGAAGCGCGCGATGTCCGCGTCGAGGTCCAGCCACCCCGAGGTGGTGCCGTCCCAGACGGACCCGTCCCCGAAGTAGCGCGGGGTCAGGTACTCGAACTCCAGGCTGCCGCCCATGAGATGGTCGAGCCCGCGCAGATACCGCCGGACGTCCTCGCGCTCCCCCAGCTCCCCGGCGAGGAGCGCGTCGCGCGCCGCGATGTACGCCCGCTCGTGCTCCTCGACCAGACCGACGAGCCGGTCCACCGCCTGCTGGAGGCTCAGCCCCTCGCCCTCGGTGAGGACCCGGACGACCGTCATCTTGTCGTCCTGGGCGTGCTCCTTCCGCCAGGACAGCAGATCGTTGATGATGATCATCTGGCGGCGGCAGTGCAGGTGGACCTCGGAGAGGCGCGGGATCAGTCCGGTCATGTCGACCTCGGCGCCGTACTCCGTCATCAGCTCGATGAAGTCGCAGCCGAAGCTGTCCAGCCGGACGGCCAGGCAGCTCTCGTAGTCGGGCACCCGGTCGTTCAGCTTGGCCTGGATCTCGGTCGCGCAGCCCCGCAGGAAGGCCTCCAGGCTCGCCGCGAAGCGCCGGGTCTGCCCGGTGCTGAGCCCGGGGCTGATCCGCCGCCAGAGGTCCTGGCCGGCCCGTCCGTACGGGAACGCCGCGTCGGCGGCGACGTCCGTGTCGAAGTCCCCCAGGATCCGGGCGAAGACGGCCCGCGCGGCCTCGGCGCTGGACCCCAGGTCGCCCCGGTCCGAGACGAAGCTGTCGATCACCGTGACGTACTGGTACCAGTCCGCGATGTCGAGCGCCCTGCGGTCCGAGGCCTCCGGGACGGTCAGCGGGCCGTAGATCCCGTTGCGCTGGCGCAGGAAGTACAGCAGTTCCGCCTCACCGGCGAAGGTGTCGCCCAGGAAGCGGCGCACCCAGCCGTTGGAGGCGATCTCCAGCCGGGCGGCCTGCGGGTGGTAGACGGAGGGGAGGAGGCGGGGGAGTTCCGGCAGGAAGAACTCGGTTATCTCCGGATCGGATGACTCCGGCACAGTGAATCCTTTCTTCGGGTGCGTCGGACCGCACCGGTGGGACCATCGCGGGCAGGCGCCGACGGCGCGCGGACGCGGGCGGGGCGGAACGGGAAGGGGGATCGCCGGAACTCCCCGGCGGCGGCAGCGGCACCGGGGCGGCGGGAACGACGGCGGGGCCCCGGCTCCGGTGCGGCCCGGCGGGCGTCGCGCCCACGGAGGGCGGGGGTGGCGGCGGTGGCCCTGGCGTCGGGCCTTCGGGATGTGGGGAGGCTCAGCGGTGGGCGCGACAGCGGCGACGGCGCGCGACGGCCGCCCGGCACGGGTTCTGACCGGTCGAGGAACGCGTCAGCATGATCCGAACTCCCCCTTCGCGGAACCTTCCGACGCCCCGGATGCTAGGTCGGGTGCTCGGAGGCTGTACACGCACCCGTACCGCTGTGCGGAACGGCCGGAGCGGAGGCCCCGGTCCCGCCCGGCGGACACGGTCCCGCCCGGCCGGGGTCGCTCCCGGTGAGGTGTCCGGCCGGGCGGCGGGCATATCGTGGGCACAGCCGCGGCACGGGCCGCGGACCGGGCGCCGGGCGACGAGGTAGGACAGACTCAGTCGAAGCGCTTCGATAGTGGTCTGGACATGTTGTGCGAGGCGGGTCTAGTCTCGGATTTCCTCGCATGTCACAGACGGAGGGGATGAAGTCGAAGCGCTTCGCCCCATCTGACCCCAACTGCCGGAGCAGACCGGTTTCCGTGCCGGGCCCGACGATGTCCCTGAGGGAGAGCTGAATGGTCACCCTGGCCGAGGTCGCGCAGCACGCCGGAGTCTCCGCGAGCACGGTGAGCTACGTCCTCAGCGGGAAGCGGTCCATCTCCGTCGCCACCCGGGAGCGGGTCGAGTCGAGTATCCGACAGCTCGGCTACCACCCGAACGCGGGCGCGCGCGCCCTGGCCAGCAGCCGGTCCAACATCATCGCGCTCATGGTGCCGCTGCGCACCGACATGTACGTCCCCGTGATGATGGAGATCGCGATCGCGGTCGCCACCACCGCCAGGACCCACGGCTACGACGTCCTGCTCCTCACCGGTGAGGAGGGCCCAGCCGCCGTGCGCCGCATCGCCGGCAGCTCGCTGGCCGACGCCATGATCCTGATGGACGTCGAACTCCACGACGAACGGCTGCCGCTGCTGCGCGAGACCGACCGTGCCGCCGTCCTCATCGGACTGCCCGCCGAGACCTCCGGACTGACCTGCGTGGACCTGGACTTCGAGGCCACCGGAGCGCTCTGCGTGGACCATCTGGCCGGACTCGGCCACCGGGAGATCGCCGTCATCGGCGAGGCCGCCGCCGTCTACGAACGGCACACCGGCTTCGCCGAGCGCACCGTCGACGGGATACGGGCCAAGGCGCAGGAGACCGGGGTGCGCGTGCTGCACCGGCCCTGCGAGGGCGGTTACGCGGCGATGGCCCAGACCCTCTCCCGGATCTTCGACGAGCGCCCCGGCACCACCGGATTCATCGTGCAGAACGAGTCCGCCGTCGAACCGCTGCTCAACCTCCTGCGCCAGCAGGGCCGGGCCGTGCCCGAGGACGTGTCCGTGGTGGCGATCTGCCCCGAGCAGGTGGCCTCCCAGGCCTCCGTGCGGCTCACCTCCGTCGCCATCCCCGCCCAGGAGATGGGCCGCCGCTCCGTCGAGCAGGTGGTGGCCAAGCTCTCCGGCCGCGGCACCGACGAGGTCGAGCTGCTGGCCCCCGAACTGACGGTCCGTGAGAGCACCGGTCCGGCACCCGTGTGACGGACGCGCCCGCGCGCACCCGAAGGAGCCGGCCCCCGCCAGGGGACCGGCTCCTTCCACGTACGGGCGGATCAGCCCCGGGGCCGCCGAGGCCTCAGCTCCAGCACGTGGTCCTCGCCCGCCGTGAGCTCCAGAGGAGCTCCGGGGGGTCCGGCGCAGGCGGGCGCGAGGGTGAGGTGGCCGCTCGTGCGGACATCGATCCGGGCGTCCCGCGTGGGGTGCAGCACCGCCGTCGCAGAGCCGTCGGAGCGCCACCGCAGATCCAGCGACGCCCCGAACCGGGTGCGTACGCCGCGCAGTTCACCGCCCGGACAGTTCGCAGGCGGGGCGGGCAGCAGCACCAGCCGGCCCGGTGCCGACTGCACCAGCGACTCGATGACCGCCGCGGGCAGCGCGTGGGCGGCGTCCGCGTTGTACACGTTGCGCGCGGGATAGTGCGAACTCATCAGCGAGTCGTGGAAGAAGTCGCCCGCCAGCACTGCCCGCAGCGCCGCCGAGACCCGCCCGCCGTCCCGCAGCCGGGCCGCGACCAGGGCCTGGTGCAGATGCCCGTGCGCGGAGTCGTTCTCCGAACCGCGCAGCTCCAGCGCCCGGTGGGCGGCGGCCGCCAGCTCCGGGGTGTCGTACGGATTGATCTCGTCCAGCGGCCACACCGGGTACAGATGGCTGAGGTGGCGGTGGTCGTACGTCTCCGCCAGGCCCGGCCACGCCCACTCGGCGAGCGCGCCGTCCTCGTTGACCCGGTACTCGGGCAACCGCCCGGCCAGCTCCCGCCGCCGGGCGGAGTCCGGATGGGTGGGGGAGCGCTCGGCCGACGCGAGCAGCGCGTGCCGGGCGGCGGCGATGTCCATGGTGGCGTTGACCGTGCCCCAGCTCGCGTTCGCCGGACGGTTCTCCGGCGAGTACGAGGGGACGATCGCCACCCGGCCGTCCGGCCCGGTGCGGCTCAGGAAGTCCTCGTAGAACAGCGCCACCTCGTGCAGCGCCCCCACCAGCCGGGGATCGGTCACCCCGCAGGTCTGCGCGTACGCGAGCAGCGGCTCCAGCAGCCAGTCGGCGCCCGCCGTCCACAGATGGAGGGGATAGGCCCGCTGGTAGTGGCGGGTGTGGCCGGACTCCCCGTCGGTGTGCGAGGGCGCGACGACACCGCGCGCGCCGAAGACCGCCCGCGCGTTGTCCCGCCAGTCCGCCAGCTGCCCGTACACCAGCGCGGCGTGCGCCTCCGACACCTCGGGCAGCGCGCCGGCCGCCGCCGAGGCCACCTGGAGATTGAGATTGGCGTTCGTCGTGAACGCCCCCGACCACGCCGTGTCCCAGTCGCCCGTCCACAGCCCGGTCAGCCGGGGCGGCAGCATCCCCGAGGAGGACAGCAGATGGTAGCGGCCGGCCGCGAACAGCCGTTCCAGCAGCGCGGGGGAGTCCGGAAGTCGCAGCAACGCGCTCCCGGGCAGAGCTCGTTCGGCCGGATCGGCGTCCAGCGTCAGTCGAGCCCGCTCGAACGCCGGGCGGTGCAGGGCGACATGACGTTCCAGCAGCTCCTCGTACCCGTCCGCCGGCAGCGCGGCGCACTCCGCCGCCGGGTCCGCCTCGCCCGTGTGCCGGCGCACCCGGGTGAGCAGCAGCAGACTCCGGGCGCCCTCGACCCGCAGGCCCTCGCCGGCCACCGACACCCGGCCGCCGTCCACCCGGAGCACGCTCACCCCGGTGTAGGACAGCGCGCTGTCCGGATAGGCCGCGCGCAGCGTGAGCCGGCCCCCGCCCGGGGTCAGCACCGCGCCCCGGCCGACGCCCAGCCTCGGCGGCGCCCCGGGCAGCGCCGGGTCCAGCGCCACGTCCACCGTGAGCCCCGGACCCGAGACGTGCTGCACCACCACGTCGTCCGCGCGCGAGACGAACACCCGGCTGCGCCGGCCCTCGCTCACCGCCGTGACCTCACCGGTCGCGAAGTCGACGCTCCGGCGGTAGCCCGGCGGAACCGGCTCCCCGTCCGCCCGGGACGCCGTGCCCGGGGCCGGGGTGATCCGGGTCCGGAACGCGGGGTGGAAGGGCTGCACCCACACCAGCGGCCGACCCTCGCCGAAACGTTCGGCCGCCGCCGTGTCCCCCGCGAGCAGGGCGCTCTGCACCCGGCCCAGCCGGTCCGCCAGCTCCGGCGGACGCACGTTCTCGCTGCCGTTCGGCCGGACCAGACTGTGGTGGTTGACCACGACCCGGTCGTCCACCGGATCGCCCAGGACCATCGCCCCGTGCCGCCCGTTCCCGGCGAGGAAGGCGTCCTCCCAGCGCGCGGCCGGGCGCGGCTCCCACGTACCGCCGACAGGCGTGCGGTCCGTCACGGCGCCGCGCTCCGCAGCACCGCCACGCCGAACCGCCCCAGCTCGACCCGGTCCTCCACGCTCACGCCGGTCAGCAGGTCCTCGTGCGCGCCCGGCACCTCGACGGTGACGCTCCCGCGCCCGTGGTGGAGCAGGAACAGCAGCTCCCCGCGCCGCACCGCCTCCACCCCGGCGGGCAGCCCCGCCAGCACCGGCCGCGCCCCGGCCTCCCGCACCACCTCCGCCAGCAGGGCCCGCAGCGCGTCGGGCTCCGGCAGCGTCGACACGTACCGGGCCCGGCCCCTGCGCAGCACCGCGGGCAGCCCGGCCAGCTCGCCCGACCGGTAGGAGGAGACCACCTCGGCGTCCGCCGCGGCCGTCAGCTCCTCCGACCAGAGCGTGCCCCGGAAACCGTCGCACTCCACCGAGGCGTCCGCGTCCAGCGGCCACCAGTCGTGCAGCGTACGGATGCCGAACAGGTCCCTCAGCCGGGCGTCCATACCGCCCGGCCGGATCCGGTCGTCCACGTCCGCGATCCCGCTGAAGAAGCCGCAGACCACGGTCCCGCCGCCCTCCGCGTACGCCACGAGGTTGTCGACCGCCCCGTCGCCGAGCAGATACAGATGGGGTACGACCACCACCTTGATCCGGCTCAGGTCCGCGTCCGGTCGGGCGAACTCGGTGACGACCCCGCTCTCCCACAGCGCCCCGTGCCAGCGCCGGATCACCTCGGTGTAGTCCAGCAGCGAGGACGGCCTGCCCTCCTGCGCCCCGGCCCACCAGGCGTCCCAGTCGTGCAGGACCGCCACGTCCGCGGGCACCTCGCCGCCGGCGACCGCCGGGCCGAGCGCGGCCAGCTCCCGGCCCAGCCGCTTGACCTCGGCGAAGGCGCGGCCCTCCTCGCCCGCGTGGCCGACCATCGCGGAGTGGAACTTCTCCGAGCCCTGCCGGGACTGCCGCCACTGGAAGTAGCAGACCGCGTCCGCTCCGCGCGCCACGGACTGGAGCGACCAGAGCCGGTTCAGCCCCTCGGGCTTGGGCCGGTTGACGTCCCGCCAGTTGACCGCCCCGGTCGCCTGCTCCATCAGCATCCACGGACCGCCGGCCTGCGAACGCGTCATGTCCGCGATCATCGCGTTGTACTGCCCGCCGCGCGGGTCCCGCGAGTCCGGGTAGATGTCGACCGAGACGATGTCCTCCTGCGCCGCCCACGCCCAGGCGTCCTGCCCCGACCACAGCGGCATGAAGTTCGTCGTCACCGGGACGCGCGGGGTGTGCCGCGCGACGATGTCCCGCTCGGCGACATAGCACTCCATCAGCGCGTCCGAGGTGAACCGCTTGAAGTCCAGCACCTGGGTCGGGTTCTTCATGTACTGCGCGGTGCGCGGCGGCAGGATCTCCGTCCAGGAGTCGTAGCGCTGGCTCCAGAACGCCGTGCCCCACGCCGCGTTGAGCTCCTCCACCGTGCCGTACCGGGTACGCAGCCAGCGCCGGAAGTGCGCCGCGGTCTCGTCGCACCAGCAGTGCGTGCAGTACTCGTTGTTGATGTGCCACACCGTGAGCGCCGGATGGTCCGCGTACCGCGCCGCCAGGTCCTCGGTGAGCGCGGCCGCGTACCGCCGGTAGACCGGCGAACTCGGGCAGAACTGCTGGCGCGAGCCGTACCAGACCACCGAGCCGTCCTCCGTCCGCGGCAAGGTCTCCGGATGCCGCGCCCCCATCCACGGCGGCGGGGACGCGGTCGGGGTGGCGAGGACGACACCGATGCCGTTCGCGTGCAGCAGATCCATCAGCCGGTCCAGCCAGCCGAACTCCCGGGCTCCCGGCCGTGGTTCGATCCGTGCCCAGGAGAAGACGCCGAGGGTCACGGAGTTGACCCCGGCCTCCTTCATCAGCCGGACGTCGTCCTCCCAGACTTCCTCGGGCCACTGCTCGGGGTTGTAGTCGCCTCCGAAGAGGATGCGGCCACGGGCTGCGTCGCGCAGGGACGGCATGGCGTCTCTCGTTCCTTACTCGGGTTCCGCGTACTGGATGCCGCGGCCGTTGGTGCCCAGGTAGACACGGCCGTGGACACGGGGGTCACCGGTGATGACCTGGCCGGTCCACCCCCACTGGTGGGCGTCGTCGTTGATCCGGACCCAGGTGGCGCCCGCGTCGTCCGAGCGCAGCACCGCCACGCCGTCGTACGCCGCCGGGACCCGCCCGGTCTGGAAGACGGCCGGGTAGCCGGGGCCCGGCCGGCCCCGTCCGGCGCGCGGGGCGGCCTTGCCGAAGCCCAGCGCGTGCGAGGCCGTGCAGCCGGGCACCGGGGCGAAGGTCCGCCCGCCGTCGGTGGACCGCAGCAGCCCGTTGTCCTTCGCCGACAGCCAGAGGTCGCCGCTGCGCCCCGGGGTCGCGGCCACCGTGAACTGGACGTCCCCGTACGGCAGTCCGTCCGCGCCCCGGCTGAAGGTCAGACCGCCGTCGGTGGACCGGAAGAGCACCCCGGTGTCCGTGTCGTAGACGTAGAAGCGCCTCGGGTCGACCGGGTCGGCCACCGGGGTGCCGCCCCTGGGGAAGCTCGCGACCTCCGCCCAGGTGGCCCCGCCGTCCGTGGAGCGGTGGGCGGGGTACTTGGTTCCGTCCCAGTGGACGAACGACCACAGCAGCGTCGCCCCGTCGGCCGAGACCGCGACCGGTCCCGGCGCGGAGGGCGCGATCTCCGGCTGCGCGGCGAACGGGCGCCAGGTGCGCCCGCCGTCGTGGGAGTGCGCCCCGGCGGCGTCCGAGCCGGAGGGCCAGCCGGTGCGCACCACGTACGAGGGCTTCAGCGCGGCCTGCGCGAGCCCGGTCGCCGTTCCGAACACCGGCTCCGAGGCCATGCCCCGCGAGGGGGACGAGGTCAGCGACTCGTGGTACATCACGCCGATGTCGCCGAGCCCGCTCAGCAGCCGGGCGCCCCCGGCCGGCGGGGCGATCAGGAACCGCACCGAGGACTCCTCCAGACCCCGGATCTCCGGTGCCCAGTGCACCAGGTCCCGCGTTCCGTAGACCGTGGCGCCCGTGCCGAAGACCAGGTGGTGCGAGTCGAACGGGTCGACGGCCACGGCCTGGATCCACCAGCCGAACTTGGCGCCCTCGCCGCCCCAGCGCAGATACGGGGTCTCCGCGACGTCGAGGACCGCGGTGTCCTTGAGCGAGGTCCAGGTGGCGCCCGCGTCCGTGGAGCGGAACACCGTGTCGACCTGGGCCCAGCGGTTGTTGGTGGTGACCACGAGGGTGCCCGCCCGGCGCGCGTCCACCGCGACTCCGCCGTAGCCGAAGCCGTCGCCGGCCGCCGCGTCGGGGGCCACCGGGGTGACCTCGCTCCAGGCGCCCGTGACCGTGTCCAGCCGGTGCACCGAACCGTCCGCCTGCCCGTTGGGACCAGGGGCGTCCGCGTAGGTGACGTACAGCGCGCGGCCCCGCGCGTCGTACGCGGCCCTGACCGGAACCTTCACCGACGCGCCGCCGGACGGCTGTCCGGGCACGGCCTCCCAGCCGCCGGAGCCGTCGGTGCGGTACAGCGCGGTGCCGCCGTCGCCCCAGCCCGCGTACACGGTGCGTCCCGCGGCGGCCAGGAACATCACGCCCTGCCCGCTCGCCGAGGGGGTCGCCGGGAAGGCGGCGGCCGACCAGGTCCGGCCCCGGTCGGCGGAGCGCAGCAGTCCGTCGTGCCGGGTGCCGAGCCAGAGCGTGTCGCTGTCCCGGGGGTCCACGAGCAGCCGCTCGCCGGCACCGCGCCCGTCCTCGTTGGCGCCCAGCCGCACGGTCAGATCGGTGCGCTGCCAGGTGGTGCCCCGGTCCTCGGAGCGCAGCACGGCCCCGGGGCTCGCCCAGTCCTGGGCGTAGGTCCCGCAGGCCAGGTACAGCCGGTCGGGGTGGGCCGGGTCGACGGCCATGGCCTCGATCCCGAGGAGGTTCCAGTCGTCCCAGCCGAGGTGGTCGGTGAGCGCGGTCCACCGGGCCCGCCGGTCGTCCCAGCGGTAGGCGCCGCCGATGTCGGTGCGGGCGTAGGCGAGCCCCTTCACCGCCGGGTGGAAGAGCAGCCCGGTGACGAAGCCGGTCCCGCCGATCGCGGCGGTGCGCCAGCGGTGCGGTGCGGCGGCCGGCCGGGCTCCGCCCTTCGGGGCGGCCGAGGCGGTGCCCGCGAGGGGCAGGGCGGTGGCCGCGGCGACGGTGGCGGCGGCGCCGAGGACGGTTCTGCGGCTGGGCGTGGGCGCGGACGAAGCGCGCATGGCGAAACACCTTCCGGACAGAGGGGAGGGAAGAAGGGGGGCGCCGGGCCGGGGGAGCGGCCCGGCGGCCACCGTGCGCGGTGCGGGGCGTGGTCAGCCCTTGACGGCGCCGGTGAGCATGCCCTTCTGGAAGTGCTTCTGGACGAAGGGCGACAGCACCGCGACCGGGATCAGGGCGAGGATCATCACGGCCATCTGCACGGAGAGGCTGTTGATCTGGCCGCTGCTGACGGCCGCGCCCATGGCGCCCGGCGGGACCTGGTGCTGGAGGACCAGCTGACGCAGGATCATCTGGAGCGGGTACTTGTCGCTGTCCTGGATGTAGAGCATCGCGTTGAACCACTGGCTCCAGTAGCCGACCGCGTAGAACAGCGAGATCACGGCGATCACCGCACGCGACAGCGGCATGATGATCTGGAGCAGGATGCGCCACTCGCCGGCGCCGTCGATCCGGGCGGCGTCGATGAGTTCGGGTGCGGTGTCCATGAAGAACCCGCGCAGGACCAGCACGTTGAAGACGCTGATCGCGCTGGGCAGGATCATCGACCAGTAGCTGTTGCTCAGTCCGATCCCGGTGACCAGCAGATACGTGGGGATGAGGCCGGCGCCGAAGAACATCGTCGCCATCAGCGTCATCAGCAGCGGGCGGTGCGCGTAGGAGTCGCGGCGGCTCAGCCCGTAGGCGCACAGGATCGAGACCACCATGCTCACCGCCGTGCCGACGACGGTGAGGCCCACGCTGACGGCCGCCGCCCGGGTCACCGCGCCGCCGCTGAGCAGTTCCTTGTAGGCGACGAAGGTGATGCCCTTGGGCCAGACGACCAGACCGCCGGCGTCGTTGATCGCCTTGGTGTCGGAGAGGCTGGTGACGAGCACCACCCAGATCGGCACGATGATGACCGCGCAGATCGCGACGAGGCCGAAGCCCTTGAAGGCGAGGCCCGCCTTGGTGGGCTCCTCCTCCCACACGGGGCGGGGTTCGATGCGCAGGGCCCGCTGGAGCGGGGTCTCGGTGCGCGGAGCCGGGGCGGCCGGGTCCTTGCCGAGGTCCAGGAGAGTTGTCATTTCTTGGAGTACACCCCCTGCTCGCCCAGCATGTGGGCGACCTTGTTGGCACCCAGCACCATGGCGACGCTGAACAGTCCCTTGAAGATGCCGGCGGCGGCGGCGTAGCCGAAGTCACCGGTCTTGATGCCCGTCCACCAGATGTAGGTGTCCAGGATTTCCGAGGCGCCCGGTCCGACCTGGTCGCGCTGGAGCAGGATCTGCTCGAAGTCCAGGTTGAGCGCGCTGCCCACGCGCAGTACGAGCAGCAGGGCGATCACCGGCCGGAGCGCCGGCAGGGTGACGTGCCACATGCGGCGCCAGCGGCCGGCCCCGTCCACGGCCGCGGCCTCGTACAGATCGGTGTTGACGGCGGCGAGCGCGGCGAGGAAGACGATCACGCCCCAGCCGGCGTCCTTCCACACGGCCTGGGCGCTGACCAGGAACTTGAAGAAGCCCGGATTTGTCATCAGGTCGAAGCCGCCGTGGCCGTGTTCGCGCATCCACTGCGCGACCAGCCCGGCGCCGCCGAACATCTGCTGGAAGACGGTGACGACGAGGACCCAGGAGAAGAAGTGCGGGAGGTAGACGATCGCCTGCACCCAGGCCCGGACCCGGGTACTCATGATCGTGTTGAGCAGGAGCGCGATGGCGATCGGGATGGGGAAGAAGAGGACGAGCTGGGTGAGGAAGATGACCAGCGTGTTGATCAGGACTTCCCAGAACCGGTAGTCCTCGAAGATCCGGGTGAAGTTCTCGAAGCCGATGAACGGGCTGCCGGTGATGCCCAGGTCGTAGACGTCGTAGTCCTGGAAGGCGACGACGTTCCCGAGCAGCGGGATGTAGTTGAAGATCAGCAGCAGCGCGATCGCGGGCAGCGTCATCAGGACGAGCGTGCGGTCCCTGCGCAGCCGGTGGCGCCAGGTGATGCCGCCTGGCTGCGGCGGGCCGGCCTTGGCCGCCTTCCGCGCTCTCTTCGTCCCTGTGCTGCGTCCGCCGCCGGACGCCCTGGTCCTGGCCGCCCTGCCGTTGTCCTCGCCGTCACCCTCGCCGCTGCCGCCGGCCGGGGCGCTCGCCCCGTCGGAGGTGCGGTCCGGGTCGGCCGTCACCGTGGCCCGTGGCTTCACCCTGTGCTCCCCATGTCGTTCTCTCGGCCCTGGGCCGCCGGGCGTCGGATGCCCGGCGGCCGTTCTGCTGTGGCGTGTACGCCGGCGCGCGGTGGACGCGTCAGTTTCCGGAGCCGTTCTTGTCGAGAATGTCCTGGTACCAGGCGCGCAGCTTCTCGCCGCCGCTCTTCTTCCAGGTGTTCACGGCCTCGTCGATGTCGCTGACCTTCTTGCGGCCGCGGCGGATGTCCTTCTGGAGGTCGTCGAACGGTGTGTAGAGGGAGGCGTAGCGCTGGGGCTCGACGACCTGCATGCCGAAGAAGAGGGGCTTCTTGACGTACGGGGCCTGGCGGGCCATCCAGCCGGCGTAGTCCTTGGCCAGCTGCGGCTGGTCCGGGTAGGCGATCGCGGTGGGCGGCGAGGCGACGAAGAGCAGGGTGGAGGGCTGGGCCTCCTCCACGCCCTGCGGGGTGTAGGTCGGGGCGCCGTCCTTGATCGTGTAGTGGGTGCCCTTGACGCCGTAGTTGGTGAGCATGAACTCCTCGGTGCCGAAGGGCGCCGCCGCGTAGTCGGCGATCGCGAGGAACTCCTCGATCTTCTCCTTGGGGAGCTTCTTGCTGAGGAAGGTGAAGATGCCCGCCGGGTCCGACTGCCACAGGACCGGCTTGCCGCCGTCGTCGTGGAAGAAGTCGAGCGCCTGCATGTCGAACTTCGGGTTGGACGCGGCCTGTTCGGTGACCATGCCCTTCCAGCCACCGGTGCCGTCGTTGTACATGATGGTGTGGCCGCTGGTGAAGCGGATCTTGGCGTCGGCGTCCTTGCCGGCCTCGGCGTCCGGGTGGACGTAGCCGCCGTCGTGGAGCTTGCGGGCGAAGGCGAGCGCCTCGCGGTACTCCTTGGTCTCGATCTTGTGGACCAGCTTGCCGTTCTCCAGCTGCCAGTAGTGCGGGGCGTCGGGCAGCACGCCGAAGATCATCTGGATGCAGACCCAGAGGTCGTCGAAGGCCCAGACCTTCTTCTTCGGGTTGGTGTACTCCTTGCCGAAGGCCAGCAGGTCGTCGGCGCTGGCCGGCATGGCGCCGGAGCCGGTCAGGTCCTTGCGGTAGAAGAGGGCGTTGCCGAGGATCGGGTTGGGCATGGGCAGGCCGCGCAGCTTGCCGCCGAAGACCGAGTACTGCCAGGCGCCGGTCGGGATGTTCGCCAGGTTCGGGTACTTCTTGACCGCGTCACCGGCCAGATACGGGGTGAGGTCGGCGAACTTGGCGACGATGGCGTTGCGGATCTGGCCCTGCATGTTCCAGCCGGGGATGGTCATGGCGTCCGGGATGTCCGAGCCGGCGAGGACCGCGCCGATCTTCTCCTGGTACGTGTTGCCGTCCTGCGGGTCGAAGTCGAGGGTGGCGCCGACGGCCTTGTTCACGGCCGTGTAGTACGGGTTGTTCTTCTTCGGGACGGTGCCCCACAGCGGGGTCATGACGCGGAACTTCGATCCCTTGCCCGGAACGGACTTCACCGAGACGGCCAGGGGGTCCGGCAGCTTCGTGAAGCCGGGGCTCGATCCGTTGACGCTCGCGATGTCCGGCTCGACCAGGTTCAGCGGGACGTAGTTCGGGACGACCTTCTTGAGCTCCTTGCCCGTCGTCGTCCCGTCCTTCTTCGCGGACCCGGAACCGCCGCACGCGGCGAGCAGCGGCACCCCACCGGCCACGGCGACGGCGGCGACCGCGCCCGTGGCGAGGAAGCTTCTCCGGCTCGGGGCCGTGGAGGAGGGGATGGAATTCGGCGTCATTGCGTCAACCCTTCGAAGCGCACCAGGACGACACGTGGCGGACGGCCGCCGTTCGGTTCCTGTGTCTGAGGTGGGGCGTTGCTGGCTGGACCGGTCCGACCGGGTCCAGGTGAAGCGGTTCAACAGGGAAGCGGCGGATCCTGCTGCCGCCCCCGGAAATCATGGGCGCGAGGCGCCCCATCGAGACTTCGTCGAAGCGCTTCGATGTTGCAGCGAGGTTAAGTGAAGGGTTCCGGTCGCACAAGAGTCCGTTTCCAACTTCATGGCTCCCGTTTCCGAACCGTTTCCTGGGGTGATCCGAGTCTGTGCGGCACCTGAGGAGGTGACGGGGCCTTGACACCTGTGGGGTTGGCCGTTGAGCATCGAAGCGCTTCGAAAGATCTTCCGGCGCCTTCTCGGTGTGCGCATGAGCCAACCGACCCGGAACACCACCCACCTCTCCAAGGGGATCCGCACGTGACGGAACAACCGCAGCCCTTCCGCGATCCGCAGCTGCCCTTCGCCAAGCGCATCGACGATCTGCTTCAGCGGCTCACGCTCGACGAGCGGATCGCGATGCTGCACCAGTTCGCACCGGCGGTCGACCGGCTCGGGCTCGCGCCCTTCCGCACCGGCCAGGAGGCCCTGCACGGGGTGGCCTGGATGGGGCCGGCCACGGTGTTCCCGCAGGCCGTCGGCCTCGGCGCCACCTGGAACGACGAACTGGTGCGCCGCGTCGGCGAAGCGGTCGGCAACGAGGTCCGCGCCAAGCGCGCCGACGACGACCGCATCGGCCTCAACGTCTGGGCCCCGACCGTCAATCTGCTCCGCCACCCGCTCTGGGGGCGCGGCGAGGAGGGGTACTCCGAGGACGCCCGGCTGACCTCCGCCATCGCCGTCGCGTACACCCGGGGACTCCGCGGCGACCACCCGCTCTACTGGCGCACCGCCCCCGTCCTCAAGCACTGGCTCGCCCACAACAACGAGACCGGACGCGACGTCACCTCGTCCTCCGTCCGCCCCCGGGTGCTGCGCGAGTACGACCTCAAGGCCTTCGAGGACGCCGTGCGCGCGGGCGCCGTGGCCGGGGTCATGCCCGCCTACAACCTGGTCAACGGCCGCCCCAACCACGTCTCGCCGCTGCTCGCCGAGTACCTGCGTGCCTGGACCGACCGCTCCCTGGTGGTCTGCTCCGACGCCGGAGCCCCCTCCAACCTGGTCGACTCCGAGCACTACTTCGACACCCACGAGGAGGCGACGGCCGCCGCCCTGCTGGCCGGCGTGGACAGCTTCACCGACCACGGTCAGGACTCCACCGTCATGACCGGCCGGATCAAGGGCGCCCTGGAACGCGGGCTGCTCGACGGGCACGACATCGACACCGCCGTCCGGCGCCTGCTCGAACTGCGCTTCTCGCTCGGCGAGTTCGACCCCGAGAGCGACCCGTACGCGGACGCCGCCGCCTTCGACACCGAGGAGCACCGGGCCCTCGCCCTGGAGGCCGCCGAACAGGCCGTCGTCCTCCTGAAGAACGACGGCATCCTGCCGCTCGACCCCGGTGCCGGGAAGACCGTCGCCGTGGTGGGGCTCCTCGCCGACGCGTGCAAGCTCGACTGGTACAGCGGCACCCTGATCCACCGCTCCACCCCGCTCGACGGGATCCGCGAGCGCTTCGGCGCCGACCGCGTCGTCTTCGCCGAGGGCGCCGACCTGGTCCGGCTGAAGTGCGCGGACGGCTGGCTGCGGATCCCCGAGGCCGCCGGTGCCGCGGACTCCGCGCGCGGTGCCGAGGGCGCGCTCGACCCGGCCCTGCTCGCCGGACGCACCGACCTGCCCCCGCTCACCTGCGGCGACACCCCGTCCGAGCTGGCCCTGATCGACTGGGGCAACGGCGTCCTGACCTTCCGGGAGCCCGAAGGCCGCTATCTCTCGGTCGCCGAGGACGGCTATCTGCGCGCCTCGGCGGACGAGCCCGGCGGCTGGATCGTTCAGGAGACGTTCCGTCTGGAGGCGGCGGAGGGTCACGACGGCGGTCACCGCCTTCTGCACATAGGTACGGGTGGGTACGTCTCTGTCGCCGCCGACGGCGTAAAGGTTGCCGCCCCGGGCGAAGAGGATTCCCGGACCGCCGCGACGGTCTTCGAGACCGAGACCGTCGAGCGCGGCGAGGACGCCGTCGCCCGCGCGGCCGCCGCCGCGGACACCGTGGTCGTGGTCGTCGGCAACGACCCCCACATCAACGGCCGCGAGACCGAGGACCGCCCGACCCTGGACCTCCCCGCCCAGCAGGAACGCCTCTGGCGCGCCGCCCACGCCGCCAACCCGCGCACCGTCCTGGCGGTCACCTCGCCCTATCCGTACGCCCTCACCGACGCCGCCGCCACGCTGCCGGCGCTCCTGTGGACCGCGCACGGCGGCCAGGCCGCCGGCACGGCGCTCGCCCGGGTCCTGTCGGGCGACGTCTCCCCGGCCGGCCGGCTGCCGCAGACCTGGTACACCTCCGACGCGGAACTGCCCGATCTGCTGGACTACGACATCATCGGCTCCCGGCAGACCTACCTCTACTACGAGGGCACCCCGCTCTACCCCTTCGGCCACGGCCTCTCGTACAGCTCCTTCACCCACAGCGCGCTGACCGCCGCACGCGACGGCGATCTGCTCCGGGTCGCGTGGACGGTGACCAACACCGGCACCACCGACGCCGACGAGGTCGCGCAGCTCTACGTCCGCGCGGTCGACCCCTCCGTCGTCCGTCCCGTGCGCCAGCTCGCCGGACACCGCAGGCTGCACCTGGCGGCCGGCGCCTCCGAGCGGATCGACCTCACCCTGGCGCTGTCCGAGATCGGGCACTGGGACGTCGCCCACGGCCGCTGGACCGTCGAGCCCGGCGCCTACGAGATCCAGGCCGGCGCCTCCAGCGCGGACATCCGGCTGATCGCCGTCGTCGACATCGACGGCGAACCCGCCGGCCCGCGCCCCGTCCTGGACCGGGGACTGGAGGCCGCCGACTACGACGAGCAGCTCGGCACCGAGATCGTCGACCGCGCGAAGCGGGCCGGCGACGCCGTCACCGCCGTCGCCGAGGCCAACGAACTCCTCTACCGCCGCTGCGACTTCGCGGCCGGCGCCGGATCGGCCGAGGTGCTCGCCTCCGGCGAGGGTGCCGTCGTGCTCACCGCCGGCTCCACCACCGTCACCGTGCCGGTCGCGCCCACCGGCGGCCCGTACGACTACCGCGCCGCGACCGCGCGCCTGGACGTCTCCGGCACCACCGATCTGCGCATCACACTGCGGGGCACGGTGCGCCTGGCCCGGATCGCCTTCAGCGGGGCCGGCGCGTGAGCCGTACCGCCCGCACCCCCGCCCGCATCCTGCCCCGGCAAGGAGTCCGCACATGAAGTTCACCGACGGCTTCTGGCTCATGCGTGAGGGCGTACGCGCCTCCTACGCGACCGAGATCCGCGATCTGCGCGCCGACGGCGACCGGTTCACCGCCTACGCCGCCGTGAAGCGCGTCGCCGCCCGAGGCGACACCCTGAACACCCCGCTCCTCACGGTCGACTGCTTCTCCCCGGCCGAGGGCGTCATCGGCGTCCGCGTCACCCACCACGCCGGGCGCGTCCACCACGGACCGGACTTCGACCTGCCCGGACGCGACCCGTCCGCCGCCGGCGCCCGCGTCCGGCGGGACGGCGCGGTCACCGAACTGACCAGTGGGCCGCTCACCCTGCGCATGGACGGCGACGGCCCCTGGGGCATCAGCTTCCTCGACGCCGACGGCCGTCGGCTGACCGGCGTCGACAGCAAGGGCACCGCTTTCGCGACCCTCCCCGACGGCAGCCACCACATGGTGGCCCAGCTCGCCCTGGACGTCGGCGAGAACGTCTACGGCCTCGGCGAGCGGTTCACCCCGTACGTCAAGAACGGCCAGACGGTGGACATCTGGCAGGCCGACGGCGGCACCAGCAGCGAACTGGCCTACAAGAACATCCCGTTCTACCTGTCCTCGCGCGGCTACGGCGTCTTCGTCAACCACCCCGGCAAGGTCTCCTTCGAGATCGGCTCGGAGTCCGTGGGCCAGGTGCAGTTCAGCGTCGAGGACCAGTCGCTGGAGTACTACATCGTCGCAGGGCCGACACCCAAGGAGGTCCTGGCCCGCTACACCGCCCTCACCGGCCGCCCGGCCCTCCCGCCGGCCTGGTCCTTCGGGCTGTGGCTCACCACCTCCTTCTGCACCTCCTACGACGAGGAGACCGTCACCTCCTTCGTCGACGGCATGGCCGAGCGCGAGATCCCGCTCTCCGTCTTCCACTTCGACTGCTTCTGGATGCGCGAGTACCAGTGGTCGGACTTCCTCTGGGACCCGGACGTCTTCCCGGACCCGGAGGGCATGCTGGCCCGGCTCAAGGAACGCGGGCTGCGCATCAGCATGTGGATCAACCCGTACATCGCCCAGAAGTCCGCCCTGTTCGCGGAGGGCGCCGAGCACGGCTATCTGGTGCGCCGCCCCAACGGCGACGTCTGGCAGTGGGACCTCTGGCAGCCCGGCATGGCGCTGGTCGACTTCACCAACCCGGCGGCGCGCGCCTGGTACACCGGCAAGCTCCGGGCCCTGCTCGACCAGGGCGTGGACTGCTTCAAGACGGACTTCGGCGAGCGCGTCCCCACCGACGTCGTCTGGCACGACGGCTCCGACCCGGAGCGCATGCACAACTACTACGCCCAGATCTACAACCGCACCGTCTTCGAACTCCTGGAGAAGGAGCGCGGTCACGGCGAGGCCGTCCTCTTCGCCCGCTCGGCGACGGCCGGCGGCCAGCAGTTCCCCGTCCACTGGGGCGGCGACTGCTTCGCCTCCTTCACCGCCATGGCCGAGTCGCTGCGCGGCGGGCTCTCCCTGTCGCTCTCCGGCTTCGGCTTCTGGAGCCATGACATCGGCGGTTTCGAGGGCACCCCCGACCCCGCCGTCTTCAAACGCTGGCTGGCCTTCGGCCTGATGTCCTCGCACAGCCGGCTGCACGGCAACGTCTCCTACCGCGTGCCGTGGGCCTTCGGCGAGGAGGCGGTGGACGTCGCCCGCACGTTCACGCTCCTCAAGCACCGCCTGATGCCGTACCTGTACCAGGCGGCCGTCACCGCCCACCGCACCGGTGTCCCGGTGATGCGCCCGATGCTGCTGGAGTTCCCGGGCGATCCGACCACCCGGATGCTGGACCGCCAGTACATGCTGGGCCCGGATCTGCTGGTCGCCCCCGTCTTCACGGAGGACGGACAGGTCGAGTACTACGTCCCCGAGGGCACCTGGACCGTCCTGCTGACCGGCGAGACGGTCACCGGACCGGTCTGGCGCCACGAGACGCACGGCTTCGACAGCCTGCCGCTCCTGGTCCGTCCCGGCGCGGTCCTGCCCTGGGGCGCCGACGACCAGCGCCCCGACGGCGACTGGCTGGACGGGCTCACCCTGCGGGTCTTCGGCGGGGCGCCCGACGGGGAGACGGTGTCCGTCACCGTGCCGGACCCGACCGGTGAGGAGGCCGCCGTCTTCCGGGTGGAGCGCAACGGGGAGACCCTGGCCGTCACCGCCGAGGGCACCGACCGCCCGTACCGCGTGGTCGCCGAGACGACGGGTGCCGAGGCGGAGGGCACGGGCACGGTGGTGCTCGGCGGCGTCTGACCCGGTGGACACGGTGCGGGGCGGGCAGCGTACGGCTCCCCGCCCCGCAGTGCGTGTACGGGCCCCGGCTCAGCGGGTGGCCGCCGCCAGGGCCGCGTCCGCCGCGTCCCGCGTGGAGTGCCAGAGCGTGGTCACCGGCGACCAGACCCGGATGCCCGCGTCCATGCCGACCGACGCGGCGGAGAAGGTGACCCCGTAGTGCCCCGGATCAGCCGCCACGGAGATGCTGCCGACCACGTGCCCCTGGTCGGAGCCGCGCTCCGCCGTCCGCACGGCGGCGTACCCGCGCTCGCCCGGTGAGAGGACGTACGGCCCGCTCGTCGCGGGCGGCACGGGCTCGGCCGAACCGTCCAGGCCCGTGAACGTGACGGTCGGGATCCGGTCCACCGCGCAGCTCCGCGCTCCCTGGTTGGCGACGGCGATCCGGGCCGTGCCGGACTCCGCGCCGGGCGACGCGGTGATCCGCAGGACCTTCTCCCGGCAGGGCGCGGGAGCGGCGGACGTCCCGGCGGTGGCGGTGCCCACGGCACCGGTGGCCGTCAGGGCCAGGGCGGCCGCGGTGGTCAGCGCGGCGGTGAGGGCGGAACTCGGACGCATGATGCTGCTCCCCTTGGATCGACAGCCTGCGAGCGCGGCCTGACGGCCCCGGTGGCCGGTGAGGGCCGACAGGAACAGTCTGAAGGGTATGCCGGATTAATGACGACAGATCGGACATGTTCGTTACGTATCCGTGGTGATCCGCGACCCGGCCGGGCCGGGCCCGGCCCGGCCCGGCATCGCGGAGCACGTCACGATGGCGGACCGTGCGGGAACGTGCCTGAAGTCTTTGACGCTTCGGCGAGGGCGGTGCTCTACTCCCTGCCATGACGACTGCGACGAAGCTTCCGCCCGCCCCTGTCATCGACGAGACCGTCCGGCTCCTCACCGAGCACTACGTCTTCCCCGAGATAGCCGAGCAGCTCGCGGACCTGCTGCGACGACGGCTCACCGAGGGCGCCTACGACGTCGACGACGCCGAGGAGCTCGCCCGGCTGGTCACCGCGGACCTGCAGTCCGTCAACGGCGACCGGCACCTGAGACTGAAGCACCACGCCGACCCGGTGTCCCCGAAGCAGGGGGCGGCCACCCTGGACGCCATGCGCCGGGACTTCGACGCCTCGCTGGGCGGTGCGCCCCGGGTGCAACTGCTCGACGGAGGGGTCGCCGTGGTGGAGCTGGCGCCGATGCTGTTTCCGCTGGAGTGGGCCGCCGAACCGCTGAGTGCCGCCCTCACTCTGGCCTCCCGCGCCCAGGCGCTCATTGTGGACCTCCGCGACAACCGGGGCGGCGACCCGGACACGGTCGCCTTCGTCTGCAGCTACCTGCTGGACCAGCGCACCCACCTCAACACCATGCACTGGCGCAGCGGTGAGCGCAGCGAGCAGTCCTGGAGCCTGCCGCACGTCTCCGGCGCGCGCTTCGGCGGCAGCAAGCCGTTGTACGTGCTGTCCAGCGACAGGACCTTCTCTGCCGCCGAAGAGCTGGCCTACGACCTCCAGCAGCTCGGCCGCGCCGAAGTCGTCGGCGAGGCCACCCGCGGCGGCGCGCACCCGTGCCAGGGCTGGACCGTGCACCCCCACCTGGAAGCCACCGTTCCCGTCGGCCGCGCCGTCAACCCCGTCTCCGGCGCGAACTGGGAGGGCACCGGTGTGCAGCCGGACGTCCCGTGCGCCGCTGCTGATTCCCTCGACCGCGCTCACGCGCTGGCCCTCGCCCGACTGGCAGGCTGACCCGGTCCGGGCTCCAGTGCCCCCCACGCCCTAGCGGCGCGCCCGGACCGTGGCCAGCATGTCGCGGTCCGGCTGGAGGGTCAGGGTCGGGACCGGGTTCACCGTGCCCGGGTCGACGTCCAGGTCGAAGCGGCGGGCCAGCACCGCGAGGATCAGCACCGCCTCCACCATCGCGAAGCGGGTGCCCAGGCAGACCCGGGGACCGCCGCCGAAGGGGAACCAGGCGTACTCCGCGATCTCCTCGCCCGCCTCCGCGTCCCACCGCTCCGGCCGGAACGCCTCCGGCTCCGGGAACCACCGCGCGTCCCGGTGCGTCGCCCACTGGCTGCTCCACACCCTGGTCCCCTCCGCCACCGGCAGCCCGCCGATCCGGGCGCCCTCCTTGGCCACCCCGGTGACCAGCCAGATCGTCGGGTACAGCCGCAGCGTCTCCTTGACCACGGCCTGGGTGTAGGTGAGTCGCGCGTAGTCGTCGAATCCGGGGTCGCGGTCGCCGAGGACCCGGTCCAGCTCCTCGGTGAGCGCGGCGCGCGCTCCCGGGGTGCGGGACAGCAGGTACCACGCCCACACCAGCGTCGAGCTGGTCGTCTCGTGGCCGCCGATGTACAGCGTGACGGTCTCGTCGCGTATCTCCCGGTCGCTGAGGCGGGCGCCCGTCTCGTCCACGGCGGTGAGCAGCCGGCTGAGCAGGTCCGGACGCTCGTCGGTGCCGTCGCGGTGACGGGCGACGACCCGGCCGACCTCGGCGTCGATGACGGCGGCGGCCTTCCTGATCCTGGCCCGCCCCGGCGTGGGCACCCAGTCCGGCAGCAGGGCCCCGATTCCCGCGAACTCCTTGCCGATCTCGGCCTGGGCCACGTCCATGGCCCGGCCCATCGCCTCGGCGTCGGCCGGGGTGTCCACGCCGAAGATCGTCCGGACCGCGATCTTCTGGGTGAGCGCCGCCATCTCCCGCTTGACGTCCACGCGTTGGCCGTCGGCCCAGGTGTCCGCCAGCTCCACCGCGCTGTCCGCCATGGTCGCCGCGTACGACTTCACCTGCTTGGGGCGGACCGAGGGCTGGACGAGCGAGCGCTTGCGCCGCCAGTCGGTGCCGCGTGCCACCACGACGCCGTTGCCCATCACCGTACGGAACGCGATGCCGAGCGCCGGCTGGTCGAAGGTGCGCTCCGTCTCGGTCAGCAGCTCGCCGATGCACTCCGGATCGGCGACGAACAGGCAGTCGTTCGGGCCGAAGCGCCACCGGACCAGGTCCCCGTGGGAGCGCAGCCGCTCGAAGAAGGCGAGGGGGTTCCTGCCGAACTGCGGCATGTTCCCGAGGAAGGGCACCCCCCGGGGGCCGGGGACGATGCGGTGGCCGCGCGGCGCGGCGTCGACGGCCGGCCCGGTCTCCGTGGACATGGAAGGTCTCCGCTCTGACGGTCCGGCCGGGGCGATCGCGTGTCACCGGCCTTGTGACGTACGTGAGTTGCCGAGCCTAGCCCGGACATGACACACCTGCCGCCCCGCTCCGGACGCATCCGGCCACCGGGACCCCCGACGGTCCGTGCCGCCTGAAGGGCGCACCCGTTTGCCTAGACCCCTTAGGCACGCGCATGATGAGGGAGGAGCGAGGCGACGGCGGCGAGGAGGAGGCGATGGTGCGCGCGGGACTGACCCCGGACCGGCTGGCACGGGCCGGCGCGGAACTGGCCGACGAGGCCGGTTTCGACGCCGTGACCGTCTCCGCCCTGGCCCGCCGCTTCGATGTCAAGGTCGCGAGCCTCTACTCGCACGTCAAGAGCTCCCACGACCTCAGGACGCGCATCGCCCTGCTGGCCCTGGAGGAGATGGCCGACCGGGGCACCGCCGCCCTCGCCGGACGCGCGGGCAAGGACGCCCTCGCCGCCTTCGCGCACGTCTACCGTGACTATGCCCGCGAGCACCCCGGCCGCTACGCCGCCGCCCAGTTCCCCCTCGACCCGGAGGCGGCCGCCGCGAGCGCCGGAGCCCGGCACTCCCGGATGACCCGGGCCATCCTGCGCGGCTACGACCTGGCCGAACCCGACGAGACCCACGCGGTCCGGCTCCTCGGCAGCGTCTTCCACGGCTTCGTCACCCTGGAACTGCGCGGCGGCTTCAGCCACAGCGTCCCCGACTCCCAGGAGTCCTGGGAACGGTCCGTGGACGCGCTGGACGCCCTGCTGCGGAACTGGCCGTCGGCCTGAGGGAAAACCCGCTTCCCCGGCGGTCCCGGGGCCGGGGAGGATCCGGGGCATGGACCACGATCCGTTGATGACGCGGGACCGCCGGCTGTGGGAGTGCCTGGCGGGGGTGCCCGGAGCCTTCTCCCTCTCCGGCGGCCCGGTCGTGGTCACCGCTCCCGGCTCGGCGCTCGCCCCGCCCTCCTGGGTCGGCACGGTCCGCCTGGGGGACACCGCCCTGATCACGGCACCCACGGACGCCTCCGCCTGCGCCGTGCGCCGCGCGCTCGACGGCCTCCCGCCCGCCGCGCTCACCGACCCCGCCCGGATCGCCGCCCTGCTGCCGGTCGCCGAGGTGCTGGGACCGGCCACCCTGGCGTATCCGGAGCCCGGGGACTTCCGGCCGCACCCCGCCCCGGACGGAACCGTCACCACCCTGCCCGCCGGCCACGCCGAACTGTTGGGCCTCCTCGGCGCGGTGAGCGAGTCGGACGCCGACGAGTGCGGTCTCGACGAGCTCACCTCGCCCGCCTTCGTCGTACGCGACGACGGGGGAGCGCTGCTCGCGGCGGCGGGCTACCAGGACTGGCCGGCGGACACGGCCCACCTGTGCGTGCTGACCGCACCACGCGCCCGGGGCCGGGGACTGGCCCGCCAGGTGGCCTCCGCCGCGACCGCGCACGCCCTCGCGGCCGGACGCCTGCCCCAGTGGCGGGCGCGCCCGGAGGCGTCGCGACGGGTGGCCCGAGCCCTCGGATTCCGGGAGCTGGGACGTCAGTTGAGCGTGCTGCTCGCCGAGGCTCCGCCCGCCGCCGACACCGGCGACGGAAAGGGGCGGGAACTGTCGGCCGACAGCTCCCGCCCCTTTCCGCCCGCTCCGGCGTCAGACGCCAGGCGGAACGTGTGACGGGCGGCCCCGGCCGCGCGTCACGGAGTAGCCGAAGACGGCCGCGAGAGAGGCCAGGACACCGCCGCCGGCCGTCCACAGCCAGCGGCTCGTCCACCAGCCGCCGGCCCAGCCGTCCTCGGGCTCGGCGCGGACGGCGACCGGGGCGGGGGAGGCGACGGAGGCCGCCGTGCCGGTCGTGGAGATGCCGGGGACGAGCGGCTGGGAGAGATGGCCGTCCACGTCGGTGGCGCCGCTCCTGTCGGCGGAGGTGACCTCGAACTCCGTACGCACGGGGAGTCCGAGGTCGGCCGACGGCAGGTCGACGACCGTCAGCCGCGCGTAGTAGCTGCCGGGCAGCGGGTCGTTCGCCCACGGCTCGGACCAGGCCCGCACCACCCGCAGCACACAGGTCAGTTCGACCGACGCGGCGTCGGCGGCGGCCTTGCCGGTCTGCTTGCCGTACATGCAGGCCTGGCGGCGGCGCAGTCCGTCGTACACGTCGATCTGCCAGGTCGAGGCACCGTGCCGGGTGGCGGCCTCGGGAAGCGTGACCTTCGCCCGGACCGTGGGCCGCTGACCCGCGTCGGCGGGGAAGACCCAGTACAGGTAGTCGCCCGTGGAGGCACCGGCGGTGGCGGTCTGGCCCTGCTCGACCGCCGTGGCGGTACGGAAGGCGGTGCCGGCCTCGGTGGGGCCGGAGCCGTCGCCGGAGGCGCCGGGGCTCGGCGACGGATCGTCCGCGACCGCGGCGCCCGCCCCGGTGAGCAGAGCCAGGCCGGTCAGCAGCGCGCCCGCGAGCACGCGTCTCGTACGGAACATCAGTTGGTCCTCCAGACGGCGACGCGCCAGCGTGAGATCCAGCCCGTCAGCAGACCGGCGATCAGACCGGTGAGGGTGAGCAGGCCCAGCAGCCACCAGCCGTGTCCGAGCCCGAACGCGGCGGCGTCCGAACCCTGGTCGGGGGCGTCCACCAGGTCGATGGTCAGCTCGACCGGCAGACCGGGGGTGGTCTTCACCGAGGCGGCGGCGGAGTAGGAGTGGGAGACCTGGAGGCAGACCGTCTCGGCGGCCGGCTTGTCGTTGTCGTCCACCTCGGGCTTCGGGTAGCGCAGCCCGGAGGAGATGGCGTCGGTCCGTCCGGTGCCGGACTCGGAGCCCCGTACGATCTCGCGGCCGTGCACGGTCACCGCCCGCAGCAGCATGCCGTAGTCGTTGTTGACCGCGCGGTCGGCGAACACACTGGCCGAGGCCCGCAGTTCCTGGCCCGGCAGCACGTCGACGCGGTACCAGCGGTGCTCGGAGAACTTCGCGCGGTCGGTGTAGAGGCCCGGCTTCAGCTGCGGGGCGTCGGTGCAGCTGCCCGCGCCCTCGGTGGCGACCGGGGTGACCACGGGCTCGGCGGCCCGGTCCACCAACTGCTTCACACGGCCGGAGAGTTCGTCGGTGTGCTGGACGGCCGTGTAGGTGCCGCCGGTCGCCTCGGCGATGCAGGTGAGCTGCTGGCGGATCTTCGCGTTGGGCACCAGACCGAGGGTGTCGATCACCAGGTGGATGCCGCGCGCCGCGATGTCGCGGGCGACCTCGCACGGGTCGAGCGGGCCACAGGTGTCCTCGCCGTCACTGATCAGGACGATGCGGCGGGTGGACTCACCGCCCTTGAGGTCGTCGGCCGCGCCCAGCAGCGCCGGTCCGATCGGGGTCCATCCGGTGGGCGCCAGGGTGGCGACCGCCGTCTTGGCCTCGGTGCGGTCCAGCGGGCCGACCGGGTAGAGCTGCTTGGTGTCCTTGCAGCCGACCTTGCGGTCCTCGCCCGGGTAGTCGGCGCCGAGCGTGCGGATCCCCAGCTCCACGCTCTCGGGCACCGCGTCCAGCACCTCGTTGAACGCCTGCTTGGCGGCGGTCATCCGGGACTGGCCGTCGATGTCGCGGGTGCGCATCGAGCCACTGACGTCGAGGACCAGCTCGACCTTGGGAGCCGGCGGCGGCAGGGTGTCGTTGGCCGACGCGGGGAGAGCCGTGCCGAGCCCGGCGGTCAGGGTGGCGAGCAGAATGCCCACCCCGACCGTCAGCCTTCTTCTTATGATCATCGCCCGGATAGTAGTGAACATCTGTTCGCTGACCAAAACGGCTGGTGGACCGCCGGGCCCGGCGCACGACGGGTCATGACGGCAGGTCAGTCCTGCTTGCGCAGGATGTAGAGGTCCCAGGAGTCCGGGTCGCCCCGGTACGCGTAGAGCTTGGGGCGCTCCTCGGTGCCCAGGACGTACCACCAGGTGGCCACGTCGTCGCAGCCGGAGAGGGTGAGCGTCGTCTGCTGGGCGCTCGGGCCGTCACCCGGGTCGAACTCCCAGGTGCCGGTCCCGTCGCAGTCGCCCGCCGGAGCTCCGAAACCGTCGTGCTCGTCGAGGCCGGACGCCGTGGCGAGGCCGCCGTCCGCGAGGGTGAGCGTTCCGCCGTGACCGTCGGACCAGCTCCCGGCCAGCGTGGCCGGGGACATCCGCGGAGGCTCGTAGACGGTGGCCAGGCCCGTCCCGTACGCCGTGGCCCAGGCGGCCGCCGTCAGGGCGACCGCGGCGGCCCCGCCGCACGCGGTCCGGAGGAACAGGCTCACCCCGCGCCCCCGCCAGGTGTCCCGCAGGGCGAGCCGGGCCGTCAGGACCGCCGCGGAGAGCGCGACGGTCACCGTCGCCCAGCACCAGAGGGACGCCCCGGGGCCCGCGCCGAGCGCGGCGGCCGCTCCCGCCACAAGTCCCGCCTCCACGACGGCCGTTGCGGGAACCCACCACCAGACGTCGGCCCGCCCGGTCGCGGAACGCCCCAGCCGCCTCGCCAGTGGGACGGTCGGCATGACCAGGGCGGCCGAGAGCACGAGGCACACGACGCCGACGAACAGGGCCAGGAAGGGGAGCAGGATCAGCCCCAGCCCGAGATTGCCGATCACGTTCGGTGCCTCGTCCGACAGCTCGTCGAGGCGCAACGACGCCCCGGCCACCGCCGCGGCGGACAACAGCACCGCGGTCGACGTCCACAGGGCCGTACTTCTCTGACTCGTGGTGGCCATGGCCGACCTTTCCCCCGGCTGTCGTGGCACAGCCATCCGCAGGGGAATGTCTCACGGGCGGCCGGGCCGGCGCGGGGCGGGGTGCCGCAACGGTGGGTCCGCCGCCAGGCCGGTGCGGGGTGCCGCAACGAGGGTTTACCGCGCCGCTCCTCCCAGCAGCGGGCCCGCCGCCCGCTCCAGGACCGAGCCGACCCGCTCCCAGGTGGCGAGGTCCCGCTCCACCGCGGGCAGCTGCCTCTCCTCGCCGGTCTCCCAGCCGGAGGCGAGGGCGACCGGGTCCTCGCCCGTGGCCGCCGACGCGGCGAGGGCGGCGGCGCCGAGGGCGACGAGTTCGCCGGCGGCGGGCAGGATCACCGGGCGGCCGGAGAGCCGCCGTACGGTCTCCACCCAGACGTGCCCCTGGGCGCCGCCGCCGATCAGGCGCAGCGGACGGGCCGCGACCTCGGGGTCCTCCGGGTCCAGCCCGCAGGCCCGCAGCAGCGCGTCGAGCGCGCGGAGCACGGTGACGACGGCGCCCTCGTAGGCCGCGCCGAGGAGCTGCCGGGCGGTGGTGTCGTGCCGGAGACCGGTCAGGAGCCCGGCGGCGGCGGGCAGATCGGGGGTCCGCTCGCCGTCCAGGTAGGGCAGCAGGACGGTTTCCCCACCGGGCTCGGCGTCCGCGCGGTCCAGGCCCAGCAGCGCGGCCACCTTGTCGACGGCGAGCGTGCAGTTGAGCGTGCAGGCCAGCGGCAGATAGGTGCCGTCCGCGCCGGCGAACCCGGCCAGCGCGGGGGAGGCGGGCCGGGTCCGGGAGGCGCTGAAGACGGTGCCCGAGGTGCCGAGGCTGAGCACCGGGTGGTCCAGGAGCCCGGCACCCCCGAGCCCGAGGCCGACCGCCGCGCCCATGTTGTCCCCGGTGCCCGCGGCGACCGCGATGCCCGCGGGCAGGCCCAGTGCGGCGGCGGCCTCCTCGGTGAGCCCGCCGGCGCGGGCCGCGCCGCTCGGGGCCACCTCGGGCAGCAGCGTGGCGTCGAGGCCGAGCAGGGCGAGCAGTTCGGGGTCGTAGGCGCCGGTGGCCGTGGAGTACCAGCAGGTGCCCGAGGCGTCGCCGGGGTCGGTGACCGCGCGGCCGCAGAGCCGTTCGGTGAGGAAGTCGTGGGGGAGGCGGACGGCGGCGGTGGCGGCCGCGGTCTCCGGTTCGTTCTCGCGCAGCCACTGCCACTTGGACGCCGTCATCGAGGCGACCGGCACCGAGCCCGTACGGGCGGTCCATGCTTCGGCGCCGCCCAGCGCCTCGGTGAGCGCGGCGGCCTGCGGGGCGGAGCGGGTGTCGTTCCAGAGGAGGGCGGGGCGCAGCGGGGCCCCGTCGGCACCGAGGACCACCAGACCGTGCTGCTGCCCGGCGACGGCGATCCCGACGACGTGACGGGCCTCGGCGCCCGACTCCTTCAGCCCGGCGGCGACCGCCTCGCACAGGGCCCGCCACCACACCTCGGGATCGCTCTCCCGCGCCCCGCCCTCGCCGGTCACGACGTGCGCGGCCCGGCCGACGGCGAGCAGCCGTCCGGTGGCGCGGTCGACGAACGCGGCCTTCGTGGACTGCGTGGAGCTGTCCACACCGATGACGACCTCGTGCGGCGGCATGGCTGACCTCATTCTCGGGGTTCGGGGTCCCGGGCCGCGTGCCCCGCGCCACGGGTATTTGATCGTACACAAAACAAATTACGTGATCGCATCCGATCGGACCAGGGGGTGTTCCGGATTTCCGGCGCGTTCGAACAGGCTTCGGTGCGAGGGTCTGCGGATTGTCGATGCAGGGGGGTTACGTCGGCCCGGGGGTCCGTGCATGATTAGTCATGACAGTGAACAAATAGAGGTTCGGCCGCTCGACCGGCTGCGGACCCCTGGCACCGAAGGCGGCTGACCATGACGGAACGCTTCACGCCCACCCCCCAGGACAAGTTCTCCTTCGGTCTGTGGACCGTGGGCTGGCAGGGGCGCGACCCGTTCGGCGACGCCACCCGGCCGGCCCTCGACCCGGTCGAATCCGTCCAGCGGCTCGCCGAGCTGGGGGCGTACGGTGTGACGTTCCACGACGACGACCTCATCCCCTTCGGCTCCACGGACACCGAGCGCGAAGGGATCGTCAAGCGCTTCCGCCAGGCCCTCGACGCCGCCGGACTCGTCGTCCCCATGGCGACGACCAACCTCTTCACCCACCCCGTGTTCAAGGACGGCGCCTTCACCGCCAACGACCGGGACGTCCGCCGCTACGCCCTGCGCAAGACGCTGCGCAACATCGACCTCGCCGTCGAACTCGGCGCCACCACCTACGTCGCCTGGGGCGGGCGCGAGGGCGCCGAGTCCGGCGCGGCCAAGGACGTCCGGACCGCGCTCGACCGGATGAAGGAGGCCTTCGACCTGCTGGGCGACTACGTCACCGAGCAGGGCTACGACCTGCGCTTCGCCATCGAGCCCAAGCCCAACGAGCCGCGCGGCGACATCCTGCTCCCCACCATCGGCCACGCCCTCGCCTTCATCGAGCGCCTGGAGCGCCCCGAGATCGTGGGCGTGAACCCGGAGACCGGCCACGAGCAGATGGCCGGACTCAACTTCCCGCACGGCATCGCCCAGGCCATCTGGGCCGGCAAGCTCTTCCACATCGACCTCAACGGCCAGTCCGGCATCAAGTACGACCAGGACCTCCGCTTCGGCGCCGGCGATCTGCGCCAGGCCTTCTGGCTCGTCGACCTGTTGGAATCGGCCGGCTACGAGGGGCCGCGCCACTTCGACTTCAAGCCCCCGCGCACCGAGGGCTACGACGGCGTCTGGGCCTCCGCCGCCGGCTGCATGCGCAACTACCTGATCCTCAAGGAGCGCGCCGCCGCCTTCCGCGCCGACCCGGCCGTGCAGGAGGCGCTGCGCGCCTCCAGGCTGGACGAGCTGGCGCAGCCCACCGCCGCCGACGGCGTCGCCGGGCTGCTCGCCGACCGCTCGGCCTACGAGGAGTTCGACGTGACGGCCGCCGCCGAGCGCGGCATGGCCTTCGAGGCCCTGGACCAGCTGGCGATGGACCACCTGCTCGGCGTCCGCTGACAGCGCGACGGAGCAACGGGAGAGGGGGACGCGGCCCGAGCCGCGTCCCCCTCTCCTTGTGCTCCCGTCCCTGTGCTCCCGGTCTCAGACCGGGGTCCGGCCCGCGTACGCCGCGGGGTCGGCCAGCACATCCGTCATCACCAGGGCCGCCGCGCCCCGGGCCGCGTCGCCCGCCACGGACGAGGCGCGCAGCCGGCCGCTTCCCGGCGTCCATAGCCCGGACACCACCCGGCCGGTCAACTCCTCGTCGGCCGGCGGGGCCAGCCACGGCATCAGGCTCCGGTAGATCCCGCCGAGCACCACCGCGTCCGGGTCCAGCAGATTGACGGCCCCCGACAGCACCCGCCCGAGCATCCGGCCCGCCCCGGCGACGGCGTCCACCGCGCGCGCGTCCCCGGCCCGGGTGCGCCGCTCCAGTTCGACGACGCCCGCCCCGGTGCCGCTCTCCGGGATCCCGGCCGCCCGCAGGAGCGCCGCCTGACCCGCGTACTGCTCCAGACAGCCGCGCGATCCGCACCGGCACTGCGGACCGGCCGTGTCGACCACCACATGGCCGATCTCCCCGGCGAAGCCGTGCGCGCCGCGCAGCAGTTCGCCGTTGATCACGAGGGCGCCGCCGACGCCGATCTCACCGGTCAGATAGAGGAAGGACCGCACCCGCCCCAGCCCGCCGAACCACAGCTCGGCCAGGGCCGCGAGGTTGGCCTCGTTCTCCGAGCTGACCGTCAGCGGCGCGTGCCCCGGGCGCTCGGCGGCCAGCGCGGCGGCGAACAGCTCCTCGGCCGGCACCTGGTTCCACCCCAGGTTCGGGGCCTGGCGCACCGCGCCGTCCGAGACCAGTCCCGGCAGGGCCAGGGCCACCCCGACCGGGTGCAGCTCCTGCTCGCGCGCCGACTCCAGGGTGCGCGCGGCGATCCGCGCGGCGCGTGCCAGCACCTCGCCGGGCGGGGCGCCCCGGTTGTCGAGGTGCTCGGTGAGCCGGACCCGGCCGGTTCCGGCCAGATCGACGACGCACACCGAGACGTAGTCGATGTTGATCTCGACCCCGAGCCCGGACGGCCCGGTGCGGGCCGTCTTCAGCGCGGTCCCCGGACGGCCCGCCTGGCCGCTGAAGGTCTTGCCCGATTCGGTGAGGAACCCGCTGTCGATCAGCTGCTCGACCAGCGAGGACACGGCGGCCCGGGTCAGCCCCACCCGCGCGGCCACCCCGGCCCGGGTGGCCTCGCCCTCGCCCTCGTCCCGGACGGCCCGCAGCACGAGGCTGAGATTGCTGCGCCGGACGGTGTCCTTGTCGGCCTTGGGCCCCAGCGGTGTGAGGTTGCTCTTCATATCGGTCCCGAGCCTATGCGATGCCGTACGCCAGTACGGGCGGGATGTCCCGGTCCCGGCCGCGTACGGCAGGGACCGGGACCGGGGCGGCGCTCAGGCGCCGGCCCCGCGCTCCTTGAGCATGTCCGCCATGAGCGCGATCTCCGACTGCTGGCCGAGCACCATGCCCGAGGCGAGATTGCGGATCTCCTCGGTCCGGGCCGAGGAGGCGGCGGCGCGGGCCATCTCCGCCCCGGCCCTGTGGTGCGCGGTCATCAGCTTCAGGTACATCACCTCGGCCGTCCGGCCCTTCGCCGCGCGCAGCGCGTCGAGTTCGGTGCGGGTCGCCATGCCGGGCATCAGCGCGCCGTCGCCGCGCGGCGTGAAGGTGTGCCCCATCCACTCCATGGGCGGACCGGGCGAGCTCTTCGCCCGGTCCCAGGTCTCCAGCCAGCCCAGCATCATGCCGCGCTGGTTGGCCTGGGTGTTGATGATGTCGTACGCCAGTCGGCGCACCGCCTCGTCGGAGGTGCGGTCCCGGACGATGAAGGACATCTCGACGGCCTGCTGGTGGTGGACCGACATGTCACGGGCGAAGCCGACGTCCGCCGAGGACTCGGCGGGCGCGGCGGAGGACGAGGCGGCGGCCTTCGGCGCGGACGAGGACGCCGGGCGCGCCACCATCACCACCACCAGGACCAGGGCCAGCAGCAGCACCGCCCCGCCGGCCAGCAGCATCGGCCGCGAGGTGCGGTCGTCGGCCGTCACTGAGCGATCCCGCCTGTGCAGGCGGCGCCCGGCTCGGGGGTCTGCGCGCCCTGGACGTACTTCGTGAAGAACTGCGCGACCCGGGGGTCGGAGGCGCTCTTCACGGCCAGCTGCTTGCCCCAGGCGCTGAGCATCAGCGGGGATCCCTGGTCCTCCAGCGGGCTCATCAGCGAGTACGAGGTCGCCGACACCTTCTTCTCCAGTGCCTTCACATCGTCCGCGTCCGCCTTGCTCGTGTACGTGACCCAGACGGCGCCGTGCTCCAGGGAGTGGACGGCGTTCTCATTCGGTATCTCCTTGCTGTACACATCGGCGTCGCAGTTCATCCAGACCGGGTTGTGGTCGCCGCCCACCGGCGGGTTCATCGGGTAGTCGACCTTCTTCTCGACATGGTTCTGGGTGAGCTTGTCCCAGCTCTTCTCGCCCTCGACCGGCGAGGCCTTGGCGGCCGTCTCGGCCTTGTCCTGCTCGTCGGCGGCGTTCATCAGATAGCCGCCCCCGACGACGAGGCCGGCCACGACGACGACGGCGGCGGCGATGGTGAGGACGCGGCTGCGGCGCTCACGGGCGCGCTCCTGGCGCCGCGCCTCCTCCAGCTTGGCGCGGCGGGCGGCGGAGGCGGAGTTCTGGTTCTTGGCGGAAGCCATGGGGTTCCTCGGATTCGGTGACACGGACGGGACGCGGACATGCGGCAGCGGTTCCCGGACGGAGGGGGAGGCGCCGCGGTCGTACGGGCGGGCGCGGTCCCGGAGGGGAGCGCGGTCCTGCCCGGGGACGGTCCTAGATCCGTTGCACCTGGAGGGAGAAGCGGTCGACGTCGCCGACGGCGTCGTTCGACGGTCCGCGGATGGCCGAGGCCCCGGTGAGCGGTGCCGGGACGAGCGGGACGGCTGCGGTGGGCAGGGCCACGGGGGAGGGCTGGACGGGCAGCACGACCGGGGCCGAGTGCTCGGCCGTCCCGCTGCACGAACTGCCCGGACCCCGCTCGCGCGGGGCGTCGATCACCACGATGTCCACGGCGTCGCCGTGCACCGGGGGAACGGCCCAGACGGACGCGGGGGCGAACCGGCCGTGCTCGGCGGTGGGGGCGGGGTGCTCCGCGTCGAGCGAGCAGCACATGAGCAGGGCGACGAGGGCGAACGCCCAGCCGAGCAGCGCGGACGCGCGGGCGTGCCGCCGTCGCTCGGTGCGTTCGCTCAGCCAGGTCACCCGCGCATGATACGTGGTGTGTGAAGTTTCAATCAGGGTGAGGGCGGGCCGGGGAACCTGTGGATCGCCGGACGGGGGGTTCACGTTTCGGCCGGGCGGGATAGTGTGCCCCGGTGACCACGCACTCGAACGTATCTGCGGGCTGGTATCCGGATCCGCACGGCGCGCCCCAGCTGCTGCGCTACTGGGACGGCTCCCAGTGGACCGAGCACACCAACCCGGCCGGCGGTCAGGCCCAGGCTCCGGCGCAGACCGCCCAGCCGCAGACCGCCCAGCCGCAGGCCCCGGCCCAGGTGCCGCAGCAGCATCAGCCGCAGGCGGCCGCGCAGCAGTACCCCCAGCAGCAGGCGCCCGCCCAGCAGCAGCACGCGATGCCGCAGCAGGGCGTTCCGCAGCAGCAGGGCGGCGTCCCCGGTGCCGGTTCGCTCTTCAACCAGCAGGTCCTGGTGGTCAACCAGAAGGCCAAGCTGATCGAGGTCACGAACGAGTACAGCGTCTTCGACCAGCAGGGCAACACCATCGGCTCGGTCGTCGAGGTCGGTCAGAGCGCGCTGCGCAAGGTGCTCCGCTTCCTTACGAGCGTCGACCAGTTCCTGACGCACCGGCTGGAGATCCGTGACGCCTACGGGCAGCCGCAGCTCCTGCTGACCCGCCCGGCCAAGTTCATCAAGTCCAAGGTCATCGTGCAGCGCCCGGACGGGCAGCCGGTCGGCGAGATCGTCCAGCAGAACGCCATCGGGAAGATCAATTTCGCGATGATGGCCGACGGTCGCCAGGTCGGCGCGATCAAGGCCGAGAACTGGCGGGCCTGGAACTTCGCGATCGTCGACCACAACGACGCGGAGATCGCCCGGATCACCAAGACCTGGGAAGGCCTCGCGAAGACGCTGTTCACCACGGCGGACAACTACGTCCTCCAGATCCACTACCAGCTCCCCGAGCCGCTGCTGAGCCTCGTGGTGGCGACCGCGCTGACCGTCGACACCGCCCTGAAGCAGGACTCCCGCGGCCTCGGGTGAGCCCGCGGCCCCTATTCCGTACGCGACCGCCCGCGTCCCCGCCGATGAGCCGGGATGCGGGCGGTCGTGTGTGCGGGGAGCACCGGGGCACCTCCACCCAGATGTTTTACAGGTGTAATACCTGTTAAGGTGTATGGGTGAGTGATACATCTACCCGGTCCCGGCAGCCCTCCGTCCGACGCGTCCCGCTGGTGGCGCCGCTGCGCCTGGCCCGCCCCTCGGACATGTGGTTCAAGCCCGCGACCAGCGTGGTGGTCGCCACCGCCGTCCCCAACCTGGTGCTCTACTCCCTGGACCGCCTCGACCTCGTGATGTACACGATGGCGGGCTCGCTCTGCGCGCTGTACGGGCACAACCTGCCCTACGCGCGCCGCGCCCGGACGGTCGTCGGCGTCGTCCTCGGCATGATCGCCGGGCTGGCCGTCTCCCTCGTCACCGCCTCGCTGACCGGGTCGACCGCCGTGCTGATCGCGGTCGGCGCGCTCCTCGCCGCCGGGCAGAAACTGCTCTGCGACGCCACCCGCGTCGGCCCGCCCGGACCCGTGATCTTCACCTTCGTCAGCTCCGCCGCGCTGTTCGCCCCACAGCGCCTCGGCCAGGTCCCCGCCCACCTCGCCCTCACCCTCGCCGCGGGCGCCGTCTCCTGGCTGGTGACCGTCGCCCCCGCCCTGGCCCGCCGGGAAGGGCCCGAGCGCCGCGCCACCGCCCGCGCCCTGAACGCCGCCGCCGCGTACGCCGAGGCCCCCGGCCACCGCACCCGCCGCGCCGCCGTCCTCGCCGTGCACGCCGCCTGGCAGACCCTCCTCGCGGCCGGCCGGCCCACCCCGGTCCGCCGCGCCCTGGAGCGCCTCGTCGTCCACGCCGAGACCGGCCTGTTCGACGGCGACCGCACCGCGGACCGGGGCGCCGCCGACGCGGCGCGCCTGCGCGACTGGGCCCGGCGCACCCGTGCCCGCGGCCCCGTCCCCACCCCCGAACCGGCCCCCCGCACCGCCCAGGAACTCTTCGGCCTCGACGCCGAACGCGCCGCCCGCGCAGGCTCCCCGCGCGCCCTGCTCCGCCGCCTCGCGCCCGGCTCCCCGCTCCTGCCGGTCGCCGCCCGCACCCTCATCGGCTGCGCCCTGGCCGGATACATCTGCTCGGCCGTCGGGGTCGGCCGCCCCTACTGGGCCATCGTGACCGCCGCCTCCCTCTACCAGGCCAACCTCACACTGTCCTGGAACCGCACGCTCCAGCGCACCCTCGGCAATCTGATCGGCGTCCTCGTCTTCGCCGCGGTGCTCCCGCTCACCCGCCTCGACCCGCTGGTCCTGATCGCCTTCTGCCTCTTCTTCAGCTTCGCCGCCGAGGCCCTGATCACCCGCAACTACTGGCTCGGCTCCATCGCCGTCACCCCGATGGCGCTCCTCGTCCTGGAGTACGCCGGAAGCCACCCGGCCGGTGAACTCATCGGCGACCGGGTCCTGGACACCGTGATCGGCGCCGCCGTCGGCTTCCTCGCCGCGGCCCTGGTCACCAACCGGCGCGCCGGCGGACGCGTCGAACAGGCCCTGGCCGCCACCGAGCGCGCCCGCGCCCACGCCGTCCGCACCCTCGCCGAGCCCACCGCCGGACCCGCCGCGCTGGACGCCGCCCGCCGCCGGCTCACCGGCTCCCTCGTCGAACTGCGCGAGGCGGACGACACCGCCTCCGGCGAATGGTGGCAGCGCGCCCTGCCCGGGGAAGCGGTGCTCGCCGCCGAGCGGGCCGGACACCGTACGCTCGCGGCTACAGCGAACCGGCACGGGTCCACGGCCCCGGCCCAGGAGAACGGAGCGATGTGACCGACGACATCGTCGCCTCGGTGGTACGGCAGTGGCAGGCCGTCAATCCGGAACTCGACACCGGCCCGATGGAGCTCATCGGCCGCATCAACCGCTGTTCCGCCCTGCTCCAGCAGGCCGAGGACGCACCGCTGCGCGAGGCCGGTCTGACCCGCGCCGAATTCGACCTGCTCGGCGCCGTACGGCGGACCGACCGCGCGCTGACCCCCGGGGAACTGGCCCGGGAGACCTTCTCCTCGGGCGCCGCCGTCACCAAACGGCTGCGGGTCCTCCAGGAGCGCGGTCTGGTCGACCGCCGGGGCGACGCCCGCGACCGCCGGGTCGCCCATGTCCACCTCACCGAGGAGGGGCGCGCCCTGGTCGACGGACTGCTGCCCCGGCAGCTCGCCTACGAACGCGCGGTGCTGGCCGGGCTGGACGCCGGGACCCGTGAGCGGCTCAGCGCCCAGCTCAGCGAACTGCTGGTCCAGCTGGAGGGCCGTATCGGCGGCGCCCGCCGCTGAGCCCCGGGGCCGGTACCTCCTCGGCCCCGTCCGGCCCCGGCCCCTCCGCCGCGCGGGACCGCCGCAGTTGCTCGGCCCGGCGGGCCAGTTCGCCGTCGCCGCCCCGGTGCGCCGGAGCGCACGCCGTCAGTGCCAGCCGGTCGCGCCAGGCGGCGCCGGTCAGCGGGACGGCGACCGCGTACACGCCGTCGACCGCCTCGCCCCGGCCGAAGGCGTGGCCCCGTTCCCGCACCTCGGCGAGTTCGTCGAGCAGCGCCGACCGCGAGGTGAGGGTGCGGGGCGTCACCGCCTCCAGCCGTTCCGACGGATACAGGGCGCAGATCTGTTCGACGGTCATCCGGGAGAGCAGGAGTTTTCCGCCCGCCGTGGCGTGCGCCGGGCGCGTACCGCCGGGCTCGGGCGCCACCCGTACGGGATGGCCGGACTCCCGGGCATCGGTGACCACGATCCGGTCGCCGAGCAGGGCGACGCTCTGCACGGTCTCGCCGGTCCGCCGCACCGCGTCGTCGAGCACGGCGCCGGCCCGCTCCCGCACGGCCGGGTCGAAGCCGGCCGGACGGCCCAGCCGCACCAGCTCCGGACCGGGGCGGTAGCCCCGCGCCGAGGCGTCGCGGACCACGAAGTCCCGTCCCTCCAGCGTGCTCAGCACCCGGTGCGCGGTGGAGCGGCCGACGGCCAGGAGCCCGGCCGCCTCCGTCACGGTCAGTGCGTCGTGCGTGAGGAACAGACGCATCATCCGGAGCCCGGTGTCCAGCGATTCGATCGTGTAGTCCCGTGCCCGACCCATGAGATATGTGTTCCCCTTCCCGTCCCGGACGCCCCCTGCCACCCCTGCGGTGGACAGGATTCTGTTCCTTTCGATCCGCTTCGATCACATGTGCGCTCGTCCCGTGCTGCGGGACGGCAGCGGTCGCACGGGCGTCGGATACATGCCGTATCACCGTACTCCCCAAGCGAGTTGACCATCCCATGTCCCGCTCAGCGGAACTCTCCCGGGTGATTTCTCCACATCACCGTTCCCCGTCACTCCCCGCGCACGCGCGTTGGCGGTCCGTGCAAAAACTCGTGAGTGTATTACCGCGCGCTGCCTCGCGCAGGGGGTTGGGTGAATGTGCCGAAGCACTGTTTCGATCTGACTAAGCTCACGCGCAGTGAAGTCGAGTTGGCACGAAAGTCGAGTGCTTGTTCCCTATGCGTCTGCACGCACCGTATGCCGCCGTACTTCATGTTTTCTTCCCGAATCAACCGCCAGAGGTTCTAGATGGCTCGTGTTGAATCACCGCCGACCGACGGGGGAACACCCGTCGTCCGTGCCCTGTTGCTGCCCGTGGTCACGGTGGCCGGAGCAACCGCCGCCGCCATGGCGCTGGTTGCCGGGCCCGCCCGCATACCGGTCGCCGTGTGCGGTGCCGTCACCGCCGCCGTGGTCGCCGTGCTCAGCTACCGGCTCGCCCGCCGGGCACGGACCATCCGTCGGCAGCGCGCCCACTACGAACAGCGCGTCACCGCGCTGGAGCGGCGCATCGCCACCCACGACGAAGAGACCGTGCGCATCAGCAAGGAGCTGCTGCCGTCCGCGATCCACCGGCTGCGCGTGGGCAACTCGCCGGACGAGGTGCTGCGCGACGTCGTGGACGGCGACCCGGTCTACCGCCATCTCCCGGACGCCCAGCGCTCGCTCGTCTACACGGTGCTGGACATCATCGACAACGAGGAGGCCACGCGTGACTCCGCGCAGCGCGCCTTCGTCAACGTCGCCCGCCGCGTCCAGGCGATCGTCCACCGCCAGGCCAGTGAACTGCGGGAGATGGAGGAGCACCACGGGCGCAACCCCGACGTCTTCGACGACCTGCTCCGCATCGACCACGGCACCGCGCTGATCGGCCGGCTCGCCGACTCCATCGCCGTCCTCGGCGGTGCCCGGCCCAGCCGCCAGTGGCCCAAGCCCGTCCCGCTGTTCAGCGTGCTGCGCGGCGCGATGTCGCGCATCCTGGAGTACCCGCGCGTCGATCTGCACTCGATCGCCAAGGTCGCCATCATCGGCACCGCGGTCGAACCGCTCATCCACGCCTGCGCCGAACTCCTCGACAACGCGACGCGCTACTCGCCCCCGCAGACCCGCGTCCACGTCACCGCGGTCGAGGTCCAGACCGGCATCGCCATCGAGATCGAGGACGGCGGCGTCAGCCTCAGCGAGGAGGCCCGCGCCCGCGCCGAGAACATGCTCGCCCGCGCCCAGGCCGGCTCCAGCATGAACGACCTCGGCGAGTCCCCGCGCCTCGGCATGGCCGTCGTCGGCCGGCTGGCGCGCATGTACGACCTCCAGGTCTCGCTGCGCCAGTCCGCGTACGGCGGTGTCCGCGCGGTGCTCATCGTGCCCCGCTCCATGATCACCACCGGCCCTGCGCCCGGCATCGCCCACGGCATCGGTGCCACCTCGCGGCCCACCAGCGACATCGACCTCGCGGACATCAAGCACGTCGTCCCGGCCCGCAGCACCCACCGCAAGCCGCGTCCCGCCGTCACCCGGCCCGCCACCGGACCGGTCGCGTCCGACCCCCGCCCCGCAGCCCCGGCCACCCCGGCCGTCGCCATGGAGGACGACGTGCCCGTCGTCACGGAGTGGACCGCCGGCGGCCTGCCGCAGCGCCGCAGCCGCGGCCGCGCACCGCTCGGATCGCACAACCTCCCCGCCCAGGCCACGGACTCCGGCGCCGGACGCACCAACGGCCACGGACGGAGCAACGGCCAGGACGGCGCCAAGGAGCCGCCGCCCGGAATCTGGCTGGAGGCGTTCACCAAGGCCGCCAACGGAGTGCCCCAGGAGCCCAAGGCGGACGAAGACTCTGACGATGCGTGGGACAAGGGAGACCTGAAGTGATCCAGCAGCGGGGCAACATGGACTGGATGCTCAAGGAGCTCGCCGACGACGTCCCGGACGTCCACCAGATCGTGGTCCTCTCCGCGGACGGGCTGCGCATCGCCCAGCACGGCGGCGACCCCGACGTCGCCGACCGGCTGGCGGCGGCCTGCGCCGGGCTGCAGAGCCTGGCCGCCGCCGTCGCCTCGGAGATCCCGTACAGCGACGGCCGGATGCGGCTCGTCGTCATCGAGGTCACCGGCGGCTTCTTCTATCTGATGGCCGCCGGGGCCGGGGCGTACCTCGCGGTGCTCGCCGGGGAGACGGTCGACGCCGGGCTCGTCGGCGCGCGGATGCGCGACATGGTCGTCCGCATCGGCGGCCATCTCACGAGCCCGCCCCGGCACGACGGGCAGACCGGATGAGCGCTCCCCGACGAGAGCGCCGCAAGGCCGACCCGGCACTGAGCGATCCGGAACGGCTGTACGTCATCACCGGCGATCCCGACGGCAGCGAGCGGGCCGCGCTCGACCTGGTCACGATGGTGGTGGCCAAGGCGCAGCCGAGCCCGACGGTCCAGCCCGAACAGGCCGTGATCCTGCGGCTCTGCCAGGCCCCGTTATCCGTCGCGGAGATCTCCGCCTACCTCGGTCTGCCCTTCAGCGTGGTGACCTCGCTCCTCACCGAACTCCTCGCCACGGAACTGATCGAATCGCGCGCGCCGATCGTCCGCGCGACCCTCCCGGACAGGTCCCTCCTCGAAGCGGTGATGCATGGACTTCAGAAACTCTGACACGATCACGGGCCCCCGCAGCGAGGACGTCCTGCCCACCACGGCCACCGCCGCGGTGAAGGTCGTGATCGTCGGAGGGTTCGGGGTCGGCAAGACGACCATGGTCGGCTCGGTCAGCGAGATCCGGCCGCTCACCACCGAGGAGACGATGACCCAGGCCGGGGTCGGCGTCGACGACAACTACGGGGTGGAGACCAAGACCGCCACCACTGTCGCCATGGACTTCGGCCGGATCAGCATCAGCGAGGAACTGATCCTCTATCTGTTCGGCACCCCCGGACAGGAGAGGTTCTGGTTCCTCTGGAACGGGCTCTTCGAGGGCGCGCTCGGCGCCGTCGTCCTCGTCGACACCCGTCGGCTCGAAGTCAGTTTCGACGTCATCGGACGGCTGGAGGAGCGCGGCGTCCCGTTCGTCGTCGCGATCAACACCTTCCCCGGCGCTCCGAAGCACCCCGTGGAGGCGCTGCGCGCCGCACTCGACCTGCCGGACGAGGTTCCGATGGTCGACTGCGACGCCCGGCTGCGCACCTCCAGCCGCGATGTGCTGATGACCCTGATGCGTTATCTGCACAGCCTGGCCGTCCCCCTCGGCTGATCCCAGCCCCCGGTGCGCGTGCCCCCACCGCGCACCCCCATCCGTTCTGACCCGGCAGTCCCATCCCTGGAGCGATTGTGACAACCCCCTTCCACTACGAGCCCGGCGAGGCCTCGGGCCCCTTGCCGCCCCCCGGGTGCCCGGCCCACGACATGGGCGTCGGCCCCGGCGGACTGCGCCGGTTCTACGGCCCGGAGGCCGAGCGCGACCCGCACGGTCTGTACGACAAGCTGCGCGCCGAGCACGGACCGGTCGCCCCCGTCCTCCTCCACGGCGACGTGCCGGCCTGGCTGGTCCTCGGGCACAGCGAGAACCTGCATGTCACCCGGACGCCCTCGCAGTTCTCCCGCGACTCCCGCCGCTGGCGGGCGCTGCAGGACGGCAGCGTGGCCCCGGACCACCCGCTGGCGCCGATCTTCACCTGGCAGCCGATCTGCGTCTTCGCCGACGGCGCCACCCACGAGCGTCAGCGCGGTGCCGTCACCGACTCCATGAACCGGATCGACACCCGCGGCGTACGCCGCCACATCAACCGGTACAGCAACCGCCTCGTCAACGACTTCTGCCGGAAGGGCCGCACCGACCTGGTCGCGGACTTCGCCGAGCGGCTGCCGATGATGGTGATGTGCGCGATCCTCGGCATGCCCGAGGAGTACGACGACCGCATGGTGCAGGCCGCCCGCGACATGACCCGGGGCACCGCCACCGCCGTCCAGAGCAACGCCTATGTGCTGGCCGCGCTCAACCGCCTCGTCGAACGCCGCCGGCGTGAACCCGCCGACGACTTCGCCACCTGGCTCGTCGAGCACCCGGCCGCCATGACCGACCAGGAGGTCGCGGAGCATCTGCGGCTCATCCTGATCGCCTCCTACGAGGCCACCGCCAACCTGATCGCCAACGTGCTGCGCATGGTCCTCACCGACCCCCGGTTCCGGGCCCGGCTCAGCGGCGGCCACATGACGGTCCCCGAGGCCGTGGAGCAGACGCTCTGGGACGAACCGCCGTTCACCGCCGTCTTCGGCCGCTGGGCCGTCGGCGACACCGAACTGGGCGGCCAGCGCATCAAGGCGGGCGACGCCCTGATCGTCGGCATCGCCCCGGCCAACACCGACCCGGTCGTCCGACCCGACCTCGACGCCAACATGGACGGCAACCGCGCCCATCTGGCCTTCAGCGGCGGCCCCCACGAGTGCCCCGGGCAGGACATCGGGCGGGCCATCGCGGACGTGGGGATCGAGGCCCTGCTGATGCGCCTGCCCGACCTCGAACTCGCCGTCGACGAGCGCGAGCTGCGCTGGGTCGGCAACATCATGAGCCGTCATCTCATGGAGCTCCCGGCCGAGTTCGGCGCGCGCGCCCCGCAGGACGACCGGGAACCGCCCTCCATGGGCAAGCCGTCCCAGTCCGTCCGCCAGGACTGGGAGGTGCAGTCCGCGGTGCGCCATCAGCCGCCGACCCCGGGCCGTGCCACGCCCGTCCCCGACCCGGCCGAGGCCGGCGCGGTCACCGCCCCCGCCGGTGTCACCGTCACCGCCGACGGTTCCGCCGACGGCTCCGCCACCGGCCTGATCCCGCAGCAGCGCAGGCCCGGCGCCCCGGCGCGGCTCTGGCGCGTCGTCACCCGCTGGTGGACCGGCTCCTGACCGGTTCCGCCGAACGGGCCCGGGGAGGGCGGGCCGAGAACCCGCCGCCCCGGGCCCGTCGCGTCACCTCTCGTCCCGCCCGTCCCACGTACCATGCGGAAGCGTGAAGCTCACCATTCTGGGCGGCGGCGGATTCCGGGTTCCCCTGGTGTACGGGGCGCTGCTCGCCGACCATGCCGAGGGCCGGGTCACGGCCGTCACCCTCTACGACACGGACGCCGGCCGGCTGGCCGCCGTGGCCCGGGTCCTCGCCGAACAGGCCGAGGGCATCGCGGACGCGCCCGCTCTCGTCGCCACCACCGATCTCGACGAGGCGCTGCGCGGGGCCGACTTCGTCTTCTCCGCGATCCGGGTCGGCGGTCTGGCGGGCCGGGCGGCCGACGAACGGGTCGCGCTGGACCTGGGTGTGCTGGGCCAGGAGACGGTCGGCGCGGGCGGCATCGCCTACGGGCTGCGCACCGTGCCCGTCGCGGTCGAACTGGCCCGCAGGATCGCCCTGCTGGCCCCGGAGGCCTGGGTCATCAACTTCACCAACCCCGCGGGCCTGGTCACCGAGGCGATGTCCCGGCATCTGGGCGACCGCGTCATCGGGATCTGCGACTCGCCCGTGGGCCTCGGCCGGCGCATCGCGCTCGCCCTGGGCGCCGATCCGGCCCGCGCCCGGATCGACTACATCGGCCTCAACCATCTGGGCTGGGTGCGCGGACTGCACGTCGAGGGGCGGGATCTGCTGCCCCGGCTGCTGGCCGACCCGGAGTTGCTCGGCACCTTCGAGGAGGGCCGGCTCTTCGGCGCCGACTGGCTGCGCTCCCTGGGCGCGGTCCCCAACGAGTACCTGCACTACTACTACTTCAACCGCGAGGCGGTCCGTGCCTACCAGGAGGCGGAGCGGACCCGGGGCGCCTTCCTGCGCGACCAGCAGGAGGGCTTCTACGGTCTGATGAAGGACCCGGCCACCCCCGCCCTGGCGACCTGGGACCGCACCCGTGCCGAGCGCGACGCCACGTACATGGCGGAGAACCGGGACGCGGCCGGGGCCGGTGAGCGCGACGACAGCGGGATGGACTCCGGGGGCTACGAGCAGGTCGCGCTCGCCCTCATGCGGGCCGTCGCCCGGGACGAGCGGACCTCGCTGATCCTCAACGTCCGCAACCGCACCACCCTCGCCGCCCTGGACGCGGACGCGGTGATCGAGGCGCCGTGCCTGGTCGACGCGAACGGCGCCCACCCGCTGGCCGCCGACCCGCTCCCGTACCACGCCGTCGGGCTGGTCACGGCGGTGAAGGGGGTGGAACGGGCGGTGCTCGACGCGGCGGAGAGCGGTTCCCGGGCCGACGCGGTCAAGGCCTTCGCCCTGCACCCGCTGGTCGACTCGGTCTCGGTCGCCCGCCGGCTGGTGGACGGCTACACCGAGGCACACCCCGCGCTCGCCTATCTGCGCGGGCGGTAACCGGAACGCTCAGGGCGTCGGGACGACCCGGCGCCCGCCCGAGGGGGTCCAGGACGGTGCCACCCCGGTCACCTGGCAGACCATCAGGTACAGCGGGATGGGCGGGGTGTAGGGCGTCCGGCTGTCGGGCTGGTGGATCAGCCGGGGACGCACCGCGGGGACGCAGGCGCCCCGGGCGTACGCGGTCTGCGCGGGCCAGTCGAGGTCCTGGTCGGATCCGGCCGGGACGATCCACCACCACTGGTCCGCGTCGGCGAAGACACAGCCGGTGCGCGGCAGATGGGACATCAGCCGGAAGCCGTAGCGCGCGGGCACCCCGACCGCGTCGCAGCCCAGGCTGGCCGAGAGGGTGTCCGGAACCGGCAGCCGGACCCTGCCGGGGCCCGACGGGCCCCCGGTCTTCTGGGTGCGCCGGGTGCCGAGCAGATGGGACATGGCGTTCTTCAGCATGAGTGCTCCGAGCCGTGCGGCAGTTCCGCCCAGACGATGCGGCCCGAGCCGCCCCGGGCGTCGCGGGACCCCCAGGCGCTGCACAGCGCGTCCACGAGCAGCAGACCGCGTCCGTGCTCGTCGTCGCCGCCCGCGGACAACCGCGGGCCGCCGGGCTGGTGTCCTTGGTCCTGTACGGCGATGCGCAGCCCCCGGTGGAGGCGGTGCAGCTCGCACACGACGCGATCGCTCGCGGTGTGCACCACCGCGTTGGTGACCAGCTCGGACACGATGAGGACTGCGGCCTCGTGCGTGTCGCCGTCCAGCCGCCAGGCGTCCAGCCGGGCGCGGGTCAGACGTCGGGCACCGGCGACCGACTCGGGGTGCGCGGGCAGCGCGAAGCAGTACCGGAGCGCTTCGGTCCCGGGGCTGAGGTCCATGAGCCGGGGGATGAGCGCACTGCCAGGTGCCACGACCGATTCCTCACAGTGGGGGCTGTGTCACGCTTCGCGATCTTCCTGAAAAGGGCGGGGCATGACGAGTGAACTGGTTCACTCCCCAACTCTCCCCCTGTCGTGAACACTTGGCAAGGGGCACTCTGAAAATTCCAGAGTGGCTGTGTTCTTGGTGGCGGGCGCATGGCACACTGCTGCCAAACAGCGCATGGGGAGGTCTGAAGTGAGCGAACCGCGGTCCGCCCCGACCGTGGGCCAGGTCGTTCTCGGAAAGCGCCTGCAGGAACTGCGGGTCCGCGCCGGCCTGAGCCGCGACCAGGCCGCCAAGGTGCTGCGCGTCGCCCCCGCGACGGTCCGCAGGATGGAGACCGCCGAGGTCGCGCTCAGGATCCCCTACGTCCAGGCGCTGCTGAGGGCCTACGGGATCTCCGAGGACGAGACCGACGCCTTCGTCGACCTCGCCGAGGAGGCCAACAAGCCCGGCTGGTGGCAGCGTTACCACGATGTGCTGCCCGACTGGTTCAGCATGTACGTCAGCCTGGAGGGCGCCGCCAGCCTGCTGCGCATGTACGAGCCGCACTTCGTCCCCGGACTGCTCCAGACCGAGGACTACGCGCGTTCCGTCATGCGCACCGGGGCGGTCGGCCAGACCAGGCCCGAGGACATCGAACGCCATGTGGCGCTGCGCATGCAGCGGCAGTCCCTGCTCACCCGGCCGGACGCCCCCAGGCTCTGGGTCGTGATGGACGAGACGGTGCTGCGCCGCCCCGTGGGCAGCCCGCAGGCCATGCGCGCCCAGGCCGACAAGCTGCTCGAAGCCACCGAGCTGCCTCATGTGACGCTCCAGATCGCGGAGTTCTCCACCGGGCACCACCCCGGTACCTACGGCCCGTTCGTACTGTTCCGGTTCGCCGTCCCGGAACTGCCGGACATGGTCTACAGCGAGTACCTGACCGGGGCGGTCTACTTCGACGCCCGCCCCGAGGTGGCCTCGTACCTGGAGGTCATGGACCGCATGGCGGCCCAGGCCGCGACTGCACAACGCACGAAGGAAATCCTCCGGGACTTCCGCAAGGAGCTGTGAATGACACCCATATACAACGGCATGCCGGCCGCCGACCTCGGCGACGAGGGCTGGTACAAGCCGTGGAGCGGTGGCAACGGCGGCAACTGCGTCGAGGCGATGAAGCTCTCCGACGGACGGATCGCGATGCGCCAGTCCGCCGACCCCGACGGACCCGCCCTCATCTACTCCCACCGTGAGATCGCCGCCTTTATCCAGGGAGCCAAGGCCGGACAGGCCGACTTCCTCCTGACCTGACGGGCGGTGCGCGCACGGTTCGCGCGTTCTCCACCCAGCCGTACGCCGACCACCGATCCAAGGAGCGCGCCATGACCGGGCACGAGCCCCCCGTCGAGATCGACACCAGCAAGCCGCATCCCGCGCGGATGTACGACTGGTTCCTCGGCGGCAAGGACAACTACCCGGTCGACGAGCAGATGGCCCGGCAGTTGCTCGCCCTGGACTCCCGGGGCCGCGACATGGCCCGGGTCAACCGGGCGTTCATGCACCGGGCCACCCGCTGGCTCGCCGAGGACGGCATCCGCCAGTTCCTCGACATCGGCACCGGCATACCGACCGAACCCAACCTCCACCAGATCGCCCAGCGCACCGCGCCGGAATCCCGCGTCGTCTACTGCGACAACGACCCGATCGTCCTGGCCCACGCGGCGGCCCTGCTGCGCTCCACCCCCGAGGGCGCCACCGAGTACATCCAGGCCGACGCGCGCGAGCCCGGCACGATCCTGGAGGCGGCCGGCCGGGTCCTCGACTTCGACCGGCCGATCGCCCTGTCGATGCTGGCCCTGCTGCACTTCATCGACGACGAGGACGGCGCCGCGGAGCTGGTCGGCCGGCTGGTCGACCAGCTCGCCCCCGGCAGCTACCTCGTCCTGTCGCAGACCACCGGCGACTTCGACCCGGCGGGCGCGGCCCAGGCGGTCGAGCTGTACCGGGCGCGCGGGATGGCGCTGCGCCCGCGCAGCCGGGCCGAGTTCTCCGCGTTCTTCGAGGGCCTCGACCTGGTCGAGCCCGGGGTCTCGCTCTCCGCCGACTGGCACCCGGAGCTGGGCGAGGTCGTCGAGGTGCCGGGCGACGAGCCGATCCCGGGGTACGCGGGCGTGGCCCGCAAGCGCTGACCGGCCCGGCGGCGGGGGAGCGGCCCGTACCGGGGACAATGGACGCATGTCCCGACGCACCGCACGCCCCCGCAGGCCCGCAGCCCCTCCCGCTCCCCGGATCACGGCCGCCTCACCGTGCCCCTGCGGGCTGCCGTCCTCGTACGCGGAGTGCTGCGGACGGTTCCACGCGGGCGCGCCCGCGCCCACCTGCGAGGCGCTGATGCGCTCCCGCTACTGCGCCTTCGTCGTCCGCGACACCGGATATCTGCTGCGCACCTGGCATCCGGACCACCGCCCGGCCGTCCTCGACCTGGACCCGGAGCAGCGCTGGGAGGGGCTGGAGATCCTGGAGACGACGCAGGGCACCGCCTTCCACACCACCGGGACCGTCACGTTCCGGGCGCGGTTCACGGCCGGCGGGCAGGCGGACGCGCTGTACGAGAAGAGCCGCTTCGTGCGGTACGAGGGCGCCTGGGTCTACGAGACGGCCGTCTTCGCCGGCTGAGACCGGGGCCGGGAGCGGTCCCGTCCGCCCGTCAGGCGGGCGCCCCGGCCGGGGTGACCGGGGCCAGTTCCTGCGCCAGGTCCTCCGCCAGCAGCCGCTTGGCGATCACATCGACGGCGGCCCGCAGCCGGTCGTGGTCGGGGCGGCCGATGTCGTCGTCGCCGAGCTGGTCGTTGAGCCAGGACGCCCAGGCGTCCGTGATCGTCGCGGCCTCCCGGCGGCCCGCCTCGGTGTGGGTGAACAGATGGCCGTCCCCGGTCAGATACCCCTCCTCGATCATCCGGTCGAAGACCGGGACCAGGACCTCCGGCGGGATCCGGTGCCGGGTGGCGATCAGCCGCAGCCCGGCATGGCCGACCATCCGGGTGAACAGCTCCACCTGCATGACCGCCCAGGCCCCCGCCATGTCGAGCCGGGTGTCGGAGGAGGCGACGATCCGGCGCGCGGTGTCCGGGTCCACCCGGCGCAGCACCTTCGCCACGGAGAACTCCAGCAGCCGGGCGGAGTCGCCCGCGCTGGGGGATGCGAAGCCCTCGCCCATGTCCGTGGAGCCGGCCCGGACCGTGTCCCGCAGCTTCACCTCCTTGAGGAAGAGCGCCACCAGGAAGCCGATCAGCGCGACCGGCACCGTCCACAGGAACACGGTGTGCAGGGTGTCGGCGTAGGCCTGGGCCAGCGGCGCGGACTGCGCGTCGGGCAGGTTGTGCAGCCCCTCCGGGCTCTGCGAGGCCTTCGCCAGGACCGCCGGGTCGCCGCCCGCCCGTACCGCCTCGGCGATGCCGTCCCTGAGGTGCGGGCCGAGCGCGTTGGCGTAGATCGTGCCGAACACGGCGGTGCCGAAGGAGCTGCCGAGCGTACGGAAGAAGGTCACGCCCGAGGTCGCGGTGCCCAGGTCCGCGTAGTCGACCGTGTTCTGCACGGCGATCGTCAGCACCTGCATGGACAGGCCGATGCCGAGGCCCAGCACCAGCATGTACAGCGACTCCAGCCAGACCCCGCTGTCCGGGCCCATCCGGGAGAGCAGGAACAGGCCGAGCGCCATGACCAGGGAGCCGACGATGGGGAAGACCCGGTAGCGGCCGGTCTTGCTGACCACGTTGCCGCTGAAGATGGAGGCGGCCAGCAGACCGACGACCATCGGCAGCGTCCGGACGCCCGAGAGCGTCGCCGAGTCGCCGTCCACGTACTGGAGGTACGTCGGCAGGAAGATCATCGCGCCGAGCATCGCGAAGCCCACGATGAAGCTGAGGATCGAGCACACCGTGAAGACCGGATTGCGGAAGAGCCGCATCGGCAGCATCGGTTCCTTCGCCCGGAACTCCACCAGGCAGAAGGCGGCCAGGGCGGCCAGGCCGAGGACGAACAGGCCGATGATGACGCCGGAGCCCCAGGCGTACTCGTTGCCGCCCCAGCTCGTCGCCAGGATCAGCGCGCTCGCCCCGACGGTGACCATGGCGATGCCCAGGTAGTCGATGACGGGGCGGCCCGCAGCCTTCACCGCCGGGATGGTGCGGGCGGCGGCGATGACCACCAGGATGGCGATCGGCACATTGACGTAGAACGCCCAGCGCCAGCTCAGATGGTCGGTGAACAGCCCGCCGAGCAGCGGTCCGACGACCGTGGACACACCGAAGACCGCGCCGATCGCGCCCTGGTACTTGCCCCGGTCGCGCAGCGGGATGACATCGGCGATCAGCGCCATCGAGGTGACCATGAGCCCGCCCGCCCCGATGCCCTGGAGACCGCGCCAGACGATCAGCAGCGTCATGTTGGTCGCGAGACCGCAGAGGAACGAACCGGTGATGAAGATGACCGCGGAGAGCTGGAAGATGACCTTCCGGCCGAACATGTCGCCGAACTTGCCGACCAGGACCGTCGCGACCGTCTCCGCCAGCAGATACGCGGTCACCACCCACGACATATGGGCGGCGCCGCCCAGGTCCGAGACGATCGTCGGCAGCGCGGTGCCCACGATCGTCTGGTCCAGGGCGGCCAGCAGGATGCCCAGCACGATCGTGGCGAAGACGATGTTGCGACGGCGCGGATCGAGCACGGGCGGCGCGGCGGCACTCCGCGCGGCGGGGGCGGTCTCGCTGGCAGTGGTCACCCTTGCACCTTCACACCGCCCCCTGTCACCCGCATGCGGGAGGCGACCGGACGTGTCAGCCCAGCAGTTCCCTCAGCGAGACCGTCATCCGGGCCGCGAACGCCTCCCGCGTCTCCGGTGCCACCCGGTCCAGCGAGAGGTACGGATTCAGGTCCTCCAGCTCGACGAGCAGCAGCTCGCCGGAGGCGGTGCGGCAGGCGTCGACCCGCTGGATGCCGTGGTCGAGGGTGTTCCACTCGATGAACGCGCGGGCGAAGTCCAGGTCGGCGGGGCTCGCCTCGTACGGCTCCAGCACCCACCGCCGGTCCGGGTGCGGCGCGTGCAGCGCGTACTGGAAGTCGTGGTCGACGAAGTAGAAGGACACCTCGTAGCGGAAGTCGATCCGGGGTTGGACCAGCAGCGTGCCGTCCGTGCCGGGCTCCAGTACGGGGGTGTCCGTGAAGCGCAGCCCGACGGAGTCCGCGCCCAGCTTCGGCTTGACCACATAGCCCGCGGCCTCCGGCAGCAGCCCCAGGTCCGCCGCCCGGTCCACGGTCGGTATCACCGGGTACCCGGCCCGGCTCAGATCCACCAGGTACTGCTTGCCCGCCATGTCGCCCCGCCCGGTCAGCGGGTTGTAGACCCGGGTGCCGCGCTCCAGGGCGCGTGCCCGGAAGGCGTCGTACGCCTCCTGGTAGTGCAGCACCGGACCGCTGTTGCGGACGACGACGCCGTCGAAGCCGTCCATCAGGGCCGCCGCGTCGCGCGGATGGCACAGCGCGAGGTCGACGTCCTCCCGCAGCCGCGCGGTGAGCGCGATGTCCTCGTCGCAGTAGCGGCGCCCGCGCGCCTCGTAGGCGAGGTCGGTGACGAACAGGACGGACGGGCGCGGACCGGCGGGCATGGCTCTCCAGGGGTTCGGCGGCGGGGGCGGTCGAGGTCCCGGCATTGTCCCGCCCGGCCCGCCGCCGGTTCGCGCAGGGGTGGTCATTCGATGAGGGCGCAGACGTCGTCCACGGACCCGTGGTGCATGCGCAGGGTGCGGTAGCCGTCGGCGGCGATGTCCAGCGTGTACACCCCGTCCACCCGGTACTCCCCGCGCGGCAGGTTGCCCTGGTGCGCGCCGACGCCGAGGAGGACGGGCCCGACCGCGTGCCAGCGCTGCGAGCCGTCGGTGCGGTGGTCGACGAGCGCGCTGCCCCCGGCGTCCACGTCGGTGTACGCGCCGGTACGGGTGTTGGTGACCCGGATGAGCAGGGCCCCCTTGTAGGCGATCTCGGACGGGGAACCGTCGGGGTGGGTGGCGAGCACCTTCTGGACGACCTCGTCCACGAGCGGTTCGCCGTGAACGGGGGCGTCGCAGCGGGTGCCGGCCGGTGCGTCGAAGGGGGCCGTCGGCGCGGGCTCCCACCCGGCCGGGGCCGGGGCTGCCGAGGCGGGGGCGGCGGTGAGGAGCGAGGCGGCGAGCGCCAGGGCGGTCAGGACGGTGGTCCGGAGCATGCGGTCTCCCGGTGGCGGGGGCACCCGGACGGGCCGTGTGGCCGGTGGCCCCCGTGCACCGGCCGCCCGCTCACCGCACGAGCATGCACCCGCGCGGGGCGCGCGGTCCGGGAGACGCGCGAGGACGGCGTCCGTACGGGTGCGCCGCCCCGGTCAGCGGATGTGGCGTCCCGAGATCGCCCGCGCGATGACCAGGCGCTGGATCTCGCTGGTCCCCTCGAAGATCGTGTAGATCTTGGCGTCCCGGTACATCCGCTCCACCGGGTGCTCCCTGCTGTATCCCGCGCCGCCCAGGATCTGGACGGCCTTCTCCGTGGCGGCCACCGCGAGTTCGCCCGCGCGGAGCTTGGACATGGAGCCCTGTCCGGCGTCGAAGGTCCGGTCGTTGCGGGCCATCCACGCGGCCTGCCAGATCAGCAGCCGTACGGCCTCGATCTCGGTCCGCAGATCGGCCAGGGCGAAGGCGATCGACTGGTTCTCGATGATCGGCCGGCCGAACGCCTCGCGGGTCCCGGCGTACTCCAGCGCGTATTCGTACGCGGCGCGGGCGATGCCCAGCGCCTGGGCGCCGACGGTGGGGCGGCTGACCTCGAAGGTCGCCATCGCGGCCTGCCCCTTGGCGGTGGAGCCCTCGCGGGCGCGGGCGAACCGGGCGTCCAGCTTCTCCTTGCCGCCGAGCAGGCAGTGCCCGGGGACCCGTACGTCGTCGAGGAAGAGGTCCGCCGTGTGCGAGGCGCGCAGCCCCAGCTTCTTGACGGTGCGGCCCGCTTCGAGGCCCTTGGTGCCGGGCGGCACGATGAACGCGGCCTGCCCGCGCGCGCCGAGCGCCGGATCGACCGAGGCGACGACCACATGGACCTCGGCGATCCCGCCGTTGGTGATCCACGCCTTCTGGCCGTTGAGCACCCATTCGTCCTTGGCCTCGTCGTAGCGGGCCCGGGTGGCCATGGCGGAGACGTCGGAGCCGGCCTGCGGTTCGGAGACGCAGAACGCGGCGACCTTGGGGTCGTCCGCGTCGCCGTAGCACTGCGGCACCCACTCGGCGAGCTGGTCGGGGGTCCCGGAGGCGAAGATCCCGGCGACGGCGAGCGAGGTGCCGAACAGGGCCATGCCGATGCCGGCGTCGCCCCAGAACAGCTCCTCGTTGGCTATCTGGAGGGAGAGCCCCGAGGGGTCGCCGTACATGTCGGCCAGCGACTCGAAGCCGTAGAGCCCGATCCGGGCGGCCTCCCGGATGACCGGCCAGGGCGTCTCCTCGCGGGCGTCCCATTCGGCGGCGGCCGGGCGCACCACCTCGGCGGCGAAGCCGTGCACCCAGTCGCGCAGGTCCTGCTGCTCCTCGGTGAGGGCGAGGGAGAAGTAGCTCATCGGCTCACGCCTTCGGGATGTCGAAGTAGCGGGTGAGGCCCGAGGCCAGGCCGACATCGCCGGCCACCTTCAGCTTGCGCATCATGAACATGGTGATGGGGTTGCCGTTGCCCGAGACCAGCTTCAGGAACTCGGTGTCCGCCATGATCAGCGTCGTACGCGGCTCGGCGTCCGAGCGGCCCTCGCTGACGGTGCAGCGGCCGTCCGCGATCGCGGTCTCGTAGACCACGTCGCTGTCACCGGTGATCTTCCAGCGGATGAGCGCCGTGAGCGTGCCGGCTGCCTCGGGGCGGAACTGCTGCTTCATCCGGGCGAAGACCTCGCCGAGCACCCGGGTGCGCAGCTCGCCGTGCATGACCTCGCCGAGCTGCTTGGCGGACAGTCCCTTCACGATCCGCGCGAACTCCGGCGGGGAGACGGCCGCGAAGTCGAGGGCGGCCAGTTCGTCGGTGAGGTTGCCGCTGCTGTTGTCGGCCACGCCAGTTCCTTACTCCGGAGTAAACTTACTTTTGAGTAAGGTAAGGGCAGGGCGCCGCCTCCGCAAGGCGACGGGGTTCGCCGGGTGAGGGAGAGTGCGAGGGGGCTACCAGGCGTCGCCCGGCCGCACCATCAGCCGCGGGTCGTGCGCGGCCAGCACCTTGTTGGCGCGGGCCAGCTCGGCGAGGGCCTGCTCCCGGTCGGCCTGGTCCTCGATGCCGAGCCGCGGGCCGCGGAACCGGCGGACCTCGCGCGCCGCGCACTCCGCGTCGAACTCCGCCTCCAGGATCCGGGCCGGCACACAGGAGCCGATCAGTGCGGCGACGCTGTCCGGGATCGGGACGGGGACGAGCAGATGTGAGGCGGTCATGGGGGGTTCCCTCTCGATGGTGGCCAGAAGGTCGGGCGCCGGGCCGCCGGGTGGGCGGCCGACTCCTCTCCATATAACGGGACGCAGTTCCGTGTTTCTCGTTGAGAACGTCTCCGTGTGGCAACCGTTTGGGAATGACCGGCTATTTCCCCTTACCAGCAAGTAGGTTGACTTCGCGTGAGCTGTTCGTCGGATCGAGGCCGCGTCGCGCTGTTCAGATGGGTGCGTCGTTGCTGCGGGCGCGCAGCTGCATGGCGCGGAGCACGGTCTCCGTCGAGAACCGCGCCTCCGGATCGACCAGTTGATCGCCGAAGATCGATTCCAGATTGCGCATCCGGTAGCGGACGGTCTGGGGGTGGACGTCGAGCAGCTCGCCCATCTGGGCCGCGGTGCCGCGGGTGTCGAGCCAGATCCGCAGCGTTTCGATGAGCCGTTCGCGCCGGTTGACGCTGATGTTCGCCATCGGGGCGAGTTCGCGGCGTGCGAGCTGGTCGAGCAGGACCGGGTCGGAGAGCAGCCACAGGGTGATGAGGTGGTCCTCGCAGAGGATGGCCGGCGCGTCGTCGATGACGCCGGCGTCCACCAGTTCCAGTACCCGCCGGGCCCAGCGGATCGAGTCCGACGCCAGGGAGGCGGGGACCGTCAGGCCGACGGCCGCGCGGACCCCGGGAAGCGCGTGCTCCAGCATGCGTCTTCGCATGTCGTCGAAGGGGCCCGGGATCAGTAAATGCGGCTGCGGATCGGTGAAGTCCACCAGGACGTCCCGGTCGATCGCCAGCCGGTCCAGATCGGGGGACGGCCGCACGGCGACGAGCGTCACCTCGTCCGGCAGCGTCCATCCCGTCTGCTCGCAGAGTTCCGCGATGGCCACCCGGGGCACCGGCCGCCCCGCCAGGATCAGATGCAGCAGCCTGCGCCGCAGGGTGTCCGTGTGGTCGTCGGACGCCGACCTGACCTCCAGATACCCCTCCCGCGACAGCGCCTCCAGCTCGTCCACATAGGAGAACAGCGCGTCCGCGAACGTCAGCATCATCGTGGGGGAGAGGTTGTAGCGCCTGCCGATCTTCTTCGCCCGCCGCAGTGCCACCCGCGCGCCCAGCCGGTACGCCCCCTGCAACTGGTCCATGCTCCGGCCCTCGTAGGCCTCGAACCGGCCGAACCTGCGGCACATCTCGTCGCGCAGCGCGGAGGGCGCGGTCGGCTCGGCCACCTGGTCCACGAAGACCGAGATGCTCTGCTCGACACCGACCCGGATGCCCTGCCCGTACGGGCCGTCGAGGAGTCGCGCGTACTCGGGGTAGGCGCGGGTGACCTCAAGGCCGATCTCCTTGATGAGGCTGGGGAGTTCGGGCCGCACGATGGCGGCGAACTCCTGCGGCAGCGGTCCCAGTGGCTCTCCCAGTTCCGAGGGTTGCGCAACTCCCGGCATACCTCTACCCCTTGCTCTTCGGCGCCCGATGGGGGGTGGGCGGACGGGAGAGCGCTCCCATCCGTCGTCAGGTGCGTAGCGACATCGGCTGTCGAAGATAGTCCACGTCATGTGGCCCTGAACACAGGCAGGACAAGACGAAATGTATGGGGCACGTATCGGCCGGTTTCGGCCAACTGCCCGATCGGTCTCCGCGCTCGGGAACGGCTCGCGAACCACTCGTGCGGTGTTGATCCGGGGGCCCGTATTCCGGTAATGCGGCGGTGGCTCCGGCCGCTGTTCCGGATTCCCCGAACAATGTCGTCCTCGCTCTGCGTCGTGAATTCCACTGCCTACCCGGGCGGAAGTCAAGAGGCCGGCCGGGCGCCGGAGGGCGGGGGTGCGGGTGGTGGCCGAACCCGTACGGCAGGGCTGTGACGTGGGGTGTTGGGCCGGCCTGAGGGGCGTACCGTCATCGGGTGAGCAACCCCCGGCCCCCGTGTCCGGCCGGAAGTACTCACTTCTGGATAAAAATCCGGAGGGCCGTACTCGCCGCGCAGCAAATTTCTCACGGACGGGGCCGATTACGGAGATTCTTTCTGCCTGTGTGTTGCGGAGCGACATTACCCGCCCGTAGCGTCATCGCCGAACGCAAGAGGTCGTGCAGTCCGTCAGGCCGGACTGCCGCATTCCTGTCCTGTGACCCCCGCTCCGGGGGCGCCACTGACCCGGCCGGAAGTGGCCCCCCGGAGCAGGTCACGAACCCCTCGAAGGGAACTGGATCCGTGAACACCCTTGCACGTAGAGCCGCTGTCGTCGCCGCCTCCATCGGAGCGGCGGTCGCCATGACCGTCTCGTCGGCCTCCGCCGGCGTCCTCTCCCCGTGGACGGTGACGCCCTCGGGCGCCTTCACCGCTCACGCGAACGGTCCCACGCTGTCGGTCCCGGCGGCGCTGCTCGTCTGTGACTCGTCCGACGCGTCCGGCACGCTCAAGCCGTCGAGCGCCGATGGTGTCAAGATCGGCACCATCGACGACATCACCTTCACCGACTGCAACGTCGGTGGCATTCCGTTCGACGTGACGATGAACGTGACGCCGTGGTACATCAACGCCATCGCGCCGAACGGGTCGAACGTCGACGGCAGCATCAGCGGCATCTCCGCCCACATCTCGGGTATCGGCTGCACCGCGGACTTCACCGGGACGGTCTACGGGGACTACAACAACAGCGCCGGCACGCTGAACGTCTATGGTCCCACCACGGACCTGGTCGCCTCCAACGCCAGCTGCCTGGGGCTCATCAACGATGGTGACGAGGCCGTGTTCGACGCCTCGTACCTCGTCAAGATGGTCGCGACCGGCACGTCGCCGACCATCACCACGCCGTAAGGCGGCAGGAGCACACGGGTACGGGCCGGCCGCGGAGCCTCTCCGCGGCCAGCCCGGCCTTCTCGTTATGGGCGCCGGCGCGACTGCCATCGTGGCAACTTCCGAGGAGATGCAACCATGGGGACCTTTGTGCGCAGAGTCGTACTTGTTGCAACCGCCGCTGGAGTCGTGGTGGGCATGGCGATGTCTTCGGCTTCGGCCGGAACGGTGTCGTCATGGGCGGTGACTCCGTCCGGGCCCTACACCGCCCACGCGGACTACCCCACGCTGTCGGTTTCGGCTGGGACCTTTGAATGCGCGGCCTCCGATGTGACGGCAGGGTCGTTTCAGTCGGTCAGCCCCGACGGTGCAGAAATCAGCGCCATCGACGCGTTCACTTCGACGGGCTGTGGGGTGGGTGGCATCGATTGGAGCATGACCATGAGCGAAACGCCTTGGAAGATCAATGCTGTTCGGCCGAGTGAGTCCCATGCGAACTGGGTTGACATCACGATCAGCGACTTCTCTGCTCACTTTGGCGGCCTAGCTTGTGACGTGGACGTCAGAGGTCTGCTTCGCGGTCACTACGAGAACGACAGTGGCAAGCTTGTTATTCAGGGAGACATCAGCGATCTGGTCGCATCCAATGCAAGTTGCCTGGGGCTCTTCAACGACGGCGAAGAGGTCGTGTTCGACGCCTCGTATCTCGTGACCATGTCATCGACTGAATCGTGGCCGGTGATCAGTCCCTCGTAGGGCCATCTCCGGCGCCACGCCACTTGACCACTGACCGCATCCCGTGGAGGACACGCCCGATATGCACACCCAGATCCCCATGACCCGTGCGGGGCGTTCCGTCAGGGTCGCCTCCGTCGCCGGCCTCGCCGTGCTGGCCGGCCTCTTGTCCGGCACCGGATCGTCCGCAGACGAAGGCGCGGAGCCGGCCAGTTTCGCATCCGAGTGCGGTGTGAAGGATGCGACCGTGGCTGCCACGATCGACATCTCGGCGGACGTGCCGGCCACCGGTGAGGTCGGGCGGCCGGTGCAGCCGGCGAACGCCACGCTGACGCTCACGCTGGCGCGGGCGGACCTGGACAGTCTGCTGCCCGCACGCACCGATTCGGTGGTGAGTCAGGCCGAGCTCGCCGTGAAGGTGACACAGGGCGGCAAGTCGGCCGAGGCCCGTTGGGCTCTCGCTGCGCCGAGCACTCCTCTGCCTGCCGATGGTGAGGTGCGGCTCGTCCATTCCGGTGAAGTTCCGTACGTCACCTTCGACTCGGCGGGCAAAGTTACCTTTCTCGCAGGGGAGTTGACGGTCGACCTTCTCTCCACTTCGGCCGCGGACGGCGGCACCCCCACGGTCACCACCTTGACGTGCCGTCCCGGGGACGGGCAGGCAGGATCGTTCGCGAACACGCAGGTGGCTGACGTCACCTCTTCCGGGCCCTCCGGCACGCCAGAGCCATCAGCCGGTGCGGAGGACCCGGAGGAGGAGACCGAGCGCGGGATCGCGGTGGAACGCCGGGAGGCACTGGCCGACGACGACAGCAACCCTTGCCCTGTTGACCTGCCCGTAGGTGAGATGGATGCGAGTGAGGCACCCCCGCCGCCGCCGGGAGATCCGGTCAAGGTCTTCGACGTTCCCACGGGTGGGACGTTCGGGTGTGCCTACGCGGTGGGTCTCGCCAATGTGCGCAAGCTGAACGGGGCCATGATCATCAACGATCCCGCACGCAACCCGGCGCTCATCAGCGTACTGGGGGTGAAGCGCACGGCGACTCGCTCACCGACGGCGAAGGGGGGGTACTACCTTCGGATCGACTCCCTCGGAAATCTGAAACTCAGGGACGCCGAGTCGACGTTTCTGACCTTCGGATTCCAGCCGGTGACGGCAAAGGTCTCGTTCGAGAACGGGCCCATCACGATCTCCACGGGCAACATCGGACTCGCTCCGAACCAAATCAAGTTCTCCACCGCCTTCTTTCGGCAGTCCCTGCGCATTCACGATGTCGAAATCAACGGCACCCCCCTCGATGTCGGACCTGACTGTCGGACGTCTAAATCGTTCAAGGTGGTTCTGAACGGTGGCGCCAAGTACACGCACGTATTTGCGGGCGGTTTGCTCGAAGGAGAAGTCGATATCCCTGCCTTCGTTGGATGTGGCACGGCGGGGGAGGACCTGAGTCCGCTGTTCACCGCTTCCCTCTCCGGACCGGGCAACGGCATCTTCATGAACCAGGGCACGACATGTCTCCCGAACACCCCCAATAACGTCTGCCCGCCCACCATGCCGGCCCTGCCCAACGCGAAGAAGCCCTGACCGCCCCCCCTCAGCCACACACCGAAGGGGCCACCCTCCGCAAGGAGAGTGGCCCCATCGCTCTGCGCCGACGGCCCCTACTGCGCCGCCGAGTGCCAGTACTCCGACAGCATCTTGCCCTGGTTCGGCGCGATGATGCGGGGGTTGTTGATCGTCGCCACGTAGGTCTGCGCGTTGTCCAGCGTGACGTTGTTGTTGCCCGAGGCCGACGGCAGGCCCGTCTTCAGGTTGACGGCCCAGTTGAGGGCGCCCAGGAGGCCGCAGCCGTTGGTGCCGGGGACCGCGTACGTCGTGTCGGTCTGGGTGGCGCCCAGGAGGTTGATCCGGCCCAGGGGGCCGGTGGCGTCCGTGGTGCCGTCGCCGGCGAACTTCGTCGTGCTCACGGCCGGCTTGGTGAGGTTCTGCGGACGCAGCAGAATCGGGTCGGAGGAGGAGCCGATGTAGCAGTTGTCACCGAGGATCGGGTTGTCCAGGTGGATGCGCACGGGGAGGGTCACGATCGGTTGCCCGGTGGTCGTGCCCGCCAGGAGCTTGAAGTCGGTCGGGTTGTTGACCGATTCGATGGTCGCCGTCACCCGGTTGAGGCTGACGTCGGTGAGGGTCTTGCAGATGCTGCTGACGACCGGTACGTCGTTGGGGCACATCAGCCCGAGCAGCCCGCCGGGGACGGTGGCCGAGTCCGCGACGAGTGCGCCGCCCTTGGGGGAGACGACGGTCGTTCCGCCGTTCGGGTGGGTGATCACGCCGATCTGCAGATCGCTGGCGCCCACCGGCACGACGGTGTTGCCGAGCTTGATGGAGCCGCTCTCCGAGTGCGAGGCGACACAGGTGGCGCTGTCCACCGCCCCGTCCGCCGCCAGCATCGCCGGGTCGTCGACCGGGCAGCGGCTGAACGGAGCCCAGTTGCCGTTCAGCGTCGTGGCGGCCGTGGCCGAGCCGATCGACGCGACGGCGGCGAGCGCGGTGAAGGAGGCCAGCAGCCCCACACGTACCCGGTTCGAGCCAGTTCTCATGTCTTCCCCTTGTTTGGGATGGGAGGCGGCCGTCGTCGAGGTGCCCGGGTGAGTCCGGAGTACTCGACGGACGGCGGAATTGAGCACGGAACGCAGAAATGCGGAATGCGGGTGCCGGGAGCGCGTCGGACGCGACGGACACGGCCGGTGCGAAATCCCTTTCACCGAGCCGTGAGGTTACTGGCGGGAAACACCGTGACACAATCCCGGCGTATGAGAATCTGGGGGAGGGACCGGCATCTCCTCCGCCGATGAGTACGAGATCCGGCCTTCTTGTCACTTCCTGCGCAGCGCCCCGCGGGTGCCGAGGGCCGTCGCACCGGCCACGTATACGGAATGCCATCCGCCGTTTGTGTATTCGAGCCGGTCCCGAGCGTGTCTCAGTCGCCGGGGCGCGGTTCCGGCGTCCGCCGGCCCGTAGAGGAACTTGTCATCAGGAGACAGGTTTTCCCGGCGCTCTGCTCAACCGGTGCGAAAGAACGGACCGCTTTGCGCTCTCGCGCGAAAACTTGATGACCTGGTATTGCGGGCCAGGTTACCCACCCGTAGCGTCGCCTCCGTCAGCAACGCGTCCGGCGCGCCCGGAGGTTGCTCACCCGTCGGGAGGGATTCCGGACGCATCCCCAGTGTCCGGTTCCCGGATCCAGCAGGGTCTCCCTCTCGGAATCTTCACACCGGCGGAGCTCTTCCTCCGGAACCCCACGGCGCAGGCCCCTCTGGGCCGCGGGGTTCCGGCCTGCACCGACGGACGGGAGTGCGCAGTGCTTCACAAGATCGGGAACGGAATTTGTCATCCGATGACAAACGGGCCGGATCTTTGCGAATGGGCTGTTCAAGGGCTTGTCCTGGCGGTGTCGGTGAACTTAACGTGCGCCCCTCGGTGCACTTCTGTCACTTCGTGAGCGCATGCAGGAGGTGGGATGGGAATCGAAGTAGTGGTCGAAGGCCTCACCAAGTCTTTCGGCAAGCAGAACATCTGGCAGGACGTGTCGCTCACGCTTCCCGCAGGCGAGGTCAGTGTCATGCTCGGGCCCTCGGGCACGGGAAAGACCGTCTTCCTCAAATCCATCATCGGCCTGCTCAAACCCGAACAGGGCCGTGTTCTCGTCAACGGCGTCGACATGGTGAACGGTGCCGAACGGGACATCATGGAAGCGCGCAAACTCTTCGGGCTGATGTTCCAGGACGGTGCCCTTTTCGGGTCGATGTCGCTTTTCGACAACATCGCGTTCCCGCTCCGGGAGCACACCCGCAAGAAGGAGTCCGAGATCCGCCGCATCGTCATGGAGCGGATCGACGTCGTGGGTCTGCTCGGTGCGGAGAACAAGCTGCCGGGCGAGATATCCGGCGGTATGCGCAAGCGCGCCGGCCTCGCCCGCGCCCTGGTGCTGGACCCGCAGATCATCCTCTGCGACGAACCGGACTCCGGCCTCGACCCGGTCCGCACCGCGTACATCTCCCAGCTCCTGGTCGACCTCAACGCGCAGATCGACGCGACGATGCTCATCGTCACCCACAACCTGGACATCGCCTCCACGGTCCCGGACAACATGGGCATGCTCTTCCGCCGCAACCTGGTGACCTTCGGGCCGCGCGAGGTGCTGCTGACCAGCGACCTGCCCGTCGTCTCGCAGTTCCTCGCCGGACGCTGCGAGGGACCCATCGGGATGTCCGAGGAGAAGGACGCCGCCACCCTCGCCGCCGAGGAGCGCAACGGCTACGGCCAGGGCATCAGCTCGGCCAACGCCCCGCGCACCGTCGTCCCCCAGCTGGAGCCCTCCGCCGGACTGCCGGTGCGCCAGGGCGCCCTGCGCCGCCGGGAGCGGGTCATGGCGATGCTCGGGCAGCTGCCGGAGGCGGCCCGTACCGCCATCCTCAACAGCTACAGCCCGGCCGCCGGCGGTGGGCGCCCATGACGGCCCCGATGCCGCTCCTGCCCCCGGGGCAGCCGGCCGACCAACCGTCCGCGCCGGCGGAGAAGGCCGCCCCCGCGGCCCCGCGTCCCAGCAAGGCCCTCGCCCCGCTGCGCCAGACCGGGCAGCTGTTCGCTCTCGCCGGGACCGTCTGCCGCGACACCTTCCGACGGCCGTTCCAGGTACGGGAGTTCATCGAGCAGTTCTGGTTCGTCGCGAGCGTCACCATCCTGCCCGCCGCCCTCGTCTCCATCCCCTTCGGCGCGGTCATCGCCCTCCAGGTCGGCTCGCTCACCCAGCAGCTCGGCGCCCAGTCCTTCACCGGCGGCGCCAGCGTCCTCGCCGTCATCCAGCAGGCCAGCCCGATCATCGTGGCGCTGCTGGTGTCCGGCGCGGCCGGCTCCGCGATCTGCGCCGACCTCGGCTCGCGCAAGATCCGCGAGGAACTGGACGCGATGGAGGTCATGGGCGTCTCGCCCGTCCAGCGCCTCGTCGTCCCCCGCGTCCTGGCCACCATGCTCGTGGCCGTCCTGCTCAACGGACTCGTCTCCGTCGTCGGCACCCTCGGCGGCTACTTCTTCAACGTGATCATGCAGCACGGCACGCCGGGCGCGTACCTCTCCAGCTTCTCCGCCCTCGCCCAGCTGCCCGACCTCTACGTCAGCGAGATCAAGGCGCTGATCTTCGGCTTCATCGCCGGGATCGTCGCCGCCTACCGCGGTCTCAACCCGCGCGGCGGCCCGAAGGGGGTCGGGGACGCGGTCAACCAGTCCGTCGTCATCACCTTCATGCTGCTGTTCTTCGTGAACATGGTCCTCACGGCGATCTACCTCCAGATCGTCCCCGCGAAGGGGAGCTGACCCATGTCGATGCTCGGCTGGCTGGACCGCTCCGGCGACCAGCTCACCTTCTACGTACGGGCCCTGCTCTGGATCCCGCGCACCCTGCGCCGCTACCTCAAGGAGGTGCAGCGGCTGCTGGCCGAGGTCGCCTTCGGCAGCGGCGGGCTCGGCGTCGTCGGCGGCACCATCGGCGTCATGATCGCGATGACGCTGGCCACCGGCACCGTCGTCGGCCTCCAGGGGTACGCCGCCCTCAACCAGATCGGCACCGCCGCCTTCACCGGCTTCATCTCCGCGTACTTCAACACCCGCGAGATCGCCCCGCTCGTCGCCGGTCTCGCGCTCTCCGCGACCGTCGGCGCCGGCTTCACCGCCCAGCTCGGCGCCATGCGGATCAACGAGGAGGTCGACGGCCTGGAGTCCATGGGCGTGCGCTCCATGCCCTACCTCGTCACCACCCGCATCATCGCCGGGGTCGTCGCCATCATCCCGCTCTACGCGATCGGGCTGCTCTCCTCGTACGTCGCCTCCCGCTACGTCACCGTCCTGTTCAACGGCCAGTCCGCGGGCACGTACGACCACTACTTCAATCTCTTCCTCTCCCCGCAGGACGTCCTGCTGTCGGTGCTCAAGGTGCTCATCTTCTCCGTGATGGTGATCCTCGCGCACTGCTACTACGGCTACCACGCCAGCGGCGGGCCCGCCGGGGTGGGCGTGGCCGTGGGCCGCTCGGTGCGCAACGCCATCGTGCTGATCAGCGTCACCGACTTCTTCCTCTCCCTCGCCATCTGGGGCGCCACGACGACCGTGAAGGTGGCCGGCTGATGAGTAACCGGACCACGCGGACCGCGGGCCGCAGAACCGCCGGGATCGCCTTCTTCCTCGTCCCCGCCGTGCTGATCTGGGTCTCGGTCGCCGTCTACGACAAGAAGTTCACCGACGACGCGACCGTCACCGTCCGCGCCTCCAGCGTCGGCAACGAGATGCACGACAACGCCGACGTGAAACTGCGCGGCGTCGTCATCGGCCAGGTCCGCCGGATCGAGGCCGACGGCGACGGAGCCCGCCTCACCCTCGCGATCCAGCCCGACAAGCTCGACCGCGTCCCCGCCGACGTCACCGCCCAGATGCTGCCCACCACGCTCTTCGGCGAACGCTTCGTGGCGCTCGTCCCGCCCGCCGTCCCCTCCACGAAGACGCTGCGGGCCGGGGACGTCATCCCGCAGGACCGCTCCAGCAACGCCCTGGAACTGGAGCAGGTCCTCGACAACGTGCTGCCGCTGCTGACCGCCGTCAAGCCGGAGAAGCTCTCCGCCACCCTCAACGCCGTCTCCGAGGCGCTGAAGGGCCGCGGCGACAAGCTCGGCGACACGCTCACCACCCTCGACGCCCACCTCAAGAAGTTCAACCCCCAGCTCCCCACGCTCAACGAGGACATCAAGCAGCTCGTGAAGGTGAGCACGCTCTACGCGGACGCCGCACCCGACGTCCTGGACGCCCTCACCGACTTCACCACCACGAGCGGCACCCTCGCCGAGCAGGAGGCACAACTGGCCGACGTCTACGGCTCCACCACCGCCTCCGCCCGGGACTTCACCGCCTTCCTCCAGAAGAACAAGGACAACCTCATCCGGCTCGCCGCCTCCGGCAGGCCGACGCTGGAGACGCTGGCGAAGTACTCCTCCGAATTCCCCTGCACCCTGCGCACCGTCGTCGGCTTCGTCCCGGCCATGGACAAGGCGCTCGGCAAGGGAACGAACGAACCGGGCCTGCACGTCACGCTCAAGACCGTGCCCTCCAAGGGGAAGTACGTGGCCGGACGGGACACCCCCGTCTACAACGCCTCCGGCGGACCGCGCTGCTACTCCGTCCCCTACGTCGGTGACACCGTCCCCACCGCCGACGCCCGGACCTCCGCCGAACTGCGCACCTCCGGCGCGGACACCGAAGCGGCCCCGGAGGAAGTGCCCGCCGCGAACCCCTCGCTCGGCATGCCCAACTCCCCGCAGGAGAGCCGGCTCGTCAACGAGCTCGTCGCTCCCTCCCTGAACGTCCGGCCGCAGGCCCTGCCCGAGTGGAGCAGCGTGCTCATCGGACCGGCCTTCCGCGGTGTGGAGGTGAATCTCAAGTGAAGCGCCGCTCCCTCGCGGGACCGCTCGCGAAATCCCTCGTGTTCGTCGTGGTCACGGTGCTGGCCACCACGGTGCTCGGCCTGTCCATCGCCAACACCGGGGTCGGCGACACCCGTTCGTACCGGGCCCGGTTCACCGACGCCACCGGTCTCATCGTCGGCGACAGCGTCCGCATCGCCGGCGTCAAGGTCGGCCAGGTGAAGTCCGTCAGGATCGCCGACCGGCGGGTCGCCGAGGTGTCCTTCACGGTCCAGAAGGGCCGCAGTCTGCCCGCCTCGGTCACCGCGTCGATCAAGTACCTCAACATGGTCGGCCAGCGCTACATCGACCTCGGCCGGGGCACGGGCCCCGTCGGCGAGAGCTTCGCCCCGGGCGCCACCATCCCGCTCTCCCGCACCACCCCGGCCCTGGACCTCACCCAGCTCTTCAACGGCTTCCAGCCGCTCTTCGAAGGGCTCTCCCCGCCCGACGTCAACCAGCTGGCCGGCTCCATCGTCCAGGTGCTCCAGGGCGAGGGCGGCACCGTCGACAGCATTCTTCAGCACGTCGGCTCGCTGACCGGCACAGTCGCCGCCAAGGACAAGGTGATCGGTGAGGTGATCAAGAACCTCAACACGGTCCTGAAGACCGTCAACGACCGCGAGGCGGGCTTCGACGACCTCGTCGACACGCTCCAGGAACTCGTCACCGGCTTCGCCGGCGACCGCAAGCCGCTCGGCCAGGCCGTCACCGCGATGGGCGCCCTCACCACCGTCACCGCCGACCTCTTCCAGGACGGACGGGCCCCGCTCAAGAAGGACATCAAGGAGCTCGGCCGGCTCTCCGAGAACCTGGCCGACAACCAGCCCCAGATCGAGAACTTCCTGACCAGGACCCCGCAGAAGATGGCGGCGATCACCCGCCTCACCTCGTACGGCTCCTGGCTCAACCTCTACCTCTGCGAGGCCAAGGTCAGCGGTGTGACGACCAGCGACGGCAGCACCCCGCCCACCGGCATCGAGATCACCGATCCGGCGAGGTGCACCTCATGAGAATCAAGCCGCTGCGCCACCGCAACCCCGTCGCCGTCGGCGTCGTCGGACTGCTCGTGCTCGCCCTCCTCGGCTACGGCGCCTACCGCGCCGACTCGCTGCCCTTCATCGGCGGCGGCACCACCTACACCGCCGACTTCACCGAGTCCGCCGGACTCGACGAGGGCGACGAGGTCCGCATCGCCGGGGTGAAGGTCGGCAAGGTCACCGGGGTGTCCCTGGACGGCGCCAAGGTGAAGGTCACCTTCGAGGTGAAGGACGCCTGGATCGGGAACGCCAGCACCGTCGGCATCGCCATCAAGACGCTCCTGGGCGACAAGTACCTCGCCGTCGACCCGCTCGGCGAGTCCCCGCAGGACCCGGACGAGCGCATCACGGCGAGCCGCACCACCTCCCCGTACGACGTCACCCAGGCCTTCAACGGACTGGGCGAGACCATCGGGGAGATCGACACCGAACAGCTCGCCAAGAGCTTCGAGACGATCTCCGCCACCTTCAAGGACTCCCCGCCCGACGTGAAGAGCGCCGCCCAGGGACTGTCCGCCCTGTCGAAGACCGTCTCCGAACGCGACGCCCAGCTCGCCACCCTGCTCAAGGGCAGCAAGCAGCTCACCAAGACCCTCGACAGCAAGAAGAGCGGCTTCGAGACCCTGCTCAAGGACGGCAACCTCCTCCTCGGGGAGATCCAGGCCCGCCGCGACTCCATCCATCTGCTGCTCACCGGCACCCGCGATCTGGGCACCCAGCTCACCGGGCTCGTCGCCGACAACAACAAGCAGCTGAAGCCCACCCTCAAGGCGCTCGGCCGGGTCACCGCCGTCCTGAACAAGAACCGCAAGAGCCTGGACAAGGTGCTCTCGCTGGCCGGCTCGTACAACCGGCTGGTCGGCAACACCCTCGGCAACGGGCGCTGGTTCGACAACTACGTCTGCGGCGTCGTCCCGAAGAACTACCTGCCCGCGGACACCCCGCCCGCCACCGGCTGCATGCCTCCCAAGCAGGAAGGCGGGAGCTGAGATGAGACTCACCCGCGTCATCGGGATCGGCGCCGGCCTCGCCGTCGTGGCCGTCGCGGCCACCACCGGGGTCATGGCCCTGGACGAGGAGGGCACCACCACCGTCACGGCCTACTTCGACCGGGCCACGGGCATCTACGCCGGATCCGACCTGCGGATCCTCGGCGTCAAGGTCGGCTCCGTCGAGTCGGTCAAGCCCCGGGGCAAGGAGGTCAGGGTCGTCCTCCGCCTCGACAAGGGCGTCCAGGTCCCCCGGGACGCCCACGCCGTCGTCGTCGCCCCCAGCCTCGTCGCCGACCGGTACGTCCAGCTCACCCCCGTCTACACCGGGGGAGCGGTCCTCGCCGACGGGGCCGAACTGCCCGCCGCGAACAACGCCACCCCCATCGAGGTGGACCAGCTCTACGAGTCCATCACCGAACTCTCCACTGCGCTCGGCCCCGACGGGGCGAACGCCCAGGGGGCCTTCGCCGGACTCCTGGACACCGGGGCGAAGAACCTCAAGGGCAACGGCAAGGACATCGGCGACTCCATCGAGCAGTTCGGCAAGGCCACCAAGACGCTCGACAAGAGCAGCGGCAACCTCTTCGACACGCTCGCCTACCTCCAGTCCTTCACCACCATGCTCAAGGACAACGACGGCAATGTGCGCGCCGCCGAGGACCAGCTGAACACCGTCACCGGCTTCCTCGCCGACGACAAGCAGAACCTGGGCGCCGCCCTCAAGGAACTCGGCACCGCGCTCGCCCAGGTCAAGACCTTCATCAAGGACAACCGGGGCGAGCTGAAGAAGAACGTGGACGCCCTCGTGCCGATCACCCAGACCCTGGTCGACCAGCGCGCCTCGCTCGCCGAGTCGATGGACGTCCTGCCGCTCGCCGCGGGCAACGTCCTCAACGCCTACGACCCGGCGAACCGCACGCTCAACGGCAGGACCGACCTCAACGAGCTCAGCATGGGCCGGCTCCCCGTCCTCCAGGGGCTCGAACCCGTGGACGCGGCACGCCAGGAGGACCTGCCCGTCCTGCCGCTGCCCGCCGTCGGAATGGTCTACGGCACACCGAAGGACGCCGCGGGCAAGAGCGGCGACGACACGAAGGGGGCCACCCGATGAACCGGACCCCGCGCCGGCCCCGGGCCCTGCCGGGGATCACCCTGGTCACCCTCGGCCTGAGCTGCACCCTGCTCCTCACCGGCTGCGGCGCGCCCAGCTTCACCGGCATCGAGGACATCCCGCTGCCCGGCGGCGCCGACCTCGGCGACCATCCGTACGAGATCACCGCCGACTTCGCGGACGTGCTCAGCCTCGCCCCGCAGTCCTCGGTGAAGGTCAACGACGTCGCCGTCGGCCGCGTCACCAAGATCTCCCTCGCCCCGGGCACCTGGCAGGCCCGGGTCACCATGAAGGTCAACGGGAAGATCAAGCTCCCGGCCAACGCCTACGCCCACCTGGAGCAGTCCAGCCTCCTCGGCGAGAAGTACGTCCAGCTCTCGCCCCCCGCCAAGGGCACCGCCGTCGGCACCCTGGCCTCCGGCGACCGCATCCCGCTCGCCCGCACCAACCGCAACCCCGAGGTGGAGGAGGTGTTCGGCGCCCTGTCCATGCTCCTCAACGGCGGCGGCGTCCAGCAGCTCAAGACCATCACCACCGAGCTGAACAAGGCCCTGACCGGGCGGGAACCCCAGGTCAAGTCCATGCTCCACCAGGTCGACACGCTGGTCACCAACCTCGACGACCACCGCGGCGACATCACCGCCGCCCTCGACGGCGTCAACCGCCTCGCCACCACGCTCGCCACCCGCAAACAGGACGTCGGCACGGTCCTCACCAAGCTCAGCCCCGGCATGAAGGTCCTGGAGAAGCAGCGCGGCTCCCTGATGACCATGCTCCGCTCGCTCGACACCCTCTCCGGCGTCGCCGTCACCACCATCAACAAGTCCAAGGCGGACACCATCGCCGACCTGAAGGCCATCGCCCCCACCCTGCGGGCCCTGGCCGACTCCGGCAAGGATCTGCCCGACTCCCTCCAGGTGCTGCTCACCTACCCGTTCACGGACGAGGTGCTGCGCGGCGTGAAGGGCGACTACCTCAACGTGTACCTGGACCTCACCGCCGTACCGGGCACCCAGATCATCCCCGCCTACGAGCCGGACCCGGAGACCCCGGCCGGGGCGAAGACCACGGCGGCCGGTGCCGGCCTGCCGCTGCCGCTGCCCGCCACCACGGCTCCCACCACGTCCTCGGCCCCGGACGGGAGCACCCGATGATCACCCTCGCCATCCGGCTGAAGAACCTCGCCTTCCTGATCATCGCCGTGCTGGTGCTCGGCTTCCTCGGCATCCGCTACGCCGACCTCGGCCACTACGTCGGCATGCGCGACTACTACACCGTCAAGCTGCAACTCCCGCGCACCGGAGGCCTGTTCACCCACTCCAACGTCACCTACCGGGGCGTCTCCGTGGGCCGGGTCGGCCCCATCGAACTCACCGACGACGGAGTCGAGGCCGAACTGCGCATCGACAAGTCGGCACCGGACATCCCCGACGACCTCAAGGCAGTCGTCGCCAGCCTCTCCGCCGTCGGCGAGCAGTACGTCGACCTGCGGCCGGCCCGCAACGAGGGCCCCTACCTCGCGAACGGGTCGGTCATCGAACAGGCCGAGACCACCGTCCCCGCCCCGGTGACCAACGTCCTCACCAGCGTCAACGACCTCGCCTCCTCCGTCGACCTGGAATCCCTGCGCACCGTCGTCGACGAGTTCGGCACCGCCTTCACCGGCCGGGGCGACGACCTCCAGGTCCTCCTGGACACCGGAAGCGACTTCGTCCAGGCGGCCGACGACGCCCTCCCCGTCAACACCAGGCTCATGGAGGACGGCGAGAAGGTGCTGCGCACCCAGGTCGAACAGGGCCAGGCCCTCAAGGGCTTCGCCTCCGGGGCCAAGGAACTCGCCGAGCAGCTCAAGGGCTCCGACACCGATCTGCGCAAGCTCATCGCCGTCACCCCCGACGCCACCGGCCAGATCAGCGGGCTGCTGCGCGATCTCGACCCGGCCTTCGGCGTGGTCGTCGCCAACCTCCTCACCACCTCGGACGTCGCCGTCACCCGGCAGCGCGGACTGGAGGAACTGCTCGTGAAGCTCCCCGCCGTCGTGGCGGCCGGCGCCAGCGCCGTCGACGAGGACGGAGCCCGGTTCGGCATGTCGATCACCTTCTTCGAACCGCTGCCCTGCACCTCCGGCTACGGCGGTACGACCTACCGCAACGGCCTCGACACCTCACCGGGCCCCGCCGTCAACACCAAGGCCCGCTGCGCCTCCTCGCCCGGCACCGGCATCAACGTCCGGGGCAGTGCCAACGCCCCCAAGGGCGGACCGCTGCCCGCACCGGCCAGGCCCGGCACCCTGCCGCTGCCCGGCGACAGCGACCGGCTGCCCGGCGCGCTCGGGGTGACGGCGGACTCCGGCACCCCGGTCGACGGCATGGCCGGACTCCTGGGCCTCGGCACGGGGAGCGGCGCATGAGGGCCGGCGGACGCGCGCTCGGCGGCTGGGCGGTGCTGCTCGTCGCGGCCCTGGTCTGCGGCCTCGGCGGCTGGTCGTACGCCCGCGCCCGGGGCGACGACGATCTGGCGTACGCCAAGAGCCGGGACGCCGCGCTCGCGGACGGCAGGGCGGGACTGGCCCGGCTCAACAGCCTGGACGGCAAGGACGCGGCGAGCGTCGACGCCGGACTCGCCTCCTGGCTGGACTCCTCCACCGGGCCGTTCCACGACCAGCTCGCCCGCACCCGCGCCAAGGACGCCGCCGAGCTGAAGAAGTCCGGCACCACGGCCCGGGGCAAGGTCACCGACGCGGCGCTCACCGAGGTCGACGCGCGCAGCGGCACGGCCCTGATGATCGCCACCGTCGACATCGAGGTCACCCCGCGCGGCGGGAAGCCCGCCACCGAACGCAAACGCTTCGAGGCCACCCTGGCCCGGACCGGCGACGGCTGGAAGGTCAAGGCGCTCACGGCACTCGGCATAGGGAGCGGCGCATGAGCCACAGGAGCGGAACCACGACGGACCTGGCGAAGGCATCGCCGGAGGAGCCCGTCGACGCCCCGGAAGCCGTCGACACGGAGCGGGATCAGGCCGGCGCCGACGGCCCGGACACATCCGAGGTCCCGGAGTCCTCCGACTCCTCCGATGCCGCAGACGTCTCCGAGGCCTCCGAAGTCCCGGACGCCTCCGACGCCTCCGGTGACGACGACGCCGGGGCCCGTCCCCGGCGTCGCTGGACGCGCCCCGTCGGCGCGCTGCTGGCGGTCGTCCTGCTCGCGGCCGGTGCCGTTTTCTACGTCGCGGGACGACAACTGCGCGACACCCCCGCCACGGACAACCTCGCCCTGACCGACAGCGCGGCCACCACCCAGGTCGCCGGCGAGGTCACCAACGCCCTCGGCAAGGTCTTCTCGTACGGCCCCGGCGAGACCGCCGCCACCAAGGAGTCCGCCCAGCGCTATCTGGCCGGCAAGGCGCTCCAGCAGTACGCGGCGCTCTTCGGACAGGTCGAGAAGCAGTCCGCCGACCAGAAGCTCACCCTCACCACCCATGTCGTGCGCGCCGGTGTCACCCGGCTCACCCGCGACAGCGCCCATCTGCTGGTCTTCCTCGACCAGGTCTACGAGCGCAAGGACAAGCCCGCCTCCCGCGCGGCGGCCCAGCTCTCCGTGACCGCCCAGCTCAGGGAAGGGCACTGGACGATCGTCGCGATCGACCCCCGATGACGGACGGGCGCCCTCCGGGGCACGTCAGCACAGACGCACAGTACGGAACGGCCGGCAGGAAGAGGCAGTGATGGCACGGGCACGGATGACGAGGAACCCGCTGACGGCGACGGCGATCGTGCTGACGCTGGCGGCGGCCTGCGCCGCGGGGTGGGGCGGAGTGTCCTGGTACCAGGCGGAGCACGACGACTCCGCCGCGTACGCGCGGGCCCGCGACGAGGCGCTGGCCGCCGGCGAGCAGGCCGTGCAGAACATGAACACGCTCGACCACGCCCGGGTCGACCAGGGGCTCGACGTCTGGGAGGACTCCACCACCGGCGACCTGCACCAGCAACTGGTGGACGGACGCGACGGGTTCGTGAAGCAGATCCAGGAGGCGAAGACGGTCAGCACCGCCAAGGTGCTCTCCGGCGCGGTCACCGAACTCGACGAACGGGCCGGCAAGGCGGGCGTCATGGTGGCCCTGCGCGTCACCGTGACCGCCCCCAAGGGCAAGCCCGCGGTGAAGGAGAGCCGGATGCTGGGGCAGCTCACCCGCACCCCCGACGGGTGGAAGCTCAGCGCCCTCGGCCAGGCACCCGTCGGCAACACCGCCGGCTAGCGGCCGCCGGCACCCCCGCCCGCCACCCCGCACCGAGAGGACCCCCGGACATGTCGACGACCCGTCACCTCGTCAACCGGCAGCGCCGTCTGGCCACCGTCGCCGCCGACCGCGCCGCCGTACCCACCGCCCCGCACCGCCCCGCCGACCCCGGCACCGAGACCGGGGCCGCCACCGACGAAACCTTTGCCGACGCACCGGTCGACCCGGACGCGGCCGACGGCGACGACGAACCCGGGAAGCCCGCTGAGCCCGACGGGAAGGAAGCCGGGGAGAAGGAGATCCGGGAGAAGAGAACCGGACCCGCCCGGCTCTCCCGGCTGCGCGTCACGCTGCCCGCCGTGCTCTGCGCCGCCACCGTGCTCCTCGGGGCCTTCGCCGCCTGGGCGTTCACCGAGTCCGGCAGTCTGCGGGACGATCCGAGCCGGCAGAACACCGCGCTCACCGACATCAGCCGCACCAGCGAGGTGAAGGGCCAGATCACCGAGGCCGTCGGGGCCGTGTTCTCGTACGACTACGCCTCACCGGCCAAGTCCGAGGCGGCGGTGAAGAAGTACCTGACGGGCAAGGCGGTCGGGCAGCACACCGACATGCTCGCCGCCGTCCGGGCCCAGGCGCCCAAGCAGAAGCTGGTCCTCACCACGACCGTCACCGAGAGCGGCGTGGAACTCCTCGACGGCGACCGGGCCCGGCTCCTCGTCTTCGCGGACCAGCGCAACACCCGTACGGGCACGTCGGAGGAGACCACGTACGCGGCGGCCATGTTCGCCGTGGACGCCGTTCGCCGGGGAGGCACCTGGCGGATATCCGCCATCGATACGTTCACCCGGTGACCCGGGGGAGAGGAGAGCACGCATGAGGTTCAACGGCACCATGCGCCGCGGACTCGGCGGCACCGCGGCCGCCGTCGCCGCGATGGCGGCGCTCACCGCGTCCCAGGCACCGGGCACCGCCGCCCACGAGGACACGGCGCGGCGGCAGAACACCGGGACGGACGAGGTCCGCTGGTCCGAGGTCCCCAACGACGACTCGTACCACACCGAACTCCCGCCCCTGAAGAGCCCCGAGCCGCCGAAACCGGGGGCCGGGCAGAACAAGGCCGCCGTCCAGTCGTGGGCCCAGGCGGGCATCCCGTCCACGGTGCTCGCCGCCTACCGGGACGCGGAGAGCCGGCTGCGGCGCGACGACCCCGGCTGCCGGCTGCCCTGGCAGCTGCTGGCCGCCATCGGCAAGGTCGAGTCCGGGCACGCGGCGGGCGGCCGGGTCGACGTCCGGGGGACCACCCTCACCCCGATCCTGGGTCCGGTGCTCAACGGCGTGGGCTTCGCCAACATCCCGGACACCGACGGCGGCGCGTACGACGGGGACAAGACGTACGACCGGGCGGTCGGCCCCATGCAGTTCATCCCCTCGACCTGGGCGCACTGGGCGAGGGACGGGAACGGCGACGGGATCAGCGACCCGAGCAACGTCTACGACGCCTCGCTCGCCGCGGGGGCCTACCTCTGCGCGGGCGGCCGTGATCTCGCGGTCTCCGCCGACCTCGACCGGGCGGTCCTGAGCTACAACCACTCGGACACCTATCTGCGGACCGTGCTGTCCTGGCTGGAGTTCTACCGCGGCGGTGTCCATGCGGTGCCGGACGGCAAGGGCGTCGTACCGAAGAGTCCGGGGGCCGGCGGCCCCACCGAGCCCGAGCACGCGGTGGGCGGCCCCGGCACCGAACCGGCCCAGAGCGGCGGGGGCGGCGGCATCCAGGTCGGCCCGCAGCCCGGCCACTCCACGCGCCCGACCACCCCCGGCACCGTCGACCCGGGCACCGGCCCCTCGCCCGGCACCGAGTCCCCGGAGCCGGGCAACCCCACCGGCCCCGGCACCCCCGACCCCACGGACCCGGGCACCCCGGACCCCACCGACCCCGGAACCCCCGATCCCACCGACCCCGGCACCACGCCCGACCCGGGCACCACCCCCGATCCCGGCACGACGCCCGACCCGGGGGAGACCGGCTGCCCGTCACCCGATCCGACGGACACCACCGGAACGGCCCCCGACCCGTCGGCCGATCCCACCGGAAGCACGGAGCCCTGCCCGACGGAGACGCCCGCTGCCTGAGGACGCGCCGGGCCGCCGTGCTCAGCCCGAGAGCACCGCGGCCAGGTCGTACCGCACCACCTCTTCCAACTGCGCGTAGGTGCAGCTGGAAGGGGTGCGGTCCGGGCGCCAGCGGCGGAACTGGGCGGTGTGCCGGAAGCGGTCGCCCTCCATGTGGTCGTACGCGACCTCGCAGACCCGCTCCGGACGCACCGCCACCCACGTCATGTCCTTCTTCCCGGACCAGCGGCTCGGGGCGCCCGGCATCCGGGAGTGCTCGTGCGCCTCGGCGTCCGCCCACGCGCCCCAGGGGTGGTCGGCCGCGTCCGTCACCAGCGGCTCCAGTTCGGTGACCAGCTCCGCGCGCCGTTTCATCGGGAAGGCGGCGCAGACGCCCACGTGCTGGAGGACGCCCGCGTCGTCGTACAGGCCGAGCAGCAGCGAGCCCACGACCGGGCCGCTCTTGTGGAAGCGGTAGCCGGCCACGACGACATCGGCGGTCCGTTCGTGCTTGATCTTGTACATCGCCCGGGTGTCCGGGCGGTAGGGGAGATCCAGCGGTTTGGCCACCACGCCGTCGAGCCCCGCCCCCTCGTACCGTTCGAACCACTCCCGGGCCACCTCCGGATCCGTGGTCGCCGGGGCGAGGTGCACCGGGGGGCCGGACGCCGCGAGGGCGGCCTCCAGCACCGTGCGCCGCTCCGACTGGCGCATCCCCATCAACGAGTCGTCGCCGAGCGCCAGCAGATCGAAGGCGACCAGACTCGCCGGAGTCCGCTCGGCCAGCAGCCGCACCCGGGAGTCCGCCGGATGGATGCGCTCGCTCAGCCGGTCGAAGTCCAGCCGTCCCTCGTGCGCGACGACGATCTCACCGTCCACGACGCACCGGGGCGGAAGGTGGTCACGGACCGCGGTGACCAGCTCGGGGAAGTAGCGGGTGAGCGGTTTGCCGGTCCGGCTGCCGATCACGACCTCGTCGCCGTCCCGGTGCACGATCGCCCGGAAGCCGTCCCACTTCGCCTCGTACTGCATACCCGGCGGGATCTTCTTCACGGCCTTGGCGAGCATCGGCTTCACGGGCGGCATCACCGGCAGGTCCATGCCCCGATTGTGGACCGTACGGCCACCTGAGTCCTCCGATATGCGGCATATGTGTGCCCGGCCTAGCGTGGCCGACATGGCAGCAGCGGGCAGAGCGGTGGAGCTGGACGCGGCCGGGCGGGCGGTCCGGCTGTCCAACCCGGACAAGGTCTACTTTCCGGCGAAGGGATACACGAAGCGGGACGTGGCGGAGTACTTCCTCGCCGTCGGCCCGGGAATCCTGCGGGCTCTGCGCAACCGGCCCACCACCCTCCAGCGCTTCGTGGACGGCGTCGAGGGCGAGTTCTTCTACCAGAAGCGCGCCCCGAAGAACCTCCCCGACTGGATCCCCACCGCCGAGATCGCCTTCCCCAGCGGGCGCACCGCCCACGAGATCTGCCCGACCGAGGTGGCCGCCGTCCTCTGGGCGGCCAATCTGGGCACGCTCACTTTCCACCCCTGGCCGGTCCGGGCCGACGACACCGACCACCCCGACGAACTGCGCATCGACCTCGACCCGCAGCCCGGCACCGACTACGCCGACGCCGTCGCGGCCGCCCACGAACTGCGCTCCGTGCTGGAGGACCACGGGCTGCGCGGCTGGCCCAAGACCTCCGGTGGACGCGGCATCCACGTCTTCGTGCCCATCGAGGCCCGCTGGACGTTCACCGAGGTCCGCCGCGCGACCATCGCCGCCGGGCGCGCCCTGGAGCGCCGAATGCCCGACCGGGTGACCACCGCCTGGTGGAAGGAGGAGCGGGGCGAGCGGATCTTCGTCGACTTCAACCAGACGGCCCGGGACCGCACGATCGCCTCGGCGTACTCCGTGCGCCCCCGCCCCCACGCCCCGGTCTCGGCCCCGCTGAGCTGGGACGAGATCGACGATGTCGAGCCCCGCGACTTCGACATCCGCACGATGTCGGCGCGGTACGCGGAACGGGGCGATGTGCACGCGGACATGGAGGGGGAGGCGTTCCGGCTGGACGCGCTGCTGGAGCTGGCCGACCGCGACGCGAAGGACCGGGGGCTGGGCGACATGCCCTATCCGCCGGAGTACCCCAAGATGCCGGGCGAGCCGAAGCGGGTGCAGCCCAGCCGGGCCCGCCACGACGAGGACGAGGGCACCGGGGACGCGGGCGCATGAGCGGTCCGGAGCCGGGGGCGGACGCGCGGCACGGCCAGGAGAGCGCCGGCCCCCACGGTGCGCACGGCCGGACGCCGGACGCCCGCCAGCGGTGGGCCTCCTTCAAGGCGTCCCCGTACTTCCCGGCGACGGTCCTGCTGTTCATCCTCGCGGCCGCCGCCGGGCTGTTCGCCGGCTCCTACACGTACGCGATGGCCAACCCCACCCCGCACCGCATTCCCACCGCCGTGGTCACCGATCCGGAGACCGACCGGGGCCGGGAGTTCGTCGCCGGGATGGACAAGGCGCTCGACGCCTCGCTCGTCATCCATGTCTTCGCGACGCCCGAGGCGGCGCGCGAGGCGCTGGAGGAGCAGGAGGTCTTCGCGATCGTGCGGTCCGGTCCGGCCGGGGTCTCGCTCCAGGTGGCCGGGGCCTCCGGCGCGGCCGTCGCCCAACTGCTCGCGGAATCGGCGGTCAAGGTCGGGGGCACGCTGGGACTGCCGGTCGCGGTGACGGACGTCAAACCGCTCCAGAAGGGCGACCCGCGCGGGCTCGCGCTCTTCTACATCTCGCTCGCCGCCGTGATCGTGGGCTTCGTCGGCTCCATCCAGCTCAGCGTGCACGCCCGCGGGCTCCTCCCCGGGGAGCGCATCGCGTTCGCCATCGCCTACTCGATGCTCGGCGCCTTCGCGATCGCGGCGGTGGTGGACTGGCTGCTGGGCGCGGTCGATCTGCCGTTCGCCGAGTCCTGGGCGATCCTCGCCTTCACCATGTTCACCTCCGGCATGGTCTTCACCATGTTCAACACCCTGCTGGGCCGCTGGGCGATGCTTCCGACCTGGGGCGTCATGGTGCTGCTGGGCAACCCCTCCTCGGGCGGTGCGGTGTCCTGGCCGCTGCTGCCCTCGCTGCTCGGGCACATCGGCCGCTGGCTGCCCCCGGGCGCCTCCGTCAACGCCCAGCACACCGCCGTCTACTACCAGGGCCACCAGCGGCTCTTCCCGTTCCTGGTGCTCGCGGGCTGGTGCCTGGCCTCCTGCACCGTCTTCTGGGTGTGGCGCCACCGCCACCCCGGGGGCCGCGACCGCGAACCCGAGCACGCGGCCCCGGCAGGCTGATCCCCGACGACCGTTTCGCGACTCGCCCATGTCCGTTCCGGACGGAAACGGACAGATTCCTTACGGTGGGTGAGCAATGTGCCCCGGGCTGTTCACGGCCCGTCGCGGAACCCCGGGCGTGCCCGCCCGGCAGTGGGGAGTTCGACATGGACCGTAGAAGCTTCAGCCGGCGGATGCTCATGGGCGGCGGCGCGGCCGCGGCGGCCGGGGTGACGTCGCTGGCCCTCCCCCGGACGGAGGCGGCCGCCCGGCCGCACCCGCCCCGGCGGGCGGGCGCAGGCGGAGCGGTCCGGCGGCTGCGGATGTACGTGGAGCAACTGCCCGACGGCCGGATGGGCTACGGGCTGGAGAAGGGGAAGGCGACCGTACCGGGGCCCCTCATCGAGATCGTGGAGGGCGACACCCTGCACATCGAGTTCGTGAACACCCTGGACGTCCCCGCCGGGCTGCACGCCCACGGCGTCGACTACGACACCACGAGCGACGGCACCCGGATGAACCGGAGCACCGTCGAACCGGGCGCCACCCGCACCTACACCTGGCGCACCCACACCCCCGGCCGCCACCACGACGGCAGCTGGCGGTCCGGCAGCGCCGGCTACTGGCACTACCACGACCACGCCGTCGGCTCGGACCACGGCACCGGCGGCATCCGCAAGGGGCTCTACGGCCCGCTCGTCGTCCGCCGCCGGGGCGACCTCCTGCCCGACCGCACCATCGCCATCGTCTTCAACGACATGTCGATCAACAACACCCCGGCCGGCCGCACCCCGGACTTCGACGCCACCCTCGGCGAACGCCTCGAAGTCGTCATGATCACGCACGGCGACTTCTACCACACCTTCCATCTGCACGGTCACCGCTGGGCCGACAACCGCACCGGCATGCTCACCGGCCCCGACGACCCCAGCCGCGTCGTCGACACCAAGATCGTCGGACCGGCCGACTCCTTCGGCTTCCAGGTGATCGCGGGCGAACACGTGGGCCCCGGCGCCTGGATGTACCACTGCCATGTGCAGAGCCACGCCGACCGGGGGATGGGCGGCATGCTGTTCGTGAGGAACCCGGACGGGACGATGCCCGGCCACGAGACGCAGACCGCCCCCGCGCCACCGTCCCCCGAAGCGTCCGCCTCCCCCTCGGGGCACGGGCACTGAGCCCCTCGGGTCAGCCGGCCCCGAGGCGCCGCTGCTCCTCCTCCACGATGCGGCGGGCCAGCGAGGCGTCCGAGACGTCCACCGCGTCCGGCGTCGTCTCGGCGACATCGCTGCGCCGCGCGTAGGCGTCGAACAGCCGCTCCTTGCGGGCCAGGATGTCCAGCATCCGCTGGTCGACGCTCTCCGTCGCGAGCAGCCGGTGCACCTGGACCGTCCGTATCTGGCCCATCCGGTGCACCCGGGCCACCGCCTGGTGCTCCGTCGTCGGCTTGAGCTGCGGCTCGCAGAGGATCACCACCGACGCGGCCTGCATGTTCAGCCCGACGCCGCCGGCCTGGATCTGGCTCAGCAGCACCGCGTGCCCGCGCGCGTCGGCGAAACCGTCGATCAGCCGCTGCCGCCGCCCCGCCTCGACGCTGCCGGTCAGCGGACCGAACACCCCGTCGCCCAGCGCCTCGCGCACGGTGTCCAGCACCTCGCGGAAGTACGAGAACACCACGACCTTCGCCCCGTTCTCCGCGGCCTCCGCGACCAGCTCGCGCAGCCGCTGGAGCTTGGCGGAGCTCTCCGGACGGGCGTAGGCCGCCCGCCGCATTCCCATGAAGTGCCCGGCCTCGACCGCCGCGCGGTAGGCCGCCCGGTCCGCCTCGCTGAACTCCTCCCACTCGTCCACCTGGACCAGCGCCGGGAGTTCGGTGAGCACGTCCTGCTGGTTGCGGCGCAGATAGGCCGGGGCGACGGCGCGGCGGAACGCCTGGGAGCCGGCCGCGCCGTGCGTCGGGGTGACCGCCGGGGCCAGCTCGGGCCGCAACTGGCGGACCAGGCTGCGGAACTCCTCCACCCGGTTCTCCATCGGCGTACCGGTCAGGAACAGCACGTGCTCGGTCCGCCGCGACCAGCCGGCCACCGCCCGGGACCGCCGGGTCTCCGGATTCTTCACGTAGTGCGCCTCGTCGACGACGAGCATCCCGGGCCGCACCCCGCCCGGCTCCAGGGTGTGCAGCCCGTCGAAGGTGGTCAGCGCCACTCCGCCGGACACCCGCCACTCCGCGAACGCCGCCGCGCGCTCCGGCCCGTGCACCGGCAGGGCCCGCAGCGTGGAACGGGCCCGGACCTCCCGCGCCCAGTTGATCAGCACGCTCGCCGGACACACCACCAGGAAGTGCGTCTCCCCGCGCGCCGCCAGATGCGCGAGCGCGGCGATCGCCTGCACGGTCTTGCCGAGCCCCATCTCGTCGCCGAGGATCACCCGCTTCTGCGCCAGCGCGAAACGGGCGCCGAACGACTGGTAACCGCGCAGCGACACCCGCAGCCGGGCATCGTCCAGCCGCAGCCCCCGCACCCGGTCCGCCATGCCCGACGGCAGGAAGCCCTCGGCCGCGTCCCGGTCCGGCCCGGTGCCCGACAGCTCCGCCAGCAGGCTGTAGTACTCCGCCGACCGCAGCTCGAAGTCCACCCACGCGGCGACCGGCGACTCCGGGTCCCGCAGCAGATCGACGGAGACCTGACCGAACAGCAGCGGCAGCTCGCGCTCCCGCGCGTCCGCCACCGCGTCCCGCACCGAGGCCACGGCCTGCAGGGCGCCGGCCCGCACCCGCCGCCGGGCGAAGACCAGCCGCAGCCGCCCCCGCGCCGGAGCGGCGGCCGCCAGCAGCGGGCCGAGCCGGTCGGAGAGCCGGCGCGCCCCGTCCACCGCCCGCCGTACGTCCGGTCCCGCCGCCACCAGCCGGTACACGGCGGTGACCAGGGCCGTCGTGGCGTCGTCCGGAGCGTCCACGTCTATCCGCAGGGCGACGGTGTCCCGGACCGCGTGCGCGATCCGGGCCGCGGCCGCCAGCGTCTGGTCGGCGGTCTGCGCACCGACCCCGGGGATCTGGCGGAGCTCGTAGCGACTGGCCGCGTACACCTGGCCGACCGTCGTGAAACCGGCCTGCTCGACCGCGCCGATCCGCAGCCGGCCCTCCGTGACGTCCTTCAGCCGGGACACCGGGATGGCGGCCAGATCCTGCCGCACCAGCGCGTCCAGCAGCGGATCGAGAGCCGTGCGCACGGCCACGACCGCACGCTCGTGGTCCGCCAGCACCGCACGCGCCGCCGCGAGGAGTCCGTCGGCCCGCGTCAGCAGCTCCCGGGCCGCCCGCCCGGTCGGTGCCCCGCTGTCCGTGGACCCGCCCTCAGCCATGTACGTCCTTACCGTCCCCGCACCTCGTGCCGCCGCCCTGTGCCGGGCGACCGCCCGGAGCGCACATATCGTCCCATGCGGCACGGGCCGGGGCGGCGGAGGCCCGGTCAGCCGGCGGGCGGCCGGCGCTCGCCCGGGGGCAGCAGCAGCACCTCCAGGGCGCGGGCGCAGGACCTGGCCCGCGCCAGGAACCAGTCCCGGCGCGCCTCGGTGATCACCGACGGGGTGGCCCGTACGGCCAGGGCGAAGCGGGCGTACCCGGCACCGTCCAGCACCGGCACCGCCAGCGTCCGCACCCCGTACGCGGACTCCCCGTCGTTGACCGCGTGGGCCGCCGCCCGGACCCGGGCCAACTCGGCCTCCAGTGCGGCGGGTTCGACGATCGTGCGGTCGGTGAACGCGGGCAGCGGAGGCAGCGAGGCGGGTCCGCCCTCGCCCGGCCGCGCCCACGCCAGCAGGACCTTGCCCAGCGCGGTCGAGTGCAGCGGCCGGCGCAGCCCGACCTTCGGCGTCACCGAACCGCCCGCGACGATCACCGCGTGCGGACCGCTGCGCAGAGCCAGATCGGCGGTGGCCCCGGTGCGCCCGGCGAGATCGGCCAGCTCGGGCGCGGCCAGATGCAGACCCCGCTGGTGGTACGAGAGCCGGCCCAGCTCCGTCACGGCCGGACCGAGCCGGTAGCGGGAGGTCCGGGCGTCCTGTTCCAGGAAGCCGGCGCCGAGCAGGGTGCGGGCCAGCCGGTGCGCGGTCGACGCCGAGAGCGAGAGCCGGCGCGCCAGGTCCGACGCGCTCAGATCCGGGCCGTTGTCGTGGAAGCAGTGCAGGACGTCCAGGGCCCGCCGGACCGCCTGCGCCCCGGCGGGCGCGCGCTCTGCCGCGGCCTCGGTCATACGTCACTCTCCGCTCGCGTTCAGGGGGTGGGAAGGTCTCGACCGTGCCATATGGCGGCAGCCGCACCGGGCCGAAACCCCCTGGTGAAACACTGTGTTCACGCCCGGTCCCACATCGTGGGAAGCGAGTTGTGGGCGTGCGCGCCGCCGTGGCAGGCTGCAGCCCGTCACCACCGACGAGCAGAAGGGAGCAGTGCCATGGGCCACCGGTCCGCCTCACCCGCCCGCACCGCTCCGCTCCTCCTCGCCCTCACGCTGCGCCGTCACATCGACCTGGCCCGCGTGTCCAGCGCCGCCTGTCGCTGACCCTTCCCGCACCGCCCCCCGGCCGGTCCCGTCGCCTTCCGCGCCCCGCCGTACGCACCCGCACCCCCGTCTCCGCACCGGAGCGCCGCACCGCGCGCTCCCCGAGGCGACGGTCCGCCGCGCCCGTACGCCGTAGCGCGCCCCGCCGTGCCCGCCGCCGTCCCCGCCCCGCCGAACTCCCGGGAGGACCCATGCCGTCCGCCGCCCTGCCCGACACCCTCTGGTTCACCCGCTGTCCCGTACCCACCGCCACCGGCATCGCTGCCGACCGGCGGTGGCTCACCGAGGAGTTCGCCGCCGACGGCATCTCCGTACGCTCGCTCCAGGACGCCGCCCCCGGCGCCGACCGTGCCGCGCACTTCACCCACGCGCTGCCCGGCCTCTTCCGGGAGGGCGGCAACGTGCCCGCGCTGTGGGCCCGTTCACGCGGGGAGCGCACCCGGCTGATCGGCCTCACCTGGATCGAGGAACGGCAGACCGTCCTGGTCGCGCCCGGCTCCGGAATCCGGGGCGCCGAGGCGCTGCGCGGACGCCGGCTCGCCGTGCCCCGCCACACCCTCGCCATCGACTTCTGGCGCGCCATGGCGCTGCGCGGATTCGAGGGCGCGCTCGCCTCGGCCGGACTCACCCCGGAGGACGCCGTCCTCGTCGACGTGCCCGCCGACGGCCGCCCCGGCCAGTGGGCGGCCGAACTGGAGGCGTTGCGGCGCGGCGACGTCGACGCCGTGTACGTGAAGGGGGCACTGGCCGTCGAGGCGGCCCGCCGGGCCGGGGCCGAGGTCGCCGTGGAACTCGACGCGCTGCCCGACCGCCTCCACCGCGTCAACAACGGAACCCCGCGCCCCATCACCGTCCACCAGCGGCTCCTGGACGAACACCCCGGCCTGGTCGACCGCTTCCTGGCCGTCCTTCTGAAGGCTGCCGACTGGGCGGCGGGACAGCCCGGCGAGGTCGCCCGGATCCTCGGCGCCGAGACCGGGGCCGGCGCCGACGGAGTCGCCGGCGCCTACCGGCCCGGCACCCATCTGACCCTCCACCCCGATCTGTCCGCCGACCGCCTCGCCCTGCTCACCGCGCAGGAGGCCGGGCTGCGCGCCCACGGCTTCCTGCCCGAGCCCGTCGACGTCGCCGCCTGGGCCGACCACGGACCCCTGCACCGCGCGGCCGGGCTCGCCCGCGCCGCCACCGCCCCACGAGACCAGAGGACCCCCTGAATCATGCGTCTGCCCCGATCCCCGCGCACGGCCGCCACCACGGCCCTCCTCACGGTCTCCGCGCTCGTCGCCCTCACCGCCTGCGGCACGTCCGAGGCCGACAGCGCCCAGGACGGACCGGGCGGCCGGGCCACCGTGACCGTCCGCATCCCCGACCCCGGCAACTCCGGAGTGCTCGCCCGAGGCAAGAAGGACGGCAGCCTCGACAAGGCCCTCGCCAAGGTCGGCGCCGAGGTGAAGTGGACCGGCAGCGCGGGCCCGTTCGCCCCCGCCGCCCAGGCGATGAACGCCGATCAGCTGGACATCGCCACCGGCTCCATCACCTCCGGCATCACCTCGCTCGCCCAGCGCCCCGGATTCAAGTTCTTCACCGCCGTCGACCCGGACGCCGCCGGCGAGGGCATCCTCGTGCGCGACGGCTCCGGCATCCGCTCGGTCGCCGATCTGGTGGGGAAGAAGGTCGCCGTCAACCAGGGCGGCACCGGGGAGTACCTGCTGCTCAAGGCCCTCGCCAAGGCCGGGATCCCGGCCGACCGGGTGACCCGGGTCTATCTGCGGCCGGACCAGACGGCGGCCGTGTTCAACGCGGGCAAGGTCGACGCCTGGGCCGTCTGGGCCACCTACGCCGTCGCCGAGATCGGCAGCGGCAAGGCCCACTTCGTCGCCGACGGCGCGGCGATCGGCTCCGACAACTACAGCCTCAACGCCGTCCGTACGGACTTCGCCGAGCAGCACCCGGAGGTCGTCGAGGCGCTCTACCGGTACCTCCACGACGCCAGCGCCGAGGAGAAGCGGAACCCCGCCGCGTACCTCAATGTCTTCACCGACGTCGGCCCCACCGCCGTCACCGGACGGGCCAAGGAGGTCCAGACGGAGTTCACCGCCCAGGGCGGCACCGTGGACCCCATCGGCCCCGAGGACATCACCCGCTTCAAGGCCGTCGCCGCCTTCTACGCCGAACAGAAGGTCACCCGTACCGAGGTCGACGTCGCCGCGCACCTGCTGGACGTGGAGACCCTGACATGAGCGGCCCCGCCATCGGCACCAGGACCGGAACCGGCGTCCTGCCGGGCGGCACCGGCGGCGCGGAGCCGGACGCCCTCGCCGGGCTCGTCCGGCCCCGCCCCCGCACCGGCCGGCCGCGCGGACGCGCCTACGCCCTCACCGTCCGCGCGCTCGGCCCCGTCGCCCTGCTGGTCCTGTGGTGGGCGGCCTCCGCCACCGGGCTGCTCACCCCCGACGTCCTCGCCTCACCCGCCGACGTCCTGCGCGCGGTACGGGAGCTGTGGGGCAACGGACAGCTGCCCGACGCCCTCACCACCTCCCTCACCCGCTCCGGCCTCGGCCTCCTCGTCGGACTCGCCGCCGGACTGACCCTCGGCATCACCACCGGCTTCACCCGCCTCGGCGACGAACTCCTCGACTCCTCGCTCCAGACCCTGCGCACCATCCCGTTCCTCTCCCTGGTCCCGCTGTTCATGGTCTGGTTCGGCATCAACGAGACGGCCAAGATCCTCCTCATCGCCGTCGCCACCACCTTCCCGATGTACGTGTCCACGGCGAGCGGGGTGCGGAACACGGACCCGAAACTCGTCGAGGCCGTGCGCAGCTTCGGGATGGGCCGGCTCGCCCTCGTCCGCGAGGTCGTCCTGCCCGGCGCCCTGCCGTCCCTGCTCGCCGGACTGCGGCTGTCGATGACGCTCAGCGTCATCGCGCTGATCGCCGCCGAGGAGATCAACGCCACCGCCGGCATCGGCTATCTGATGTCCCAGGCCCAGAGCTACGCCCGCACCGACATCCTCGCCGTCTGCATCCTCGTCTACGGACTCCTCGGGCTCACCGCCGACATCGTCGTACGCCTCCTGGAACGCCTGCTGATGCCGTGGCGCACCCGGAAGGGAGCCACCCGATGAGCGCCACCGCCGCATCCGCCGCCCCCGCCGTCCACGTACGGAACCTGCGACGGGTCTTCGACGGCCGGGCCGTCCTCGACGGGCTCCGGCTCGACATCGCCCGCGGCGAGTTCGTCGCCCTGCTCGGCGCGAGCGGCAGCGGGAAGACGACCCTGCTGCGCATCCTCGGCGCCCTCGACGGCGCCGACGGGGGAGAGGTGCTGGTCCCCGAGGCCCGCACGATCGTCTTCCAGGAACCGCGCCTCGTCCCCTCCAAGCGGGTCCTCGCCAACGTCACCGTCGCGCTGCCCCGCGGCCGGGCGGACGACGGGCTGAGGGCCCTGGCCGAGGTCGGCCTCGAACGCCACGCCACGGCCTGGCCGGCCACCCTCTCCGGCGGCGAGGCCCAGCGCGTCGCCCTCGCCCGCGCCCTGGTCCGGGAGCCCGAACTCCTGCTGCTCGACGAGCCGTTCGCCGCGCTCGACGCGCTGACCCGGCTGAAGATGCAGGACCTCGTCGGGGAGCTGTGCCGCCGCCACCGGCCCGCCGTGCTGCTGGTCACCCATGACGTGGACGAGGCCGTCCGGCTCGCCGACCGCGTCGCCGTCCTGCGCGACGGCCGGCTGGTCACCGACGAACCCGTCACCGTCGCACGCCCCCGCGACCCCGGCGACCCCGCCTTCGCGGCCCTGCGCCGCCGGCTCCTCGCCGACCTCGGCGTCGAAACCGCACCGACGGCCCGGCCGCCCGCCGGACCGTCCGCCGCACCACCCGTCCCGCCGTCCCCCGAACGAACCGAAGCCGGAGTGATCTGAATGGCCCTCACCATCGGTGTCCACAGCAGCAACCCGTCCCTCTACTACCTCTACCACCTCTCCCGTCTCGGCTTCGCCCAGGAGGAACTGGCCCCGCTCGGGGAGACCGTCGTCTTCCACCCGTACACCAACGGCGTCCGCACCGGAGAGCTGCTGTCCCGGGGCGTCATCGACTTCGGCGGCACCGGATCCACCCCGCCGGTCACCGCCCAGGCCGCCGGACACGACATCGTCTACACCGCCGTCTCCGCCCCGCGCCCCGAACACGGCGCGCTCCTCGTTCCCGAGGACTCCCCCCTGACCTCGGCCGCCGACCTCAAGGGCACCACCGTGCACCTGGCGATCGGCTCCTGGCAGACCCACCTCGTCGCCAAGGCCCTGGACGACGCGGGACTCTCGTACGCCGACGACATCACCGCCGTCCGCTCCGGCCCCGACAGCGAGCGGCTGCTGCGCACCGGCGAGATCGCCGCCTGGGTCGCCCAGGGCGCCGAACTGGCCGCGGCCCGCCGCACCGGCGGACTGCGCACCCTGATCCGCACCGGCGACGTCATCAGCGACCGCTCCGTCTTCTTCACCCGCCGCGAGCTGGCCGAATCCCGCCCCGAGGTCGTCGAGGCGCTGACCCGGGCGCTGGAGCGCGCCGACGCCTGGGCCGCCGCCCACCCCCGGCAGGCGGCCGAGATCGCCGCCGCGGACCTCGGCGGCCAGGCCGACGACTGGGAGACCGCGCTCACCTCCCTGCCCTGGGCGATCGAACCCGTCGGCGACGCCTTCCTCGCCGAGCAGCAGGAGGCCGCCGACATCTTCCACCGCACCGGATTCATCGACCGCCCGGTCACCGTCGCGCACGCCCGCGCACGGGCCGCCGCCGACAAGGCGGTATGACGACATGGCGACAGAAGTCCTCTGGTACGTCATCCCGCGCGAGGGCGCCTATCCCTGGGAACCCGAGGGCAGACGCCCGGTCGACCTCGGCTATCTGACCCAGCTCGCCGGCACCGTCGAACGGCTCGGCTACAGCGGGGCGCTGCTGGCCACCGACCTCTACGACGTCTGGCCGCTCGGCAGCGCGCTCGCCGCCTCCACCAGCACCCGGTTCAAGCCGCTGCTCGCCGTCCACCCAGGACTGATCGCGCCGACGTTGCTGGCCAAGATGGCCCTCAGCTTCGACACGCTCTTCGGCGGCCGGCTCCGCTTCAACGTGGTGAACGGGTCCACCCAGGCCCTGCGGGAGTACGGACTCCACGTGGAGCACGACGAGCGGTACGAACTGAGCGCCGAGTACTGGTCGATCGTGAAGCGGCTCACGGCCGGCGAGGTCTTCGACCACAAGGGCCGCTTCTACGACCTGAAGAACGCCGGGGCCTCCTTCAGGGAGCTGAAACCCGTGCAGGACGGACCGGTCCCGCTCTGGTTCGGCGGCTCCTCGGACCCCGGCATCGAGATGGCGGCCGAACACGTCGACGTCTTCCTCACCTGGGGCGAGCCGCCCCATCTGCTGAAGGAGAAGCTCGCCAAGGTGCGGGCCAGGGCCGCCGCGTACGGCCGGACCCTCCGCATCGGGCTGCGGCTGCACCTGATCGTCCGCGACACCGAGGACGAGGCGTGGGCCGCAGCCGACCGGCTTCTCGACGTCACGAGCGAGGCGACGTACGCCCGGCAGCTCGGCGACCGGGCCGGCGAGGACGGGGTGGGCTGGCAGCGGCAGTTCCGCCAGCACGGCGGCAGGGTTCCCGCCCGCGCCCGCGAACTGGAGGTCCACCCGAACATGTGGCCGGGCATGAGCCTGTTCCGGCCGGGTCCCGGCACCGCCGTGGTCGGCTCGACGGCCCAGGTCGTGGAGCGGCTGAAGGAGTTCGAGGACCTGGGTGTCGACACCTTCATCCTCTCCGGCAACCCGCTGCTGGAGGAGGCCTACCGGGTCGCGGAGACGGTGCTCCCGGCCCTCGGCGTCACCCGCTGAGCCGCGGCCGGAGGCGCACGGGGCCCACCCGGTGCGCCTCCGGCCCACGGGAGGCCCATCGCCCGTTCCCGGCGACGCGCCATGGATCGTTGATCAGTCGTTTATCGCGGCACGGCACTGTATGGCCCATGCTGATCAACACCGCGGCCGACCCCGCTCGCGCCTGGCAGGAGACGGCGCTGTGCGCGCAGACCGGGCCCGAGTTCTTCTTCCCCGCCCCCGGCAGCTCCACCCGTGAGGCCAAGCAGCTCTGCAACGCCTGCGAAGGACGCCAGGCCTGTCTGGAGTACGCACTCGACAACGACGAGCGCTTCGGCGTCTGGGGCGGTCTCTCCGAGAAGGAGCGCGACCAACTGCGCAGAGTGACCAACGCCTGATCCGCTCCGCCGCGCGCACCGGGCGGGTGTGAACCGCACCCGCCCGTGCGAGACTTCGGCCTTCCGTACATCGTCCCGCGGGTCCCCGGCCGCACCGGCGGCCCGCGACGACCGCGAGGAGAAGCCGAGTTGAGCGAGTACGACTACATCGTCGTCGGAGCCGGATCGGCCGGCTGCGTGCTGGCGGCGCGACTGTCCGAGGACCCCACCGTCCGGGTCGCGCTCATCGAGTCCGGCGGCCCCGACCGCGGCACGGAGATCCGGATCCCCGCCGCCTTCCCCAAGCTCTTCAAGACGGCCTACGACTGGGACTTCACCACGGCCGAGCAGCCCGCGCTCGGCGGCCGGGAGCTGTTCTGGCCGCGCGGCCACACCCTGGGCGGCTCGTCCTCGGTCAACGCCATGATGTGGGTACGCGGCCACCGCGACGACTACGACGCCTGGGCCCGTGCCGCCGGAGCCGAATGGGGCCACGAGGCGTTCGTCCCGTACTTCCGGCGCGCCGAGCACTGGACCGGGCCCACCGGGCACGGCACCGTGTACGGCACCGAGGGCCCGCTCTTCGTCTCACCGCCGCGCGCCCCCTCCGATCTGACCGGCCACTTCCTCGACGCCTGCCAGGACGACGGACTGCCGCTGCTGCCCGAACTGAACGCGCCCGACCACAGCGGCGTGGCCATGACCCCGGTCAACCAGCGCCGCGGCCGCCGCTGGAGCGCGGCGGACGGCTACCTCAAACCGGCCGCCCGCCGCCCCAACCTGGACGTCCTCACCGGCACCCGGGTCACCGCCCTCGCCTTCGACGGCACCCGGGCCGTCGGCGTCCGCACCACGGGCACCGGCCCCGCCACCCTCACGGCCCGCCGCGAAGTCCTCCTCAGCGCCGGCGCCGTCGGCTCCCCGCACCTGCTGATGCGCTCCGGCATCGGCGACCCCGAGGACCTGGGACGGGCCGGGATCGAGGTGCTGGCCGCCTCGCCCGACGTCGGCCGCAACCTCCAGGACCATCTGTCGTACGCGGTGACCCTGCACTGCCCGCGCCCGGTGACCCTGACCGGCGCCGACACCCCGGCCAACATCGCCCGCTATCTGCTGGCCCGGCGCGGACCGCTCACCTCGAACCTCGCCGAGGCCGTCGCCTTCGTGCGCAGCGATCCGGCCCTCGCCGCCCCCGACCTGGAACTGATCTTCGCCCCGGCCCCCTTCATCGAGCACGGGCTGACCGCCCCGACCGAGCACGGCCTCACCATCGGTGTGGTCCTGCTCCAGCCCGGGAGCAGCGGACGCATCACCCTGGACCCCGACGGCGGGGACCGCGGCCCCGGCATCCGGATCGACCCCGGTTACCTGACCGACCCGGCCGACCTGCCCCGGCTGATCGCCGGGGTGCGCCGCGCCGAGACCCTGTTCGCCTCGGGGGCGCTGGCCCCGCACACCTCGGGGCCGATGGCCCCGTACCCCGGACCGGTCGACGACGACCGCCTCGCGGAATCGATCCGGGAGGCCGCCCAGACCCTGTACCACCCCGTGGGCACCTGCCGGATGGGCGAGGACGACGCGGCGGTCACCGATCCGCGGCTGCGGGTGCGCGGGGTGGACGGGCTGCGGGTCGTGGACGCCTCGGTGATGCCGCGCATCACCCGCGGCCACACCCACGCCCCGACCGTCGCCCTCGCCGAGAAGGCCGCCGAACTGATCCGGCAGGACGCACGGGCCTGAGCAGCGGCCCGGCCGGGGCCGGATCAGGACGGGAGGCGGAACGTCTCGCCGTACACCTTCCAGGTCAGCGGCGTCTCCAGGGACAGGTTCCCGTCGTCGAGGAACGCGCGCTGGGCGGTGTCGATGCGCGAGGTGTCCTGCTGGTGCTTCTTCGACTTCATCACGGCACGCGCCGCGTCGAGGAACGCGTCCAGGTACACCGACTCGTCGCCGCCCTCCTCGACCGTGTCCGCCTCGGCGAGGGCGGCCTTGCGGATGCCGTAGAACTCGTCGGGCCCGGCGCCCGGCCCCTGGAGGACCATCGCGTCGAAGTAGATGTACTGGCCCAGGGTGCCGAGCCCGTCGAGCTTCGCCAGCCGGACCGCGGGGACGAAGTAGTCGTGCTCGCGCACCTGGTCCTGCGCGGCGCGGAACTCCGGGTCCTCGGCCGACTTCTTCCAGGCGGCCGTGAACCCGGGGTCGAGACCCTCGTGCGAGGCGGTGCCGTCGACCTTCCGCAGCGCCGGGAGGAACGGCGCCAGCGGACTGTCCGGGTGGTCCTTCGTGAACGACTCGACGAACGCCAGCATGTCGTGGGTGCCGGAGCAGAAGCCGACGATCCCGGCGTTGTACCCGGTCCCGTCGTTGTTGTCCTCGATCGTGGCGTACTGGCTGCGCCAGTCCAGCGTGGAGCCCTCCGCACTGGCGAACAGCTTCCAGGCGATCTCCCGCTCCTTCGGCGCGGCCAGCCCCGCGGGCATCTTCGCGACCCGCGCGTCCATCTCCGCGCGCTCCCCGTCGTCCGCGGCGGCGTACGGATCGGCCGGCTCCGCGGACGCGGCGGCCGACGATTCGGCGGTGGGGGAGTCCTCCGGCAGCCCGGAGTCGCTGCCGCTGTTGAAGAGGATCGAGGCGGCTATCGCTATCGGTATCCCGAAGAGCACCACGCGGGTCACAGGTTTCACCCGCCACAGCGTACGGTCCGTAAAGCGCTGGGGAGCGCCCGCCCCCGCACGGCACAATCGCCCCCATGACCGAAGCCCTGCTGAACGCGCTCGATCCGCTTCCGTACCCCGCGCGCATGCGCGAACTCGCGGTCCGCGCGCGTGCGCTGTCCGCCTCGGGAGAGCCGCGCGCCGTGCTCGACGCGCTGGACGGGGGCGGCCCCTACGAGCGGGGGACCGCCGTCGTCGCGGCCGCCGTCGGCGGGGACACGGAGTGGATCGGCGCCCGCGTCGGCGACCCGGACCCCTTCGTCCAGGGCCACGCGCTGAGGGTGGCGCGGAGTCTCGGCGTCCCGGACGAGGCGTACGAACGGGCCCTGGACGACCTGCCCGCCACCGCGCGGCGCCGGCTGCTCCGGGCCGTCGTCACCGACGGGCGCGGCGCGCTCGCCGCCCGGCTGATCGACCGGGTGCGCGCGGAGTGGGGCGACGAGGCGGCCACCCTGCTGCTGCCGGCCTGCCCGCCCGCGACGGCCGCCGCCCTCCTGCCGGACCTGCTCCACGCGGTGGCCGGCTGGAGCGCCCTCGTCCGCAGCCACCCCGACCTCCTGCTCGACGTCGTCGACGCGCAGCTCGCCGCCCTCGCGGCCCCCCAGCGCGCCCTGCGCTGGCAGCGCGACGCGCCCGGCATCGCCGCCTGCGCCCACGTCCGGCCGGACCGCGTCCTCGACCTCCTCGAACGCCTCGGCCCCGACGTCCTGCCGCGGCCCCTGCTCCTCGCCGCCGGCACCCTCGCCGCCGCCGACCCCGCCCGCACCCTGCGCCTGCTGCTGCGCCCCGGCACCCGGCCGCTGCTGACGGGCGGCGCGCCCGTACTCGGCCGCGGCACTCTGGTCCGGCTGGCCCGCACCGCGCCCGACGGGCTCGTCGTGGAACTGGCCCGCGCGCTGGCCCAGGACTCCGGCGCTCTGGCCCGCCTGCTCGCCGCCCTGCCGCCCCGCCGCCGCACCGCCCTGTACGCCTCGGTGACCGAGGGGCAAGGACCGGCCCGGCGCGGCGTGGACCCCGTCGTGCTGGACGCGCTGCCCCGCGCAGGGGTCGCGGACGTGGCCCGCCGCGCCGCCGAACGGGCCGAACGGCAGGGCGAGGCCTGGTCCACCGTGCTGCTCGCCCGCTCCTACCTGCCGGTGGCCGAGGTCTGGGACGACCTGCTCGCCGCCACCCGCCGGCCCCTGGCCGCCGACCGCGCGTTCGCCTGGCCGCTGCTGGTCCGCAACGCCGCACGCACCGGGGAGCCCGGCCCCGTCGCCGTCCTCCTCGACGACATGGCCCGGCTGCGCAACGAACAGGACCCGGTCCGCTCGGCCGCGCTCACCGCGCTGAGCACGGTACCCGCGCCCCTCTTCACGGAGGCCGCGGCACCCGCCCTGGACCGGATCGCCACCGACGCCGTCGAGGCCCGCGACTCCTCGTACACGACCCGGCAGGCGCTCACCGCCCTCGCCGTGCGGCTGCTGCGCGAGCACACCGTCACCGGCCGGCCCGCCCTCGTCAGCTGGGCCCTGCGCACCCTGGTGCGCATCTCCGGGAACACCGGGGGCGCCGACCTCGGACGGCTCGACCGCACCCTGCGCCGGGGCCAGGAGCACGCGGTGTTCGACGCGCTGCGGCCCTGGCTGGAGGCGGGCGCGGAGAAGAGCGACTACGGGCTCGTGTTCGCCCTGACCCGGGCGCTCGGCCGGCGCGCCGCCGGGCTGCCCGAACTCCAGGACCTGCTGTGGCAGGCGGTCCGCTTCGGCACCGCCGCAACCGCCCGGACCGCCGTCGCCCTCTGGCTGGAGCCGGCCGCGACCCGGTCCGAGCGGGTGGAGCGGCTGCTCGCGCTCGACGCCTCGGCCGGCACCGTGCCCGAGGTGCTGCGCGTCCTCACCCGCGTCCGCACCGACCTGCTCGATCCGCTGCTCGCCACCCCGCCGCCGCACGGCCGCTTCCTCGCCCCCGGCGCTGCCTGGACCGTCCGCCCGGGACCCGAGGCGCGCCGCTGGGTGCCGCGCCAGCACCGCGCCGCCGCCCGCGCGCTGCGCCGCGCCGCCCGCGACGAGAAGCTGCCGCTGTACGGCCGCGCCGCCGCGATCGGAGCCCTGGCCTCCATACCCGCGCTCGGCACCGACGCCGTACGGGAGTGGGCCGCGTCGGACGACGTCGTGCTGGCCGAGGCCGCGCTGACGGCCCTCGGCCGCACCGACCGGGCCACCGACGTACTTCCGGAACTGCTGGCGCTGAGCGGGGACGACCGCGCCCGGGTCGCCGTCTTCGCCGCCGGACGGGCCTCCCGGAACGTCCGGCCCTCCGTGCTGGCACCGCTGCTGCGGGCCCGGCTGGCCCCCGGCACCGGAAAGGTGACCGCGCGGAAGGAGGCCGTCCGCCTTGCCGTGGTCCGGCTGCCCCTGGAGACCGCCGCCGATCTGGTCGCCGAGGCGTACGGGGCGCCCGGACAGCACGAGGACGTGCGGGCCGCGTGTGTGGCGGCCGCCGTGGACCTGCTGGGCGACGCACGGATGTGGCGGATGCTCGCCGAGGCCGCGTCCGGCCCCGCCGTGCTGCGCGCCGCCGTGCTGGACGTGTGGCCGTTCTGCCTCCCCGCGGCGCACCGCGCCGGATACGCGCGCCTGGTCCGCGAGGTGTGCGCGACGGACGACGAGGAGCTCGCCGCGTCCGCCCACGGGGTCGCCGCCCACTGGATCCCGTGGGAACCGGCGCTCGGCGCGGTCCTGGCGGACGCCGTCACGGATCTGGGGCGCCGCTCCTGGCAGGCGGCGGCCGGCGCGCTCGCCAGGGCCGCGTCCGCAGACTCCGGGGAGGCCGCGCAGGCCCTTCTGGGGGCCCTCGCGACGCTCTCGGACGCGGTGGCCGTGGAGGACGCGGACAGCGACCGCGACCGGCCCGCCCGGCAGCGCGCCGTCCACCTGGTCAACCGCCTCGTCCTGGGCGCGCGGACCCCCCTCGGCGCCCCGGACCGCACCGTTCTGACCGCCGCCGGCGAACTGCTCGCCCGCCACCGCGACCACGTACCGCAGGCCGCCGCCCTGCTGGTGGAGGCCGTGGATCCGCAGAGCGGACCCGAGGAGCTGTACACCGCACTGGACCGGCTGGCCGGGCTGCACACGGGCCGGGCCGCCCTCGCGGCGCGCACCGCCGCGCGTTTCGGCGCGCGTGCCCGGGTGCCCGGGGGCGAGGACGGCGCGGCCGGTCTGCTCCAGGTGGCGGGGCGGCTCGCCGAGGACGGGCGGCTCGCCCACGGGCTGCTGGCGGTGAGCCTGGTCGCGGCGGGCGGCCGGCACACCGGCTGGACCGGTCCCTGGCGCACCCAGCTGCGGCTGCTGCGGCGCCACCGGGAGGCCGAGGTGCGCGACGCCGCGTACGCGGAGGTCACCGCGGAGGAATGAGCCGAGGGGCCCGTGCCCGGCCGGGCACGGGCCCCTCGGGGGTGTCCGGGGTCAGCCCTGGGCGCGGGCCGCCATCCGGGCCTTGCGGGCGGCCAGCTTCTCGTCGAACTTGGACGCCTCGCCGTCCAGCCCGTTCATGTACAGCCCCAGCTCCTCCTGGGCCCGCAGGCCGTCCGGGCCGAGGCCGTCGATGTCGAGCACCTTCAGATAGCGCAGCACCGGCTGGATCACGTCGTCGTGGTGGATCCGCAGGTTGTAGATCTCGCCGATGGCCATCTGCGCGGCGGCCCGCTCGAAGCCGGGCATGCCGTGTCCGGGCATCCGGAAGTTCACCACGACATCGCGCACGGACTGCATCGTCAGGTCCGGGGCGAGCTCGAAGGCCGCGCCCAGGAGGTTGCGGTAGAACACCATGTGCAGGTTCTCGTCGGTGGCGATACGGGCCAGCATCCGGTCGCAGACCGGGTCGCCCGACTGGTGGCCGGTGTTGCGGTGCGAGACCCGGGTGGCCAGCTCCTGGAACGCCACGTACGCCACGGAGTGCAGCATCGAGTGGCGGTTGTCGGACTCGAAGCCCTCCGCCATGTGCGCCATGCGGAACTGCTCCAGCTTGTCCGGGTCCACGGCGCGGGAGGTGAGCAGATAGTCCCGCATCACGATGCCGTGGCGGCCCTCCTCGGCCGTCCAGCGGTGCACCCAGGTGCCCCAGGCGCCGTCGCGGCCGAAGAGCGAGGCGATCTCGTGGTGGTAGCTGGGGAGGTTGTCCTCGGTGAGCAGGTTCACCACCAGGGCGATCCGGCCGATGTCCGTGACCTTGGACTGGTCCGTCCGCCAGGCCTCGCCGTCCTCGAATACGCCGGGGAAGTTGCGTCCGTCGGAGAACGGGACGTACTCGTGCGGCATCCAGTCCTTGGCGACCTTGAGATGGCGGTTGAGCTCCTTCTCCACCACTTCTTCCAGCGCGTACAGCAGTTGGGCGTCGGTCCACGCCGGTGAACTGCCGAGGTGGGCAGAGGTGATCGTCACGGGGAGCTCCTGGGGACGGGAGAATTACCTACGGCTTCGTAGGTTACGAAACCGTAGGTTAAAGCCGGGGTAAGGCTCTGGCCAAGCCCATCCCGGCGACCGCTCCTCACGCGGTGTCATCGTCCCAGGTCAGCTGTGTACGGGGAGTGTGCGGAGGCCGGGCCGGCCCCCAGTGGCGGGAAGCTCCGAACAGTCGGCGTACTCGGAGCGCGGGCGCACGGGGGGCGCGGTCGGGCGGGCCGGATCAGAGCAGATGGTCCGCCGCTCCGGACTTCACGGCGGAGATCAGTGCCCGCAGGGCCTCCACCGAGTCGCTGACGTAGGCGGCGGTGTCGGTGGTCGAGCCGATGTAGGCCCGGCCGTGGTCGTCGAGGCCGAACCGGAAGCAGTTCGCTCCCTCGCTGCAGAAGGCCTCGTCCCAGCAGATGTCGTTCATGCTCTCTCTCCTCATAGGTCCTGCGCTATGCGCCGGATGAAGTCGCGCGACTCCTCCACGGGCAGCGCGAGTGCCCGCATCCGTTCCAACAGGCCGCGGTAGCGCCTGAGTTGCATGTCCGCGTCCAGCAGGATCGAGCCGTGCGACGAATCGAGCTGCACGGTATCGAGCTGCGGGACGGCCGCGCCGACATAGGTGAACGACTGACCGGCCCCGGGGAAACCCCCCGCCGCGAACGGGATCGCCCGGACCGTGATCCGGTCGCGCTCGGACTGCTGGAGGATGTGCTCCAGCTGGGCCCCGCTCACCTTCGGCCCGCCGAACTGCATGCGCAGCGCGGCCTCGTGGATCAGCGTCTCGTACAGCGGCGGGCGGTCCCGTTCCAGCACCTCCTGGCGGCGCAGCCGCAGCGAGAGCCGGGCCATCAGATCGGGTCGGGGCAGCGGGGGGACGGCGGTGTCGAAGACCGCGCGCGCATGCTCCTCGGTCTGCAGCAGGCCGGGGATGTGCGTCGTGGTGGCGGTCGTCAACTCCACGGCGTGGTATTCGAGTTCGGCGATGTCCAGCAGGCTCGGCAGCAGCAGTCCGCGGTGCTCCTCCCACCAGCCCCTGGCCCGTTCCGTCGCCATCTCGGCGAGCAGGTCGACGAGCCCGGCGTCCGGGCAGCCGTAGTTGAAGGCCAGGGTGCGGACCCGTTCGGCGCTGATGCCGAAGCGGCCCGACTCGATGTTGGGGATGCGGGTGCGGTCCACGCCTAGCAGCGCCGCTGCCTGCTGTGCCGTCATCCCCGACTGCTCGCGCAACTTGCGTAGTTCGTACCCGAGTCGTTGTTGTCGTGCGGTAGGTGTACTTCGGGGTGGCACGGTGTGATTCCTTCCGGGGCGGGAGTGGCGAAATGCCGGAACCACACAAGTAGTAGCACTGTGCTCCGGTCGTACGCTACGGTCGGTAGTGCCAGTCTCACACGGGGCGACCGCGCCTCTGTGTGATCGTCACCACACGTATGAGAAAGACGAGTCCCCCTTGATGAAAGGCGCATTGCGTTGCCTTCCGGCCCCCGCGCCGGCGGGCCCCACCCCGCCGGAGGCGGACAACCTGAGTTATTCCTTCGCTCTGCCCGGCGGCGCCTTCTGCGCCGGTCTCGCCCGCCGCTCCGTGAGCGAACTGCTCACCCGGCACGGCCTGGACGAACTGCGCGAGACTGCGGTGCTCGCCGCCTCCGAACTGGTCGCGGCCGCCTACCGGTTCACCCCCGACCGCGAGATGCTGCTGCGCGTCCACTGGCAGTTCGACGCGCTGCGGATCATCCTCTACGACCAGCATCCGGCCCACGAGTCGCCGGAGCGGTCGGAGGAGTGCCGCGAACACCGCAGCGCCAGCATGTGGCTGCTGGCCGCCGCGGTGGACGCGCACGGAGGGGACTGGGGGCTGACTCCCGCGCTGACGGCCTCCGGCGGCACCAAGGCCTGGGCCTTACTCCACCGGTGACCGCGACCGCGTCCGGGTCCTGAGCCCCCGTCCCCGTACCGCCCCTCACATCCCCGAGCGCACCTCCTCGGCCGACGTGGTCCGCAGTCCGTCGTCGAGCAGCAGCCAGCGCGTGATCCCCAGCGATTCGAGGAAGGGCACATCGTGGCTCGCCACGATCAGAGCCCCCTCGAACGCGTCGAGTGCCGCCGTCAGCCGGCGCACGCTCGCCATGTCCAGATTGTTCGTCGGCTCGTCCAGCATCAGCAGCTGAGGCGCCGGCTCCGCCAGCAGCAGTGCGGCCAGAGCGGCACGGAACCGCTCGCCGCCCGACAGCGTCCCGGCGGCCTTGTCCGCGCGCGTCCCTTTGAACAGGAAATGGGCCAGTCGCGCCCTGATCCGGTTGTTCGTGGCCTCCGGGGCGAACCTCGCCACGTTCTCCACCACGCTCAGCCTGTCGTCCAGCACATCGAGCCGCTGCGGCAGAAACCGCGCCGGCACCTGCACACACGTCGATCCGGACACCGGCGCCAGCTCACCGGCCAGGGTCCGCAGCAGCGTCGTCTTGCCCGCGCCGTTGCGCCCCACGAGGGCGATCCGCTCGGGGCCGCGGACCTCGAACCAGCCCGGGACCCGCGCCCCGTACAGCAGTTCCAGCTCCGTCGTCCTCAGCACCTCGCGGCCCGGGGGGACCTTGGTGTGCGGCAGCTCCACCCTGATCTCCTCGTCCTCCCGCACCGCTTCGACGGCCTGGTCCAGGCGCTCCCTGGCCTCGGCCAGCCGTTCGGCGTGCAGGATGCGGTGCTTGCCCGCGGACTCCTGGGCGGAGCGCCTGCGGGCGCCCATGACGATCTTCGGTTCGCGTTTGTTCTCCTGCATCTTCTGCCCGTAGCGCTTGCGCCGGGCCAGTTTGACGCCGGCCTCGGCGAGTTCGCGCCGCTGGCGGTGGACATCGGCCTCGGCGACCCGCACCATGCGCTCGGCCGCCTCCTGCTCCACAGCCACCGCCTCCTCGTACGCGGAGAGGTTCCCGCCGTACCAGGTGACGGAGGAGTCCCGCAGATCGGCGATCTGGTCGACCCGCTCCAGCAGTTCGCGGTCGTGGCTGACGACGAGGAGCACCCCGTGCCAGGCGTCGACGGCCGCGTGCAGCCGGGCGCGGGCGTACAGATCCAGATTGTTCGTCGGCTCGTCCAGCAGCAGGACGTCCGGCCGGGCCAGCAGCAGCGCCGCCAGCCGCAGCAGCACGCACTCGCCGCCGGACATCTCGCCGACCGTGCGGTCCAGCCCGAGACGACCGAGGCCGACCTGGTCGAGCATGGCCCGCGCCCGCTCCTCCACGTCCCAGTCGTCGCCGACGGCGGCGAACGCCTCCTCGCCGGTGTCACCGGCCTCGATGGCGTGCAGCGCCGCCCGCGTACCCGCGATGCCGAGGGCCGCGTCGACGCGCAGCGCGGTGTCCAGGACCAGATTCTGCGGCAGATAGCCGATTTCGCCGGCCGTGGTGACGCGGCCGTCCAGCGGCGCGAGTTCCCCGGTGACCAGCCGCAGCAGCGTGGACTTGCCCGAGCCGTTGAGCCCGATCAGTCCGGTGCGGCCGGGGCCCACGGTGAGGTCGAGGCCGTCGAACACCTGGGTGCCGTCCGGCCAGGAGAAGGAGAGGGAGGTACAGCTGATATGGGTGAGAGGGGTTGACACGAGGAATCTCCCGGTTGCGTGGAAGGGGCGTGGGCAACGGGACGAGACACCGGCCACGGGCCTTCCACGGAAGGGATGTTCCTACGGTGGAGGGAGAAACCCAGGTCGCGGAGGACGGCTCGAAGAGCTGAGGTCACACTCGGGCACGCGGACATGAGGACATGGCACGGCGTGCGACACGGTGTCTCGGGACCTCAGACGAACAACGTCCTGCTCCGATCGGCGACGACAGGGACGCGTACGACGGTACGGACGCGCCGGGGGCGGGGCAACCGATTTGAGCGGCCGGCCTCCGCGCGCACCGCTCAGCGCGGTCCGTCCAGCAGCCGCGCCAGATCCCGGTCCAGTTCGAGGAAGCGGTGCTCGTCCCCGGCCGGGACCAGTTCCTGCGCGCGCCGCAGGAACCGGCGCACCTCGTCCGTCCTTACGTGCACCATCGCGATGCCCTCCGCCGCGTGGAACTCCAGCACCGTGCGGTCGTAGCCGAAGGGTCGCACCCGCACGTCGCCCAGCCCGGCCGGGGTGTCCATTCCCGCCGCCAGCAGCTCCCGGGAGAATTCCCAGAGCACCGCCGTGCCCTCCAGCGTCGCCGGCGCGGGGAACGCCATGCGCACGGCGAACGGATCCGCCGGGTCGTAGCTCAGCACGGCGGGAAGCGTCTCCATCCGCGGAGCGGATGCGACCATGCGGGCCTGTACGGACTGCTCGATAACGGTGGACACGACCTGCTCCCTCTGGCGACCGGACGGACGGTTCCCGGCACTGATACAGACGACCGAACACGCGGTTCCGTGCACCGGGGCGCGGCGTGAGCTGCGTCACCGCGCACCGCACGCCGCTGACTGCTCGGGTGCCCCGATCCGCGCCCCGCACCCTGAACGGGGCACGGCTCGTGGGTCAACAGGCCCCAGCTTCCAGCGCCATGAGGGCCAAGGGGAAGACGCGACGACCGATGTCTCCGGGCATGTGCGGGGCGGCGCTCGCGACCGTCGATCGCCGCACGGGCGTTCGTCGGACGAGAAGCGGTCAGGCCCGCTGACGGTACGGTGCCAGCGCGTCCGAGGTCTTCGTCGCGATGAACTCCGTGACCCGGTACGCGCAGACGCCGTGCACGGCGAACGGGTCCGTCTCCGTGAGCCGGACGATCGTCTCCCGGTCGTCCCCCACGGCGAGGATCACCCCGCCGTCACGCGGGTTCTTCCGCCCCGACGCCACGAACACCCCGGCCGCGTACTGCGCGTCGAGCCAGGCGACATGCTCCGCCATGACCGCGTCGACACGGTCGAGCGGGGCGGTGTAGGACAACTCCAGTACGAACATGATCACCACGGTACGGGAGCGTTCCGCCCGCCCAACCGGAGCGCTCCGGACAGCCCTTAGTGTGGTCGTCACCATGACTGCTTTCCGGATGCCCGCGGACGAGGCCGAGGCCCGTGCCGTCCAGGACGATCTGCGTACCCGTGTCGTGCTCGACGAGCCGGGGCCCGAGCCGGGCACCGGCCGGGTGACGGGGGTCGACGTCGCCTACGACGACGAGCGGGACGTGGTCGCCGCCGCGGCCGTTGTCCTGGACGCCGCGACCCTGGAGGTGGTGGCCGAGGCGACCGCCGTCGGCCGGGTGACCTTCCCGTACGTGCCCGGACTCCTCGCCTTCCGTGAGATCCCCACCGTGCTGGCCGCCCTGGAATCCCTGCCGGCCGATCCCGGGCTCGTCGTCTGCGACGGCTACGGCCTGGCGCACCCGCGCCGTTTCGGCCTCGCCAGCCATCTGGGCGTGCTGACCGGACTGCCGGTCATCGGCGTCGCGAAGAACCCGTTCACCTTCACGTACGAGCAGCCGGGGCCCCGGCGCGGGGACCGGTCACCGCTGCTCGACGGCGGCGAGGAGGTCGGCCGGGCACTGCGCACCCAGGACGGCACCAAACCGGTGTACGTTTCGGTCGGACACCGCACCGGCCTGGACAACGCCTGTGCCCACACCCTGCTGCTGGCCCGGGACTTCCGCCAGCCGGAGACCACCCGCCGCGCCGACGCGCTGTGCCGGCGGGCGCTGCGCGAGGCCACGGCCTGAACGCCCCGGGGCGGCCGGCCGGTCAGGCCGGTGAGAAGACGTGGTTGCTGATCAGGCGCGTGGCGCCCACGACCCCGGCGACCTGGCCGAGTTCGCCCAGCACGATCGGGAGGTTCCCGGTGGCCAGCGGCAGCGACTGGCGGTAGATCTGGGTGCGGACGCTGGCCAGCAGATGATGTCCGAGTCCGGTGAGCCCACCGCCGATGACCACCAGACCGGGGTTGAAGAAGCTGACGAGCCCCGCGATCACATGGCCCGTGCGGGTGCCGCCCTCGCGGATCAGGTCCAGCGCCTCGGTGTCCCCGGCCGCCGCGGCCGCCGACACGTCCTCGGCGCTCAGCGTCCCCGCCGCCGCGAGCCGGGCGGCCAGCGGCTCCGAACGGCCCGAGCGGGCCAGCTCCGTCGCGTCCCGCACCAGCGCGAGCCCGCTGAAACACGCCTCCAGACACCCCGTGTTGCCGCACAGGCACCGCGGCCCGTCCGCCACCACCTGGATATGGCCGATGTCCCCGGCGCTGCCCGTCACACCCCGGCGCACCTCGCCGTCCACGACGATGCCGCAGCCGATGCCCGTCCCGAGCTTCACACAGAGGAAGTCCCGCACCGAACGGGCCACGCCCGCCTGCTGCTCGCCCAGCGTCATCAGGTTCACGTCGTTGTCGACGAGGACCGGGCAGCCCAGTTCGCGGCTCATCTCCTCGCGGACCGGATAACCGTTCCACCCCGGCATGATCGGCGGCGCCACGGGAACGCCCTCCGGGAACCGGACCGGCCCCGGAACACCGATCCCGGCACCGTCGAAGTGCTCCACCGACGTGGTCCGCCGCAGCTCGGCGACCAGCTCGCGCACCTGCGCGAAGACCGCGACCGGCCCGTCGCGCACATGGAGCGGGGCGGCGAGATGGCCCAGGATCTCCAACTCCGCGTTGGTCACCGCGACATCGACCGAGGTCGCCCCGATGTCCACACCGAGGAAACGCATCGACGGGGCCACCCGCACGTTGTACGAACGACGGCCCCCGCGCGAGGCGGCCAGACCGTCGGGGACGATCAGTCCGGCCTCCATCAGCCGCTCGATCTCGAACGCGAGCTTCGAGCGCGACAACTCCACCAGATCGCCCAGCGCGACCCGCGACTGCGGTCCGTGGTCGCGCAACAGGCGCAGCAGCCTGGCCTGATGCAGATTGGCCGGTCGGACCGTGGAACTCCTCACACCGCCCCCGTCGAGGTGAAAGCCGCCCGCCACGCCCGGCGTTCGGGCTCGGCTTCCGTCGGACCGTAGCACTGTGTCTCCGCTGGGTAAAAGAAACTTATGCGCCGAGTGGGCGGGACTTTTCTCCGGACCGGGACAAACGCCACGCTCCGCACGCGCCGCCCCGTGTCCGCCGCGGCGGCGCCCGGTTCGCACACGCCCCGGGCCCGGCGGGGGGAGTCGTCGGACTCTCCGCCCCGCCGGGCCCGGTGCGAGGAGCGCGACTCAGCGGGCGTCGGATCCGTGACCCGGCGCACCGACGTCGGACCGTGCGGCGGCCTTCTTGATGGCCGCGGACTCGCGCTGGTCGATGACGCCTTCCTTCCGCAGCGCGTTGACGACGTCGCCGACGTGGTTGACGAAGGCGCCGTGGTTCTTCCAGGCCCGGTGGTCCTCGATCAGCTGGTTGATCGTGCAGCCGTCGGCCGTGACGAGGTTCGGGACCCCGGTGTTGACGAGACCGGTGAACACGGTGGCCCGGTCGTCCGTCTCCGGGCAGTTCGCCGGCGGGTTGCCGTCCACCACGGTGAGCGACAGCGACTGCGCGGCGGACGTGTTGCCCGCCTTGTCGGTGGCCCGGTAGAGCACCGTGTGGCTCCCGGACCGCGAGATCGCCACCGGTCCGCCGTACGCGAGGTACGGTCCGCCGTCCAGTGAGTACTCGATCCCGGCCACGCCCGACTCCGCGTCCGTGGCCGTCACGGTGACGGTCGCGCCGCCCACGTACTCCCCGGCGTCGTTCTTCGTCCCGGACACCGACGCCGAGACCTCCGGCGCCGTCCCGTCCTCCGGCGGAGCGGCGGCGACGGTGAACGTCACCGACTGCGCGACCGAGGTGTTCCCGGCCTTGTCGGCCGCCCGGTAGAACATTTCGTGCCGACCGGTGGCGCTCACCGAGACCGGTGCCGTGTACGGCTGGTACGCGGCGCCGTCCAGCGCGTACTCGATCCCCGCGACCCCCGACTCGGCATCCGACGCGGTGATCGTGACGGTGGCCGTGTCCACGTACTCCCCGGCCCCGTTCCTGACCCCGGTCACGGTCGCCGAGGTCTCCGGAGCCGTGCTGTCCTCCGGCGGCTCCGGAGCGGCGACGGTGAAGGTCACCGTTTTGGTGGTGGAGGTGTTTCCGGCTTTGTCGGTGGCGCGGTAGGTGAGGGTGTGGGCGCCGGTCGTCTTGACGGTGACGGGGGTGGTGTACGCCTGGTAGGCGGCGTCGCCGAGGGTGTATTCGATGCCTGCGACGCCTGATTCGGTGTCTGTCGCGGTGAGGGTGACGGTGGCGGTGTCGATGTATTCGCCGGCGTCGTTCTTGGTTCCGGTGACGGTTGCCGAGGTCTCCGGGGCGGTGGTGTCCTTCGG